>DXAU01000063.1 GCA_019116885.1 Candidatus Mediterraneibacter pullistercoris | reverse complement strand
ACTCCGCTTCAGATCAATCTGGACGACTTTGGAAAGAAGCTTTCTATTCTGATCATCGTTTTCTGTGCGATCCTGTTCGGTATCAGTATCTTCAGAGGAGATCAGCCGGGAGACGCCTTCCTGTTTGCAGTAGCTCTTGCGGTTGCAGCTATTCCGGAGGCGTTAAGCTCTATCGTGACTATCGTGCTGTCCTTTGGAACACAGAAAATGGCAAAGGAGCATGCGATCATCCGTAAGCTCCAGGCTGTAGAAGGTCTGGGAAGTGTATCTATCATCTGTTCTGATAAGACAGGAACGCTGACACAGAACAAGATGACTGTAGAAGACTATTATGTAGACGAAAAATGCATCAAAGCTGCGGATATAGACATTAATGATCCTTCCCAGAGCCGTCTGCTCATCAGCAGCATGTTATGCAACGATTCTAAGAACACGGACGGGGTGGAGATCGGGGATCCGACAGAGACAGCTCTGATTAACCTAGGCAGCAAGCTGGGACTTGATCCAGAGGCTGTACGCGCAAAATATCCCAGAGAGAGCGAAAATCCTTTTGACAGTGACCGTAAACTGATGTCAACAAAGCATACGATGGAAGAAGTTCCTACCATGGTGATCAAAGGCGCCGTGGATGTACTGCTCGACCGTATGACTCAAATCCGGATCGGAGACGAAGTCCGTCCGCTGACAGAAGATGACCGCAGGAAGATTGAAGAGCAGAACCAGAAGTTTTCAAGAGAAGGACTCCGGGTTCTGGCATTTGGATATAGGACAGTATCAGATGAAGAGGAACTGAATTTAGATCACGAGTATGATCTGACTTTTATTGGACTGATCGCTATGATGGATCCGCCGAGGGAGGAATCCAAGGCGGCTGTAGAGGAATGTAAGAGAGCGGGCATCCGCCCGATCATGATCACTGGAGACCACAAGGTGACGGCGGCAGCGATCGCAAAACGTATCGGCATCCTGGAAAATGAGTCTGAGGCATGTGAGGGTGCAGAGATTGACAAGATGTCTGATGAAGAACTCAAAGATTTTGTAGAGGGGATCTCTGTTTATGCGCGTGTGTCGCCAGAACATAAGATCCGTATCGTGAGGGCATGGCAGGATAAGGGCAATATTGTATCTATGACCGGAGACGGCGTCAACGACGCTCCGGCGCTTAAACAGGCTGACATCGGCGTCGCGATGGGCATCACCGGAAGCGAAGTGTCCAAGGATGCTGCCGCTATGGTGCTGACAGACGATAATTTTGCCACCATTGTAAAAGCAGTAGAAAACGGAAGAAATATATACCGAAATATTAAATCATCTATACAGTTCCTGCTCTCAGGAAATTTCGGCGCGATCCTCGCGGTGCTTTACGCTTCAGTCATGGCTCTTCCGGTTCCGTTCGCGCCGGTGCACTTGCTGTTCATCAATCTGCTGACAGACAGTCTTCCCGCGATCGCGTTGGGACTTGAGCCGGGCTCCAAGGATGTGATGAATGAGAAACCAAGACCGATGAATGAGTCTATACTGACGAAAGATTTCCTCCTGAAGATCTCAACAGAAGGACTTTCCATCGCAGTGACGACGATGATTGCGTTTATGATTGGTTATGCAGGCGGAAATGAAACACTTGGAATGACAATGGCGTTTGCTACGCTTTGTTCCGCAAGGCTGTTCCACGGATTTAACTGTAAATCTGACAGACCAGTCGTATTTACACGAAAGATTGCGAACAACAAATTCCTGATCGGAGCGTTTGTGCTTGGTATTGCCCTGATCACATGTGTTGTTATGATACCAGGACTGCAAAATATATTTAAGGTACAGACTCTGACGATTACTCAGTTATTTACTGTGTACGGACTCGCGGCAGTGAACATCCCGGTCATCCAGATATTAAAGGCTATCCGCTTAGCGCTTGGCAAAAAGAAGTAGAAGGAGACTATTGATGCAACAGGTAGAGAAACCAAAGAAGCCTCTGATTGTATATTATCTGATAGTGCTCGCTGTGCTCATCCTGTTCAACTCTGTGATATTTCCACGTATGACAGGCGGGAATATCACAGAGGTGGATTATGGAACATTCCTTACGATGGTGGAGGATAAAGAAGTATCCAAAGTCCAGCTTGAGGGAGAAAGCATATATTTTACAGACAAAAGCGAGGAACCCAGGCAGTATGAGACAACCAGGTTTGAAGATCCGGATCTGGTAAACCGCTTGAGAGAATCCGGCTGTGAGTTTGGCAGAGTTGCGGAAGAGCAGATGAATCCTTTCCTAAGTATGCTTATCTCGCTTATTATACCGATCGCGATATTTATTGCGCTTGGACAGCTCCTCTCAAGACAGCTCATGAAGAAGATGGGCGGCGGAACAGGCGGAAGTCCGTTCATGCAGTTTGGAAAGAGCAATGCGAAGATGTATGTACAGTCGCAGACTGGAATTACTTTCAATGATGTAGCTGGAGAGGACGAGGCAAAAGAGCTTCTGACAGAGATTGTGGATTTTCTGCATAACCCCATGAAATATCAGGAGATCGGCGCTGTATGCCCGAAAGGAGCGCTCCTCGTGGGACCGCCCGGCACCGGGAAGACACTGCTTGCAAAAGCGGTGGCAGGCGAGGCAGGAGTTCCGTTCTTTTCAATATCGGGTTCAGAATTTGTCGAAATGTTCGTCGGCATGGGCGCCTCCAAAGTCCGCGATCTTTTTAAACAGGCAAATGAAAAGGCTCCGTGCATTGTGTTTATCGACGAGATAGACACGATCGGAAAGAAGCGCGACAGTCAGGGATTTGCCGGCAATGATGAACGTGAGCAGACTCTGAATCAGCTTCTGACAGAAATGGATGGATTTGACGCGTCTAAAGGGGTAGTAATCCTGGCAGCGACGAACCGTCCGGACACACTGGACCCTGCGCTCTTAAGGCCAGGCAGGTTCGACCGGCGTATCCCTGTGGAACTGCCGGATCTCAAAGGAAGGGAAGAGATCCTTAAAGTCCATGCAAGAAAGATCAAAGTCAGCGATGACGTTGATTTTAACGCCATTGCAAGGGCGGCTTCCGGAGCTTCCGGAGCAGAACTTGCGAATATGGTCAACGAGGCGGCGTTAAGAGCCGTACGGGAAGACAGAAAATTTGTCACGCAGTCAGATCTTGAGGAAAGCATTGAAGTGGTGATTGCAGGTTACCAGAAGAAGAACAAGGTGCTTTCGACAAAGGAAAAGCTGATCGTGGCGTACCATGAGATCGGCCATGCCCTGGTCGCCGCGCTCCAGACAAATTCTGCGCCGGTGACAAAGATAACGATCATACCAAGGACATCCGGAGCGCTTGGATATACCATGCAGGTGGAAGAAGAGGAGCGTAACCTGATGTCGCAGGAAGAACTTGCGAACAAGATTGCTACGCTCACCGGTGGACGGTGCGCGGAAGAACTTGTATTTGGCTCTGTTACTACAGGAGCTGCCAATGATATCGAGCAGGCAACGAAACTTGCCCGCGCCATGATAACACGTTATGGCATGAGCGACAGATTTGGCATGGTGGCTCTGGAGACACAGGCGAATCCGTATCTCGGGGGCGACAGCAGTCTGAGCTGTTCCCCTGAAACGGCTGCGCTCATCGACGACATGGTTGTGGATACCGTGAAACAGGCTTACAGCAAATCAATGGAGCTTCTGAAAGAAAATCAGGAAAAACTCCATGAACTTGCCAAATTCCTGTATGACAAAGAAACGATAACAGGGGAAGAGTTTATGAACATACTGACGCAGAAGAATCTTTCTGAAGCGGACGGGATAAAAGAGGAATAAAAGGACCAGACAGATATGCGAAGGAGAAGACAAGACCAGACAGAGGAAAAAAGGGAAAAAAGACTGCCGACGACACGGTACGAGCCTGACTACAGGAAAGGGCTCACTGGAGAGCAGGTACAGGAACACCGCCAGCATGGCTGGGTAAACCGCTCTGTCGAGCCGCCGTCCAAGACAACGAGAGAGATCATCCATGAAAATGTCTTCACATATTTCAACCTGATCTTTACTGTGCTCGCGGTTCTGCTGATAGCTGTAGGTTCTTTCAGGGATCTTACCTTTCTTCCGGTCATCATTGCAAATACCCTGATCGGTATTGTGCAGGAGATACGCGCGAAACAGGTGCTGGACAAGCTGACCATGCTCAATGCGCCTCATGCGACTGTCGTCCGCGACGGAAAACGATCCGTGATCGATGCGGAGGAGCTTGTCATCGATGATATTGTAATCTTCAAGGCAGGGGATCAGATCTGCGCAGATGCTGTCGTGAGCGCCGGAGAAGCGCAGGTTAATGAATCACTTCTGACTGGTGAATCTGATGAGATCACGAAAAGGAAAGGCGATAAGCTCATGTCGGGCAGCTTTATCGTTTCCGGACAATGCCACGCAAGGCTGGACAGAGTGGGGGCAGATTCCTACATCTCGAAACTTACCCTTCAGGCAAAGCAGATGCAGTCTGACGAGCAGTCAGAGATGATCCGTTCCCTTGACAAACTTGTAAAGTATGTCGGCGTGGCGATTATTCCGATTGGACTCGTTCTGTTTTCCCAGGCATTTTTCTTCCAGCACGACGGGTTTCGCGAAAGCGTGACGTCTATGATCGCTGCGGTCATCGGAATGATACCGGAAGGTCTGTATCTGCTCGCAAGTGTGGCTCTTGCTGTCAGTTCCATACGTCTGGCACAGAAAAAGGTTCTTCTCCATGATATGAAGTGTATTGAGACGCTTGCCCGTGTGGATGTCCTCTGTGTGGACAAGACTGGGACGATCACGGAAAACACCATGAAAGTCCTGGATGTGATCGAGACGGAAGAATATGATGCGGATCATATGGAGCCGCTCCGTACGATGATCGGTGATTTTGCCGCTGCCATGACGAAAGATAATATTACAATGGCGGCCATAAAGGAGTATTTCACGGCAGTATCCGGAAAGAAAGCCATCTCGAAGACAGGATTCTCTTCAGCGACAAAATACAGCAGCGTTACCTTTGGGGACGGTGCATATGTACTCGGGGCGCCGGAATTTGTCTTGATGAAAAAATATGGCAGATATGCCGAAGAGATAACAGAACATGCTTCTAAAGGCGCGCGTGTTCTCGTTTTTGGCACTTATGACGGCAAGATAGACGGAAGCCCTCTTGATCACGGCATCACTCCCCTTGGTTTTGTCCTGCTTGCGAATCCGATCAGAGAGGCGGCAAGAGAAACTTTCCAATATTTTGCGGAACAGGGAGTAGAAATTAAAGTCATTTCAGGTGACAACCCTGTCACAGTATCAAACGTAGCCAGACAGGCGGGCATCAGAAATGCGGATAAATGTGTGGATGCGTCAGAGCTTCACGATGAGAGGATGCTGGAAAAGGCAGTGCTCGAAAACACTGTATTCGGACGGGTTACGCCTGATCAGAAACGGAAATTTGTCCGTATCCTGAAAGATGCAGGCCACACTGTGGCGATGACCGGAGACGGTGTTAACGACGTCCTGGCTCTAAAGGACGCCGACTGCAGTATCGCCATGGCATCCGGTAGTGACGCGGCGGCGCAGGCATCCCAGCTTGTACTTCTGGAGTCAGATTTTTCCTGTATGCCGCAGGTTGTACTGGAAGGGAGAAGAGTGGTGAACAATATCCAGCGCTCAGCCAGTCTGTTCCTTGTGAAGAACATCTTCTCTTTCCTGCTGAGCCTGATTTCAGTGGTGTTCATGTTTACATATCCTCTGGCGCCGTCACAGATCTCGCTGATCAGTATGTTTACGATCGGCGTGCCCGCGTTCTTCCTGGCTCTTGAGCCGAATAAGAACATCATTAAGGGACATTTTCTGACGAACGTGTTCCTGAAGGCTCTTCCTGCTGCGGTGACTGACGCGCTTGCGGTGGGCGCGCTTGTGATCTTCGGAAAGACGTTTGGAGTGGATTCTACAGACATTTCCACAGCGGCGACCATGCTGCTGGCTATCGTAGGTTTCATGATCCTTTATAAGATCAGCGCGCCTATGAATAAGATACGTGCGGCGATCCTGGGCGTCTGTATTGCAGGACTCGTATTCTGCAGTATCTTCCTGAAAGATCTGTTTGCTATCACCGGAATGACGACAGAATGTGTTATGCTGTTCGTCGTATTTGCAATAGCGACAGAGCCGGTGCTCAGATATCTTACAATCCTTGTGGGGAAAATGAGATTCTATTATCTCAGGCTCCGGGGCAGAAATCCGGTGGATGAGACCTGAGACTGTCATTACACAGAGAGATCAATGCGCTCTGCACCAGCAGGGCGCATTTCGATATTTGGAATCGTTCAGCCATTCTTACGCTGTGTCTGAATAGTACGGAAATATAAGAATAAAATAATAGAATAACAGAACAGACAGCGGGAGAGATGCATCATGAAACAAAGTATTTACTCAAAGGATATCATCCTTGTTCTGGCGGCCAGTTTTTTCTATATGTCCAGTCCAATGCTGGTCACACCGCTCATAACAGGATTTACCGGGAGCCTCGGGGCATCTGCCGCTGTGATGGGATTTGTAGGCGGACTGATGAATCTGTGCTCTCTGGTCTGCCGTCCCCTTGCCGGAAACCTTGCTGACAAGATCAGTAAATACAGGCTCACTTTCATAGGTTCGGCGCTGATGGCTGCTGCATGTGCAGGCTATATCATTGCACCAAATGGGATCGTCATAGTGATCGCAAGGATCATCAACGGCATCGGTTTTGCCTGCTGCTCCGTCTGTCTGTCCACCTGGATGTCCAATATGCTCCCAAAGGATAAGATAGGTTCCGGCATGGGACTCTATGGCACGATGAACGCCCTTGGAATGGCCGTCGCTCCCGCAATCGGCGTCAGCGTATACCAGACTTTTGGCTACCGGACTGCATTTATCATCGCTTTCATTTTCTCAGCAGCAATCCTTATCGTCATCCAGTTTACAGCAGACAGAGGAGAGCCGGTCTTTAAGAGAGAGCCTCAGACAGAGGGTAAAACGCCCCGCTGGCAGCTCGTGGATCTGAAAGTACTTCCCATTGCTTTTATCATTATGCTGTTTGCGATTCCTTACTGCGCGACCCAGTCGTTTCTCGTAACCTACGCTGAAGTACGGCATCTTAATGTGACAGTGAGCATGTTTTTTCCGTCCTATGCAGCAGTCCTGATCTTTCTCAGGCTGACACTGCGAAATCTTTTTGACAAAGTGCCTCTCCATGTGTTTCTTCTGACGAGCAGCGCATGCGAAGCGACGGCTGTCATCCTGCTTACGTTCATGCGCAGCAATGTGACGATGCTTCTGGCTTCTGCATTTCTGGCAGGCGGATACGGCATCATGAGCTCTGTGTGTCAGTCTACAGCGATGCTCCTGGCGGGAAAAGAGAAGAGAGGACTTGCGAACAGCACTTATTATATCGGTCTGGATCTTGGGATGACCCTTGGTCCCATGATCGGCGGAGCGTTGTATGGTTCACTGGATATCGGATGGTTTTACCCGGCCCTGCTTCTGACGATGCCGCTGGCAGTACTGGTATATTTTACCGCAGTAAAAAGATAATCCCGACGGATGAGAAATATTGTGATATAATACTTATGGATTTTAGCTGTAACATCACGAGAAGGAAACAGAGACAGATGGATAAGATAAAAAGAGGATCACCGGATATGATTGCGGAGAATATTGAAAAGATAGCGGAGATTTTTCCCAATTGTGTCAGTGAAGCTTTGGATAAAGACGGCAGACTTGTAAGAAGCATTGATTTTGACAGGCTCCGACAGATGCTCTCATATGATGTGGAGCAAAGCGGTGAATCATACGAGTTTAACTGGGTGGGAAAGAAACAGGCAATAGACGATGCAAATAAACCGATACAAAAGACACTGCGTCCTTCCAGAGAAGAGAGCATCAACTGGGACAGTACAGAGAATCTCTATCTCGAGGGCGATAATCTTGACATTCTCAAGCTTCTGCAGGAGAGTTATCTGGAGCAGGTAAAAGTCATATATATCGATCCGCCCTATAATACGGGAAATGATTTTATCTATAAAGATGATTTCAGCAGAAATGCGGCAGAATATGAGAAAGCGGCCGCCCGCATGGATGAGGAAGGCAACAGACTGTTCCGGAATACCGACAGCAGCGGGAGATTTCATTCGGACTGGTGCAGTATGATTTATTCCAGGCTGTTACTTGCAAGAAATCTGCTGCGTAATGACGGGGTCATCTTCATATCGATCGATGATAATGAACTTGCCAATCTGAAAAAAATATGTGATGAGATCTTCGGCCCAAAAAACTTTGTCGCAAATATGATCTGGCAGTCCACAGCAGGCTCAAATACAGGGACCGATATCGTTACAGTGACTGAAAATATCCTCATTTATACAAAAAACAGAAATGATGTTATCTTTGACGGAAACGTTGTAAATGACGAAAGATATTCTCTCTCAGATGAATATGAGGAAGAGAGAGGAAGATATGCTCTGGACAAACTGGACCGCCGGCGTGTCGCGGGGCATTATTCTGACGCCCTGAATTATCCAATACGCATGCCGGACGGAACGATGAGATATCCGGGCGGCGGTTCTGAAAAATCTTCCGAGGGATGGAACTATCTCTGGAGCAGGACAAAGGTCGAATGGGGAATCGTTAACGGCTATATCGAATTTAAGAAAAAGAACGGACAATGGAGCGTCTATAATAAACGTTATTCCAAAGTAGACAATGAAGGAAACCCGGTCGAGAGATCGGTTCCTTTCAGAAATCTTATTACGTCCGACCAGTGCAATACTGCTCAGGGAACGTCTGAACTGAGAAGCCTGTTCGGTTTCAGGCCATTTGACTTCCCCAAGCCTTCCGGGCTGATTAGGCATCTGCTCCTTACTGCTGCGAGGAGGGATAAAGAAGCATTGATAATGGATTTCTTCTCGGGGAGCGCGTCAACCGCTCAGGCAGTCATGCAGATGAATTCAGAAGACGGCGGGAAACGCAGATTTATCATGGTACAGCTCCCGGAGGAGACGCTGCCTGACAGTGAGGCATATAAAAACGGGTATAAGAACATCTGTGAGATCGGAAAAGACAGGATCAGAAAGGCAGGAGCAAAGATAAAGGAAAGTTCTCCGGGATGTAAAGATCTCGATACAGGTTTCAGAGTCTTTCGGCTGTCTGATTCCAATATGGCAGATGTGTATTACTCTGCTGACATGTACGATCAGTCCATGCTGGCAGAGCTTGAGTCAAACATCAAACCGGACCGCAGAGACATAGACCTTCTGTTCGGCTGTCTGCTGGAATGGGGGCTCCCCCTTACTATGCCGTACATCTCTGAAGAGATTGACGGATACACGGTGCATACATATAATAACGGCGATCTGATCGCATGTTTTGAAGAGGATGTTCCTGACAGTGTGATAAGAACGATTGCCGCACGCCGGCCTTTGCGAGCTGTTTTCTGCGACGGCAGTTTTGCAGACAGCGCAGCTAAAATTAACGTAGAAGAAATCTTTAAATTATCCGCACCGGATACCCGGGTGAAAGTGATTTAGGAGGATGCAGGATGAGATTACGTTTCAGGTATCAGAAATTCCAGGCAGACGCAGCCAAAGCTGTCTGTGATGTGTTTGCCGGACAGCCTTACAGGACATCTTCTTGTACGTCTGATAAGGGGAGCAACCATGAGATCGTTCCCGGACTTGATGACGACGCCATCCTTGAGAATATCCAGAAAGTTCAGCGGGAGAACCAGCTTCCGGTGTCGCCTGCACTGGAGGGCAGATATAATCTCACTGTTGAGATGGAGACGGGCGTTGGAAAGACATACACTTATATTAAGACGATGTATGAACTGAACAAACAATACGGGTGGAAGAAATTTATCGTTGTCGTTCCAAGCATTGCGGTCCGGGAGGGAGTCTACAAATCCTTTGAGATCACGCAGGAACATTTTGCAGAAGAATATGGGAAAAAGATCAGATTTTTCATCTATGATTCCAGCCGTCTGGAAGAGATCGACCGGTTTGGTGCAGACAGCTCTGTGCATGTGATGATCATCAACTCGCAGGCATTTAATGCAAGAGGAAAAGACGCGCGGAAGATCTATATGAAACTGGATGATCTCTGTTCCCGGAGGCCGATCGATATCATCGCGAAAACGAACCCTATCCTGATTATCGATGAGCCCCAGTCCGTAGAAGGAAGAAACACGAGAGAACGTCTGAAAGAGTTTCATCCGCTTATGACGCTGCGTTATTCTGCTACCCACAGAAAAGACCGTATCTATAATATGGTGTACCGTCTTGACGCGGCAGAAGCATACAATAAGAGACTGGTGAAAAAGATAGCGGTAAAAGGGATCAGCGAAACCGGAAGCGCTGCCGCTGAAAGCTATGTTTATCTGGAGAGCGTCAATCTTTCCCGGTCTGACCCGACAGCGACGATCCAGTTCGACCAAAAGAGCGGATCAGGGATCAGAAAGGTCACAAGGACGGTCCGGGAAGGGTTTGACTTATATGTGTCCTCCAATGGATGTGAAGAGTATAAAAACAATTTTGTAGTAAAATCAGTGAACGGGTGGGAGGGTTCCGTTGAGTTTCTGAATGGAATAAAGCTTCATGCAGGAGAGATGACCGGCAGGACAGACAGAGACAATCTCCGCCGTATCCAGATCCGTGAGACAATACTTTCCCATATCGAACGGGAGCGCCAGCTTTTTCACAGAGGAATAAAAGTCCTCTCCCTTTTCTTTATCGACGAAGTGAAGAATTACCGCGAGTATGACGATGCAGGACTGCCGCATAACGGAATCTTTGCACGGATGTTTGAAGAAGAGTATATAGATATTACAGCCCGTCTTGAACTCGGTGACAGCGAGAGAGCGTATGAGGAATATCTCAAGGCGATAAAACCATATGACACGCATGCAGGATATTTTTCTGTTGACAGAAAAGGAAGGATGATTGACAGTAAAGTATCAGGGAAACAGACCACAACGGATGATGCGGCTGCTTACGACCTTATCATGAAAAACAAAGAGCTGCTTCTGGACAGAGATCCTGAGCGTTCTCCGGTTCGTTTTATCTTTTCTCATTCTGCCCTCCGGGAAGGGTGGGATAATCCGAATGTATTCCAGATCTGTACCCTCAAACAGAGCTCAAGCGAAGTAAGGAAGCGCCAGGAAGTAGGGCGGGGGCTCAGGCTGAGCGTGGATCAGAACGGGGAGCGCATGGACGAGAGCGTACTTGGAAAGGATGTTCAGTATGTAAATGTCCTTACTGTAATTGCCAGCGAGAGTTATGACGACTTTGCGAGAGGACTGCAGGCTGAGATGGCGGAATCCGCTGCAGAGATGATTGACTCTGCCTGCGATCCAAAAATGATGCTGCCGGAAAATGCGCGTAACAATAAGGTGGAACTGTGTGTTGACAAAGATAAACTCAACAGTCCGGAGTTTCAGGGATTGTGGTCGGCGATCAGCAGGAAATCTGTGTACACAGTTGATTTTGATACGGACGAGCTGGTGCGCAGAGCAGTTGCTGCACTTGATTCCCGGCTTCGTATTTCCAGGATATGTTATCAGGTGGATACAGGAATCATGGAAGATGCGGCATCAGGAAAAGGACTTGTACCCGTCGGCTCATTTGAAAAGAAAAGCTCTGTGACATATGGGAGCAGCATTGCTGGAAACAGCAGGATAAAATATGATCTGATTGGAAAACTGGCCGGTGAGACTGGTCTTACGAGAAAGACCGTCGTGCAGATCCTTGCAGGAATCCGCCGGGATGTATTTGAACAGTTCAAAAATAATCCGGAAGAGTTTATCATCAAGTGTGCCTCGCTTATAAATAACGAGAAAGCAGAAGCCATGGTGGAGCATATTACTTACCATGCAGCAGATGAGCGATGCAAAGAAAATATCTTTACTGACCGCACGGTCAGGGGAAGACTTGGCGTGAACGTAATGAAGACGGAAAAACATCTGTACGACTATGTTGTCTGTGATTCTGCTGCGGAAAGAGAGTTTGTCAGAGAACTTGAGGCAGACGAGAAAGTGGCAGTGTATGTAAAACTGCCGGAGAGCTTTTCTATCGCAACACCGGCGGGACGCTATACTCCCGGCTGGGCGATCGCTCTCCGCGGAGAAACGGCAGGGTGCGCTTACCTTGTAGTGGGGACAAAAGAAGGGATGCGTTCCGGACGGTCAGGTGCGGCAGAAAGGGCGAGGATTCACTGTGCCGAAGCGCATTTCAGGGCGGTCGGCGGAGACAACGTCAGTTATGTTGCTGTGGACAGCTTTGCATTGTCTTTTTTGTAAATAAATTGGAAAAAAAGTGATGAGACCAATAGTGTGGGAGAACTGACGCCTCAACAAAAATCATATTTACGGAATAAATATGATTTGGAAGATTTAAATTTTAACTTTGATTTGCCAGGTAATGAGGCAGCTATGAAGGAGTTTAAAAGCGAAAGTTTTGATTTTATGAACGACCTTCTTCAAATGAATTTAATATCTCAAGAAGAATATGATAAATATCTGTTACCTACTATGACGGAAATAAGGCTCCCGAATTATGATGAAAATTTATTATCTGAGAGCAAAAAAGAAGAACTTAGAATTTTAAAAAGTGATCCGTCGGGGATCAATTTACTTGATGCGTTTAAATCTTTAGCAGTTCAGCAATCATTTTTATAAGTTTTCCGCAGATTGTTTTGCCCTACCACTTTCGATGACCACATTTGCAAGTGAGACTGATAATACAGTCTCTATAGGCTGACAGAAAAGGATATGGATTATTGAATCACCTTGAATACAGCGTGCAGCGCTGTGTTTAAGGCGATTGTCGTTTTACATGATAGGAACGATATGTTTACAGGGGCTCCATAGAGCTGAAGTGCTAAAGGTTACATCTGCTGTGTATTGACAAAATCCAGAGGATAGCATATACTATGATATATCAAAAATTATTGATGTGAGGTGGAACCTTAGTGGGAGTATATCAAGAGCAGGCAAAGGTATTTAAGGCGCTCTGTGATCCGAAGCGTCTGGCAATCCTGGAACAGCTCCGAAGCGGTGAAAAGTGTGCCTGTGTTTTGCAGGAGCCATTGGATTTAACTCAGTCCGGCCTTTCCTACCATATGAAAATTCTTTGTGATTCCGGCATTGTTACCAGCCGTCAGGAGGGAAAATGGACACATTATCAGTTGAGTCCTTCGGGCCGGGATTATGCAGTAGATCTGCTGAAAAAGCTGACCACTCCAAACGCAGAGAAAGAACGTGACTGTTCTTCTTGCGCCCAGTAAACGCCATCTGGCCGGGATGGCGTTTACTTAGGGATAATAGATCAAAATAATTTGATGTAATTCTGTCAAATAGAAAAGAGAGGTTATTTTATGAGTATATGGGGTTTTGTTCAAGATCAAGTGCTTGGAATGAAATGGCTCAATGAAATGATAGGCACAGGACTTTCGGTACTTGGTTTAGATATAAGCAGCAGAACAGGTGGCAGTATTCAGTTTTTCATTTACGATGTACTGAAAATTACAGTGTTACTTTGTGTGCTGATTTTTGTAATTTCATATATACAGAGTTATTTTCCACCAGAGCGGAGTAAACGTATTTTAGGCCGATTTCATGGGATATGGGCAAATATTATTGCAGCACTTCTGGGAACGGTGACGCCATTTTGTTCCTGTTCATCTATTCCGCTGTTTATTGGCTTTACCAGTGCAGGACTTCCCATAGGCGTCACATTTTCCTTTTTGATTTCATCGCCGATGGTTGATCTTGGAAGCCTTGTTTTATTGATGAGCATTTTTGGAACAAAGGTAGCCATTATCTATGTCGCGTTCGGCCTGGCAATTGCTGTGGCAGGCGGCACAATCATTGAGAAGCTGCATATGGAGAAGCATATTGAAAATTTTGTTCTGTCGGCAGGCAGTGTGGATATTGAATCCCCAGATCTTACAAAGTGGGAGCGCCTGACCTATGCAAAAGAGCAGACAGTCGGTACATTTAAGAAAGTGTTCCCCTATATCCTGGTAGGAGTTGGCATTGGTGCGCTGATCCACAACTGGATACCGGAGAGCTGGATTGCGGCGGTTCTTGGCAGCAATAATCCTTTTGGGGTTATTTTGGCGACCCTTGTGGGTATTCCAATGTATGCAGATATTTTTGGCACGATCCCTGTTGCGGAGGCGCTGCTTTTCAAGGGCGCACAGCTTGGTACGGTTCTTTCCTTTATGATGGCTGTTACCACGCTGTCCCTTCCTTCGCTGATTATGCTGCGCAAGGCTGTCAAGCCCAAGCTGCTGGCATTGTTTATCGGTGTCTGCACAATAGGCATTATTTTAGTCGGATATCTGTTTAATGCATTTCAATTCATTCTGATTTAATTTAGGAGGTATTTATCGTGGGACTGTTTGGTAAGAAAAAAGAAAAACAAAAATTCAGAAAGTAAGAGGGTGATCATATGGATTTAAAACCGAAAGTAGCTTTCATCTGCGTTCATAACTCCTGCCGGAGTCAAATTGCTGAAGCTCTTGGAAAACATCTGGCAGCCGATGTATTTGAAAGTTACTCAGCAGGAACAGAAATTGCTCCACGGATCAATCAGGATGCAGTTCGTCTGATGAAACAAATTTACGGAATTGATATGGAACAGTCACAGTACAGTAAAACTATCAGCCAAATCCCAAAGCCTGATCTTACAATTTCCATGGGGTGTGATGTGGGGTGCCCATATACAGGAAAGGATTTTGACGATAATTGGGGACTTGCTGATCCAACAGGAAAAAGTGATGAAGTATTTGTCGATATCATGAAAGAAATAGAAGAGAGAATTAAAATCTTAGTAAGGCGTTGCGCGGAACGATAAAAAGATATTCTTGCGATATGGAATATGATATCATTGTTCCGATAATAGGAGAGGAATCAACCAGGAGAACTATTTTTGTCAATGGTACAATCAACAATAGACAGTTGTCTGCTATTTTGTACTTTTGCCAACAGATCAGTTGTCTCTCCCATAGTACTCGCTTTTGATGATTTCAAACATCTCTTCCGGGCTTTCTTTGCAATCATTTTTGAGCCAAAGTTTTATAATTTGTGTAATACCTGCCTTGAAAAACTCCATGTGATACTCGATGAATCTATTATGAAAATGTTCACGGGCAAGGTTGACAT
>DXAU01000062.1 GCA_019116885.1 Candidatus Mediterraneibacter pullistercoris | reverse complement strand
GATTGACAGCATCACGGGCTATCTGGATGATTGGGAGTCCGTGAGCTTTGACGATAAGCGCAAGGTGGTTGATATTCTCATATCACAAATTGACGCTACCAGCGAGAGTGTTACAATCCACTGGAAGATCTGAAACCTTTTCACTTGGCATTATGCCTTTGTAAAAAATAGTTTCATATTTTCAAGTGTAACCTACTTGAAGAATCGGAATTTTACAGATGAGCTAAGAAGAACTTCAGATGAATGATTGTGACAACTACGATCCAGGATCTGATAAAAGTAGAAAAATATATTGATACAGTGTCAGAACAGTGCTATATTGCAAAAATATGCGCGCAGAGTGTACGAAAATATCTCTGGTTGTGATAGAATAGAATTACATATGACTGAAAGGAGAATCAAGATGAAAAAAGAAATATTAGATTATGTTACAGAAAAAACCCATGAGATGATGAGAGCACATTCCTGCAGTGCAGAGGCGAAGGCAGCAGGGCAGGCATGGCTTGACGCAGTGGGAACAGAGAAAGAGGCAGAGGAGACAAAGAGATATATTGAGGAGCTTGAAGAAGATATCATGCCGATTGACAGCCTGATCGCATTTGCCGAATCCGAAGGCGGAGCAAAAGTGTTTGGAGAGGAGAAGAGCAAGGAAGTTGCCGCTCATGCAAGAGAGATTAAGGCAGCGGGCGCAAAGTACTGTGACTGCCCGGCGTGTGCAGCTGCGGAAGCTATTCTTATGAAGAAAGAAGACATGCTCAGCTAGAGGAGCAGAGTACATATCCCGGTATGAAAGCATCAGCCAATGCAATGAAACGAGAGGTAGCAGGGGAATGAACAGAAAGACAAAAAGCCACTGGCGAAGTCCGATGGCTGCGACAGTGCTGTTGATATTTCTGATCGCTCTTATATCTGTACTGTCAACGAGCCGGATCAATAGCATGGAAGAAGCGAGGAGTTTTACAAGACTTGGACAGGAAGTGGACAGCCTCATCGGAGATATCCAAGCAGAGATGTATAATGACCGTGAAGAACTGGAGGTTCTGGCAGAGGTGATATCCGGATACGAGGATATGACTTCGCCGGAATTGTGGGAAGTCATTGAATCTTATGACACTATCGGAGCTTTCTCGCGGGTGGATCTCCTTCTCCCGGATGATACCGTCCTCACAGAAGGCGGCCAGGAGATATCTTCCGGCGGAAAACTGTCCTTTGAAGAGGAAGCATCGCTCGGAGCTCATATCAGCGGCCGGGAGACTGATATGGTCAGTGAGGAAAAGTACATCGTGAGAAACTGCGTACCTGTTGTCCGGGGTGAAGAGACAGTCGCCATGCTCTGCGGTATTGTAGAACTGGATAATCTTCCGGTATATCTGAGAGCGGCTCCGTATGGAGGAGCCGCGGCATTTTATATCATAGATGCGTCTACAGGCGATATTTTGACAGATACATGGAGCGGACAGCTGAACGGGAATATCAGTCAGTTCGATGAGAGGGAGTTTGCGCCGGGCTATGATCACAATCAGTTGAGAGAGGGAATCATAAGAGGCGATTCCGGCTATGTTGTTTTTATGTCAGAGATGTTTGATGAACATCTCTATCTCTATTACGAGCCGGTTGGCATCAATGGCTGGCGTCTGCTCCTTTCAGTGCCCGAGAGCGCTGTATTTGAAAATGTGGATTCTATCCGGTATATCCTGAATCTTTTTCTTGTGTTTCAGGCGGTATGTTTTGTAGTTTATTTTTTCTGGATGCTCTATTATGTGAGGAGAGAAACCAGGGCAAAACAGCGGCAGCTTGATATGATACAGTATATCTACGATGTAGAAAAGCTTTTGTTTAACGCTCATGAAAGCCGGGAAAATATTGCTGGAGCGCTGGAAAAGATTGCTCAGATCACGATGGCGCAGTGTGTCTTTTTCTGGATATGTGACGACTCAGTGGTAAAAGAATGTTTCAGGTGGTGTACAAAAAACCATGAATTGTTTCAGGATAGTGAATCCGGCCTGCAGCTTTTTGAAGAGCTTCTGAGGCATTTTTCCAGCGGGGAGAACGAATTTGCAGCATATGACGCGTCAGAAGTGGAGAGAGAGCTTCCCGGGCTGGTGCCGTCAGACGAGGCTGTTTCGTTTCCTGAGCTGATCGCGGTACCTGTTTCTGACATGTCCGGAAATATCTGCGGCGTCCTCGCATGCGTCGGTCTTCAGGACAGAGATGTGACACCGGATCTGCTCAGCAACGTGAGCTTTAGTTTCCGTATGTTCTGTCATAATCTGAAAGTTTACGATACGATCAGAGAGCAGGGCGAGAGGGATATCCTTTCGGGACTCTATAACAGGAACCGCTATGAGATGGATCTGCCGCTGTATCATGAGCGGGTGCAGACCTCCCTGGCGTGCGTCTATATCGACGTAAATGGACTCCATGAGCGGAACAACACGGAAGGGCACGAGGCAGGCGACCGGACGCTCCGGTGTGTAGCGGATCATATCCGCCAGATGTTCGGCGACGAGTGTTGCTACCGGATCGGAGGAGATGAGTTCCTCGTATTTGAGGTTGACCAGGACAGAGAGTCTGTTTTTGAGAAAGGCCGGCAGCTCGAAGACATCCTGGAGAAGAAAGGAATCCATATATCTGTCGGAACACAGTGGGAAGAGCGGGAAGTGCCAATAGATGAACTGATAAAAGCCGCGGAGAAGAAAATGTATGAGGCAAAAAGGAGATTTTATCAGCAAAAAGCAAACGAACGAAGTAAAAGAGGAAGAAGTAATTTCAATCTGTAAGAAAAAAGCAGATTTCACCATTCGTATCCGGATGATTGTGTCCGTCCTGCTTTTTCTCCTGAGTGTGGGTCTGATGACAGCAGCGTCCCGGCAGCCGGAATTTGCTCAATGGTACTCAGTCCATATCTATCCGTTTCTGGTGGCGACTCTGGGGAGAGTCAGCGGATGGCTCCCGTTCTCTGTATCTGAGCTGG
The DNA here is from genome assembly GCA_019116885.1 of Candidatus Mediterraneibacter pullistercoris. Classification (GTDB taxonomy): domain Bacteria; phylum Bacillota; class Clostridia; order Lachnospirales; family Lachnospiraceae; genus Mediterraneibacter; species Mediterraneibacter pullistercoris. Next base: position 20,810 of record DXAU01000062.1, on the reverse strand, counting down.
GGATCTATATTCTGCTCCTTGCTTTTATTGTAACGCTGGCGCGTATGATTTGGAAGGTCACAAGAGTGAGGAAAGACCACAGACCTGCTTCTGAAAGAGAAACAGATGCAGGAAAGTCCGGGACCGCTGCATACACGCCGCAGACTTCACAGACTCTCATAGCGGCATGGCTCTCGGGAGTGCTCCTGGCAGCGGGAATACTCGTGTTTCTTTATGTAGTGTGCTGCGGGATCAATTATCACAGGAGAGCGTTTTCAGAGGAAGAAGGCATTGTCACATATAAATACAGCACAGACGAACTTCAGGAGATATGTCTGTGGCTGACGGATGAAATCAATGCACGTGCAGACAAAGTATCTCGTGATGCAGATGGCGTGATGGAAATTGATTCCCCGGTACAGACCGGAGCAGTCGAGGCAATGCTCCGCCTTGCAGAGGACTTCCCATCACTCTCCGGTTACTATCCGAAGCCGAAAGAGCTCATGATATCGGAGGTTCTCTCTTACCAGGGGCTGACCGGCATCTATCTTCCGTTTACCGTAGAAGCCAACTATAACAGCGATATGACCGCTTACAATAAGCCGTTTACTGCCTGTCATGAACTTTCGCATCTGCGGGGGTTCATGCGGGAACAGGAGGCGAATTTCATTGCTTTTCTGGCATGTATCTCATCTGAAAGAGAGGATTTCCAATACAGCGGATATCTGTCCGGCTGGGTGTACTGCATGAATGTACTTTACCGGACAGACTATGAGGGCTGGCAGGAGATCCGCATTCTTCTGGATGAAGACGCTGAACCGGATCTCACAGCGAACGACGCGTTCTGGGACAGTCACGAGGGGATGATATCAGAGACATCGGAGAGGATAAACGATACATATCTCAGGGTAAACGGCCAGGCGGACGGTGTGCAGAGCTATGACAGGATGGTCGACCTGATCGCAGCATATTTCGGGGAAACGCCGCAGATAGAAAAATAAATGCGCAGAGTGTAAAAAGTATAGTGGACAAGAGAGATTTACTCCTCGTCTGAAATATGCTAGAATATGACTGTTGAGCACATGAGTACAAGGAGGAGGATTACATGATCAAATTATACGACAACGGCGTCTATCTCTTGAACGGCACTGAGATAGTGGAAGATACAGAAAATACACAGGTTCCCCTATCAAAGGAAGAGGCTGCGCAGAACACGATGGCATACGGCATTTTAAAAGCGCACAATACTTCCGGAAATATGAAGAACCTTCAGATCAAATTCGACAAGCTGACATCACACGATATTACGTTCGTCGGGATTATCCAGACCGCGCGCGCGTCGGGGCTGAAGAAATTTCCGATCCCGTATGTCCTGACAAACTGCCACAACAGTCTCTGTGCGGTGGGCGGCACGATCAATGAGGATGACCACATGTTCGGGCTGACCTGCGCAAAGAAATACGGCGGTGTCTATGTTCCGCCTCATCAGGCAGTCATCCACCAGTACGCGCGTGAGATGCTCGCAGGCGGCGGAAAGATGATCCTCGGATCTGACAGCCATACACGGTACGGAGCGCTTGGAACCATGGCTATGGGCGAGGGCGGACCGGAGCTGGTGAAGCAGCTTCTCAATAAAACATACGATATCAAGATGCCGGGCGTGATCGCGATCTACCTGGACGGCGAGCCGGCAAAAGGCGTCGGACCGCAGGATGTGGCTCTAGCTATCATCGGAGCAGTCTTTAAAAACGGCTATGTAAACAATAAAGTGATGGAATTCGTCGGGCCGGGCGTGAAGAAGTTAAGCGCTGACTTCCGTATCGGCATCGACGTTATGACGACAGAGACGACCTGCCTGTCCTCAATCTGGACGACAGATGAGAAGATCGAAGAGTTCTACGAGATCCACGGCAGAAGCGGGGACTACAAAGAACTCAATCCGGGTGCATGTGCATACTATGACGGATGCGTCTATGTGAACTTAAGCGAGATCAAACCGATGATCGCAATGCCGTTCCACCCGAGCAATGTCTATACGATCGATGAAGTGAATACGAACTTAAAAGACGTCCTTCACGATGTGGAGCAGAAAGCGCTTGTAAGCCTTGACGGAGCGGTAGAGTATTCCCTGCAGGATAAGATCCGCGACGGTAAGCTCTATGTAGAACAGGGTATTATCGCAGGATGCGCGGGCGGCGGATTTGAAAATATCTGTGCGGCGGCAGACATCATCAAGGGACACAATATCGGTTCCGATGCATTTACATTCAGCGTATATCCGGCAAGTATGCCTGTCTATATGGAACTTGTAAAGAACGGTGCGGCGGCTGATCTGATGGAGGCAGGAACTGTTGTCAAGACAGCATTCTGCGGACCGTGCTTCGGCGCAGGAGACACACCGGCGAACAACGCGTTCTCCATCCGCCACACGACGAGAAACTTCCCGAACCGTGAGGGCAGCAAGCTCCAGAGCGGACAGATATCATCTGTGGCGCTCATGGATGCCCGTTCCATTGCTGCGACAGCGGCAAATAGGGGATACCTCACATCAGCGACAGATCTGGATGTGGAGTACAAAGGGCAGAAATATCATTTTGACAGCAACATTTATGCAAACCGCGTATTCGACAGCCACGGCGTGGCAGATCCGGATGTGGAGATCCAGTTCGGACCGAATATCAAAGACTGGCCGGAGATGCCAGCGCTGCCGGAGAACCTGATCGTCAAAGTTGTATCCGAGATCCACGATCCGGTCACAACGACGGACGAGCTGATCCCGTCAGGCGAGACTTCCTCTTACCGTTCCAATCCGTTGGGACTTGCGGAGTTCGCGCTCTCGAGAAAAGATCCGGCATACGTGGGACGGGCAAAAGAGGTGCAGAGAGCACAGAAGGCAATCGAGGCAGGCACGTGTCCTCTCGATGCGCTTGAAGAACTCAAACCGGTAATGGCGGCGATCCAGAAGGAATATCCCAAAGCCGGTGAGGGAAATATCGGCGTGGGCAGCACGATCTTCGCTGTAAAACCGGGGGACGGTTCGGCACGTGAGCAGGCAGCTTCTTGCCAGAAAGTCCTCGGCGGCTGGGCGAACATCGCCATTGAGTACGCAACAAAGCGTTACCGCTCCAACCTGATTAACTGGGGTATGCTTCCGTTCCTGACAGACGCAGATCACGAGCATCTGCCGTTCAAGAACGGCGACTATATCTTCGTGCCGGATGTGAGAAAGGCGGTTGAAGAGAAAGCAGACGTCATCAAAGCATATGTGGTCGGCAGCGGCTTAAAGGAGATCACCCTCAGACTCGGCGACCTGACCGATGCAGAGAGGCAGATCATACTTGACGGATGCCTGATTAATTACTATAAAGCAGAATCGTAAATCCATGCCCGGCAAAGTGGCTGGGAATGAATATAACGTCTGAAAACGTGCGGGACGAGGAATAGAAATATTCCTTTTCCCGCATGTTTTCTTGCGATAGCGCAACAAAATCCTGTCCATATGACTCTTATATATGACAGTATAAAACTGATATCAGTTTCACAGTGCACGGCACAAGGAGGAGGGGTGCAGATGTACGATTATGAAAACAGTCCTGAGCCGGATCTGATCCGGAGAGCCAGGCGCGGCGACGCGAAAGCGTTTGCCCAGTTGTATTCCAGGATATACAAAGAGCTGTATAAATTCGCTCTGTATATGACAAGACACCCGCAGGAAGCAGAGGACGCTGTGAGTGAGACGGTCGTTTCAGCATATGAAAATATCTCTGCTTTAAGGAAAGAAGATTCGTTTAGAAGCTGGATATTCACGATACTGAACAACCAGTGCAGAAAGAGACTGACGAAAAATAAGAGGGAGACACCAGTCTCTGGCGAAACATATGCACATATCGGAGCCGGGGCAGAGAGCGAACCGGACTACGCCGGACAGCAGGATGTGCGCCAGGCGTTTGCGGAACTTGATGAAGAGGAGCGGATGATCATTGCTTTTTCTGTCTTCGGGGGATATCAGAGTGATGAGATCGCCCGGATGCTTGGAAAGAATCCGGCGACTGTGCGCTCCCGGAAGAGCCGTGCCCTCGGGAAGATGCGGGTCCGGCTGGGCGGAGCAAAAGAAACAGATTGAAAGAAGATAGAACGCAGATGGACAGGAGGATGGATATGGACGACAGAGAAAACCGTAACAATGGGTATGATCGCGGAGATATCTGCAGTCAGGATAACAGCCCGGACAACAAACCGGAGCAGGAGAGCATCCGGGAAACAGACTGCGAGAAAGAAGTCAGCAGACTGCGCAGTATGACAGAGGATATCCAGGTACCGCCGTCACTGGAGCCTGAAGCTGTGGAAAAAATGCTTGACGCGAGACAAAGGAAACAAAGACGGAGTTACAGATGGAAATATGCGGGGGCGGCCGCAGCCGCATGCCTCTGCCTGGCAGTGGGAATCACAGCGGCGGTGAGATATGGGATAAACGGCAGCAGCGCGGACAGTACAGGGGCAACGGACAGCACCGCAGGCCGCTCAAATGAGAGCAGTCAGGCAGCATCTGGCGGAGAGACGATTGCCCGGGCTGAAAATTACGATGAGATCTATGCGTACATCCAGGCAGTTGAAAAAGAACGGCAAAAAGAAGAGCGCGCGTTCAGCGGCAGTGAGGAATCAGAGTCTGCGTCAGACACCGCCGGGACAACGGCAAATACAGGGACAGCGTCAGATATTGCGGCAGCCTCAGGAGACTATTCGGATACAAATGTCAGGGAAGAGGGGGTCGGCGAGGCGGATATCGTCAAGACAGACGGAAAGAACCTGTACATCGTGAACGGACAGAGCGTTGAGATCGTAGGAATAGAGACGGATGAAATGCAGGAGAAGTCCAGGATAGATGTGGGAGAGGAAAGCTATATCACTGAGCTGTACGTGCAGGAAGACAGACTGGTAATACTGTATACAAAAAGTGAATCAAACGATGAAGAGAACACATATGACGAAAACTTCAGGGAATATACGTATGCAGACACATATGATGTGAGCGATCCGTCTGCCCCCGGAAAGCTGGGGAGCATCACACAGAGCGGCAGTTATCATACGATGCGCGTCAGGGAAGGATACGTGTATGTGCTTAGCGATTTCTATGCAGACACGGCGTCGCCCCGGGACAGAGTCGGGGCATACGTGCCGGAAGTACAGGGCAAAACCCTTGAGGCGTCGGATATCTATATGCCGCAGAGGAAAATGGGCAGCCAGTATACGGTCATCTCGTCATTTTCACTGGAGAATCCGGAAGAAAAAACAGACAGTAAGGCAGTGTTTGGCACAGGCGGCATGTGTTATGTGAGCACAGAAAATATCTATATTACAGAAGCGTACTATGATGCGGACGGATCTGACGTCACACAGACGTCCATAAGAAAGATCACATATGCAGACGGCACTTTCCAGGGAGCAGCCCAGACAAAGGTAAACGGAATTCTTAACGATTCTTTCAGCATAGACGAGTACAACGGGTATCTCAGACTTGTAACAACTGTGTCTGCGGTCAACAGCAGTGACGGCGGATGGTTTTCAGACTTCTTTGAGGAGACGGAAGTACAGGAGACAGAAGACAGCAACTCCCTTTATATACTGGATGGGGAACTCAATATCACCGGAGAGATCCATGACCTTGCCCCGGATGAGAGTGTGTATTCTGCGCGCTTCATGGGAGATATAGGATACTTTGTCACTTTCAGGCAGGTCGATCCGCTGTTTTCAGCCGACCTCTCAGATCCGGCGGCGCCGGAAGTGATCGGGGAACTTAAGATTCCGGGATTTTCTGAATATCTGCACCCGTACGGGGAAGGGAAACTGCTCGGCATCGGCATGGCGGTGGATGAGAAAGGCGTGACCACAGAGGGCGTGAAAGTGTCCATGTTTGATGTGTCAGATCCATCGGATGTGACGGAAGAGCAGACATATATCATGGAGGATATGTTTGGCACAGACGTCGGATATGATTATAAGGCTGTGTTTGTGGATGTTGAGAAGAATCTCTTCGGTTTCCTGGCATACGGCGATACGTCAGAATATGTGATCTTTACGTATGATGAGAGCAGCGGGTTCAGGGAAGTGTTTTCCAGAACAATGAATTTCTACGGAAATGTGAGAGGGCTGTATGCAGGAGACCGCTTTTATCTGGTATCAGGAAATACGGTTGAATCCTACGACTTTGGGAGCTTTCACAAAGTGGATGATATCGTTCTGTGACAGACATGCGCCCAGAAAATGGAAGCTGGGAGGAACCGGACAGACCGGACAGACCGGGCGGCATCAGGGCGGCGGAGATGTATACTGTGCATCTCCGCCGCCTTTTGACTGACTGTTTAAACTGCCCTGCATCCGGCCTGGTGCTCCCCGGACAATTCGGAAAATCCCCGCTTCTTTTTCACAATATAGATCGGCCGTTTTTTACTTTCCATGTAGTCCTTGGATACATACTGTCCAAGGACGGAGATGAAAAACATCTGTATGCCGTTGAGCAGGAGAACCAGACAGATGAGCAGTGTAATCCCATTCAGACTGCCGCTGAAGAGGGCAGTGCAGACAGCGGTCAGCACTGCGGCCAGTATGAGGACTGCGCCTGCTGTGCCGGCCATTGTTGCCGGAGCAGAGGAAAAGGAAAGGATGCCGTCTACTGCATAGTGCATCAGGGAGCGGAAAGACCATTTTGTCTCTCCGGCCGTGCGTTCTACATTGTGGAAAGGAATCCATTTCGTGTCAAATCCTACAAAGGAAAAGATCCCTTTCATGTAGCGGTTGTATTCCCTGAGTTCCAGGATGGAGTCCGCCATCGTGCGGCTCATCATACGGAAATCCCCCTTGCCGTCTCCCATATCGAGGTTGCAGATGCGCTTTATGATTTTATAAAACGCACGGGATAGAAGACTGCGCATCTTGCTCTCACCGGTCCGGTCCTCCCGGAGTCCCGCACAGCAGTCGTATCCTTCCGTCTTTACGACCCGGTACATTTCTTTGAGGAGTTTGGGCGGGTGCTGGAGATCTGCGTCCATGAACACACAGTAATCACCGGAAGAATTCTGAAGCCCGGCGTACATGGCTGCTTCCTTTCCGAAGTTTCTGGAAAACGAGATATATCTGCACCGATCATCCATGCAGGAGAGACTCTCCAGAATATCGGGAGTGTGATCCTGGCTTCCGTCATCTACAAATATAAATTCACATTCCGCTCCTTCTATGTCCTTTACCGCATCGGCGGTTTCGCGGTAGAATCCGGGGAGCGCTTTTTCTTCATTGTAGCAGGGGACGATAATACTGATCTTATCCATTACAGACAGCTCCTTTCCTGAAAATTCCAAATTTGCACAATAAATAGTTGCCTGTTACCGTGACTATGCTGACGGCAATCTTGGCAGAAAACGGCGCGGCTTCCAGGCGGCTTATGAGCAGCCACAGCAGAATGTTTTCCACAAGAAGCGTTATAAAGCGCAGAGCGGCAAAGGATGCCAGTTCACCTGCCACATGATTCTTTGAGTGGAATACCCAGCGCCGGTTCAGCCCATAGGCGGTGAGAACCGCGCCGGCCCATGCAGCGCTGTTTGCGGCGAGATAAGGAAGCCCGGCAAAAAGAAGTCCGGCATACAGGACGTAATTGACTCCTGTAGTTATACCGCCGCTGATGATATAAGTAATAAGTTCTTTTTTTGATTTCATAGTCGATCCCATCCCTTTCCATTCAAATTTTTCTGCCGGTATATCGATACAGTCAGGAGAATACAGTATCCGGCGGCTGATACAAGGCTGATAATACAGCCGGCCGTTTTTCCGGGCGGAGAAAACAGGATCTCTATCCGGTGTTCCCCGGCCGTTAGAAAAGTTCCGGCAAACGCCTGATTGACCGTGACAGACCCGGCTTCCTTTCCGTCCACCAGTATTTTGAGCCCATTCTGCTGCGGAACAGAGGTGGCGAGATACCCGTCGGTCTTTGCAGTCACTGCCCCGGAGAGAACCTGATATCCGGAATCCGCTGCAGATGTATCTGTTTGTGTGAGAGGAGTGTACTCTTTCACTGTCAGGAGCCGCTGGCTGTACAGCTTCCACTGGAAATCGGCCAGCCGGAAACGCCCTTTGGAAAATGTGATCTCCAGTTTATCTATGCCTCCGGATGCATCTGTGGAAAACTGATAGTGAAAATCCCTGTTTCCGTTCGGATAAGGAGCGAAAGCGCCGGACAGCTTGTTGCGTATGCCGTTGATGTCGATGACAACAGGGTCCTGCCAGGACAGATTCTCCACATGGAACTGGCAGAGTACGATACTGCCGGGCGCCGGGTTTCCGATGTTCACAGTTAGAGTACAAGTCTTTTCGGCCGTGATCTCCCATCCGTTTCCGGCAGGCCGGACGTCAAGTCCGTCCGGAAGATTTTCCGCAGTGAGCACGGGATTCCATGTGCGCATCCTGCTTCCGGCACTGTGATCCGGGGTGCTTCCGGAGCTGTTTTTCCCTCCGGCTTCTGCACTGCTCCCTGTGCCGGAACCTGTATCATCCACAACCGTTCTGCGCGTTATGGCATCCAGTTTCTGCCAGGAGTCAAGTGCATCAAACTGCTCCTGTGAGAGGGTGTCGTCTGTGAAATATGCAGATGGCAGGACGTGTTCATTTTCAGCAATCACGCGATCTCCGGAGCGGTACAGCACGTGATAGCCGGCAGGGACTGCGCCGGCAGTTGTTTCCAGATACCGCACGCCGAGGAGGTTCAGCATGAACGGATTATCCGACGTCAGCAAGGCCACCCGGTTGTTGATGCGAATGGGAGTCATGAGCGTATCGTAGTACAGCTCCGAATACTCCTGATTTGTGACAGAGGAGTACATCGTACTCCGGGTCTGATCTGTGAGCAGCCTGTTTCCGCTTATGAGCGGATCTGCCAGACTGTCAAAATGCCAGAGCGGATTCATGCGGATCTGTGCGAGTTCTTCTTCTGTAAATCCAGTCTCTGCTTCGGAGCGCACGACCCAGTCCTCTGTCCCCGCTGTGGTAATGTACATTCCTGTGGGCGCTGCCAGGATGAGACATCCTGCAGCGATCCCTGCCGCAGGGCGGAAGCGCTGAAGGCGCGGCTCTGTACCGGCTGTCTGGGGAGCGCCATCCGCTCTGAAAGGCGGCCGGTACCGCTGCCTTAACAGGAGCGCCATACAGAAGAGGATTCCAAGCTCTGCCAGAATCCAGGGGAACTGGGGCTGGCTGAACCAGAGCAGTCCCACCGGGAGCATGACTGCGAAAGGCCAGATTGCAATCCCGGAATGTGCCTTTTGGCATTTCCGGGGATTCTGCGTACACAGAAACCTTATACAGTGGAGGATTACAAGCGGCATAAAGGGAATGAGGATCTTCGGCCGTGCATACAGAGCGGCGTTTAAAATGTAAGAGAAGATCCCGAACAGTCCGAACAGCAGATAGAGGATGCTGTCGGCTCTTAGTTTATTTACCTTGAGCCCGGCAAGTATCGCATAGAGGCAGATAAAAGTAAGTCCCATGCCGTATTCATTGAACAGCAGATTGTTCAGGGCAGGATTGGGAGCTACAAGTTCCAGCAGTCCTGCACCGCTGCCCCCTCTTTTATGCTCCAGCAGTACAAGCCCTGTAGGGAGGAGGAGCGCTGCCGCCATCCCTGCCGCGAGAAGAGCAGACGGGACAAACCGTTTCAGGAAAGAATCCCGCCAGAAGTCTCTGCCTTCTGTGCGGAGCCAGTACCAGCCGATTGCGGCGAACGCGGACAGAGAAAAGTAAAAACTGCTCAGACAGATAAATAACATACAGAGCGGCATCCACTTTAAGCGCTTTTTCCTGATGCAGATAAATGCCAGGAGCAGGAAGGGCAGATAGTTCACGAACATGATCTGCCGGTGCATATGGAAGAGACAGCCGGCCGTCATAAAAAGGACGCTCCCGATCCAGGAAAGGGCATGGCTGATGTTTTCAGTCCTCAGCCATGCAAAACAAAGCAGCACGGAACAAAGATAGACCGCAAGCATATACCATATGAGGATGTCCGTCATGGAAAACTGCGGAAGCAGGCAGCCGATGAGGATATCCGGCCGTAAGAAGCCATAATATGCAAACTGATATCCATTGGAGCCGCCGCCAAGAGAGATCCAGCCGGGCAGCAGGGTGTGCTGTTTCAGACAGGCATCCCGTATTGTCTCGGCCAGAGAAGCATGCTGACTGAGCCAGTCGGTATTTGACCCGTATAGATATCCGTCCGGAAGGATCACAGCAGTCAGTATGATTAAAAGTAAGATGAGAGAGGCAGGGTAAAACCATTTCTTCATCACATGTATCCCCCTTTCAAGGTTACAGCTTAGTACATGTTTCTTAAAAACAACCGGAAGCGAATCTAAAGAATTCTTAAGAAAGGGTTCAGCCTGTGTAAAATCGTGTATAATCAGACATGCCAGAAGAAAATCCGTCTTTTTGACGGCGGCTGTATCATATGAGAAAAGAGGGACTGAAGAGATGGAAAGAAATCCCGGACAGAACGGGCGCCGCACACATCCGCGTGTGCTCATTGCAGACGACAATCCGGAGATCAGAGAAATACTCAATATACTTCTCAGCGGAGAGGGATATGAACTGGAAGAGGCGAAGAATGGAGACGAAGCGGTATGGCAGGAACCCTATTATTATGGGGCAAATAATACGGTCATGGTGCACATCCGCAATCTGCGAAGGAAGATTGAGAAAGATCCGAAAGAGCCGGATATCATAAAGACCGTGTGGGGAAGGGGGTATCGCTGTGACTAGGATGAGAGACTGGCGGATCCGGACAAAGCTGGTCATTATCATCATCGTGATGGCGTCGGTGAGTCTGATGCTTTATCGTTTCCTGTGGGTGCATCAGGTGGATGCGGCGGATCTCCTTGAGCAGGCCGGATTCGTCACATGGTTTGACTCTGAGAAATTTATCGGGAAAGTGACAGAGGCCGCAAAGGATTACAGTGTGCCCGAGTCCGAGGACGATACGGAAATGCAGCGGGCCATAGATCCGTTTCTTGACGAATTTACTGATGAATATACGGGGATTTCGATTTACGGACTGGAGGACGGTCTGTACCGTTATGGAAGGTCACCGGAGATCCTGGAACGTTTTGCGTTCGGCTCTATTCTGTCTAACAGTCAGATCATCCTTGGAGATATACAAGGGGAGTATCCGGTGGAATTTGCGAACGGGACTTACGATCTTGTGTACTATTCTTACAGCAGAAGCCGCTTCACATATCCTTATGTGGCGGTGAGCATCATATTGTGTGTTATGGTGTTCCTGGCCGGCATACTGATATTCGTAGGCAGAACTATGAAGAGAGTGTCTGGGATAAAGGATTCTATCGTCCGTATATCGTCCGGCGACCTGACGTCTCCGGTGCCGTTTGGCGGCGGGGATGAGATCGGCGTTGTGGCGGCAGAGCTGGACGCCCTGCGCCGGACACTGGCGGAGAATATCCGCAGGGAAAGTGAGAGCAGACAGGCGAATCAGGATCTTATCACCGCTGTGTCTCATGATCTGCGAACGCCCCTCACTGTGCTGAACGGATATCTTGAAGTCCTGAGACTGAAGCGCGCTGATCCGGAAGCCCGGGCAGAGTATATTGACAGATGTCTTAAGAAAGCAGAGGACATCAGGATTCTTACGGACAGGATGTTTGAGTATGCTCTTGTATATGAGGAAGATGAAACGGCTCAGCTTAAAAGACTCCCTGCATCTGTGCTTGCAGACTGTGTCCGTGAAAACTGCGATTTTATACGTATTGCCGGTTTTACAGTGAACGGGGATATCAGCCGGACGGACGGCGTCATATACGGAGACGAAGTCATGATTAAACGCATTTTCAGCAATCTGTTCTCAAACATATTGAAATACGGGGATAAGAAAGGTCCGGTTTCAGTGAATATCTGTACAGAGAAAGGCAAAATCCAGGCGTCTCTCTCCAACCGGGTGAAAGAAGGGGCTGGTGAGATTGAGAGCACCGGGATAGGACTGCGCAGTGTCCGCAGGATGACAGAGCTTCATCGGGGGAAGCTGTATATATTCCAAGCAGGCGGCATATATACAGTGAAAATACAGATGGATCTCGCCTGACAAGATGAATATAAAATATATAATTTTCTGAAAATAAAAACAAAATAACAATAATAATAAATTTATTTAAAATAAATAATAAAAATGTGTTGACAAATTTGAAGCGCAGTGCTATTATAAAACCATCCAATAAGAGATAGGACAAGACGATATCTCAAAGGATATTTATCTAAGAGAACAGGGTATATCCGTTGTTCGATTAGGTTAAAAATACAAATCAGCAGGAGGTTAGTCCCATGGACAGTATAGTTTCAGTTCATCATCAATATGTCAGTGGTACGGCAGATGGAAGTTCCTGTGATGTAAGAGGCCTTTGCCGGAGAGAAGATCGCTGATCCGGAAATATATAGATGTGAAGAGAACGATCGGAGAGTACGGAATCCGGGTGAAGATCAAACAAGATTTAACATTTGCAGACGTATTGAATATAGATACCACATATAGCAGGATTTCCAAAGATGTGTAAAGAAACATCGAGTAGAATACTATTTTATAGTAAAGGGCACATAGTTATAGAAGTAATAATTCAGTAGGCTGTCAGAGTATCGGGAAAGATATTGTTTCAGACGAACAATTATAGGAATAATAACCTGGTCAGTCCTTTAAAAATATAAAACAGTACCGGATCTGGACGGAAAGGAAAGACATACGGATGCTGCTATGAACCTCAATTTGTTATTGTAAGGAGGGAAGATTTAATAAGCTGGTCTTAATAAATCGGCCACAGATCGAATAACAGACGGCAGAGGTCTCACAGGAACACAATCTACATGATTCCTCCGATTTATATATAAGGAAATGATAAAATTAAATAAATTATAAATGCATCTTCGATGTCAATCGAGGGTGCATTTTTTTGACATAATTGACCTCATATGATAAACTATTGAAAAGTATTGTCTTTTGTAAAAATCCAGGAGACAGATGCTGACTGATGAAATAATTTTTCTACGAGGTGAATGCGGTGGATAAGTATGAATATAAACTAAAGACAGAGCAGATGCTTGAATTGATGGAGGACGGCTCATACAGAAAAGCCGCAGATATAGCGGACACGATCGACTGGAAACGTGTCCGCAATGCGGCGATGCTGACAAATGTCAGTGATATTTATGAAAAGAACAAAGAATATCAGAAAAGTTATGACGTGCTGAATCTCGCTTACCGCCGTGCCGAGGGGAGCCGCAAGATCATCAGCAGACTCTGTACGCTTGCCCTCAAGACTGGGAATGTAGATGAGGCGATTGATTATTATGATGATTTCATACAGGTAGCCCCCAAAGATCCGAATCAGTATATTCTGAGATATCAGATTCTGCGGGCGCAGAGAGCGCCCGTTGAGCAGCAGATCGAAGCGCTCGAGGAGTATAAGAAGTCCGAATATATTGAAGAGTGGGCGTACGAACTGGCAAAATTGTACCAGGAAGCGGGCATGACAGCGGAGTGTCTGGAGGAATGTGATGATCTCATTCTCTGGTTCAGCGAGGGACAGTATGTATACAAAGCTATGGAACTGAAGATGCAATACAAGCAGCTTACACCGTCGCAGCAGGAGAAATACGACAAGAGATATGAAAAACTTTCCGATGAGACAGAGGAAATGCCGGATGTCGTCACCTATGCAGAAGCAAAGCAGGCCCAGGATGAGCCTGCGGATGATGAGGAACCGGAAGAAGGCGAAGTATCAGCGTTTCGTGATAAGGAAACTTCCAGTAAAGAAGATGCTGAATATACGGGGAATATTCCAATGAGCGGCGAGACAGCAAAACCATCGGAAGCTGCCGGGGATGCAGGGGAGCCAAAGAAAAAAAAGATCGGAGATACGATGCCCCTTGACGAGGCGCTGAGAAAACTGCTGCATCCTGAGCAGGAGGAAAAGAAAGAGCCTGATCTTTCTTTTGAGCCTGAGCTGGGGGATCTTGAAGAAGCGATCGATGAGATCGAGTCTGTGGTGGATGTGGATATGATAAAGAAGATCACAGAAGAGAGGGAAGCCGCGCAGGCAAGGAAGAAAGCAGCGCTAGCAGCGGGAGAGATGACAGAGATCATGCCGGAAGACGATCTCCTGGAAGACGATGATCCTGAAAGGAGTGTTTCTGCTCCTCAGCCTGATGCCCCGGCGGAAAACACCCCGGTAGACGATCAGATCGACGGACAGATGAGCCTGGAAGATATCCTGAATGACTGGGAAGGGCTTCCGGAGGACGAGGGAGAGGATATTCAGGAGGGAGCGGAAATCCTCGAGCCGGCAGAAGAATCTGCAGAGAAAAAGGCAGAAGAGCTGACACAGCCAGAAGACAAGGCCGGAGAAGAAGAAACTCCTGACAATGCAGAATCAGCGGGAGAAGACGAATCGGAAGAAATTCCTGTGACCGAGGCTGCGGAACCGCTTCCGGCGGCAGAAGCAGAGGAGAGCTTCGAGGAAGATACAACCGATGATATGACAGAACAAGGGGAAGCAGAAGGGGAGACTATGGACCAGCAGAAAACGAAAAAGATGGAGCCGATACTGCCTCCGGATATCCAGCGAATGATCGATGAGATCGAAGGTGTGATCCCACCGGAAGAAGAGAAAAAGCCGGAACCTGTTCAAAAGCCTGAGAAAGAAGAACCTCGTGAAAATATGGGAAAAGTAGCGGAGTCACTTCGCATAGATGAAGACCTGGATCTCGATATTCCGGATGAGGAAGAATATTTCGAGGCGGAGAGTGCCGAGGAGAAAGAGATCACACCAGAAGATATGATTAATGAAGAAGAATATCCGGAAGATATAACGCCGGATGCCGGGGAGGAGTACCCTGCTGAAGAGGAATACTTTGACGAAGAGGAAGACCTTGGCGAAGAGGAGGACTTTGACGAAGAGGAAGACCTTGACGAAGAGGAGGACTTTGGAGAAGAGGAAGACCTTGACGAAGAAGAGGACTTCGACGAAGAGGAATACTTTGACGAAGAGGAATATTTTGATGAAGAGGAGTATTCTGCTCACGATGGAGACCTGGAGGATGAGGCACCCGATCTTGACGAGGAGTTCCGGGTGAATCCGGAACACGCAGATATGCCTGACGACAGAGAGATACCGGATGAGGACGACGACAATATGGATATCCTCTCTGCGACTACTCCGCTGAGCAGAAAAGAGACTGCCAAGATGATCGCGACAGGTAAGACTGCGCCTCTGCCGCTTGACGAGATTTCAGATGCACTGTCAATGACAGATACCGGATTTGTCGTTCACGGACGCTATGACCTTGAGATGCAGAGCGGCATCGGCACAAGAGCAGGACTTACAGAAGAGCAGAAAAAGCTGTTCTCTTACTTTGTTCCAGTCAGAGGAATGAGTGAGCAGCTTGTAGATGTGCTTGAACAGGACAAGAACTGCACGAACAGACATGGGACATCGAGCACCGGAAATCTTCTGATCGTTGGAAACAAAGGAAACGGAAAGACCGTCCTGGCGGTGGATGTTGTCAAGGCGATTCAGAAGCAGCGCAATATCCGTCAGGGCAAAGTGGCCATTGTGACAGGTGATTCTCTGAATAAGAAGAAGATCAGTGATATTTTTGATAAACTTTATGGCGGAGCGCTCATCATTGAGAAAGCGGGTAAGATGAGTGAGAAGACGGTGTCGCGTCTTAATAAGGCGATGGAGAAAGACACAGGAGAGCTCCTTGTTGTACTTGAGGAGCAGAGAAAGCCAATTGACAGGCTTCTGTCTTCCAACAGGGAGTTCAGAAGAAAATTCACATCACGCCTTGAGGTGCCAATCTTCATCAACGATGAACTGGTTACATTTGGGCAGACGTACGCACAGGAGAATGGATACCGCATTGATGAAATGGGGATTCTTGCACTGTACAGTAAGATCGATTCTCTCCAGAGAGAAGATCACGCAGTCACCGTGGCAGAGGTGAAGGGAATCATGGATGACGCGATTCAGCACTCGCAGAAAGCTTCTGCGAAGAAGCTCGTCAAGCGTGTGTTCGGAAAAAATACAGATGAAGCCGACCGCATCCTGCTCTCAGAAAAAGATTTCAATGCCTGATACGCAGTTTTAAAGGGAGTCATAAGGCAGACAGTCTAAACGGCTGTCTGTCTTTTTTGCGATAGCGGCCAATCAAATCCCAGGCTTGCTCGGGACTTGACAACCGCTTATAATCCCGGGATATGCCTTTTGGCGCTTCTAGTGATTTCGGTTCAGGATTCTGCGACGCTTTTCCCTTTATTTTTCTGACACTATCAAGTATAATATATGTATTATCATATAAAATGAGCGGCGAGGTGGCTTTTATGAAAAAGGAAAAAAGCACAAAGAAGAAATTGGAGCCTTTTGAAATTGGTGAACTTGACCAGTATCTTTTCAGCCAGGGCAATCATTATGAGATTTATGAAAAAATGGGTGCCCACAGGGTGAAATATAAAGACCGGGAAGGCGTATATTTCGCAGTCTGGGCGCCGAATGCCCGCAGAGTGGCGGTAGTAGGCGATTTTAATGGCTGGGATTTTGAGGCGGATTACATGGAACGGCAGGAGCCGGTCGGCATCTATACGCGTTTTGTCCCAGGAGTAAAGGAAGGGGATATGTATAAGTTCTGCATTGAGACTCAGCAGGGGAAGCGTATTTTCAAAGCAGATCCGTTTGCGAACTATGCAGAACTCAGACCGGGAACGGCTTCCCGAGTGGCAGATATCTCCCATCTGGAATGGACGGACGATGCGTGGATGGCTCGCAGGGAGACGTGGGATCATAAAGAAAATCCGATGTCTATTTACGAAGTGCATCCGGGATCCTGGATGAGACATCCGGGAAGAGATGATGAAGGGTTCTACACATACAGGGAATTTGCAGATGCGATTATAAAATATGTAAAAGACATGGGGTATACTCATGTGGAACTGATGGGTATGGCAGAGCATCCTTTCGACGGGTCCTGGGGATACCAGGTGACCGGATACTATGCGCCGACTTCAAGGTATGGGACGCCTGAAGACTTCGCATATATGATAAATGAACTGCACAGAAACAATATCGGCGTTATCCTGGACTGGGTGCCGGCGCACTTCCCGAGAGACGCTCATGGACTGGCAGATTTTGACGGCACGCCGACTTTTGAGTATGCAGATCCGAGAAAGGGAGAGCACCCGGACTGGGGAACGAAGATATTTGATTACGGCAAACCGGAAGTGAAGAACTTCCTGATCGCCAATGCTCTGTTCTGGATCGAACACTATCATGTGGACGGGCTCCGTGTGGATGCGGTGGCCTCCATGCTGTATCTGGATTACGGGAAACAGGACGGACAGTGGGTCGCTAATAAATATGGCGGAAATGAGAACCTGGAAGCGATCGAGTTCTTCAAACATCTGAATTCAGTAGTACTTGGAAGGAACAAGGGCGCTGTCATGGTTGCGGAAGAATCTACCGCATGGCCGAAAGTGACCGGAGCTCCGGAGGATGACGGGCTCGGCTTCAGCCTGAAATGGAATATGGGCTGGATGCACGATTTTACAGAGTACATGAAGCTCGACCCGTATTTCAGGAAAAATGCGCATCACATGATGACATTTGCAAGTTCTTATGCTTACAGTGAGAATTATATCCTCGTCCTTTCTCATGACGAGGTGGTGCATCTGAAGTGTTCGATGCTTAACAAGATGCCCGGTCTTGGATTTGATAAATACGCGAATCTGAAAGTCGGGTATGCGTTTATGACAGGGCATCCGGGCAAAAAGCTGCTTTTTATGGGACAGGAATTCGCCCAGCTCCGCGAGTGGAGCGAGGAGCGTGAGCTGGACTGGTATCTTCTGGCAGAGCCGGAGCATCAGGCAATTCAGAACTGGTACAGAGATCTGCTCCATTTGTATAAAAAAAACAAGGCGCTGTATGAAATGGATTCCCAGCCGGAAGGCTTTGAGTGGATCAATGCGGACGATATCTTCCGAAGCATCTACAGCTTTGTGAGACATTCCAAAGACAATAAGAAGAACCTGCTGTTTGTATGCAATTTCACACCTGTGGAGCGGCCGGATTACCGCGTGGGAGTTCCGAGGAGAAAGCAGCTGAAGCTTGTTCTTAACAGCGACGAGAAGAAATACGGAGGTTCCGGGACAGAGAGGCCGCTGGTGTATAAACCAGTAAAGCAGGAGTGTGACGGACAGAAATATTCCATCGCTTATCCGCTGCCGGCATATGGAGTTGCTGTGTTTGAATTCTGATATAAGGCTCAGTAAAGAGGTATAATAAAGCCGGGACCAGAAAATTTGCAATACATCTGGCCGCGGCTTTTAAACGTACAATAATAATATAGAAAAACAAAAAATAATTGAAGAAATATATTAAAATCTGAAAAGAAATGATATAATAAAATACATACAGATTAAAAAGGAAGGAGAGATCGAATTGGATAATCAATTGGCATTACTTACACTATTTGGCTCCATTATCGCGCTTTTGTTCGTGGCGAGCAGAGCGCAGAAAGTTCTTCGTTTCCCGGAAGGAAATGATACGATGAAAAAGATATCCGCATCTATCCACCAGGGAGCGATGGCGTATCTCCGCCGCCAGTATAAGATTCTGATCGGCTTTTTCGCTGTCATGTTCGTGATCCTGTTTGTGATGGCAGTGTTGGGACTCCTGACCTGGTTTGTTCCTTTTGCATTTGTGACAGGAGGGTTCTTTTCAGGTCTGTCGGGATTTGTAGGTATGCAGATCGCGACTCGTGCGAATGCGCGGACTGCGGCAGCCTGCCAGAAAAGTCTGAACAGAGGATTGAACGTGGCGTTTTCAGCGGGTTCAGTCATGGGGTTTACAGTAGTCGGACTGGGGCTTCTGGATATTTCTATATGGTATCTGCTGCTGAAACTTGTATTTAAGCTCTCAATTGAAGATATTACGAGTACAATGCTCACATTCGGAATGGGGGCGTCTTCCATGGCGCTGTTTGCACGTGTCGGCGGCGGCATTTACACGAAAGCAGCGGATGTTGGAGCTGACCTTGTGGGAAAGGTAGAGGCAGGGATTCCTGAGGATGATCCGAGAAATCCGGCTGTTATCGCGGATAATGTGGGCGATAATGTAGGCGACGTTGCAGGAATGGGTGCGGATCTCTATGAATCTTATGTTGGATCTATCCTGTCGGCTTGTGCCCTTGGAGTCATTGCATTTAACAAGATAGAATCAGTGGACAGAGTAAATGCAGTCGTTATTCCGATGGTCCTTGCAGCGGTAGGAGTACTCGCTTCTATCATTGGTTCACTGCTTGTAAAAACAGGCGAGAGTACGGATCAGAGTACACTGCTGAAAGCGCTCAGGCGTGGGACGAATACGAGTGCGATCATCATTGCAGTGGTGGCATTTCCGCTTGTATGCTTTATTCTCGGCAGTGATTTCATCGGGTTCTATTTCGCGATACTCGGCGGTCTGCTGGCCGGTGTGCTGATCGGATTCTTTACAGAGTATTTTACGTCAGATACATATCGGCCGACGCAGAAACTGGCAGATAAATCAGAGACGGGTTCCGCGACGATCATCATCGGCGGACTGAGCCTTGGGATGCTCTCGACAGCGGTTCCGATCATCATCATCGCAGTCTGCGTCATGGCGGCATATGCACTATCAGGCGGATTCATTGAGACTACGAGAGGGCTCTATGGTATCGCGCTGGCGGCAGTCGGCATGCTGTCTACGCTCGGTATAACTCTGGCGACAGACGCATATGGACCGATTGCGGATAACGCCGGCGGTATCGCTGAGATGGCCGGCCTGGAGGCGGGTGTGAGAAAGCGCACGGACGCACTTGATTCTCTTGGAAATACAACGGCTGCTACAGGAAAAGGCTTTGCTATCGGTTCTGCGGCGCTGACAGCGCTTGCATTGATCGCTTCCTATGTTGAGAAAGTACAGGAAGTGGGCGGGCCGGATATCGCTCTTGACATGAGCGTTATGAATCCGACTGTTCTTGTCGGCATCTTCATTGGAGCATGTCTGCCGTTTGTATTTGCAGCGCTTACGATGGACTCGGTCGGACGCGCTGCGCAGAGTATCGTTGTAGAAGTACGCCGGCAGTTCAAAGAGATTAAGGGACTGATGGAAGGACGGGCAGAAGCAGATTATGAGACGTGCGTCGATATCTGTACAAAGGCTTCTCTGCATGAGATGATCCTGCCTACCCTGCTGGCAATCGTGACTCCCGTCGTGACAGGACTCATTCTTGGATACAACGGGGTGATTGGACTTCTCACAGGCTCAACTGCAACAGGATTTCTGATGGCGATCTTCATGGCAAATGCAGGCGGCGCGTGGGATAACGCAAAGAAGTATATTGAGGGGGGCAACCATGGCGGAAAAGGCAGCGAGTGCCATAAGGCTGCCGTTGTCGGAGATACGGTAGGCGATCCGTTCAAGGATACATCGGGACCGTCTATCAATATCCTTATCAAGCTGCTGTCCATGGTATCTATTGTGTTTGCAGCGCTTGTCGTGAACTATCATATTTTCTAGGAGCTGTCTGTTCCTTATATAGAATAATAACAAGGGGATAATTCCAGAAAAACGGAATTATCCCCTTGTTTATTTGTGTAACAGAAAAAATAAACCCCCTGCTATGCAGGGGGAGGGCAGATCTTTAGATTTAAGTAAGAACTCCTGTGCTAGAATAAATGTGGGTCTGCAAACCACAAATAAAAGCACAGGAGGTCCTAAAAT
>DXAU01000061.1 GCA_019116885.1 Candidatus Mediterraneibacter pullistercoris | reverse complement strand
AAACTTGTGCATTCCATTTTCTTACAGTGAGAAAAGACCTTTTTGCTTAAGGCGATATGAATCTATCACCCATTTTTCTTTATGTCTTTTTAATATTACCTTAATAATAGCTACAGGAACAGTTAAAGAGTGTGTGGCATAATGAAATCCGATCCCAGAAAGGGATGGAAAATATTACACAGGCAGAAAAGAATAAGAGGTGACAGAGGACATGACAGAAAAAAGCAACATTCTTGACTATTTGGAACAGACTCAGGAACTCTTTAGAAACAAGACAGCGGTGGAAGATAATAATTCTTCGCTTACCTATTATGAACTGGTACAAAAGGCCAGACAGATTGGGAGCGGCCTTGCCCGCAGAGTACCGCCGGGAAGTCCTGTTCCTGTGCTCATGGAGAAGAGTCCGCTGACTCTTGCGGCAATGCTGGGCGCTGTGTATGCAGGATGCTTCTATGTTCCGGTCAATCCGGACAACCCACCGCAGCGGCTTAAGAAGATATTACAGGTTCTGGATCCTTCAGTCATAGTAACGGATCAAGAAAACGCCGGCATGCTTGTCGGCACAGGATTTGAGAAAGCGCGGCTGGATGTGGGGAAACTTCTGACAGAGGAAACGGATGAATCTCTTCTCGCTGAGATAAGAGAGAAGAGCAGGGAGTCGGACATTCTATATGCGCTTTTTACATCCGGGTCAACAGGAGTGCCGAAAGCCGTTGCGGTAAGCCACGAAGCAGTGCTAAGGTTTATCGGGCATTTTGTGGACATTTTCGGGATCTCACATGAGGACCGGGTGGGGAACCAGGCACCTTTTGACTTTGACGTATCGGTAAAGGATATCTATTCCTGCATCATGACGGGAGCGGATCTGGTGCTGATCCCTAAAACGTATTTTGCGACTCCGCCCCGGCTCCTTGATTACCTGTGCAAAAAGGAAGTGACAACCATGATATGGGCTGTGTCTGCGCTGACGCTCGTATCTTCTCTGAAAGGGCTGGATTACCGTGTGCCGGAAAGTGTGGACAAGATACTGTTCAGCGGGGAAGCAATGCCGCCAAAGCAGCTCAGGGTGTGGCAGGACGCCCTTCCGGATGCCAGGTTCGTGAATCTGTACGGGCCGACAGAAGTGACGTGCAACTGTACATACTATAAGATAGAAAGAAGATATTCAGATGATGAGAAGATACCGATCGGGCGGGCGTTTCCGGGAAGAACCGTCTTTCTTATGGATGAGGATGGGCGAGAGATCGCAGCGCCGGGCCAGACCGGGGAGATCTGTGCTGCAGGGGAATCGCTGGCATTGGGATATTACAGAAACAGGGAACAGACGGCAGAGCGTTTTGTCAGTTTTCAGGTAAGCGGAGAGAACAGGCAGCGCATCTATAAGACCGGGGATCTGGGATATTATGACGACGGCGGCAATCTGGTATTTGCAGGCCGAAAAGATTTTCAGATTAAGCATATGGGACACCGAATTGAATTGGAGGAAGTAGAAAGCGCGATGAATTCGGCCCGAGGCGTGACGAAGAGCTGCTGTGTGTTTGACCGGGAGAAGAACCGGATATCCGGGTTCTATATGGGAGAAGCGCAGCCTTCAGAGGTAAGAAAGTATATGAAAGACAAAGTACCAGTCTATATGGTGCCGTCCAGGATAAAGCAGGTAGCGGTGATGCCGCTCAATAAGAATGGAAAGACGGACAGAAGTTATTTTCAGCGTCTTGCATCAGAATGATACAGAGAAAGGAAAAATTTCAGTATGAAGAAAGAACAGTTGGAGTATGGAATCGCGCGTTATGGGACGCCGCTCTATATCTTTGATAAAGACATTTTAAAAGAAGAAACAGAAAGGATCAGGGAAAAACTGGGGAGGAGCGCAAAGCTGTGCTATGCGATGAAAGCAAACCCGTTTCTCACAGAACAGATGGCAGGACTGGCGGACCGCATCGAAGTGTGTTCCATGGGTGAATTCAGGATATGCAGAGAACTTAAAATTCCACCAGAGAAACTGCTTATCTCCGGTGTTGTCAAGAAAAGGGATGATATCAACGAGATCCTTGATTTCTACGGTGGGAGATGTGCCTGCACCGTAGAGTCTGTCAGGCAGTTCCATTATCTGGCAGAGTGGAGCGACGCCCATGAGACCAGCCTTCGACTCTATCTGCGGCTCAGCGGCGGCGATCAGTTCGGGATGGATGAAGACACATTTTACAATATTATCGGACTTATTTATATGAGCCCGTATCTGCAGATTGAAGGTCTTCACTATTTTACCGGCACACAGAAACGGTCGCTGGAGCAGCTGAAAAAGGAGATCGATTATATAGATGATTTCCTACTCAGACTCAAGGACAAAACAGGATGCGATGTCAGATGTCTGGAATATGGACCGGGCATTGCGGTTCCCTACTTCAGGGGCAGGACACCGGAGACGTATGATGACAGCGGCTTTGAGCGTCTGGCGGATCTGTTGGATGGGATGCGCTGGGGCGGTGAGATAACAATCGAGATGGGACGGGCTTTTGCGGCAACGTGCGGCTATTATCTTACGGGGATCTGCGATGTCAAAACGAACGGCGGCACGAACTACTGTATCGTGGATGGCGGAAATCATCAAATGAACTATGACGGACAGATTAGAGGGATGTACGAACCTTATCTGTGCATGCTTCCGGAGCGTCCGGAAGATAGAGAGGATAAATGGACAGTGTGCGGTTCGCTGTGCAGTGTAAATGATATTTTGTGCAGGAATGTATCCCTCTCTGGAGTAAGAACAGGAAGGACGCTTGTGTTCGAGAGAGCCGGAGCATATTCGGCTATGGAAGGGATGGCACTGTTTTTAAGCCATGCGCTCCCCAAAGTAGTATCTTACAGTAAAGAAAGCGGATGGGAACTGCTTCGGGCAAGAAAAGAGACTTACCCTATGAATATGGTGGAAAACGCCTGAATTAAAAATGAATTACAGGAGGAAAGAAACATGGATAAGATATTGGAAATATTAAGAGAGATTGACGACGGTATCGATTATGCAAATGAAAAGGCACTTATTGACGACAGACTGCTTGACTCTTTTGGAGTGATTACTCTGGTCGCTGAGCTTGAAGACGCTTTTGATGTCACGATAGAGGCGGCAGAGATGACTCCGGTAAATTTTAACTCTGCCGAAGCAATATGGGAAATGATAAAGAGACTACAGGAGAATTAATCCATGTCATATGATGCGATACTTTATATATTTGTATTTCTGCCCGTGTGCCTCGCCGCATATCAGTTTACACCCCGGCGTCACCGCTGGAAAGTTCTGCTCATATTCAGCTGGGCGTTCTTCTTCCTGCTGAGCAGGGCGCTGCTGGTCTATTTGATCGGAGCCACACTTCTGACGTACTATACAGGCATTGCCCTGGCATGGCTCCGGACGGAAGAAACAACAGAGATGGCGGAAGCCGACAGATCCGGGAAGAGAGAGATAAAACTGAAATACCAGCGCCGGAGAAAAAAAGCGTTGGCGCTGGGGGTGATCCTGCTTTTGGCAGTACTCGCATATCTTAAGTATTACAATTTTTTTGTGCGCAGCATGGATCTGATTCCGGACTGGATCTCCCTGCCCCTGACGCTCGAGGAGAAGAAACTTGTCATGCCTGTCGGCATCTCATTTTACACCCTCCAGGCAATCGGGTACATGGCAGATGTGTACTGGGGCAAGATAGCGCCGGAGGGGAAACCTGGAAGGATGGCTCTTTTCCTCGGATTCTTTCCCCAGATCATGGAAGGTCCGATTTGCCGGTACTCAGATACCGCCAAGACGCTCTTTCAGGGAGAACCGCTGAAATATCAGAATCTGACGGATGGATATGTGAGAATATTCTGGGGGCTGTTCAAGAAAAAAATTGTTGCGGACCGTCTGGCAGTCCCTGTAGCGGCCATATTTGACAACTATACGCAATACAGCGGTGTGCTCATCGCAGTGGGAGCCGTAGCATATACGATACAGCTCTATATGGAGTTTTCAGGCTGTATGGATATCATCATAGGAAGCGGAAAGCTCTTTGGAGTTTGTCTGCCGGAGAACTTCAGACAGCCCTTCTGCGCGCGGAGCGCGGCAGAATTCTGGCGGCGTTGGCATATCACACTGGGAACATGGTTTAAGACGTATATTTTTTATCCGGTATCTATGTCTGGGATTGTGAAGCGCTGGAATCAGTTTGGAAGGAAGCATCTGGGAAAATATGCCACACAACTGGGCGTGGCAGCGGCTGCGCTTTTTCCGGTATGGCTGTGCAACGGACTGTGGCACGGCGCAAGATGGAGCTATATATTCTATGGAATGTATTATTTTGTCCTTATTCTGGCTGGTGAGGCGGTAAAACCTCTTCGGGACAAAATACTTTCCGCATGCCATATACATGAGGAGTCCACAGGCTGGCGGATTGTGCAGACTGCTAAGACATGGGTCATTATCTTTACAGGAGAGCTTTTCTTCCGGGCAGATGGGTTAAAGGCCGGGGTTCATATGTTCCGCAGCATGTTCCGGGACTTCGGACTCAGCCGTCTGTGGGACGGGAGTCTTCTTGAACTCGGGCTTGCAAGGAGCGACCTGGCGGTGGCAGCGGCAGGATGTGTTGTTGCCGCAATTGTAGGACACATTATGGAAAATAATAAAAACATCCCGCAGAAATTTGCCGAGAGGCCTGTTGCGGCCAGATGGTGTGTGTATTATGGACTCATTCTGGCGGTAATAATCTTTGCTGCTTATGGAGACGGATATCAGGCGGTGGATATGATCTATGCGGGATTCTAAGGAGATGAAGATGAAGAATATCAGACGCTGTATTATATTTTTTGTGGTACTTGCGCTCCTGCTCGGGATCGGGTCTGCGTGGATCAGCAGCCGGGCACAGAGCATGTCAAAGTATGTGAAAGGGCGCAGCCGTACTTACACGGGGATCGCCGCGGAGCCGGAAGGCTCGGTGGATATGATCGTGCTGGGAGACAGTGAGAGCTATACTTCCGTCTCTCCGCTCGGGATATGGGCAGACAGGGGATACTCATCCTATGTGTGCGGCCAGCCGGGGCAGAAAGTCCAGGAGACGTATTATATGCTCAGGCATGCGCTGGAGAAACAGTCGCCGAAAGTGGTCCTAATGGAGACGAACCTGATGTTCCGCAATCCTGGATTCTTCGGAAATATTCAGACGAGCCTGACAGAATTTTTAAGGTACCACATGCCGGTGTTCCGCTATCATAATTTGTGGAAGATGCTTCTGGACGGCCGGGTGCCTAACGACGACTATAAAGGATTTACCATTCGTGACGGGGTCAAAGGGTGTGACAGCGACAAAGAAAAGAACTACATGAAGGAAACGACTGATAAGGCGGAGATTCCCAGAACTGTACATATGTATATGGAAAAGATTATGGATCTCTGTAAAAAGAACGGGGCGGAGTTGGTACTGTACAGCGCTCCTTCTCCGAAGAACTATAATTATAAGAAACATAATGCTATCGAGGAATATGCAGGCACAAAAGGGCTTCACTATATCGATCTCAATCTGAAAGCAAAGGAGCTGGGGATAGACTGGAAGAAAGACAGCTACGACAGAGGCGACCATCTGAACCTGTTCGGAGCACAGAAAGTGACTGCTTATCTCGGGAAATATATCGATGAAAAGTACGATATGACGGATCACAGAGGCGATTCCGTATATCAGGACTGGGATCGTCTGGCTGAGAAATATCTGGCAGAGTTGAAAAAAAGAATAAAAAATTAAAAACTTTAATGTTCCTTTAATCTTTCTCATATAGAATACACTTACAATCAAGAGAGGAGGAACAGAAGATGAAGAAAAAATATCTGACAATCCTTGCAGGGGCTGCATTGATATTTGTAATGCTTACCGGCTGCGGCGTTGGCGGAGCGGGCCAGGTTCCGGCTCAGTCATCAGGAAACAGCAGCGCTGACAGAGAACAGGAACTTCAGGCAGAGATTGATGCTCTGCAGCAGGAGATTGACACAATTAAAAACAGTCAGCAGAATTCCGCTGATTCGACAGACAGTACTGGAACAACTGATAATACGGCGAGTGGAGGAACCACAGCAGACAGCGGCGCGGCGGCAGACAGTGGGACCACAACAAACAGCGGCACTGCAGCAGATAACGGGACGACAGCAGGCAATTTCGGACAGACATCCGGGAACAACAATACAGCTTCCAACTCTGCAGGAAATCAGTCAGGCAGCGGATTTTCGGGAAACAGAACTGCAGCAGATGTGGCGATAAGCCTGGAACAGGCCCAGAACATTGCTCTGGAGAGAGTGCCGGGAGCGACTTCACAGAACATATCCATTAAATTGGACTTTGATGACGGATGGTATATATATGAGGGGGATATCCTGTATAATCGGATGGAGTATGAATTTGAGATCGATGCAAATACAGGAAATGTCCTGAAATGGGAAGAGGAGAGATGGTAAAGATGTTAAAGAAACTTGGAAAAAAAGGACTTATTGGGATTATAGCAGGAGCAGTTGTGCTGATTGTGATTATTGTATTGATTCTGATATTAACGCTCAGGATCAACGGGACAGAGGCACAGAACATTGCACTCCAGCAGACGAATGGAGGAGAGATTGTTAATCAGGAAGTCAGCAGTGAAGGCCTGTGGAATGAGTACCAGTACACGATTGTAAACGGAGACAGCTGGTATGAAGTCGAGATCAACGGATTCGGTGCGATAGAAGGAATCGAATCAGGCACGGGAGACGGATGGCGGTACTGATAAATATAGATGGTCCGGACACAAAAAGGCCCTGTTTGTGCCGGCGGAAAATTCGGGAAGACCTGTAGATGCACAGGAACTTTCCGAATTTTTTTGTGACATCATTTCTTTTGTTTACGACGCCGTTTTACAGTGTTATACTAGTACGTGAATATTGCGATAAGGAGTTTATGAAATGGAACTTATAACGATCCGGGAATTATTTAAGAACAGAGAAAGCTATCTGGACAGTAAAGTTACGGTTGGAGGCTGGGTCCGGAGCCTGCGCGACTCTAAGACTTTCGGGTTTATCGTGGTGAACGACGGCTCTTATTTTGAACCGCTCCAGATAGTGTACCACGACAAGATGGACAATTTTGCGGAAATCTCGAAACTGAATGTGGGGGCGGCGGTCATCGTTACCGGTACACTCGTTGCGACGCCTCAGGCAAAACAGCCTTTTGAGATCCAGGCGGATGAGGTGCAGATAGAAGGCGCTTCTGCGCCGGATTATCCCCTGCAGAAGAAGCGCCACAGTTTTGAGTATTTAAGGACGATCTCCCATCTGAGGCCGAGAACGAACACATTCCAGGCAGTGTTCCGCGTGCGCTCCCTGGCGGCTTATGCGATCCATAAGTTTTTCCAGGAGAGAGGGTTTGTGTATGTGCACACGCCGCTTATTACTGGCAGTGACTGTGAAGGCGCGGGAGAGATGTTCCGGGTGACAACCCTGGATATGGAAAACGTGCCGAAGAACGAAGATGGCACAGTGGATTACTCAAAAGATTTCTTTGGTAAGGAGACAAGCCTGACTGTGAGCGGACAGCTCAATGGAGAGACGTATGCCCAGGCTTTCCGCAGCATTTACACCTTCGGACCAACATTTCGTGCGGAGAATTCCAACACAACGCGCCATGCGGCAGAGTTCTGGATGATCGAGCCGGAGATTGCATTTGCAGATCTTGAGGATAACATGGATCTGGCTGAGGCGATGTTGAAATATGTGATAAACTATGTCCTGGAAAATGCTCCTGAAGAGATGAATTTCTTCAATTCATTCGTGGATAAAGGACTCCTCGACAGGCTCCGGAACGTGGCAGATTCTGATTTCGCCCGCGTGACATACACAGAGGCTGTTTCCCTTCTCGAGAAGAACAATGACAACTTCGAGTATAAAGTGTCCTGGGGATGTGACCTGCAGACAGAACACGAGAGATATCTCACGGAGCAGGTGTACAAGCGTCCGGTATTTGTGACAGATTACCCGAAAGAGATTAAGGCTTTCTACATGAAACAGAACGATGACGGGAAGACTGTTGCAGCCGTGGACTGCCTTGTGCCGGGTATCGGCGAGATCATCGGCGGGAGCCAGAGAGAGGACGACTACGACAAGCTCCGGGCACGTATGAAAGAACTCGGTCTGGAAGAGGAGGATTATGACTTCTATCTTGATCTGAGGAAATACGGATCAACACGCCACGCAGGATTCGGGCTTGGATTTGAGAGATGTGTTATGTACCTTACGGGAATGTCGAACATCCGCGACGTGATCCCGTTCCCGCGTACTGTGAACAACTGCGAGTTATAAAGGGCGCAGAAAAGAGAGAGCATTGGAAGTCAGAGAGGGCGTAACATTTACAGTGTGCGCCCTTTTGGCATTTCCGGTACCGATTCAGAACAGAAAGACAGGAGAAGGGTTATGAGATTCATTCATATCGCAGATGTACATCTGGGAGCGCAGCCCGATGCCGGACCTCTGTACAGCGGGAAACGTCCGCAGGAACTGTGGGATACACTCGAGAGAGTACTCGGCGTCTGTGAGGAGGAGAAGACAGATCTGCTGCTCATCGCAGGAGATCTCTTTCACCGTCAGCCTCTTTTGAGGGAGCTAAGAGAAGCGGACTATCTTTTCTCTCAGCTGACCCATACGAAAGTCGTCCTTATCGCGGGGAATCATGATTATATCAGAAAAGATTCCGCATATCTGACGTTTCGGTGGAGTGAGAATATTTATCCTCTGTTCGGGGCAGAGCTGGAGTATGTGGATTTCCCGGATCTGCGGACTGCTGTGTACGGAATGAGTTACCACACAAGGGAAATCTCAGATCCGGTCTGCGACGGACTTAAGGCGTGCGGCGCCGAACCTTTCGAGATACTGCTTGCCCATGGCGGAGATGAGAAGCATATCCCTTTTGACACCCGTGCCCTGGAGAAGCAGGGGTTTGACTACATCGCTCTGGGACATATCCATAAGCCCCGCATACTCAGGGAGGATTATATGATCTATCCCGGCGCTCTGGAACCTGTGGACAAGAATGACACCGGACCTCACGGGTATGTCAGAGGAAAGATCGATGAGTCGGGAGTGAGGACGCAGTGGATACCATTCGCTCTGCGGGAGTATGTCCGCCTCGAGATCCGGACAGAACCGGGGGACACAGCCGGGAGCATCAGGAAAAGGATAGAGGAAAAGACAAGCGGATATGGAGAGCAGAATATATACAGGATCATACTGAAGGGAAAGAGAGATCCCCATACTGTATTTGATGTGAACCGCATGACGGGAAAGGCAAATATTCTGGAGATATCCGATGAGACGAGTCCGGCTTATGACCTCCGCAGACTGTATCACGAGAATGAGGATACGGTGCTTGGCAGATTCATGGAGCAGTTTGCCGGGTGTGAAGAGGGGAGCACAGAGTACCAGGCTTTGTGCGAAGGCGTGGACGCCTTGATGAAGAGCATGGAGTAAGGGGAATGGATCATGGTGATAACAGAGCTGTATATCAGAAGTTTCGGCAAGTTTAAAGAACGTCATTTCTATCTGAGAAACGGTGTGCAGGTTATAAGCGGAGAAAATGAATTTGGCAAAACGACCCTTCACGCTTTCATACGGGCCATGCTTTTCGGTCTGGAGAGAGGGCGCGGCAGGGCTGCTGCAACTGATGACTTCAGCAGATATGAGCCGTGGGAAGATCCTGCGCATTACGCTGGAGTCATGCGGTTTATGTGCGGGAATAAGAACTTCAGGCTGGAAAGAAATTTTGCGCGGTCTATGAAACAGGCGTATCTTGTCTGTGAGGATGACGGGGAGGAACTCTCTGTCGGGGACGGTGATCTGGAGATGCTTCTCGGGGGTATCCGGCCAGGACTTTTTGACAGTACAGTGTCTGTAGGGCAGCTTCGGTCCGAACCCGGGACAGATCTGGCAGAAGCTCTCGAAAACCATGCCGCAAACTATTATGAGACGGGCGGGGGAGAGTTTGACCTGAGCACCGCTATGAAAATTTTGAAAGAGAAGAAGAAAGAGACTGCAAGAGAACTCAGGGAAGAAGAATCTGCATGTTCGGCGGAGCGGGAGAGACTTCTGCAGGAATGTCGTTATCTTGAGCGGGACATGCAGAGGCTGAGCGAAGAAGCGGATGACATAAAAGGAGTGGAATCTTATTTGACGGAAAGAGAGCGAACGCTCTGTAAACCTTTACTGGCCGGCGGAACCGCAGCGCTCATACCAGGGCTATCCGGACTTCTGTGGTGTTTCCTGCGGGGATGGCAGACAGGGGACGGGGGATATCTTTTTCCTGCCGCAGGGGCCGGAATACTGGCGGCAGCCGGGCTGGCAATTCTTGTCATAGGAATAAAGAAGAGATCCGCCGGACGCGCGCGGCAGGAGCAGGAGATTTCAGAGGCATGCCGCCGCCGGGAGTGGGAACTGGAGCGCATCCGGCAGGAATACAGAGAAAAAGAGATTCTGCGTGAAGATAGAAAGGAACAGTACGAGGAGACCGGGAAGTCAGACAGAACGATCAGACTGGAAAAAAGATACCATGCGCTGGAACTGGCAGAAGAACGAATGCATAAAGCTGCAGAAGAGACGGGAGCCCGCACGGCGCAGGCGGTGGACGAGAGAGCGTCAGAGATTTTTTCTGCCATCACAGGAGGACGGTATACAAAGATTGACACGGAGAGAGGAAGGCAGATCACAGTGTGGGACGGAACACGCCGGATACCCGCTTACCGTCTGAGCAGAGGAACACTGGAGCAGATATGGTTCTCCATGCGGATGGCATCGGCTGACGTACTTTTGGAAGAGTCCCTTCCGCTCCTCTTGGACGATGTGTTTGCATTTTATGATGACAAAAGACTGGAATCTGTATTAAAATGGTTGAGCATACAGAAAAAGCAGGTTATAATATTTACCTGTCATAAGCGAGAAGAGAAGTTATTGAATAGTTTACAAAAATAAACAGTAAGGAAGAAAGAAGAGTTTCAAATGAAGATAAATCTGCCGCGAAAAGTGCTGATGATCATCAATAATCTCCGGCTCCACGGGTACGAAGCGTACGCGGTGGGCGGCTGCGTGCGCGATTCTATACTGGCAAGACGGCCTGAAGACTGGGATATCACCACGTCCGCAAAGCCTGAAGAGATTAAAAAGTTGTTCCGCCGGACTGTAGATACAGGCATAGAGCATGGTACGGTGACGGTTGTTCTTGGAAAAGACAGCTATGAGGTGACGACTTATCGGATAGACGGAGCGTACGAGGATAACCGCCATCCAAAGGAGGTGCAGTTTACAAATAAATTGGAGGAGGACCTGCGCCGGCGGGATTTTACCATAAATGCGATGGCGTACAATGATGAAGTGCGCCTTGTAGATGTATTCGGAGGGATGAAAGATCTGAACCGCCATCTGATCCGCTGCGTGGGAGATCCGATTGAGAGATTTTCGGAGGATGCTCTGAGGATTCTGCGGGCTGTTCGCTTCTCGGCACAGCTTGGTTTCCCGATTGAGCCGGAGACGAAGAAAGCAGTCAAAGAACTGGCTCCGACACTGGAAAACATCAGCGCAGAGAGGATACAGACTGAACTGGTCAAACTGCTTGTATCTCCGCATCCGGAGAAGATACGGGACGCATATGAAATGGGAATAACAAAAGTCATCCTGCCGGAGTGGGATGCAATGGAAGGCGTCGAACAGCACACGCCGCATCACAAGTATGATGTGGCGCAGCACACGCTCCATGCGCTGAAGAATATAAAGCGCGACAAGATACTCCGCCTGACCATGCTCTTCCATGATATGGGAAAACCGTTTGTTAAAACAACAGATGAAAAAGGATGCGATCATTTCAAAGGGCATGCCCTTGTCAGCGAGGAGACCGCGAGAAAGGTCATGCGGCGTCTCAAATTTGACAACGATACAGTAAAGAAAGTTACCCGGCTTGTATGTTACCATGACTACCGGGTTGAGGCGACGCCCAGAAACGTGCGCCGTGCTATGAACCGGATCGGAGTGGATTTGTTTCCGTATTACCTTGCGGTCAGAATGGCAGACGTGAAAGCACAGAGTCCATATAAAAGGCGCGAGAAGATTGAGAATATCATCGCCATGAGAGAACTCTACCAAAAAATTCTGATTGATGAGGAGTGCGTCACACTGCGGCAGCTTGCGGTAAGCGGGCGTGACCTGATGGAACTGGGGATGAAACCTGGAAGAGAGCTTGGGAGTATGCTCAGTGAACTGCTGGAATATGTGATCGACGATCCGGCGAGAAATGAAAAAGAGATCCTGCGGAATTATGTAATAGAAAAAATTGATAAATAATATCATACTCGGGCTGTCCCCGTCATAGATTAGAGAGAGTCAGAATACGCGGTGACAGGGGGCAGCCATGAGAGAAGAATACGAACTGGAAGTATTGGAGAAGTATGATATAGAAGTGAGGAGCACCCGAAGGATAAGGGGTGCGTTTTTTTGCGATACAAATGAAGGGACGATGCTGCTCAAAGAGACAAAGATATCCGGGCGGCGCGCCCCTTTACTGCATGCGGTACTCAGCCGCCTTGAGGAGAGGGGAAATATTAAAGTTGACACACCGGTGTTTACGCGCGAAGGTGAACTGCTCGTGACTTCGCGTG
Source organism: Candidatus Mediterraneibacter pullistercoris (assembly GCA_019116885.1). Classification (GTDB taxonomy): domain Bacteria; phylum Bacillota; class Clostridia; order Lachnospirales; family Lachnospiraceae; genus Mediterraneibacter; species Mediterraneibacter pullistercoris. Next base: position 37,755 of record DXAU01000061.1, on the reverse strand, counting down.
AGGGGAATGTATATATGCTCAAGAAGTGGTATCATGGACGGGAGTGTGACATACGGCAGGAGCCGGAAGCACTCCGGGCATGTGCTCAACTTGCACTCCTGCATACAGAACTTGCGGACAGAGAAGTGATCTGCCCGATTCCAGGAACCGGACGCGACCCGGTGGAAGAGATAAGAAGACACAACCGGGAATTAAAGAAAGTGCGCAGTTTTATCCGGGCCCGCGTGGCAAAGAATGAGTTCGAGTATCTTTTTCTGGACAGTTTTGAGGAAATGTATCAGCTTGCAGAGAAAGTCTCGGACCGCATGGAGTCCTCGGGATGCACGGGACTCTGGAAGGACAGTGTCAGGGGAAACGCGCTGGTGCATGGAGATTATAATTATCACAACATCCTCATGACAGGCAACGGGATGGCTGTGACGAATTTCGAGCATATGCACGTGGGAACTCAGGTTCATGATTTATATTACTTCATTAGAAAAGCAATGGAAAAATATTTTTGGAAACAAAAAACTGGACAGAAACTTCTGGAAGCATATGAAGATATCCGGCCGCTCCGGTCTGTGGAAAGGGAATACGTAGGGCTGCGCCTTGCATATCCTGAGAAGTACTGGAAGACTGCAAGCGGATATTATCATTCCAACAAGGCATGGATGCCGGAAAAAAACGTTGAAAAACTAAGGCTTGCAGTTCGTCAGGAGGAGGAGAAAAGAGCCTTTCTGGAACACGTTTTTTCTTTTGACATCTAGCAGAGATTTGTTGCTGTTCAGGAGGAAACATGATATCATTAATACTGTATTCATTATGATTTTTTCAAAGATCAGCAGAAAAAAACGTCAGGAGTGGTAAGTATGTATCAAAAAGAATATGAGCGCTGGATGACAGCAGATCTGGAAGATCCGGACCTGAAACCGGAACTTTCGAAAATCAGAGACAATGACGATGAGATCAAGGAGCGTTTTGCCGTAGCGCTGAAGTTTGGAACCGCAGGACTGCGAGGCGTTCTTGGGGCAGGAACAAACCGCATGAATATCTATGTGGTAAGGCAGGCCACACAGGGGCTTGCAAATTGGGTCAAGACACAAGGCGGAACACAGACTGTTGCAATCAGTTATGACAGCCGTATCAAGAGTGATGTATTTGCAAAGAACGCGGCAGGAGTGCTGGCTGCCAATGGGATAAAAGTAAGAATTTATGACGCTCTGATGCCGGTGCCGGCGCTTTCCTTTGCGACAAGATACTACAACTGCAATGCAGGCATCATGGTGACAGCGTCCCACAATCCTGCAAAATATAACGGATATAAAGCATACGGGCCGGACGGCTGTCAGATGACGGACGACGCTGCGGCTATTGTATATGAGGAGATCCAGAAGACGGACATTTTGAACGGTGCGAAATATATGTCTTTCTCACAGGGGGTTGAAGAGGGGCTGATTCGTTTCGTGGGCGACGACTGCAAGAATGCGCTCTATGAGGCGATTGAATCCCGGCAGGTACGTCCCGGACTGTGCAGGAGCGCAGGACTTAAGCTTGTCTACAGTCCGCTTAATGGCTCCGGACTTGTTCCGGTAACACAGGTGTTAAAAGATATCGGCATTACAGATATTACCATTGTGCCGGATCAGGAGTATCCGAACGGCTATTTTACAACTTGCAGCTATCCGAATCCCGAGATATTCGAGGCTTTGGAGCAGGGACTTTCCCTGGCAAAAGAGACAGGCGCCGATCTGATGCTCGCAACAGATCCGGATGCAGACCGTGTCGGCATCGCTATGAAATGCCCGGATGGTTCTTATGAACTGGTCAGTGGGAACGAAGTGGGCGTACTTCTCCTGGACTATATTTGTGCGGGGCGCATTGAGAAAGGCACGATGCCGGACAAGCCTGTGGCAGTGAAATCCATCGTGTCCACACCCCTGGCAGATGCTGTGGCAGAGCACTACGGAGTGGAGCTTCGGAATGTTCTGACAGGATTTAAATGGATCGGCGATCAGATCGCACAGCTTGAAGCAGATGGCGAGACAGACCGTTTTATCTTTGGGTTTGAGGAGAGCTACGGATATCTTGCAGGGCCGTATGTGCGCGATAAAGACGCAGTTATAGGCTCAATGCTGATCTGCGAGATGGCGGCTTACTACAGAAGTATCGGCAGTTCGCTGAAACAGCGGATGGAAGAAATCTATGCACAGTATGGACGCTATCTCAGCAAAGTCGACAGCTTTGAATTTCCAGGTCTGAGCGGTATGGATAAGATGGCGGGGATCATGCAGAAGCTGCGTGAGCAGCCTCTGACAGAGATCGCGGGATACAAGGTAGCCCAGATGACAGATTATCAGAAACCGGAGGAAACAGGACTTCCGGCAGCTAATGTTCTCATATGCAGACTGGAGAATAAAGAGACTGTAATCATCCGGCCGTCAGGGACGGAGCCTAAGATCAAAATCTATTATACGACGCTGGGCAAGGATCTGGCTGAAGCGGCGAAAGAGAAAGAAAAACTTTCTGAAGCGCTCAGGCCGATTATGGCATAAAGCAGTGTGAAAATGCTGAAACTGCCGGAAATACCGGCGGTTTCAGCGAATACTCAAGGAATGGTGTAAAAAACGGCGAAAAATCTTGACAAAATTTATATAAACCGTTATAACAATACATAAAGGCGGAAAATGCGGCTGTTCGGGCGTTTTTCCCTTTTAAAACAAGAATAGAAATTGTATGTACGTACAATAAAGAGGAGGAATTAATCCATGAACAAAACAGAATTGATCGCAGCAATCGCAGAAAAGGCAGAAATTTCTAAAAAAGATTCTGAAAAGGCATTAAAGGCTTTTATTGACGTTGTTACAGACCAGCTCAAAAAAGATGATAAAGTTCAGCTTGTTGGATTCGGAACATTTGAAGTAAGTAAGAGAGCTGCAAGAGAGGGAAGAAACCCACAGACAGGAAAGACCATGAAGATCGCAGCTTGCAAGGCTCCGAAATTTAAAGCAGGAAAGGCTTTAAAAGACGCTATCAACTAACAGATCGCGGCAGAAGAGAGCGGATATATAAATGAAAAGACAGGCACTTACGATGGGATACATTGTAAGTGCCTTTTTCGCCGGAGAACAGGAAGGAGACGGGGATAAATGCGTTTGGATAAATTTTTAAAAGTATCAAGGATTATCAAGCGGCGGACGGTTGCGAACGAAGCCTGCGACGCAGGGCGCGTCACGGTGAACGGCAGGCCCGCAAAAGCGTCCGCTCAGGTCAAGCCGGGGGACGTGATAGAGATTCAGTTCGGGACGAGGAACGTAAAAGCAGAAGTGCTGAAGCTGCAGGACACGACAAAAAAAGAAGAGGCGTCAGAGCTGTTCAGATATCTGTAACTATATGCATAAATCCGAATGACCGCTCATATATTTTAAAGCAGAGCGGGAGGGAATACATATGGAAGAACAGCGGATAGCAAAAGCGCATAAACTTGTGGTGAATAACAGAAAAACAAGCATGGTCACCGGCGTCCTCGATGTCCTCTCATTTGATCTGAATGAGATACTCCTGGAGACAGAGCAGGGGATGCTGATGGTGAAAGGAACGGATCTCCATGTCAACAGGCTGAGTGTGGAGAAAGGGGAAGTGGATCTGTCGGGAAATATTGACAGCATTGCTTACTCCAGCGCGTCTCCGACAGGAAAACAGGGGGAGAGCCTCCTGTCGAGACTGTTTAAGTAGGATGGTCTATGATATTCGGAATAGGGAATGAAGCCGGGATATTTCTATATGCAGTGCTTACAGGGGTGACTGTACTGTGTGCTTACAGGATTCTGATCTGTTTCAGACGGCTTTTCCGTCACAACATGATCGCTGTCGGGATTGAGGACATGGTGTTCTGGATCGGGGCGAGCATCTACGTCTTCAGACAGATGTACGATACAACCTACGGAAGCATCCGCTGGTTCTTTATACTCGGGGCCGTATGCGGGGCGCTTCTGACCAGCGGATTCTTGCACTTTCTGAGTAAAGTTATGAAAAAAGCAGAGAAAAGTCTTGAAAAGTATAAAAAAAGCAGATAAAATAAATTCATTGAAGGGGTATAAATATCAAAATAAGATGGGTGAGTATTTATGAGCAAAAGAAGACGGATGGCGGCTGCAAATCCTCAGAAGAGGAAGAAGAACTCCAGGCTCCGCCGCTACAGGCGCAGTATCCTGATGATCTGCATGGTACTGGTATCACTTTCGGGCGTCCTTGCAGTCAGTTCGGTCAGCCTCCAGGCTAAAAATGAGGAGTACAAGGCGCAGGAAGAGGAGCTGGCAGCGCAGATCAAAGAAGAGGAGAAGCGTTCCAAAGAAGTGGAGGAGTTTGAGGAATACGTCAAGACGGACGATTATATCAAAGACACGGCAGAGGAAAAACTAAACCTTGTAGATCCGAATGAGATCATATTCAAGTCGTCCGAATGACAGGCGGCGGAAACGAAAACAGAATGATATGAGATTACGAATGAAGACTCCGGGCAGCCCCCGGAGTCTTCGTTCGTCTCGGCGGAAGGGAGATCACAGCATGAATCAGGGACAGGCTATGCACGGAAGCCCTTATGTGGAACAGATAGAAAAATATGCAGATTCACTAAAGCAGCTCTCGAAGACATTTCTTGATCTGGAAGAGAAGAAAAGAACTTTCTCAAACGAGGAGATAGAGGACATGTTTGCGCAGGTCAGGGAAAAGGTGTGCGAAAAGTGCGAAAAATGTGGATGGTGCTGGGGCGAGAACCTTATCCTGACATATCAGATGGGGTACGAGATACTCTCTGCCGTGGATCAATACGGGAATGAGCTGAACACAGAAGTAAAAAGGAAACTGATGCAGAGATGCATCATGGCGCCCCGGTTCTTAAGGGAGATGCTTTCGGGATTCCACGATGCGCGCAAGAATATTATATGGGTGAACCGGATGGCAAGGAGCAGGGAGAGCTGCGCGATCCAGATGGATACTTTCGCGGATATGATCCGCCATACCACAAAAGAGCTGGAGAACAGCATATTTACGGACGAACGCCTGGAAAAGCGGCTCATGAACACTCTTAAGAAAAGAGGAGTGCGTGTGCTGTATACTCATTTTTTTATGAATGTAGAGGGAAAGTATGAAATTCATGTTACAGCCAGGAGCATGAAGAGGCAGAAAGTGACAGTGAAAGAGGTTGTCAGGGCGGTCACGGAGACTACGGGAAGAAAGTTTGTTCTGCCGGGGGACAGCGCCCAGATGATCGGACAGGAGTACATGACGATCGTATGCATGGAAGGGCCTGCGTTTTATACGATGCAGGGGACCGCACGGATCGGAAAAGGATGTGCCCAGATATCAGGGGACAACTTCACTCTCATGGAGATGCCGGGCGGGAGACAGGTGGCAGCGCTCTCCGACGGGATGGGATCCGGAGAAGAGGCGTGCAGGGAAAGCACCCTTGTCATCGAACTTTTGGAGGAACTGTTAAGCGCAGGATTCCCTGAGAAGACAGCGATACAGATGATCAACACGACGCTCGTGATGGGGCGCGAGGAGATCCATTACTCGACTGTGGATATGACAGTGTTCGATCTGTATACGGGTGAGTGTGAGGTCATCAAAGCGGGCGCTTCATCCACATTTATCCGCAGGAAAGACAGCGTGGAACATTTAAGTTCCACGAGCCTGCCCATCGGTGTCATGAACCGCATCGAGATAGACTCTGTCAAGCGCACGCTTGGTGACGGAGACTTTGTCATCATGGTGACGGACGGCGTGCTCGACGCCCTGCCTGTGGGGGAGCAGGATATCCTCCTGGAGACGATCATACAGGGCAGCGATATACGCAACCCGAAAGAGATGGCGCACCATGTTCTGGAGCAGGTGCTTGCCTGGACAGGGAAAGAGCCAGAGGATGACATGACGGTTCTTGTGATCGGGATATGGAAAGGGTGACTTTACTTTTGCAAATGAATTGGTTATAGTTTACATATGAAGAAGAATATACTGGAACAGACAGAAACATATATAAGAGATCACGGCATGATAGAGAAAGGAGACGTGGTGATCGCGGGCGTATCGGGCGGGGCGGATTCGGTATGCCTGCTTTTTGTACTCTGCGAACTCAGGGAAAGGCTCGGATTTGAGGTACAGGCATGTCATGTGAATCACGGCCTGCGCGGAGAGGATGCAGACGCAGATGAAATGTACGTGAGGGAACTGTGCAGCCGGATGGGTGCAGAGTGCCGCTTTTTTCACGAAAATGTGGAATCAATTGCAAAAAAAAGGAAACAATCTTGTGAGGAAGCAGGGCGGGCTGTCCGCAGGGAATCGTTTCTCCGGATGTGCCGGGAGAACGGCGGGACGAAGATCGCAACTGCCCACCACCGGGATGACAATGTAGAAACTGTCCTTATGAACATATCACGGGGGACAGGGGTGAGAGGACTGTGCGGCATCTGGCCGGCAAGAGACAAATGGATCCGTCCGCTCCTGTGGACCGACAGGGCGCAGATTGAGGATTTTCTGAGGGAGCAGGGGCTCAGGTGGTGTACGGATGCTACGAATGACGAGGAAATCTATACGAGAAACCGTATTCGCCGCAATATACTGCCGCTCCTTACAGAACAGGTGAATCAGGGAACGGTCCGCCACCTCGATGAACTCGCAGAGCAGGCGCGTGAACTGTGGGAGTATCTGGAACTTGGGACGCGCCAGGCGTGGGAACACTGTGTACACGGGGCAGAGAAGCCGCCAGACGGCTGCACAGAGCTCTTTATAGATGCCGCGGCTTTTTCCCGGGAACCAACAGCAGTGCAGAAACAACTCATAAAAAGATGCCTTGCGGAAGTCCGGGGCGGAGAAAAGGACATTGGGACAGCCCACATCCTGTCAGTGCTTGAACTTTTTGGCCGGCAGACCGGGAGAAGCCTCGACCTGCCTGGAAAGGTGACTGCACAAAGAGTGTACGGCGGGATAGGCATCAGACGCAGGCGAGAACAATGTGAAGCTCCGGGAGAGAAAGTAACTCTGAAGATTCCAGGAGAGACCAGGCTGCAGAAACAGAACATGGTGATAACCTGCAAATTTATAGAGGAAGCCGGCATCGAAGAAGCAAGGGAGATCCCTCAAAAAAGTTACACGAAATGGATTGATTATGATATAATAAAACATGGTCTTTCCGTGAGGACACGGCAGAGTGGAGATTACCTGACAGTAGACAGGTACGGAAACCGTCAGAAACTCAAAAACTGCCTGATTAACGAGAAAATTCCGAGGGAAGTAAGGGACAGGATCCCGCTTATCGCCGACGGAAAGCATATCGTCTGGATACCAGGCCTGAGGATGAGCCATGCATACCAGATCGGAGAGAAAACAAAAAAGATTCTTGAGATAAAGATAACGGAGGAGAAAGAAAATGTCAGAGACGATCAGAGTCCTGATTTCGGAGGAAAAGGTTGACGAGAGGATCAGAGAGCTTGGAAATCAGATCAGCAGAGATTATGAAGGCAGACAGATTCATCTGATCTGTGTGTTGAAAGGCGGAGTATTCTTTATGTGCGAACTGGCGAAACGCATCAGCGTGCCGGTTTCCATGGACTTTATGTGTGTGGGGAGCTACGGCGACGGGACATCTTCCAGCGGTGTTGTGCGCATCGCCAAAGACTTGGATGAATCTATAGAGGGAAAAGAAGTAATTATCGTAGAGGATATCATCGACTCGGGCAACACACTTTATTACCTGATGGATGTTCTGAATAAGAGGAACCCGGCGGGCATGAAGCTGTGCACGCTCCTTGATAAGCCGGAGCGCAGAGTGAAAGACGTAAAAGTTGATTACTGCGGATTCGAGATACCGGATGAATTTGTAGTGGGCTACGGGCTTGATTATGCCCAGAAATACAGAAATCTTCCTTACATCGGTGTGGTGGAAGGACTGGACTAGGAAGGAGTATAAGATTTGGACAATAATAAAAAATACAGAGGGGTCAGCGGCTCTGCGATACTGATGTTCATTGTTGTCGTGGTGGCGGCGCTCTGGATGGCAAGCCGGATGCAGATACACCGTCAGGAGATGACATATGCGGATTTCGTCTCCGAAGTACAGGCGGAAAATGTGACAGAAGTATATATCGACCAGAATGAAGCCGTGCCTACAGGTACGGTATCCTTTGTGCTGATCGAAGAAGATGAAGCGAGGATCGTCAATGTATCCAATGTAGGAGAAGTTGAGGATCTGCTGGATAATAATGGAGTGCAGTACCATATATCTGCGGTACCGGAGGACTCTGTCTTTACGACGGTGCTGCTCCCTCTCCTGATAACGCTGGGCGGGGTGCTGCTCATATTCTATCTGATGAACCGCCAGGGCGGCGGAGCGAACTCTAAAGCGATGAATTTCGGCAAGAGCCGCGCCCGGATGACGAACCAGAATGAGATCAAGGTCACGTTTGCAGATGTTGCGGGACTGAAAGAGGAGAAAGAAGAACTCGAGGAGATCGTGGATTTCCTCAAAGCCCCCAAGAAATATGTCCAGGTGGGCGCAAGGATACCCAAAGGTGTTCTTCTTGAGGGACCGCCGGGAACAGGAAAGACACTGCTTGCAAAAGCTGTCTCAGGTGAGGCGGGAGTCCCGTTCTTCAGTATTTCGGGTTCTGACTTCGTGGAGATGTTTGTCGGCGTAGGAGCATCCCGCGTGAGAGATCTGTTCCAGGATGCGAAGAAGAATGCACCGTGCATCGTGTTCATTGATGAGATCGATGCGGTGGCGAGACGACGGGGAAGCGGCCTTGGCGGCGGCCACGATGAGAGAGAACAGACTCTGAACCAGCTTCTCGTGGAGATGGATGGTTTTGGCGTAAATGAAGGGATCATCGTCATGGCGGCGACAAACCGTAAAGATATTCTTGACCCTGCGATTTTAAGGCCGGGCCGCTTTGACCGCAATGTCATTGTGGGACGCCCGGATGTGGGCGGCAGGGAGGAGATCCTCAAAGTTCATGCGAAAAATAAACCTCTGGGCGAAGATGTTGATCTGAAACAGATTGCCCAGACTACGGCAGGTTTTACCGGTGCAGATCTTGAGAATCTTCTGAACGAAGCGGCAATCCTTGCGGCGAAAGACAACCGTGTCTATATACAGCAGCAGGATATCCGCCATGCGTTTGTGAAAGTGGGTATCGGTCCGGAGAAGAAGAGCCGAATTGTGTCCGAAAAGGAGCGCCGCATCACGGCGTATCATGAATCCGGCCATGCGATACTCTTCCATGTACTTCCAGATGTGGGACCTGTGTACAGTGTATCCATTATACCGACAGGAGGCGCGGGCGGATATACGATGCCTCTGCCGGAAAAAGACGATATGTTTAATACAAAAGGGCAGATGCTTCAGGAAATTACGGTATCCCTGGGCGGCCGCGTGGCCGAGGAGGAGATATTCGACGATATCACGACAGGAGCATCTCAGGATATCAAGCAGGCGACAGCTATCGCCAAATCTATGATTACGAAATTCGGAATGTCGGAGCGGCTGGGACTGATCAACTATGATAACGACAGCGATGAAGTGTTCATCGGCCGCGATTTCGGACACACATCCAGAGGATACGGCGAAAAAGTTGCGGGAACGATAGATGAAGAAGTGAAGAGGATTATTGATGAATGTTATTTGAAAGCCCGTTCCATTATTCAGGAACACCATGGTGTGCTTGATGCATGCGCAGCGCTTCTGCTTGAGAAAGAAAAGATATCAAGAGATGAGTTTGAAGCATTATTTGAGGATGGCGAAAAAGAGGAGGCCTGATGTATGAACAGAGAAGCGCTGTTCTGTGACGGAACGCAGGACTATGTGATTCCTGCAGAGCCGGATGCAGGGGACAAGATTCTGCTGCGATTCCGCACGGCACATAATGACGTCGAGGAAGTGAAGCTGCTCACCGGAGACAGAAGCTACGCCATGTGGAGGATATCGATAGCAGATGATTTTGATTTCTATGCAATCGAATGGCAGCTCGACTCAGAGCCTTTCCGCTATTCCTTTGAGATCAAGAGCGGTGCGGAAATTTGTTACTACAACCGGTACGGCGTTTCGGATCACAGAGAGGACTATTATGCTTATACTGTAGTACCCGGCTTTAAGACGCCGGAGTGGGCGAAGGGTGCGGTCATCTATCAGATCTTCGTAGACCGTTTTTATAACGGAGATCTGTCAAATGATGTAGAAGATAATGAATATATCTATATTGGCGGGCCAAGCAGGAAGATAGAGGACTGGGAACAGATACCGGCATCCCTGGATATCCGCAATTTTTATGGCGGAGATCTTAAGGGAGTGATGGATAAGCTGGATTATCTACAGGAACTCGGTATTGAGGTCATCTATTTCAATCCGCTTTTTGTATCTCCCTCCAATCATAAATATGATATACAGGATTATGACTATATCGATCCCCATTACGGAGAGATTGTGGCGGACGGCGGCGAGACTGTGCCCGAAGGGGCGCAGGATAATATGCAGGCTGCAAAGTACCGGAAAAGAGTGGGAGATATCCGCAATCTGGAGGCGAGCAATCAACTTTTTGCCCGCCTGGTGGACGAAATGCATAAAAGGGGGATGCGCGTGATACTGGACGGAGTGTTCAATCACTGCGGGTCCTTCAATAAGTGGCTGGATCGGGAGCGGATCTACGAGCCACAGCCGGAATATCCGAAAGGCGCTTATGTAAGCGCGGACAGCCCGTACAGAAAATTTTTCCATTTCTACGATGACCGTGATGAAGCATGGCCGTACAATGGGAGCTACGACGGATGGTGGGGGCATGATACTCTGCCTAAACTCGCCTATGAGGACTCGCCGGAGCTGGAACAGTACATTATGGACATCGGGAAGAAATGGGTGTCTCCGCCATATAATGCAGACGGGTGGCGCCTGGACGTGGCGGCTGATTTGGGATGCAGCAATGAGTATAACCATATGTTCTGGAAACGCTTCAGAAAAGAAGTGAAAGAGGCGAACCCGGAGGCGATTATTCTGGCAGAACATTACGGAGATCCTGTCGAATGGCTGCAGGGCGATGAGTGGGACAGCGTGATGAATTATGACGCCTTTATGGAGCCGCTGACCTGGTTCCTTACAGGGATGGAAAAACACAGCGATGAACGCCGCACCGATTTGTGGGGCAATCCGGACAACTTTATCGGAGCAATGCGCCATTTTATGGCAAGCATGCTTACGCCATCTCTCCAAGTGGCAATGAACGAACTGTCGAATCACGATCATTCCAGATTCCTGACAAGGACGAATCATATTGTGGGCCGTGCAGAACATGTCGGCGCAAAAGCTGCTGAAGAGGGAATCAATCATGCAGTTATGCGAGAGGCTGTGGTCGTACAGATGACATGGGTGGGAGCGCCTACGGTCTATTATGGGGACGAGGCCGGGCTTTGCGGATTTACTGATCCGGATAACAGGCGTACTTATCCATGGGGGAGAGAAGACAGAGGGCTTCTTGAATTTCATAAAGATATGATAAAGATACACAAAACCGAGAAACCGCTCAGGAAAGGCTCGATCAAGATGCTGCATGCAGAACATAACGTTCTGGCATATGCTAGATTTCAGGAAGATGAGCAGATCGTAGTCGTGCTCAATAACAGCAAGGAATTAAAGCAGATCACCGTTCCGGTGTGGATTTGCGGCGTTGCCAGAGAGGGCAGGATGAAACGTCTGATCTACACATATGAAGAGGGATATACGACAGATTATGATGAATATATTGTGGAAAATGGCGAGATCGTCCTGAATATGGGGCGCCATTCGGCAGCCGTGTTAAAGCCGGTAAGGCCGGCATGGGATTAAGGGAATGAAGAAATGACGAAGAAAATAGCAGTGATTAATGACCTTTCAGGTTTTGGAAGGTGCTCTCTTACAGCGGCAATCCCGGTGATCGCCTCAATGGGAGTCCAGCCATGTCCTCTGCCGACAGCCGTGTTAAGCGCTCAGACGGGGTATCCAAGCTATTACTGTGACGATTACACAGACCGCATGGAGTTCATCTACAGAGAGTGGGAGAAGATGGAAGCCCGTTTCGATGGTATTTACACAGGTTTTCTGTCTGGTGAACATCAGATAAAGGCAGTAATGGAGTTTCTTGATATTTTTTATAATAGAGACACGTTTCTTCTTGTAGACCCTGTGATGGGAGATAACGGAGAGAGATTTCCGATTTTTACTTCCCGCATGGAAGCTGAGATGAAAGCACTTACCTCACACGCGGATATCATTACTCCGAATCTGACAGAGCTATGCCTCCTGACCGGAACAGATTACCGGAGGGTAAAGGGGATCACAGAGGAACGGCATCTTATAACAGCAGTGGAACAGATGGCGAGGATTCTGATGTCAGATGGCACGGGAGCGGTGGTGGTGACGGGACTGCGCACCATCAATGATGAAACCGGACAGGAGATGATGGGAAATCTCGCGGTGACAAAAAGAGATGTTTCGTTTTCCGTTCGTCCGTTTATAGGAGAGAGCTACTCGGGAACGGGAGATCTCTTTGCTTCAGTGGTCGCGGGCGGGATTGCCCGCGAAGACGCACTTGCGGATACGATCGAACTGGCGGGGGAATTGATCGAAAAGGCGATCGGGGATTCTGTCCGGGACGGCGTGCCGAGAAACGACGGCGTGGATTATGAAAAATATCTGTGGATGCTCACAGAGAAGAACAGAATGAAAAACTGACGAGCGTGTGGCCGTCAGTTTTTCAGTTGGTGCACTATTTGGTCAGCACTTCAATTCCGTCCTCTTTTACGAGCACCATATACTCGATCTGCGCTGAGAGACCGTCGTCGATCGTGTATACGGTCCATCCGTTGTCTTCGTCCACATAATAATCCGGGCTGCCTTCATTTATCATTGGTTCAATCGTGAACATCATACCCGGTACGAGCAGCATTTCCGTTCCTTTCGGGGTGACATAGCTCACGAACGGATCTTCGTGGAACTCAAGGCCGATGCCGTGACCGCCGATCTCCTCAACAACAGAGTAACCGTTGGCACGGGCATGGGTGTTTATGGCATCGGCAATGTCGCCCAGATGTCCCCATGGTTTTGCGGCGGCAAGACCAAGTTCCACACACTCTTCTGTGACCCGGACCAGTTTCTCGGCGCGGTCTGAGATCCTGCCCATTTTGAACATACGGGAAGCATCGGAGAAGTAACCGTCAAGAATCGTAGAAACATCTACGTTTATAATATCCCCTTCCTTAAGGATGATATTGTTGTCCGGTATGCCGTGGCAGATCTCATTGTTGAGAGACGTACACACGCTTTTGGGAAATCCCTGGTAATTCAGGGGGGCGGGGATGCCGCCGTGCTCTGTAGTAAAGCGGTATACGATTTCGTCTATTTCTCCGGTGCTCATGCCGATGCGGATATTCTTTGCCACTTCGTCGAGCACAGCCGTGTTGAGAGCGGCGCTGGTCTTGATCTTTTCTATCTGTTCAGGGGTTTTGAGAAGTTTCCGTGTAGGTACGATCTCGCCTCTCTCTGCGTGGATCAGCATCTTTTCTTCGATCGGCATGTGGCATTTCTTATATTTTCTGCCGCTTCCGCACCAGCAAAGGTCATTTCTTTCCATGAATTACATCTCCCTCTAAAATATACAATAATATATGCAGCAGCTTAGAAACGGTGGATAAAAAGACCGCTGCGAAGTTTCGGCTCAAACCAGGTGGATTTCGGCGGCATAAGCCTTCCTGCATCGGCAACGGAGAGCAGTTCGTCCATTGAGGTCGGGTACATGGAGAACGCGGCTCCGCAGGCTGTGTCTGCGGCCTCTTCAAGCGCTTTGAGTCCCCGGATTCCACCGACAAAACGGATGCGGGGATCATTTTTCGGATCATCGATGCCAAAGACAGGGGCAAGGATATGATCCTGCAGTATGGATACATCCAGATCTCTGACCGGATCGCCGGTAAACAGAGCGGAATCGGCAGACAGACGATACCAGACGCCGTCCATGTAGAAACCGAAGTCCCCTTTTCGGGCAGGGTGGAAAGGCCCGCCGTCAATCTTCTGCACATGAAATCTATCCCTTATCTTATCAAAGAATGTGGAAAAAGTACACCCATTCCTGTCGACGACCACACGGTTGTAATCATAGATCTTCAGCTCGTCTGAGGAAAAGAGTACGGAAAGGAAAAAATTGTATTCTTCATTTCCGGAAAAGTCCGGATCACCGGCTCTGCGCTGCAGTCCGACCTTAACGGCGGAAGCCGCCCGGTGATGTCCGTCGGCGATATACAGATGAGGAAGATTGGAAAAAAAGTGAGAAATATTATCGATATGCTCAGGGCTGTCAATCTTCCACACCTGATGCCTTATCCCGTCATCGCTGGTGAAATCATAGATAGGCTGGTTTCCTTTGATTTCTTCGAGTGTCTCCCGAAGTTCCCTGCATGGCCGGTATGCGAGAAAAATCGGTCCTGTCTGCGCGCTGCATGCATCCACATGCCGGATACGGTCTGTCTCTTTTGCCGACAGAGTATTCTCGTGTTTCAGGATAACACCGTTCATATAGTCGTCTATGGACGCGCACCCTACGAGTCCTGTCTGGGTTCTGCCTTCCATAGTGAGGGCGTATATATAGTAGCAGTCGGCGGCATCCTGTATAAATGAGCCGTCCTTTATCATCTGATCCAGTGTACGGCGTGCCGCCGCATACACTTCAGAAGAATATGGATCAGTTCCCCTGGGAAGGAGCGTCTCGGCCCGGTCGATCCTGAGAAAAGACAGCGGGCTGGCCTCAATGATCTTCCTCGCTTCCTCGCTGCTATATACATCATATGGGAGGGCCGCGATGGCGGAAGCAAGTTCTGCTTTGGGACGAATCCCTTTAAAAGGGCGTATAGTACTCATATATTGTTCTCCTTTTCATTAATATGCCGGGCATGATACGGCATAGAATTACAGCGTTCGCGTTTCCTGGATGACAGTCATAAATATTCTAACACAGGCGGAAAAGTTTTACTACTATGGGATCAAAGTCCAGGACTGTTTCGACAAAAACCTACATTTTACTTGCCCCAGGAAGAAAAGTATAGTACTATTAAACTTTGAAAGAGAGGAAGACAAAATGTGGTATTGGATCGTGATGTTCGTGCTTATTGCCGGATGTGCAGTCATGCTGGCAGTGTCATTTAGCAGTATAAAGAAAACCAAAGCTCTGGCGGCGGAAACAGGCGGAAAACGCAGACGCAGCCGCAGGGATGAATACGACGAAGACGATGAATACGATGAACCGCCGAGACGCAGGCGCAGACAGGAAGCGGAAGAAGCCCCGGCCAGCCGTCCGAAAAAGAAAAAGAGGCGCCAGTGGAAGATTATTCTGGAGGATATCGACAGTTGGGATAAGTACACATTTACTTTCTATGATACAGTCGGGATCGGAAGAGGAAAGGACGGCTCCATGTATGAGAAATATCTTCCGGTCATGGGAGACGGCAGAATCTCCAAAGTGCATTGTGTCATTATCCATAGAGGTGACAAACTTTACCTTCAGGATGAAGGCTCAAGAAACGGAACTTTCCTGAACGGTGAATTGATCGACAGGCCGGCTGCGATCCAGCGGGATGATATCATCGGAATTGGTGAGACAAGGCTGGAAGTACAGAGGATCTTAAGAGAAAGCGATGAGTAAATAAGCACAAAAAGAATCACCTTCAACAAGGAATAGGTGATTCTTTTTTGTCGAAAATTCCGAAAATATAGAGATGGCTAAAAAATAAATTGACTAAATTATCAACATATGGTAAAAAATAAGTAACAAAAACGTTTTTGGAAACTTGGAGGCAGCGAACTATGGCAGCAACAATCCAGGATGTGGCAAGAGCGGCGGGAGTTTCAGCCGGAACTGTATCACGAGCCATGAACAATTATCCGGATATCAGTGCAAAGACAAGAGAGCGTATTCTTGAAGCTGCAAAAGAACTGCAGTATAGTCCGAATCTCATGGCAAAGAGCCTGTCATCGAAACATTCGAGGAATATCGCGTTGATTCTTTCGGGTTTTTTAGAGGATGTGATGTTCAACGATTTTGAGACGATGCTGATGAAAGGCTGCTATCAATTCGCAAACGAACACGATCTGGACATTTCGATGTACGTGATCAACACGAAGACCCAGGCGGAGAAGAGTTATGAGCAGCTCTGCTATGAGTACAACATTGCGGGCGCCGTCATTTTTGGGCTGAAAAGTACAGACCCGTATTTTAAAAGTCTGGCGAAAACCAGGAAGCCCTGTGTGACGATCGACGTCGAGATCGGCGGGAAAAATGTCAGCAATGTTACCAACGATCATGTGGCGGCTTTTGAGGAGCTGACGCAATACCTGATCGACCAGGGACATCGTAAGATCGCGCTTGTGTGCGGCAGGGAAAATGCCACAGTCACAGCACACCGGATGGAGGGCGCCATGATCTCAATGAAGAGGAATGGCCTCGATCTGCCGAAAGAACTCATCATCTACACAAACTTCTTAAAAGAGGAGGCGAGTGCAGGAGTCGCAGAGTTCCTGAAAAAATACGGCAGAGAGCGTGTAACAGCGTTTCTGTGCATGAGTGATATGCTCGCGATAGGGACGATCGAAGCGCTCAAAGAAGCAGGAGCAAAAGTGCCTGACGATTACTCTGTAGTAGGATACGACGGCATCTATGTCACCGAATATACAGATCCTAAAATTACTACCGTGGATCAGAACATCAAGGATAAAGGATATGAGGCGGCACATCTTCTGTATGATATGATTGAGGGGACGCGCTCTGCTCAGAACTGTATTCTTCCGCACAGGCTGGAGATACGTGACAGTGTGAAAAAGCTCGATGTGTAAACGTATAAGGGACGTTCCCCGCGACAGATGCGGGGAATGTTAAGCGGTAAAATTAGAGATGCCGCTTTTTTCAGACACATGTTCAAAAACGTTTTCGTAAACTGGCTGTTATATGCAGCCTCATTATGAAAGGAGAGTTAAATTATGAAAAAGAAACGACTTTTAGCAGCATTAATGGCAGGAATTATGCTTGTTTCAACCGGATGCGGCGCATCGTCTAACGGAGGCGGAAGTTCTTCTGACGGTGGAGATTCCGGGGAGATTACGATTACGATTCCATCATATAAGACAGGGGAAAATGTCGGTGCAACTTTCTTCGAGCCTCAGGTAGAGCGCTTCAATGAGGCATATGAAGGACAGTACCAGATCGAACTCGAGAACGTGACAGAAGATGTGTTTAACGATCAGATGAAACAGCTGGCGCAGCAGAACGAACTCCCGCCGCTTGTACAGGGTGGAGATAAGGAGTGGCTTAGAACAGTTGTATTCCCAAATGGAATGGCATATGACATAAGCGGATGGCTGGATGAGCACCAGGAGATCAAAGATCTGATGCTTGCTGATGCGATCGAATACTGTACAGAGGATGACGGAGCGATCTACAGCGTTCCGCTGGCAACTGTAAGACCGACTGGGTTCTTCTACAACAGCGCAATGTGGGATGTGGCAGACCAGGATCTGAGCGCAATGACAATGGACGAGTTTATCGAGCTTATAGGAGATCAGAAGATCGCCTTCTCAACAGCAGAGAACGCATGGGTGAGCGCTTTATTCCTTACGGCGCTGATCGCTGATGAAGAGGGCGGTGTAGACCTTCTCAACAGCGGCATCAACGAGAAGATCACAGACTTAAGCCAGGAGCCGATCGTAAACGCTGTGGAGAAACTCCAGAGCCTGCTCCAGAACAATGCTTCTTCCAATTCCATCGGAGCGGCTTATCCTGACGCTGCAAATGCATTTATGAGCGGCCAGGCATCCATCATCGCGAACGGTCCGTGGATGTCAACAGACTTTGAAGAAACTAATTCCGCAAACTGGAGCAATGGATTTGACGGTGCCAATGTAAGAGCATCTCTTTTCCCGAATCAGGTGGGCATCGCTCAGACACAGAGCTACGGCGAGTGGTGGATCTCTGCGGAAGCTACAGAAGAAGAGAGAGAGTGCGCACTGGCATTTATCGAATTCATCTACACTCCGGAAGAGCTCGAAGCATATCTTCTGGCAGAGGGCGGAGACGCTCCGAACCTGGAATACAGCGAGGACTTCACTGCACAGCAGGGAGAGACTCAGGTTCTTGCAGACCTTGCAGCAGATACTACAGAGGAAACTGTATTTGCACCGTGTATCCTTGACGTAATTCCGTCATCTGTGGGAACTTCTGATCTGAGCAGACTGCTTCCGTCACTGGCAGATGGGACACTCACAGCAGAACAATTCTGTGAGCAGCTTACGACTGCGGCTCAGGAAGCAACAGCAGAGTAGAGACCTACAGCAGAACAGAGATCTGTCCAGCACGCCCGCCGTTACAGACGGGCGTGCGTGCTAAAAGAAAGGAAATTGTCTTATGAAGAAAAAGGGCGCAAAGCCGGGATATATGTCCAACAATCACTGGGAGAAAAAGAACTATAAATGGATATATCTGTTCCTGCTGCCAACAACCGTTATCTTCCTCATGTTCTATCTGGTTCCGATCGTTCAGGTGTTTGCGACGTCATTTACACAATGGGACGGGTTTAATGAGCCGGTCTTCAACGGATTAAAGAACTATGAGAACCTGTTTACAAGCAGTGCGTTTCTCATTTCGCTGAAGAATCTGCTCCTGTGGGCTCTGATTGCCATGTTCCTGCATGTCGGGTTCGGAACGATGATTGCTTTCGTGCTTTATCAGCGTAAAAGAGGATGGAAAGCCACCCGGGCCGTATTCATGATCCCTAATGTTATTAGTGCGGCTGCATGGGCGATGATCTACAGATTCTTTTTTAACAATGATTTCGGTATACTGAATTCCATTATACGCAAGTTCAATCCTGACTTTGACGTTCAGTGGTTCTATCAGTCGCCCTGGGCGTTCTGGGCGGTCACATTTACATGGCTGTTCTATGCGGTTATCGTCACACTCCTGGTTCTGGGAGATCTGATGAATATTCCACAGGAACTCAACGAAGCGGCTGTGATCGACGGGGCGAAAGGCTGGCAGCTTATACGCTATATCCAGCTCCCCCTGTGCCGGAATGCGATTGCAACGGGAGTGATTGCCTCTATTACATCGAGGATCACCATGTATGAACAAATTTCACTGACAACAGCGGGCGGTCCGGGAAATGACACGATGAGTCTTCCGATCCTTCTGGTTAATGCGGTGACCGACTATAGATACGGATATGCCAATGCGATTGGAGTCCTCATGTTCGTGATCGGACTGATCATGATGGGTATTATTAACAAGGCGTTCCGTATGAATGAAACAGACTATTAAGGGGGTGGATACATGTTGACATTAAAAAAAGGATTGAATAAAGGAATTATATATTTTCTGGAAATATTTGTCATCGTGATTTCTGTCTTCCCAATCTTGTGGGTGATTATGTCTGCGTTTAAGACAAACGGGGAGATATTGAGCGATCCGCTGGCTCTGCCAACCTCTGTTTCATTTGATGTATTTATACATTTGTTTGAAAACTATAATTTCCCCCAGTATTTTCTCAATTCACTGCTGGCAGCGGGGGTATCCACGATCGTGTCGCTCCTGTTCTTCGCGATGGGCGGATATGTGCTGGCTAAATACCGCTTCCCGGGGCGGACGCTCCTGTTCGTGCTGTTTACAGTGACTCTGCTCGTGCCTGCTCACAGCAAGACACAGCCGATCTTCAGACTGATTATGGAACTGGGGCTTTACGATAACCTGTGGGGCGTGACTCTGGTTTACCTGTCAACGGGTATGGCAATGTCCATCTTTATCCTGAGGGCGGGCTTCATGTCCATTCCGAAATCGCTGGATGAGGCGGCGATCGTGGATGGCGCGGGATTTATGAGGGTGTTCTGGTCCATCAACCTGCCCCTTGCGAGAGGTTCCCTTGCTACGGCCGGCATCCTGATGTTTCTGAATAACTGGAACGAGTACTACTTTGCATCGCTCCTTACGATGTCGGACTCACAGAGAACACTCCCAATCGCTCTGAGCTATTTTACAAGTGAATTTTCGTATAACTACACACAACTCTTTGCGGCACTCACCATCGTCGTCCTGCCGGGAATCATACTTTATATATTTGCGCAGGAACAGGTACAGGTGAGCATGGCGTCAACAGGGATCAAAGGATAATTCAAGGCATAAAGGAGATTACTTATGAACTTTCATATGAATTATAATGTCGACCCCGACGGGTGGATGATCGAGGAAGCGGGATTTGATTCCCGCTGCATGGCGAAATGCGAATCTATATTTGCGCAGGGAAACGGATATATGAATATCCGGTGTGCGCTCGAAGAAGACTATGTAGGGCAATGCAGGGACACTTTTATCGCAGGAACCTTTAACAAGGCGACTCCGGACGAAGTGACAGAGCTGCCCAATCTTCCGGACGTGACAGGTCTCGTAATCAGAGTGAATAAGGAACGGTTCTCTATGGACCGGGGAAAAGTGCTGTCATACTCCAGGAGGCTTAATCTGAGAAACGGAGAATGTGTGCGCGTGGTTACATGGGAGAGCCCCTCAAAAGACAGGGTAAGATTCTGTTTCCGCAGATTCGTATCCTTGACCCGCCTGCATGTGGCGTCATTCCAGCTTGAGATCGTGCCCCTGTCAGGGCCGGTGGAGATCGAGATCGAGAGCGGGATCAGCTCGAGAAGCTCAAACACAGGAGCCCAGCACTGTCTGGACGGAAATAAGCGACTGATCGACGGAGATATTCTGCGTCTTACGACGAGAACGTGCGAATCTGACATTCCGGTGGCTGTACACTGCGTACACCATTTCAATACAGAGCCGGCGTTTGAACTGCCAGTAATAGAGAGAAGACGTTTTGTTAAAAGATTCCGGTTCACGACGGACGCAGAAGAGAGCTTCTGCATGGAGAAGACAATCTGTTACCATACAGGGCGGGACATGGAGTTCGAGACTTTGGAATATCCGGCAGGAACTACAGAGGAAGAGCCTGTATCAGAAGCAGGCGAAGCGTGCATCCGCGGGTGCAAAGGGAAAAGCTACGATGAACTGCTCGCTGAGTCAGCTCGGATGTGGACGGATTACTGGAAACGTATGGATGTAGTCATCGAAAGCCCGGAAGTGAAAGACCAGCTTGGAGTGAGATTCGCACTGTATCATCTGAATATCATGATTCAGAGACGGGACAGCCGCGTTGGAATTGGCGCGAAGGGCCTGACCGGAGAAGGATATAAAGGACACTCATTCTGGGATACGGAGATGTTCCTGTTCCCCCATTACCTCCTGACAGACCCGTCCGCAGCCAGAACGCTGCTTGAGTACCGCTACCGGACACTGCCGGGGGCGTACCGAAAAGCGCAGGAAAGCGGCTATGAAGGAGCGATGTTCCCCTGGGAGAGCGCATGGCTGGATGACGGCGAAGTTACGCCTCTCTACGGAGCGGCAGATGTGGTGACGGGAGAGAGCATCCCGATCTATACAGGAATCCGGGAGCACCACATTACAGCGGACGTGGCATGGGCTGTATGGCTGTACTATAACGCAGTACAAGATGATGACTTCATGGAAAAGTACGGCTGTGAGCTTCTGATCGAGACTGCCAGGTTCTGGTCGAGCCGCCTTGAATGGAAAGAAGATGCTCAGCGGTATGAGATCTGCGGAGTAATCGGACCTGACGAGTATAAAGAAGACGTTGACAACAATGCGTTTACAAACTATCTTGCAGCATATAATCTGAAGATCGCGGCGGAAGCGGTCGACCTTATGGATGAGAAGTGGCCGGATGCAAAGAAGAGGCTGGGTGCGTCCCATGATCTGGCAAAGCTGCAGAAAGATTTCCTGGAAAAAGCAGAGCGGATCTACCTGCCTGTTCCAAGGGAAGACGGCCTCGTGCCGCAGAATGACGAGTACCTCAGCCTGGAGAAGATTGACCTGACAAAATACCGGGAGCAGGTAGGCGTGTCCTCCATATATGAGGATTACAGTCCGGCTCAGATGAACCGGTTCATGGTATCGAAACAGGCGGATCTGGTGATGCTTCTGCGAATCATGCCGGATCTGTTCGACGACAGCACAAGGCGCAAGAACTTCCTCTTCTATGAATCCCGCACACTGCACGACTCTTCGCTGAGCCACGGCCAGCACTGCGTTGTGTCAGCATGGATGGGAATGGATCAGATGGCGCTTGATATGTACCGTCATGCGGTCGACATCGATATGGGTTCCAATCCCGGGTCGTCAAATGAAGGAATACACAGCGCCGCTATGGGCGGAATCTGGCAGTGCGGTGTATGCGGATTCGCAGGTCTGAAGTGGGAAGATGGAAAACTGTCCATGGAAAACCACCTCCCTGCTTCGTGGAATAAGATGGAATTCAGCATCTGCTGGCGCGGAACACAGATCAAAGTGACGCTGACGCCGGGACATATAACAGCAGCTCATCTGGCGGGGCCGGAGCTTGCTCTTGAACTGAACGGGAAAGAGTATATCCTGAAAGAAGGCGGGCTGGTATCGGACAGTACAGACAGAGCGGATGTCGGAAAATACAAAGGGGTGATCTTTGACCTTGACGGCGTGCTCTGCCACACAGATAAATTCCATTACCTCGCATGGAAGAAGATCGCCGACGAGCTGGGAATTCCGTTTGACGAGACAGTAAACCGCAGACTGCGCGGCGTGAGCAGAATGGAAAGCCTTGAAATCATACTGGAAAAATGCAGCGAGGAGCTGACGGAAGAGAGAAAACAGGAACTTGCAGAAAAGAAAAATGCTTATTACAGAGAACTCCTCTCCGGGATGACTCCGTCTGACATGCAGCCGTCAGTCAGAGAGATGCTCTCATCTCTCAGAGCAAAAGGGC
The DNA here is from genome assembly GCA_019116885.1 of Candidatus Mediterraneibacter pullistercoris. GTDB lineage: Bacteria > Bacillota > Clostridia > Lachnospirales > Lachnospiraceae > Mediterraneibacter > Mediterraneibacter pullistercoris. The sequence goes on along the minus strand of DXAU01000061.1, from coordinate 14,856 downwards.
TGAAACTTGCGGTGGGATCTTCGAGCAAGAACGCGCTCTATATTCTGGAGCGGCTTGACGCACAAGACGCGTTTGACGCAATATGCGACGGGACAATGATTACGCACAGCAAGCCGGATCCGGAGGTGTTCGTAAAGGCGGCTGAGGCTCTTGGGCTGAGACCGGAGGAGTGCCTGGTAGTAGAGGACGCTCCTGCAGGCCTGGAGGCGGCAAAAGCTGCCGGAATGGACTGCGCGGCGATAGGCGAAGGAAGCTGGCCGCAGAAACCGGACTTTGAGATGGACTGCGCGGATGAACTTCAGGGACTTTTTGCATAGGAAGAAAGTGACGGGCCGGACCTTTTACAGGTCCGGTTCTTTTTGCGTGGGCGACGAGCCAAAGTCCGGGCTTGTCCGAGACCTTGGCGACCGCTTACAATCCCGGAATGTGACTTTTGGCACTTCCGGCGATTGCGTGTCATCACGGTATATTCACCGCTGCGGTTCTGCCGGCATATACTATCCATATAATGTCAATCCGGGAGTGAACCAGCCCATGAACGAAAAACTGCCTTATTATATGGCATATCCCACGCCGTTTTCTTACGATGACGAGAGAAGCGAGCGAATGGATCTTGAATATCTGAGGAGCATGTATCCTGATATTCCGAAACGTCTTCTTCCATATGTGGAAGAAGAATGTGACCGCATGGAATATGAAAACAGTATGGTATATGACCAGTATCCAGATAAACTGCAGCTCAGAATGATGTGCAGGAGAGCATATGACAATGCGCTCCGTCATGAGAGGGATCTGTTCAGCAGATTTTCCGGCAGTGATACGCCGTCCGGCAGGGACATGGAGGACGGAGAGATGGACGCTGGAGAGACTGAGAGCCAGGCAAGAAGAAACAGGAATCCGGGGAGAGAAGACGGACGTTTCCTGAGAGATCTCATAGAGGTGATGCTCTATCAGGAGGTTTATAAACGGCGGTGCGATCACCGGAGGAAATGCCGGAGATTTTACTAGCTGGCAGATTCGTGGTATACTGTCTAAGAGGGAACGGCGGACGTCTCCGGATACCGGGGCCGTCCCGCTGACAATTTCCTGAAATACAAAAACAAAGAGAGAACATGTCATGAAAAATAATCTCATTTTTATTGGTATGCCTGCAGTGGGCAAAAGTACAGTGGGGATCGTTGTGGCAAAGCGTCTGGGGATGCGTTTTATCGATACGGATCTTCTCATCCAGGAGCAAGAGAACAAGCTGCTCCGCGAGATCATAGCCGATGTGGGGCAGGAAGGGTTCCTGAAGATAGAAGACCAGGTCAATGCGTCCGTAGAAGCGGAACATGCGGTCATATCTCCGGGCGGAAGTGTGATCTACTGTGAAAATGCAATGAAACATTATAAAAAGATCGGAACGGTCGTATATTTAAAAGCATCTTATCAGACAATAAAAAGGCGGATACGCAGCCCGAAAAAACGGGGAGTCGTTTTAAGAGAGGGGCAGAGCCTGAAAGACCTTTATTACGAGCGTGTTCCATACTTTGAAAAATATGCGGACATTACCGTGTGCGAGGATGGCTGCCGTATCGAGGATACGATAAAAAATGTTCTGAGTGCGGTAAAAAAGTACAGAAAAGCAGAGGAATCCGGGAAAAAACTTGACAACACCCGTAAAAGCAAACTAAAATAGTGATTTGGCTGAAAGCATTTTATGTTTTCCTAAAAAGGAATTTGAAAATAGGATGTTTTGTGGTATACTATTTGCGCAAGCATAATCATTTAAGATTTTCTTGCACGGACGAGAAATATCAGACTTGAATATACAGAGGGGAACTACAAATAAGATAATAAGATCAAAGTCGAGGTGCAAAATGGAGCAATATATGATCAAAGGCGGCAATCCACTGGTGGGAGAGGTGGAGATAGGCGGCGCTAAAAATGCGGCTCTCGCGATCCTGGCGGCATCGATCATGACGGACGAGACAGTCCAGATCGACAATCTGCCGGATGTCAATGATGTCAACGTGATGCTCGAGGCGATCAGTGAGATCGGAGCGATGGTACAGAGAGTTGACAGACATACAGTTAAAATTAACGGCGGTACGATCAGAGATTTTAACATTGAGTATGACTATATCAAGAAGATCAGAGCTTCTTACTATCTGCTGGGAGCTCTTCTTGGAAAATACAACCATGCGGAGGTAGCGCTGCCGGGCGGATGCAATATCGGCAGCAGACCTATAGACCAGCATCTTAAAGGGTTCCGAGCGCTCGGTGCAGATGTGGACATCGAGCACGGAAAGATCGTCGCCGAGAGCGATCATCTGAAAGGTACCCATCTCTATTTCGATGTCGTAACCGTAGGCGCGACCATCAATGTCATGATGGCGGCAGCCATGGCTGACGGCCTTACGATCATGGAAAATGTTGCGAAAGAGCCCCATGTCGTCGATGTGGCGAATTTCCTTAACAGCATGGGCGCCAACATTAGGGGTGCCGGAACAGATGTGATTAAGATCCGGGGGGTCAAGTCCCTTCACAAGACAGAGTATTCCATCATTCCGGATCAGATAGAAGCGGGGACGTTTATGTTCGCTGCGGCGGCTACCAAAGGCGACGTCACAGTCATGAACGTAATCCCGAAACATCTGGATGCTACAATCTCCAAGCTGATCGATATCGGATGTGAAGTCGAAGAGTTTGACGACGCGGTGCGCGTGGTGGCGAAAGGACGCCTGCGCAGCACGCAGGTGAAGACGCTCCCCTATCCTGGATATCCAACGGACATGCAGCCGCAGATCGGCGTGACGCTTGCTCTGGCAAACGGAACAAGTACGATCACAGAGAGTATCTTCGAGAACCGTTTCAAGTATCTTGCAGAACTGGCACGCATGGGGGCCCAGGTGAAAGTGGACGGAAACTCTGCCACTATAGAAGGGGTCTTGGCTTTCTCAGGGGCGAGAGTGAGCGCGCCTGATCTGAGAGCGGGAGCGGCTCTGTGCATTGCAGGACTTGCAGCCGATGGGATTACAATCGTGGACGATATTGTCTATATCCAGAGAGGATATGAGAGATTCGAGGAGAAACTGCAGAGTCTCGGCGGAGTGATTGAAAAAGTGACTAATGAAAAAGAAGCGCAGAAGTTCAGATTGAAGGTAAGCTGAGCAAAAGGATAAAGCTGCATAGAAGAAGTAAAAAACGCTGAGGCCGTAAGGCCCGGCGTTTTTTTGCGCGGGCGATGAGCCAAAGTCCGGGCCTGCCGAGACATTGGCGGCAGGCCTGCTCAGGGACTATATAATATTACATGGGCATGCCGGGGGATTCCCCCGTCATGCTGCGGCAGGAGAGAAAAAAGATGAAAGCGCGGAGCAGCTTCTCGCGGCGGTAAGGGACAACGACCGTATGCCGGAGCTTGTGCTGCTGGATATCTACATGAGAGGAAAGAGCGGTCTGGAGGCTGCGAAAGAGCTGCGCAGCATAAACGACAGACTCAGCATTATATTTCTGACAACATCGAGAGAATACGCGCTGGAGGCCTGTGAGCTGGATGTGGCACAGTATCTTGTAAAACCGGTCTCAGAAGAGAAACTTTACACAGTCATGGACCGGCTTATGGAAGCGATAGAGAAGGAAACGCAGAGACATATTCTGTTCAGGAGCGAGGGAAAGATCTTAAGAGTCGCTCTTGAGGACATCGTCTGCTGTGAAGCGCAGGGAAAGACGCAGGCTGTATATCTGTCAGATGGAACGAGCATACGGCTGCATACGACTATGACGGCGCTGTTTGATCAGCTTTCCGCCTTTCCCGAGTTCGTCAAGGCCGGGGTGGCATATATTATAAATCTGCGGCATCTGCAGCAGCTGAACGCGCGTGAGATGAAAATGGACAGCGGCAGGATCATCTATCTCCCGCGCGGCGCGTACGGACGCCTGAGAGAGCAGTACTTTGACTATTACTGCGGAGACAGCGGCTGAGAATCATCCGGGAACATGTCCGGTGAAACAAAACGAGGGGAGATGGCGAGGAGAAGATGGAATATTTTACAGAAAGTATTATTATATTGTATTGCCTGCATTCGTGGGCGGCGTACCTGCTGTGCAGATCCCGGTTTGAGAAAATGACGACGGTATTCCTGTGCGCCGGTACGGCTGTCGTGGAGTCGGCAGTTTTTCTGATTTTTGCGGATCTTCTGGAACCGTACGGAGCGCAGGTGGTCTACGGCATGTTTGCCCTGACTCTGGCGATTTCTGCCATACTGTATCTCGTTCTATCAGAGGAATCTTTCCCCAGAACCATGTTTATCCTGCTGTCGTATGTGCAGCTCTTTCTTATCATCATCTTCGTGTCTGCAGCGGTGTCAGAGATATTTTTCGGAGGAGACGTCCGTGTGAAAGCATGGATACGCACGCCGCTCCACGCAGGAGTCCTGTGTCTCTATGCGATCTGCTTTAAGAAAAAAGTGGATGCATTCAGACAGGAGATCAGAGGGGGCTGGTGGGCCATGTGTCTGCTTGCGCTGCTGTATACCGTCTATATGACGTATGTCAGTATGACGACGCAGTCGGTGTCCTTTAACAGGTCATATGTAGTTCTGTTCGTCCTGCTTTTTGCGATAGCGGCGGGCAAAGGCCCGGGAGCCTGTCATTCCTGCATCGACGCACGGTATTGGCTCGGGGACATTCCTGTCTCCATCTTAAAGACTCTGGAAAAATAATATTCATCTTTTATTCCCACGTAAGAACTGATCTCTTTCAGTGTATAGGAAGTACGCTCAAGAAGCTGCCGGGAGTGCTGGAGCCTTTCCTGCAGCAGATATTTCTGTGCGGTTATTCCTGTATATTTGTGGAAGATTTTAGAAAAATAACTTCTCTCCAGCCCTACATAGCCGGCGACATCCTGTATGCTTAACGGTTTCATGTAATTGAACCGGATATATCCGATCGCGCGTTCTATGTGCTCTTCTATGATATCTTTCCTGCCGGTCTCGGCTTCTGTGCTCATGGAATATGAATCAGCCAGATTGGAAAGGATATGACAGAGAAGGGCCTGAACCATGAAATCGTTGTATGGCGCCGGGGATTCTAACATGTCGGAACACTGCTTGATGAGTTCGTTGATGGAATAACGGGAGTGGAGATGGCGCACCGGCGACTGCAGAGACAGCCCGATCCGCGGCAGTATCTCCGCTGCACGCTCTCCGGAAAAGCAGAACCAGCAGAAAGCGAGAGGATCGTCGGGAAGTGTCCGGTAGCTGACGAGCGTGTCAGGTACGATCATGAACACATCGCCTGTATGAAGACCATATGTGCTGGATTCACACTCGAAAATACCGCTTCCATGTGTGATATAGTGAATGAGATATCCGTCGCGTGTATGTGGATTCATCACAAAATCAGGCGCACATTCTTCCATTCCACAGTAGTTAAGTTCCAAGTCAAAATGAATATTGGGATTGTTATAAGCTTCAATTTTCATAAATCACCTCTCTAATATCTGCAATAATATCATAATATTTTACAAAAAACAACATCAGTCCATTATGAAAACACAGAATACTATTTTGAAAAAATCTGACTGCGATAAAATAAAGTTAAGATCACCGATGAAAAATGAGACGCGTTTCAGTGATTGTGGTGTAAAGAAACAGTAAATGTAAGAAAAGGAGGCAAATGAAGTATGAAAAGAATCAAAAGACTTGCAGCAGCGGCGTTAGTTGGAACAATGTCAGTATCTTTGTTTACTGCCTGCGGCGGGCAGGAGACGCAGACAGAAGATGGGAAGACACTTGTCAGATTCATGGTCGGCGGCTCGGCCGGAGAACTGGAACAGTACGAAAAAGCAGTTACTGCTTTCAATGAGCAGAGCGACACTGTACAGGTAGAAATGACGGGCGTGCCCGGAGATAACTATAACGAGAGAGTCGTGACATCGCTGAACTCGCAGACGGCTCCGGACTGCTTCTACTCAGAAGAGGCAACATTCGGAGAACTTGAAAGTTCGGGCATGCTGCTCGATCTCACAGAATTTCTTGAAGATGAAAATTCAACACTTAAGACCGGGGACATTCCGGAATCGATCCTTAAAAATTTCATGTACGAGGACAATATATACGGTGTTCCGGTAGACTGCAATCCAATGGTCATCTACTACAACAAAGACCTCATTGAAAGTCTCGGACTCGAGACTCCGCAGGAACTATATGATGCCGGAGAATGGAACTTTGCCGCAATGCAGGAGCTTGCAGAGGCGCTTAGAGATGCCGGAAATGTAGGATTTGTATATGAGAACTACTGGGCGCCGATCTACTCGATCATCAGTTCCGATCCGGACAGCCTCTATTCTGAGGATATGACGACGGCATATTTTGATTCCGAACGGGTGACAGAGGGACTTACATGGTTAAACGACAATATCCAGTCAGATGCCTTTACCTATGCCGGCACACTGGAGAGCGGCGAATCCGCAGACACTCTGTTTGTATCAGGACAGGCAGGCCTGCTATATGCAGGAAGATGGTTCGTAGCTGATTTTACAGATCTCAGCTTCACATACGACGTAGTGCCGTTCCCCTATTATGAGACGCCGGATCAGGTAATCTCCGCAATGCCGTCTTCACCGATGGTTATTAATAAGAACACAGAGAATCCGGAAGCAGTCTGGGAATTCATCTCTTTCTACTGCGGCGAGGAAGGACAGAGGATCAGAATGGAAGGACAGGGCAACGCAGTGCCGACGATTGATGGACTGGAAGATATTGTTCTGACAGGAGAACCGGAACATGCACAGTATTTCCTGGATGCAGTGGATATTTCTTTCACCTATCCGAGCGCAGAGGCGACTCATCCCGGACTTACAGACACGCTCAATGAAGAAGTGGAAAAGATGCTGGTAGGTGAGCAGGATGTGGCCACGACCCAGGAGAATCTGCAGTATGCAGCCATGGAAGCGCTGGCGGAAGAGTAGGATATCCGGATACTCTGAGTCTGTAACTTCGGAATGGAATGACTGAGAAAGGAAATGGTTATGAAGAAAAAAAGTCTTGAAGTATCAAGGCGGCGGTGGGGAGTAGTTTTTATACTCCCCCAGCTCATAAGCCTGATATGTTTTGGAATTATCCCGATCGTCATAGCCTTTGTACTGAGTTTTTATGAGTGGAACGGATTTACAATCCCTGAGTTTATAGGCATAGATAATTTTATCACGGTACTCAAAGATCCCGATATGTGGACAGCGATAAAGAATACTGCGGTTTATACTGTGATCTATGTCCCCTGCTCTATTGTGCTGGCGCTGCTGCTTGCGGTCGTCTTAAATAAAGTGGCGGGCAAGCTCTTCTACCGGGCGGTATTCTTTCTCCCTCAGGTTGTTACATCTGTCGGTATTGCGGTGGTCTGGTCCTGGATCTACCAGCCGCAGTTCGGCATCCTGAATATGATACTCCGGTTTTTCGGGTTTGAGGGCAAAGAGTGGCTCCGTGACCCGTCCACGGCGATGGGAGCCGTGATTGTCATGAGTATCTGGTGGGGGCTGGGATATAACATTGTCCTGTTTCTGGCAGGGCTGCAAAATGTACCGGCTGCTTATGTTGAAGCGGCGAAGATTGACGGGGCGACGTCAAAGGATATATTCTTCCACATTACCGTGCCGCTCATATCTCCGACGACGCTTCTGGTCACGATCACGACAATGATCGATGCATTTCAGGTGTTTGACCAGATGTTTCTCCTTACGAGCGGCGGACCGGTAAAAAGCACATACACGATCGTGCTGCACATATACCAGACAGCGTTCAGTGAATTTGAAATGGGCGAGGCGTCCACGATCTCCCTGTTCCTGTTCGTAGTCATTGTGGCGATATCCGCGTTGCAGTTCAAACTGTCCAACAAATGGGTTCATTACGGAGAGTAGGTGACAAAATGGTGAAAAAAATTCGTTTTACTAGAAAGACGTTCGGGCAGATCATTTTGCAGCTCGTGCTGATTATACTGGCGTTTATCGCGCTCTTTCCGTTTATCTGGATGATCTCAACATCGCTGAAAGGCTCGGAGGAGGCATTTGCCTATCCGCCTACGCTCATCCCGGAGGTGTTCCACTGGGAGAACTACAAAGAAGCGATGGAGGCGCTGCCGTTCCCGCATGCATACTGGAACAGCATCAAGCTGGCGGTCATTATCGTGATCGGACAGGTGATCACGTCTTCTATGGCCGGGTATGCGCTTGGAAAACTTCAGTTTCGAGGACACAAAGTAGTGTTCGCCGGATTTATCGGCGTCATGATGGTGCCGACTACCGTGACTTCTATTCCGCTGTTTATTATCATGAGCAGGGCAGGGCTGGTCGATACACATCTGAGCATCATTCTCATGAGTGTTGCGTATATGCCGATGGGAGTGTTCCTGTGCAGACAGTTTATTATGGGACTTCCAAATGATCTGATGGAAGCGGCGATTATAGACGGAGCCGGATTCGGACGGATCTTTTATAAGATCATCCTTCCGCTGATAAAGCCGGCGCTGGCTTCACTGGCGATCTTCTCCTTTATGTGGAACTGGAACAACTTTTACACGCCGCTTATTTTTCTTAATTCAGAAGATAAATTTACCGTACCTCTTCTCTTAAATATGTTCAAGGGGAAATATACGGTTGACTGGTCGCTGATTATGGCGGCGTCCACGATCGCGGTTATACCTGTGCTTGTTGTCTATCTGTTCGCTCAGAAGCACATCATAGAGGGCATTGCACTCACAGGAACGAAAGCCTGATCCTGACTGCAGAATAGTTTTGAATGTCCGCGGAAGCTGGTATCTGTCTGCTGCGTCAGATAAGGAATACAAAAAATCAAGAAAGAAGGGAAAATATTATGCCGAGAATTGCATTTATGGGGGCAGGAAGCACGATATTCGCTAAAAGCGTACTCGGAGACTGCATCCTGACACCGGAAATCAAAGACCTGGAGATCTCTCTTCATGACATTGATCCTGTACGTCTTGAAGACTCCAGAAGGATGCTGGAAAACATTGCGGCCAATGTAGGAAGAAAGGTGAAGATTGAGGCGCATCTGAACAGACTGGACGCGCTCAAAGACGCGAAATATGTGGTAAACGCGATACAGGTCGGCGGATACGATCCGTGTACGATTACCGATTTTGAGATACCGAAAAAGTACGGGCTGCGTCAGACGATAGCGGATACGCTTGGTATCGGCGGCATTTTCAGAGCGCTTAGGACCATCCCGGTACTGGAGGACTTTGCAGGGGATATGATGAAAGTGTGTCCGGACGCTCTGTTTATCAACTATTCTAATCCGATGGCAATGCTTACCGGATATCTTCAGGAATATACAGGAATCAACAGCGTGGGACTCTGCCACAGCGTGCAGGTATGCATCCCTCAGCTCTTCGAGGCGCTTGGCATGGAAGAACTGGTTCCGGAGACAAAATGGGATATCGCCGGGATCAACCATCAGGCATGGCTGCTCGAGGTCAGGGATGGAAAAGGAAACGATCTTTATCCGGAGATCAAGCGGAGGGCAAAAGCTTTCCTCGACGGGGAGTCCGATATCGGAAGTAAAGAAGATAAAGTGCGTTACGAAATGATGATGCGCTTTGGTTATTATATTACCGAGTCTTCCGAGCACAATGCAGAGTATACACCATGGTTTATCAAGTCGAAGTATCCGGAGCTGATCGAGCGGTACAATATCCCTCTTGACGAATACCCGCGGCGCTGCATCAAGCAGATCGATGACTGGGCAAAGATGAGAGAAGAAGTTGTAAACAACGAGAAGATCACACATGAGAAGAGCCGTGAGTTTGCTTCCTTTATCGTCAACGCTATGGAAAACGATGTGCCTTACAGAGTGCACGGCAATGTAAGGAACAATGGACTGATCACCAATCTTCCTTACAATGCGACTGTCGAGGTGCCGTGTCTTGTAGACCGCGCGGGAATCCATCCGTGCTATGTGGGAGATCTCCCGGAACAGTGCGCGGCCATCAACAGGACGAACATCAATGTGCAGAGAATGACGATCCAGGCGGCGAGAAGCAGAAAGAAAGAAGATCTGTATATGGCGGCAATGCTTGATCCGCATACAGCGGCCGAACTGTCCATGGATGAGATCAGGAATATGTGCGATGAGATGCTTGAAGCACATAAAGACTGGATGCCGGAATACAGATAAGAAACCTGTACAGGCGTCAGGATATGGAAAATATAAGGTGAAGGCAGGGAAACAGCGATGAAAAAATATAAGGCAGCCATTCTTGGAATGGGAAATATGGGAAGGGCGCATGCAGGAAGCATGCTGAAGATGGAGGATGTAGAACTGAGCGCACTGTGTTCTTATCCAAAGGATGATGCAGAGAAATACGCAGCGGAACATGGTATTTCATGCAGGATATACGATGACGGATTCGAGATGATAGAGAAAGAGGATCTGGATATTCTCTACATATGTCTTCCGCCGTTTGCGCATCAGGGACAGCTTGAGGCAGCGGCGAAGAAAGGAATCCATGTATTTATTGAGAAACCCATCGCTCTTGATACAAAGAGAGGAGAGTCGATGGTAAAGGCGGTCAGAGAGAACCATGTACACAGCCAGGTGGGCTATCAAATGAGATTTGGCGGGGCGGTAAGGCGCTTCAAGGAAATGATTGAAAACGGAAAGGCAGGAAAACCGACTCTGTACACCGCCAATTATGAGTGCAACAGTCTGCACAGTCCATGGTGGAGGGATGCGGAGAAATGCGGCGGCCAGGTCTTCGAGCAGGTGATCCATCTGTATGATATGTCGATTTATCTCATGGGAGAGCCCAGAGAAGTGTCAGGCTTTGTGGCAAATATGTGCCATCAGGATGTAGAGGGATATACGATCGAGGATACGAGCATTTCAAATATCGTGTTTGAGAGTGGGGCGCTCGGCAGCATATCCGGTTCAAACTGTGCGGTGAAGAACCAGTGGAACGGTAAGTTCAGGATTGTGTGTGAGAAAATGGTTGCAGAATTCACGGACCAGAATCATGCGGTCTTCATTTATACGGACGGGGAAGAACCGAGAACAGAAATTGTTGAGACAGACGATGATGTTACATATATGGAAGACTGCTATTTCCTGGGGACGATAAAAGGAGAAAATCAGCCTTTTGCGGATATTGAAGCAGGGTTTACCGGCCTTAAGATGGTGTCGGGTGTTGTAGAGTCGTCAAAGAAAAATGGTGAGATTGTAGAGATTTAATAAATGATATCTGGAGGATAAAAAGATGAGCTTGAAAGAAGTTGTTTCCACGGAACCGAGGAAAGCGTTTGTAAGAGAGTATGAGGATGCACCTCTTGAAAAAGGGATGATCCGTGCAAAGGTAGAATTCGCAGCGGCGAAACACGGGACAGAATTTACGCATTTCAGAGGGCAGGATCCGTTCCTTGAGAATGTATTTGACGAAGAATATCAATTATTCCTGGCCAGCCAGGAAGCGGCAGACAAGCCGTATTTCATGAGACCGGGAAACATGTGGGTAGGAACTGTGACAGAGAAAGGAGAGGGCGCCGAAGGCATTGAAATCGGGACAAGGATCGCAGGATATGGTCCGTTTAAATCCACGCATACGTTAAAGCCGGGCGAGGCGCTGATCATGCCGGAGAACATGAGCTGGAAAGAAGCTGTCTGCTATGACCCGGCTCAGTTCGCAATGGGCGGCATCCGCGACGGCAATGTCCGCCTGGGAGATAACGTCGTGATCTCGGGGCTGGGAGCGATCGGACTGATCGCTGCACAGATGGCGAAGCTTGCAGGTGCAAGAATGGTCATCGTGTGCGATCCGATCGAGAAACGCCGTCAGGCAGCATTGGATAACGGAGCGGACTATGCCATCGATTCGGCAAATGCCGATGTCGGCCTTGAGATCAAGAAGCTGACAGATAAAAGAGGAGCCGACGTCATTATCGAGACGAGCGGAAATTACAATGCTCTCCAGCAGGCGATAAGAGGTGTTGCATACAATGGAAATGTGGCTGTGGTCGGATGGTACAAAGAGTGCCGCGGCGGACTGAACCTGGGAAGAGAAGCACACTTTAATCAGCCGAATATCCTGATATCCAGGGCATGCAGCGAACCGAACAGAGAGTACCCGAGATGGAGCTTTGACAGAATCTGTGAGGAGTGCTGGGAGATGCTTGCGCAAGGTCTTATCAAATGCGGGAATATCGTAGATCCGGTAGTGAGCCTTGAAGAAGCTGCAGACGCATATATGGCCATCGAGCAGGACCCGGTATCGAGCGTGAAACTGGGAGTGGAAGTATGAAGAGGGTGAAAAGAGCGGAGTCACAGGCTCCGCTCCCTTGCTATCCCCGGCCGCAGATGGTGAGAGAAGCGTGGATCTCCCTGGACGGAGAATGGCGGTTCTCATTCGACGACAGAGATGCAGGAGAACGGGAGAAATGGTTTTCCTGTTCGGAAGATGCAGATGCAAAAAGCAGCAGGACCATTTGCGTGCCATACAGCTATGAAACAGAAAAGAGCGGGATCAGAGATGGACAGGTTCACCCTGTCGTCTGGTACTGGCGCACAGTTACACTTCCCGGATGCACAGACCAGGAGAGCAGCGGGGAGGCCGGGAAGAAGAGGAGATATCTTCTGCATTTTGACGGATGCGATTACAGGACAAAAGTATGGATAAACGGAAGTTATATCGGGAGCCACACCGGCGGCTATGCAAGATTTACCTTTGATGTGGGAAGGCTTCAGGCAGGGGATACACTGAATATCTGTGTGCGCGCTGAGGACAGGCTGTCAGAGGAACAGATGCGGGGGAAACAGCGCTGGCTTGCAGAAAATTACGGATGCTGGTATGTCCAGACGACGGGCATCTGGAAAAGTGTGTGGATGGAGCCTGTGGGGGATTCCGGAGAAGTCTGTGACGCATATATACAATATATAAAGACGACGCCGGATATCCACAGTAAAGAGCTTGAACTGGAGGCTGATATCACCGGATGGCGTGTACAGGCTCAGAGCGGACAGCCGCAGGATGAGAAGATGCAAGGGATGAGTCATCTGTCTGTGCAGTGTACCGTGTCCTATCAGGGGGCTGTGATCAGCCGGACTACTGTGCCGGTGCAGCAGGGGCGTATATCTGCCCGTCTTCCGGTTTATGATACGGCAGCGGGAGAGTGGGGGATTGCTCTGTGGTCGCCGGACTCGCCCGACTTGTATGATCTGGAGATCGTGCTTATATGCGGGGGAACCAGTGTGGACCGCATCACTTCGTATTTTGGCATGCGGGAGATACGGACGGAGGGAGCCAATGTACTCTTAAACGGACAGCCGCTCTTCCAGAAACTGATTCTGTATCAGGGATACCGGACAGACAGCGGACTCACCAACTGCCGGGATGAAGATATTCTTGACGATATCGGGAAGATACGGGAGATGGGATTTAACGGCCTGCGTATCCATCAGAAGACAGAGAGTGAGAGATTTTTATACTGGTGCGATGTGAAAGGACTCCTCGTATGGGCGGAGGCTCCGTCGTTCTATCGTTTTTCAGACCGGGCGGCAGCAGATTTTGCCAGAGAGTGGGAAGAGATTGTAAGACAGCATTATAATCATCCGTCCATCATCACATGGACGCCGCTGAATGAGTCCTGGGGCGTGCCGGATATAAAGACGGACAGAAGACAGCAGGACTTTTCCCGAATGGTCTATCATATGACAAAGATGTTCGATCCGGTGCGTCCTGTCATCGGGAATGACGGGTGGGAGCATACGGAGTCGGATATCATAACTCTGCACGACTATGAAGAGGACGGCGTGCAGATGCAGAAAAAGTATCTGGATAAGATGGCGGAGATCCTTTCCGGGAGATTTTATCATAATAATTACAGGAGCGCATTTGCGGAAGGATTTTCCTATCATGGGCAGCCAGTCATTATCAGCGAGTGCGGAGGAGCTGCATTCGCAGAGAAAGGAGAGAAAGACTGGGGATATGGCAGGAGTGTGAAAGACGGAGAAGAATTCCTGGCCCGTTTCAGAGAAGTGACGGTTGGGATCAGGGGTATCCCTGAAGTCTGCGGGTACTGCTATACACAGTTTACAGACGTACAGCAGGAGAAGAACGGGCTTCTGACAGAAGACCGCAGATATAAAGTGAACCCGGAGCTCATTCGTGCGGTAAATGAGGCTCCGGCCGGCATGTTTGTTAATAAAAAAGGATATTGAGAATCCGGGTTTGAAAACCGGGTCTGTCTTGTTGGCGGACCCGGTTTTCATTTTGCCTGATTTTCCTGTTTTTTTGTGCGCATATACAGAAGAGCTGTCATTTTGCAAGGAAGAATATTGTGGAAATTAAACAAAATTCAAAAAATAGCTTAATTTTAGGGGGGGTCGAAGTTAATATTAGACAGGAGATGGATATACGATAAATTATCAGAAAATAAGCCTGTCGCCTAAGAGCGGAAAGGGGAAGACGCCATGCTCTCACTTGGAAGAAATTCAGGTGAATACATCGTACTTCAGGATGGAGAGAACAGGATCATTATCCAGGTAGCCCAGATAGACGGAAACCTGCGGCTGGTGGTGGATGCTCCCAGGGAAGTCTCGGTTTTAAGGGGCGAGGTCTATGAAAAGAGCCATCCTGTCCCGGACTGGATACGCAGTTCTGTGATCCGGCCATCCAGGGCAGGGAAAGACAAAGTTTCCGCATGAGAGGTTTCACCATACAGTCCGCAAGGATCCGGCGGATTGTGTGAGGAAATAAATTAATCAATGAGACAGGGACAAAGGAAGGTCCCGGTGACAATCAAGGAGGTAATTCTATGAGAATCCAACACAACATCGCGGCATTGAACTCTTACCGCAACCTGACAAACAA
>DXAU01000060.1 GCA_019116885.1 Candidatus Mediterraneibacter pullistercoris | reverse complement strand
GTCTCGTTTTCTTTAACGATTACATTTGACATAGTCTCACACCTTACCTCCCCTCCAGCCTTGTATTGTGCATAATACGACTGATCGGGTATTTTTATTGCACTAACAAAGATTATATCATATTTTTCCTGTACGTCAACTGTTTTCGGTTAAAAACTATGATCGTCTTACTTACTCAACTACTACTGTAAGTTTATGCGTCGTTTTATTCCCTTCTTCATCGCTGACGGTAATTGTCACTTCCGCTTCTTTTCCGTTCATAGGTTTCAAGTTAAACACCATGCCCAGTGAGCCGTCCCAGTCTGGATCGTTCACTTCGGTCGCAATGCCGGTATCATAGTTGGCGATAGTAAATATCCCTTTCTGCGCCGTACTGCCGTGGTAGAACTCCGCATAGCCCATCTCTTTAAATTCCGCAGAATAGCGCGGCGCTTGAGAACCTGCCGGTATGATCTGAAGCGTATATCTCTGATCCTTTTTCACTGTTATTTTTTTATCTGTCTGATTTTGTCCATCCACATGGATGGCGAAGTCAGTTACGGCATGAGATTTGTCTGTGACAGTAATTACCATAGAATCAGATACTCCGTTTTTCGCCCTGGCAGTAATTGTCGTTTTCCCGGGCGAAACAGCTGTAACGACACCGTTTTTCACTGTTGCTACAGATGGGGATGAACTGGTCCAGGTCAGGGTTTTATCACTGTTCGTAGACGCCGGAGCATACTTCACATCTATCTTTGCAGTCTGGCCGACAGGCAGAGACAGCTTCTCTCTATTCATGCTCAGAGACTCAAGTTCCCATATATTTCCCTTATCTTCAAATACACTGTTGAGCACGAGGTAGCCCTTGCCTGTAAAATCATAGGCAGTGGTCCATTTGTCAACATCACATATTGTCCCATTCACGCTATCTCTTGTATCAGAGCCACATCCCCAGCAGTGATAATAGTTTCCTCCTGCAACAGTATCTGTCCCCGGATAATATTTCGGTTTTTCCCATTTCCATTCATGCGCATGAATAATCTTTCCGCATATCTTACATTCCGTAGACGATGGCTTTAAATACCATGTATGTGTATGCCATCCCATATGGCAGCTCATAGGATCTTCCCAGTCGGTCACGTCTCTGTAACAGCTATTGCATGCCAGTCCGTTTTTGATTTCAAAATTTGCGCTGCCGACTTCATAAACATGGGTATGCGGTCCGGAAGTGACAAGCGCCTTTTTTGTCACCTTGCCGTCTTTGATCGTATAATTGTAGTTACCATATCTGTATCTGCCGTTGTACTTGAAGTTCACTTTTCCATCCTGGCACAACCAGCTTCCATTTCTATTGCTTGCGATGCCGTCAAATCCAAAGTCCACTTTCCCGTTTTTTATATACCACCAGCCCTTGGAGTTTTTCGCCACTGTGTTGTTAAAAGTGACTTCTCCTTTTACAACATGCCACCAGCCGTTCTTTCCGTTTACTCTCCCTTTGATTACGCTGTTTGTTCCAAACTGGACTTTACCGCCTTTGCAGTACCACCAGCCGTTTTTGTTTTTCGCAAATCCGTTGTATCTAAAGTTTACTTTTCCGTTCTGTATCACCCACCAGCCTTTGGAATTTCTGGCTACCGTATTAGAATTGAAATTTACTTTTCCATTCTGGACATGCCACCAGCCATTGGAGTTTTTGGCTACTGTGTTGTCAAAAGCGACTTTGCCTTTTATAACGTGCCACCAGCCGTTCTTTCCGTTTACTCTCCCTTTGATTACGCTGTTTGTTCCAAACTGAACTTTACCGCCTTTACAATACCACCAGCCGTTTTTGTTTTTCGCAAATCCGTTGTATCTAAAGTTTACTTTTCCGTTCTGTATCACCCACCAGCCCTTGGAATTTCTGGCTACCGTATTGGAATTGAAATTTACTTTTCCATTCTGGACATGCCACCAGCCGTTGGGGTTTTTGGCTACTGTGTCTGTTCTCTGGATTCTTCCGCTTTTATAATAGTACCAGTTTCCGTCAGATGATTTGTACACACCGTTTAATGTTCTGGCGGCATTTGCTTTTGCACCGTCATAAGTCCCGAACAGAAATATCGCTGCAAATAACATGATACATGTTCCGATAATAAATCCCCGGCGTTTCATGTAGATCCCCCCTTCATTTCATGTTTCTACTTTACCAACCGGACTGAACCGAAAGTATTGCTATTTAATCTGAGTTTCCAACACCTCCTCTGCTTTTGCCAGAGCATCCTGGATACCCGCAGGGTTTTTGCCTCCTGCCTGCGCCATATTCGGACGTCCGCCGCCGCCGCCGCCGACACATCCCGCGATTGCTTTTACAAGACTGCCCGCATGAGCTCCTTTCTTCATCGCTTCATCTGTTACGGTTACCATCAGGCTGACTTTTCCGTCATTTGCGGATGCAAGCACCACGACTCCCTCTCCTAGTTTTGCTTTGAACTGGTCGCCCAGGTCCCGCAGACCGTTCATGTCAACGCCGTCAAGCTGAGCCGCCAGCAGTTTCACGCCTTTGATTTCTTTTACCTGATCCATCATATCTCCGGCCGCCTCCTGAGCCATCCTGCTCTTGAGGCTCTCCACTTCGCCGTGAAGAGCTTTGTTCTCAGCCATAATATGTGTGATCTTATCTGCCAGGTTTTCAGGAGTCGCTTTCAAAAGATGTGCCGCGTTCTTTAATGTCTCCTCGACCTGTGCATAATACTTCATCAATCCGTCGGATGTGAGTGCTTCGATACGGCGCACGCCCGCAGCCACACCACTCTCAGAGATGATCTTAAACGCCATGATCTCTGCTGTGTTCTTTACATGTGTACCGCCGCAGAACTCAATGGAGAAATCACTCATGTTTACCACCCGGACAATATCCCCGTATTTCTCACCAAAGAGGGCCTGAGCTCCCGTCTTCTTTGCCTCTTCGATCGGCATATTCTTCGCAATGACATCCAGACCGTTTGATATCTGCTCGTTTACGATATTCTCCACTTTCCGGATCTCATCGGGTGTCATTGCCGAGAAGTGTGTGAAGTCGAACCTCAGTCTGTCCTCGTTCACACTCGATCCCGCCTGCTCTACATGTGTGCCGAGAACAGTGCGCAGAGCTTTCTGGAGAAGATGTGTCGCACTGTGGTTTCTCGCGGAAAGAGCGCGTTTTCTTGCATTGACCTCGAGCACAACTTTCTCTCCTGTGCGGATCATGCCTTTTGTCATCACACCGATATGTCCGATCTTTCCGCCCAAAAGTTTCACCGTGTCTTCTACCCTGAACTCTCCCTCTGAAGTGCGGATATACCCGGTATCTGCCTCCTGTCCGCCGCTTGTCGCATAGAAAGGCGTCTCCTTTACAAATACCGTTCCTCTCTCTCCCTCTGAGAGCGCATCGACGATCTCTTCTTCTGTTGTAAGTACTGTCACGGAAGACTCATGGACCAGTTTATCATATCCGACAAATGTGCTCGTCACTTCCGGATCAATAGACTCGTACACCGTCACGTCAGCTCCCATGTAATTCGTCACTTCACGGGCGTCACGGGCTTTCTTTCTCTGGACTTCCATACAGGATGCAAAGCCTTCTTCGTCCACGCCGAGTTCTTTTTCTTCGAGAATCTCTTTTGTCAGATCGAGAGGAAATCCGTACGTATCATACAGCCGGAACGCGTCTTCGCCGTTCAGCGTCTTCTCGCCTTTTTTGTCCATATCGGCAATCATATCTGAGAGAATCCCCAGCCCCTGGTCGATTGTCTTATTGAACTGTTCTTCTTCTTTTAATATTACTTTTAAGATGAACTCTCTTTTCTCCTCAAGTTCCGGGTATCCGTCTTTTGAGCCTGCGATTACGCTCTCGGCAAGCTCCGGAAGGAAACCTTTATGGATGCCCAGCAGTCTGCCGTGGCGGCATGCTCTTCTTAAAAGACGGCGGAGTACATATCCGCGCCCCTCATTTGACGGCATGATGCCGTCAGAAATCATAAATGTAACAGAACGTATGTGGTCTGTAATGACCCGGATGGACACGTCATCCTTGTATTCCTTTCCGTATTCTTTTCCGGCAAGACGGCACACATGATCTCTGAGCGCCTTTATAGTATCTACGTCAAAGATAGACTCCACATCCTGGACAACGCTTGCCAGACGCTCAAGTCCCATGCCCGTATCGATGTTCTTCTGTTCCAGCTCGGAGTAATGTCCGTTCCCGTCATTATCAAACTGTGTGAACACGTCGTTCCAGATTTCCATATAGCGGTCGCAGTCGCATCCTACCGTACAGTCTGGTTTGCCGCATCCGTATTTTTCGCCTCTGTCGTAATAGACTTCCGAACAGGGACCGCATGGGCCGGAGCCATGCTCCCAGAAGTTATCTTCTTTTCCGAATTTAAAGATACGCTCCGCCGGGATACCAATCTTCTCATTCCAGATTGCAAACGCTTCATCATCATCTACATAGACGGAAGGATACAGGCGGTCCGGATCAAGCCCCACCACTTCCGTCAAAAATTCCCAGGTCCACCGGATTGCTTCTTCTTTAAAATAATCCCCGAAAGAGAAATTACCCAGCATCTCAAAGAAAGTTCCATGGCGGGCTGTCTTTCCCACGTTTTCAATGTCTCCTGTCCTGATACATTTCTGGCAGGTCGTGACTCTTTTTCTCGGCGGGATCTCCTGTCCGGTAAAATATGGCTTTAAAGGCGCCATCCCCGAATTGATAAGCAGTAAACTCTTATCATTATGGGGCACCAGGGAAAAGCTCTTCATGGCAAGGTGATCTTTGCTTTCAAAAAATTCCAGAAACATTTTTCTAAGCTGGTTTACTCCATATGGCTGCATTACTATAATCCTCCTCTTTCGCTCAAAAAGCCTGCTCTATAATATATCACAGCGGGGTATATTTGTAAAGCGGACGCTATGTCTCAAGCGCCCGCCATTTCCGTTACTCTGACCTTTCTATCGGTGCATGGAAAATGAGTCTTCGTCATAATTACTCAGATTCTTGTATATGCCTCTGTCATCAGCTTCTTTGATGAGAGCATCTCTTGATTTCTTCGCCAGCATCTGATCCTTAAAGGAACTCGGTCCGCCGACACAGCCGCCGTCGCATGCCATTCCCTCGATAAAATCTTCAGGGAGCCTTCCTACTTTCATAAGCAGAAGTGCTTTCTTGCACTCAGCCGCGCCGTTCGCCTTATATACTTTCACATCAATATTGCTGCCGGATTCTTTTAAACTCTGCTGGACAGCAGCCGCTACGCCGCCGGAATTCCCAAATCGTTTCCCGAATACGGAAGCTTCCTGATATGTATTCTCCACCGGCTCGAGAGACACGCCTTTTGCCCGCATCATTGCGCGGATCTCACTGTATGTCATGGCGTAATCCGCATTCCCCTCGATCTTCTGATCTACCACTTCCGATTTCTTGGCAAGGCATGGCCCGATAAACACCGTTACAGCTTCCGGATCTTTTGCCTTTATCATACGCGAAACTCCACACATAGGCGATACGGTCGTGGATACGGCATCGTTCAGCTCCGGATAATGTTTCCGGACCATGTTGACGAATCCCGGACAACAGGAAGTCACTTTCTTCTTTCCTTCCTGATATGCCTCTCTCCACTCTTCTGCTTCATATTTGGCAGTGAGATCTCCGCCGAGACCCACTTCCACAAACTCGGTAAAGCCAATCTCTTTCATCGCCTTTCTCCAGCTTGCCATCGTGATCTCAGATCCAAACTGCCCCTCTGATGCAGGAGCTAACATGGCATATACATGTTTTCCCGACTGGATCGCCCGGATTACATCCACAATCCACGTCTTGGAGCCAATTGCTCCGAAAGGACAACTGTGGATGCATTTCCCGCACCGGATACATTTTTCATCATTAATCACCGAAATACCATACTCATCGTAGGAGATTGCGTCTACAGGGCAACTGAATTTGCACGGTCTCTTCAGATGTGCAATAGCATTGTATGGACAGGCTTCCGCGCATTTTCCACACTCTTTGCACTTTGAAGCATCGATGTGCGTGCGGTGACGCCCGGATTCAATCGCTCCGAACTTACAGGAGTTGATGCACGCTTTCCCGATACAGTTCTGACAGTTTTCCGTCACTGTATAACTGGAGATCGGACAGTCCTCGCATGCAGAACTGATCACCTGGATGATATTGCCGTCGTCCGCAATTCCCGGGGCTTTCCCCTCGGCCAGGCGTACACGCTGCCTTATGATCTCCCTCTCCTTATAGATGCAGCATCGGAACTGTGCAGCCGGCCCTGGTATCAGCTTAAGCGGGATCTCGTCTTTCCGCTCTTCAAGCTCCCCAGCAAAAGCCAGGCGTGCTACTTCTTCCAGCACTGCATGTTTAATCTTAATTACATTTGCATCTGCGAATCTCAAAATTATTTCCCTCCACAACTATGATCTTTACAGTTACAAAGTATACTTAGAACATACTTCTTCGTTAATAATATAACATGAGACGCCTGTTTTTCACAGTGCTTTATTGGAAGATATCTGTATAAATTGCAGTACAATCCTGACTCCGGAACAAGACTCTCAAAAAAGCGCTTTTTCCAGGCAATTCTTTCTTACGAAAACAGCCTCTGTGCATAGTGAACGGACTGCATTGCGTCCTTGCCGTAGAAATCAGCCCCTATCATATCAGCGTATTCCTGGTTGAGCACTGCGCCGCCGACCATTACTCTGCACCAGGGAGCTCTCTGCCTTATCTGACGGATCGTCTCCTCCATGCTCACTACGGTTGTCGTCATAAGCGCGCTGAGTCCTACAAGCTGGATCTCTTTTTCAAGCACAGTCTCCACAATCTTCTCAGGCGGCACATCTTTGCCCAGGTCGATCACATCGAAGCTATAGTTTTCGAGCAGGACTTTCACGATATTTTTTCCGATATCATGGATATCTCCTTTTACAGTGGCAAGAATGACTGTCCCGAGTTTTGCCTGGACTTCCCCGCTCTTGTCCATCTTCTCTTTCAGGATGGCAAACGCACTCTTCGCCGCCTCTGCGCTCATAAGGAGCTGAGGCAGAAAGACAGTACCTTTCTCAAAACCGTCTCCCACCTGGTTGAGCGCCGGGATCAGTTCTGTATTTATAATATCCAGCGGCTCCTGTACTTTTACAAGCTCTGCAGTCAGAGCACCCGCATCTTCTTTCAGCCCCTTTTCGATGCATCCTTTCAGAGAATCCGACGCTTGGGATGTCTTCTGGCCATCAGCTTTTCCGGCATCTGACTCCTTAGCCTGAGAGTATTTCCCGATATAAGCCTCGCAGTTCTCATCCAGATCCATCAGCGCATGATACGCATACCACGCTCTCATCATATCCTCTGATGATGGGTTGATGATGCCTGCACTAAGCCCGTTCATCATCGCCATCGTATAGAACGCAGAATTAATAACCGGACGGCAGGGCAGCCCGAAAGAAATATTCGAGACGCCGAGGGCTGTATTGACGCCAAGATCGTCTCTGAGCCTTTTCAGTGTCTCCAGGGTAACTTTAGCGCCTTCCGGCTCCGAACTTATCGTCATGGCAAGAGCATCGATCACGATATCCTTTTTCCCGATACCATACTTCGCCGCTTCCCGGATGATCTTCTCCGCGATGCGTACGCGCCCGTCTGCATCAGAGGGGATGCCGTCCTCGTCCAGAGTAAGGCCGATCACTGTCCCGCCGTATTTTCGTATGAGCGGAAACACCTGATCCATGGACTCCTGTTTGCCGCTGACCGAGTTGACCATGGCCTTGCCGTTATAGATACGCAGCGCCGCCTCCATTGCATCCGTGTCTACCGTATCAATCTGGAGGGGGATATTGACAACGCTCTGCAGCGCCTGTACAGCCTCTTTCATCATAGCCGGCTCATCGATATCCGGAAGCCCCACATTTACATCAAGGATATGCGCCCCGTTATCCTGCTGGGTGATGCCCTCCCGCATGATGTAATCAAGATCATGCTCCTTGAGCGCCTGTTTGAAACGTTTCTTTCCAGTCGGATTGATGCGTTCTCCGATGATCTTCGAGCCGCTGCCCAGAAAGACACTCTGTCCGTAGGATGAGACGATGGTAAACTCTTTTTCTTCAGGCGGAGCTACCCGGATATCTTTCACTGCTTCCGTCATTGCCTGAATATGTTCCGGCGTCGTTCCACAGCATCCGCCGATGATGCATGCACCCATGCCGGCTATCTCCCGCATCAGCCCGGCAAATTCTTCCGGCGATACATCGTAATATGTTCTGCCGTCTTTCTGTTTGGGCAGTCCTGCATTGGGTTTTACAATCACCGGAAGGGAAGAATATGTGAGATATTCTCTGAGCACCGGCATCATCTGCTCCGGTCCCATACCGCAGTTGATTCCGATGGCGTCTGCCCGGAGTCCCTCCAAAAGCGCTATCACAGAAGGAACGTCAGCACCAGTCAGAAGTTTCCCTCTTTCGTCATAGATCGTTGTCGCAAAAACGGGAAGGTTCGTATTCTCTTTCGCCGCCAGCACTGCGGCCTTCAGTTCATAGGTATCGCTCATCGTCTCTATGTGGATAAGGTCGGCGCCAGCCTCCTCTCCCCATATCATCACTTCCCGGAACGCCTCATAGGCTGTCTCAAACTCAAGATCACCCATAGGGGACAGCAGTTTTCCGGTAGGCCCGACATCAAGCGCTGTATAGACCGGCCTGTCCGCAGCAGCGTCTCTGACTGCCTCTTTTACATGAGATACCGCCGTCTTTATGATCTCCTCGAGAGAGCAGTCTTCATCGTGAAATTTAAGGGCGTTCGCTCCAAATGTATTTGTGAGAATGATGTCGCTTCCTGCCTCGATATATTTTCTGTGTATTTCACGGATCACCTCCGGATGCGTCATATTCCACGCTTCGGGAAGTTCCCCCGGCGCAAGCCCTCTCTCCTGCAGAAGCGTTCCCATGCCCCCGTCAAAACAGAGCAGTTCTTTTCCTATCCGTTCTCTTATCATAAGTTATCCTTTCCAAGTATTAGTCTCTTTCGCCGCCAGCGCTCTGTGAGCGCAGAAATCCATATCCGCTCCGCGTACTCCGGTTCCGGATCAGCGGCGGTACTCGCAGTCTGTCTTGTCACACGCTTCGCAGCCCGCTATGGGACAGTCACTTCTGTCCGGGCAGGCCCCGATCACCGCGGTCACAGATTTGGCCGGGGTCATCATATAACCGTCCGTCATAGTAAGTCCGATCGTTTTCGCACAGTCAAGTATCCGCATGATCGGTTCCTGATAATGGATGTCAAAATCGCCGTAACCCGGGCTGAACCTGGGTCTTAACCAGAGATTCTGCTTTGCGAGTTCCTCTCCAATCATCTCCTGCTGTGTGTCACAGTATTCTTCCAGCAGAGCGGCCGCACATGCCTGAAGGATGACTGCCCTGCTCATATCAGTAACAGAGACCCGGCGTATCAGCTGGTCCACACCGATGCCGAGCGTCGCACCGAAAATCACAACCTTTACGCTTCCTTTCAGATTTCTTGACAGGCTCTTGCTTTTCAGTCTCATATTAGCCGTTATTATTGTTCCGTCCGGCTCCTGCTCCATATCAAAAATGCGGCAGATAGACCTTGGATCTGCTGCTCTCTCGAGCTCTGAAAATGATTCCTGGATCATTATACAGGTCCGCTCATCTGCCACATTCTTTCCATATCCCAGATACCGGACAGCCTCTTTCATCCGTCTGTCCATTGTCTCATCCCTAAGCCTTTATGATCTCTGACAGGTTGCTCATGATCGCCGCTGCCACATCAGGTTTATTCATCGAATATATATGTATGTTCTTTACACCGTTTGCCAGAAGGTCGATTATCTGGTCCGTCGCATATGCGATGCCCGCCTGTCTCATGGCCTCAGGAGAACTTCCGAACCGGTCAAGGATCGAGAGAAATCTGCGCGGGAACACAGTCCCTGAGAGTTCCTGGCTCTTTTTCATCTGAGAAGCGCTCGTAATCGGCATAATCCCCGGAAGCACCGGAACCGTAATGCCTGCCTCGCGTATCCTGTAGAGAAAATTATAGTGGATATCATTATCAAAAAACATCTGCGCTGTCAGGAAGTCCACGCCCCTGTCCACTTTTTCTTTCAGGTATCGGATATCGTCTTCCCTGTGTTCATTCTCCACATGGCCCTCAGGATAACATGCTGCTCCGATACAGAAATCGCCGTGTTTCTTTATTTCCTCGATAAGCTCGCTGGCATAGCAGAAATGATCTTTTGCGGGAAAAGTCATGCCTTCAGGTATATCCCCGCGCAGGGCAAGTATATTCTCGATCCCGAGTTCTTTTAAATTTGTGATCACCTGGCGCACCTCGTCCTTTGTAGAAGATGCACACGTCAGATGAGCAAGGCTCAGGACGTGCAGATCATCTTTGATGTGAGACGCTATCCTGGCTGTATTTTTACTTGTTCCGCCGCCGGCTCCGTAAGTTACGCTGATAAACGCGGGATTCAGCTTTGAGATCTCGTCTGTTGCCGCTGCTACTTTTTCATATCCCTCATCTGTCTTAGGGGGAAATACTTCAAAGGAAATGTTTATCTTGTCTTCATTCAGTCTGTCAATTATCTTCATCTGGTAAATATACTCCTGTTCTTCTTTTGTCTGCTATTCTCCGACCAGATCACAATAGAGAGCTTCATACTGTCTTGCAGAATTCTTCCATGAAAAATCCTGGCCCATAGCACGTTCAATAATCTTGTTCCAGTCCCTCTTTTTATCATAATATATTCTCTCGGCGTAGCGGATCGTATTCAGCATTTCATGTGCATTGTAATTACAGAAACTGAAACCGGTTCCCGTCTTTTCATATTCATTATAAGCCTCCACTGTATCTTTGAGGCCTCCTGTCTCCCGCACGATCGGAATCGTACCATAACGCAGGCTCATGAGCTGGCTCAGACCGCACGGCTCAAACAACGACGGCATGAGGAACGCATCACATGATGCATAGATCCTGTGTGAAAGTTCGTCAGAATAGTAGATGTTTGCTGATACCTTCCCTGAATACTTCCATGCAAAATGACGGAACATATTCTCATATTTGACATCTCCTGTTCCGAGTACGACAATCTGCACCGCATCCTGGCACAGCTCATCCATAATATAATCGACCAGGTCAAACCCTTTTTGATCGGTCAGACGTGACACCATTCCGATCAGCATCACTTTCGGATCCTTATCAAGTCCCAGTTCTTCCTGAAGAGACGTCTTGTTTACTGGTTTGTTCTTCCTGAAATTTGTAATGGAGAAATTTTTGGCTATCCTGTTATCCGCCGCAGGATTCCAGTCATCATAGTCAAGGCCGTTCACAATACCACACAGATCGCCTGCCCTTGCGGACATCAGTCCGTCAAGTCCCTCGCCGTAGAACGGTGTCTTGATCTCCTCGGCGTAACTGCTGCTGACAGTTGTGACCTTATCTGCATAGACAATACCGCCCTTTAACAGGTTGGCATCTCTGTATGCTTCCATTTTATCCGGAACAAAGTAGTATTCCGGCAGTCCGGTGATGGCCCTGACCGTCTTCGTATCCCATACTCCCTGAAATTTCAGGTTATGTATCGTCATGACTGATTTAATCCCGCGGTAGTACTCTCCGAGATATCTGAAGTTGTCAAGATATACCGGAATCAGTCCGGTCTGCCAGTCATGGCAGTGGATAAGATCCGGGCGGAAGCCTATTACAGGCAGAATACTTAAAACTGCTTTTGAGAAAAAAGCAAACTTCTCGATTCCCCACTTCGGATCGCCGTCGTATGGCGCAAATCCGCTGAAATAGTGCTCATTGTCGATGAAATAAAACGTAATATCATTGAGCACTGTCTTAAGCACGCCCACATACTGATCCTGCCCTGCGATATCCATGTAGAAATGGGTGACATATTCCATCCTGTCTTTCCATTCCTGCTTCATGCATGTGTATTTCGGAATGACTACACGAACGTCATATTTCTCTTTATCAAAATCCTTCGGGAGTGAACCTACAACGTCTGCGAGTCCTCCTGTCTTTATAAAAGGGACACACTCAGACGCAGCAAACAAAATGTTCTTCATATTACGATCCTCCATTTTCTGCTTTATCAGGATATAAAGCATTTTTCAATTGCTATTATACCCCATTCACTCGATATTGCAAAGGATTTTATCACTTTTTGTTCCGGTACTCAAGCTGTATCGTATCCGCTATAAGTGCAATAAATTCTGAGTTTGTCGGTTTGCCTTTCCCAGTGCTCACTGTATATCCGAAGAGTTCATCCAGAGTATCGAGCTTGCCTCTGCTCCACGCCACCTCGATGGCATGCCGTATGGCCCGTTCCACACGGCTTGAAGTAGTCTGATACTTCTTTGCCACCGTAGGGTATAGTATCTTTGTGATAGCATTTAAAACATCCATATCATTGACAGACATCATGATCGCATCTCTAAGATAGTGATATCCCTTGATATGAGCAGGTATTCCGATTTCATGGAGCATATTGGTCACACGACTTTCCAGACTTTCCCCGCCTGCGCCATTATCAGTCGTATTTTCATAGGTTTTTCTGTCAGGATTTCTTGATTGGTTTCTTACGGATTTTATCCGCTCAAGCAGCATGTTGTTGTTGAACGGTTTCATTACATAGTAATTTGCACCTTTATTAAAGGCATCTTCTGTGATCTTTTCCTGGCCGACCGCTGTGATCACGATAAAATACGGACGCTTATCGACAAAATGATCTTGTCCAACTTTTTCCATTACTGTCAGTCCATCCATTTTCGGCATGATCAGATCGAGGAGAACAACATCCGGCTGCATTTCCCTGATGATCTGACACATCTCCTCCCCGTTTTTAGCTTTTCCGACCAGATCGAGCTCCTTATCTGCACCGATCATCTCTCCCAGAATATCAAGCATTTTCTGATTGTCATCAGCGATCGCCACACTCAAATGCTCCATTCTCTTCTCTCCTTTAGATTTAAGGAACCCGTCTTTGAAACGCCACTCGCTTATTATATCTGTGTCAATATGCAGAATCAAGGAGATTTTGTAGCACTAATTCGACATTATTTTCGACAATTCAGAGGATTCGACCTGGTTCAACATATTTTCTATAAATATGCCATACCCTTTTGTCGAATCTTGCACAAACACGTGTGTGACTGCACCGATCAGTTTCCCGTTCTGTATAATCGGGCTGCCGCTCATACCTTGTATGATACCGCCCGTCTTTTCAAGGAGTTCCTTGTCCGTCACCTGGATCACGAGACCTTTATTGATCTCTGTATCAGACATGTCGATATCTGTCACTTCGATATCATACTCTTTTATCTCATTGTCGATATAGCATCGAATCGTGGCTGGTCCTTCCACAATTTCTTCTTTTGAGGCCGTTTCAATCGGTATCTGTTCCTCAAACAGCTCGTCTATCCTGTCAATCGTCCCGTATATTCCCGCCTCGGTATTTTTGTCGATACTTCCCAGAATATTGTAGTTGTTATATACGATGATCCCTTCCATCGTACCCGGTGAACCGCTGTAACCTTTGGTGATATCCTGGATGCTTGTTCGATAGACGCTGCCGCCGTCTATTGTCATAAGCGCGCTGGTATCTGTATCGTGTATCCCGTGCCCAAGAGCCCCGAACCGGCTCTGGTCAGTCAGAAACGTAACAGTGCCAAGCCCCTGCACATTATCCCTCACCCAGATTCCCAGTCTGTACGATCCAGGAGAATATTCCACCGGATTAATCTTCACGTCCATAGTATCGCCATCTCTTTTCAGAGTGAGAACAATACCTTCTCCGTCCATCTCCTCTACCGACTCAAGCAGATCTGACTTTCCTGAAATCTCCTGATGATCTACCGCCATGATGTAATCCCCGGATTTCACCAGATCAGCGGCAGGTTCATATTCGTTCCCGTCTACACATTCAATCTGTTCTGTATTTAAGACCATAACACCGTCTGTCTCCATATAGATGCCGACCGGCATACCGCCCAGGAGCACTGTCTCACTTCCTGCCGACGCCGTATCTGCCTGCGCTTCCCACAGATCCTTGTCCACCTGCTGTTGCTGCATCCCTGCCGCTGCAGCAGCACCGCACAGAATAAAAAAAAGCCACATCAGTATGCGGCCGGTCCTGTATCTCCGGCTTTCCACCATACTTTCACATCCTTTCCTGGCACTGCCGGGATCAGCGCCGATATGCAACCACCGGAAATGCCAAAAGGCACATTCCGGGATTGTAAGCAGCCGCCAAGGTCTCGGGAAAGCCCGGACTTTGGCTTGTTGCCCACGCAAAAAGAAAACGGATACAATCGCCGTATCCGTTTTTAGTATGTGTGGTTTTAAATATTTCACTCTGGTATTATCTTTCACGCTTTGCCAATTCTTTCATTTCTCTGGCGCTCTCAAGGATCGTATCCGTCACTTTTGCACCGCCGAGCATGCGTGCGAGCTCTTTTACGGACGATTCTTTATCCAGCCGTTCGATCCTCGTCTGTACGCTCTTTTTGTCTGCGCTTTTCTCTATAAGGAAATGAACGTCTGCCGCCGCCGCGATCTGAGGCAGATGTGTAATGCAGATGACCTGACGGCTTCCGGCAATCAGGCGGAGTTTTTCGCTCACCTTGTCCGCCGTGATTCCTGATATTCCCGAATCAATCTCATCGAAAATCAGCGTCGGCGTATCTTCCGCATCTGCCAGCACTGTTTTGACCGCAAGCATAATTCTGGAGAGTTCCCCGCCCGAAGCTATATCGGCCAGCGAGCGCATTGGTTCCCCCGGGTTGACCGACAGATAGAATTCTGCTTCATCACTGCCGTTCGCACTGTAATGTCCGGTATCTTTAAGCCGCATCTCAAGCCTCGTGTCAAGGAAATTCAGTTCCGACATCTGCAGCCTTATTTCTTTTGAAAAGACAGCCGAATTTTTTTTGCGAATCTGATGGAGTTTTGAAGATATCTTCTCTACCTGTGCTGCCGCTCTTTCTTTTTTCTCTTTTAAATCCCTGACATATTCGTCATAGTCATTAAGCTGTTCTATTCTCTGCTTTTTTGTTTCGCAGTATGTAAGGATATCGCTGACGGTTTTTCCATATTTTGCCTTCAGATGATTGATCAGGTTCAGACGTTCTTCCGTTTCATTAAACTCTTCTTCCGAAAATTCAAGACTCTTGGCATATTCCGACAGTTCGCGGTTAAAGTCA
Source organism: Candidatus Mediterraneibacter pullistercoris (assembly GCA_019116885.1). Taxonomy (GTDB): domain Bacteria; phylum Bacillota; class Clostridia; order Lachnospirales; family Lachnospiraceae; genus Mediterraneibacter; species Mediterraneibacter pullistercoris. The sequence continues at coordinate 30,566 of DXAU01000060.1, read as the reverse complement.
TTTAAGAGGCTGTCCACATCCAGAAGCTGGCTGTAAAGTTCCCCAGCGCTCCCGTCAAATCCGGGAACATCCTGAAACACACGTATGGCGCGGCTTAAGCAGTCGCTCGCATTGCCCGACGCATCCTCAGCAGTATACTGATAAGTCTCTGCAACAGCCTCGGTAATATTCCTGCTCTCAGTCATCCTCCGGTACGTCTGTTCCAGCTCCTCGTCCTCGCCCTGGACAAGGGACGCCTCCTCTATCTCCGCAGTCTCGAATTCCGCCAGAGAAAGCTCTCTCCTCCTGCTTTCTTCATCCATGGATGATTCTTCGAGCTTCTTGACAAGCTCCTGATACACACGATATGCTTCTGCCATTTCGGCTTTTACAGAGCGCACTTCCCTGTCCGCATAGAGATCCAGGAGCGCGAGATGATTCCTCCTGTTTAACAGTGTCTGACTGTCGTGCTGGCCGTGTATGTCTATGAGAAGCCCTGCGGCTTCCTTGAGGGTGCTCATGCTGACAGTCTCACCGTTGATACGGCTGATGCTTCGTCCTTCCATCAGTTTCCGGCTCAAAGTGACCTGTCCGTCTTCCGGATAGATATCCATCTTCTCCAGCTTCTTTTGTATCTTCTCGTCCTCCACGGAAAAAGTCAGCTCGACCAGACCGCTGGACGCGCCGTTTCTCAGCATATCCGCAGTGTATCTGCCGCCGAGCGCAAGTCCCACTGATCCCATGAGGATGGACTTTCCGGCTCCGGTTTCACCGGTAAGTATATTGAGTCCGGGGCCGAAATCCACTTCCGTCTCATCGATCAGAGCAAGATTTTTAACATGAAGATTTTCTAACATATCCTCACCTACATTCCTTTTGAGATGATCTTCCTTATCTTCTCCATCACAGCAGAAGTATCTTCTACTGTGCGGATCGCACACATGATGGTATCGTCCCCGGCAATACAGCCTACGACTTCATTCCACTTCATGGCATCCACCGCTGCCGCCACAGCCATCGCCATGCCGGACACTGTCTTTATCACAAGGATGTTCTGAGCCATGTCCATGGAAAGATAGCCGTCACACAGCACACGGATATACTTTTCATTGATCTCCGGCTCATCCTGCCTGTGTATGACATATTTCTGCCTGCCGCCGCTTACGGACACTTTTGTCAGTTTCAGATCCCGTATATCTCTTGAGACAGTTGCCTGAGTCACTTTGAACCCGGCGCTGTTCAGATATTCTGCCAGTTCTTCCTGGGTTTCGATATCGTATTGACCGATTAGTTCAATGATCTTTGCATGTCGGCTGACTTTCATTTTTCCTAATTTCCTTTCATCTTTTTGCGCATGGTTTTTAAGAAACTCTCACGGCTGAGTTTGATAAGGCGCGCAGTCTGTCCTGCTTTTCTGATGCATACTCTTTCCCCGGTGACAAGAGTCGTCTGCTCCGCACCGTCAAAACACAGGGATACCTGCTCCTGTCTTCCGTAACGCCCCTCGCATATCTCCACTTCTATCACATCATCTGCTGAGAGAACCACGCTGCTCGTATTCAGGGCATGGGAGCAGATTGGTGTGATCACGATAAGTTCTGCCGTCGGCTCCACCACCGGACCCCCGGCAGAAAGATTATATCCTGTACTTCCGGTCGGCGTGGACAGGATGACGCCGTCTGCATGATAAGTGTTGAGCAGAGTGCCGTTCACATATATGTTGAAACTTACGATTCTTACCTTTCCCTCTCTTGCGAGCACAATGTCATTCATGGCAATATCTTTCCGGGAGTTCCTGAAACTTCCTTCAAGCATCATGCGCTCCTCGATATCAGGCGTTCCGGACACGAGACGGTCAACAGCTTCTCTGTAGTCTTTCAGTTCAACATCTGCAAGATATCCCAGCGTCCCAAGATTGATCCCCAGAAGCGGCAGATTCCGTTCTCTCAGGTCACGGACAGCCCGGATCAGAGTTCCGTCCCCGCCCAGAACTAGTCCGCACTCGGCCTCTTCAGGCACTGTACCGGGAATGATATGTCCCTCTCCGTCCTTTTCAGAGACAAAGCACTTCTTGCCACAGCTCATGATATAGTCTCTGATCTCGTTTGTAATTGAATAGTCTGTATCCTTTAATCTGTTCGTAATGATATAAAAAATGTCCATCCCATACCTCTTATATCCTATTTTGCAAGCGTCTCAAAGGCTCTGTCAACAACTTGTGCCGGATCGATACCGCAGTTTCTCCCCGGTATGTCCGCACACTTCTTCAGGTGGATGAGGTACTCGATATTGCCTTCCGGCCCCCGGATCGGAGAAAAATCAAGTTCGCACAGATCAAATCCGGCGGACATGGCATATTCCATCACATTCTCTATCACTTCCCTGTGCGTGCTTTTGTCACGGACCACTCCCTTTTTTCCAACTTTCTCACGCCCCGCCTCAAACTGGGGCTTGATAAGAGCTACGATCTCGCCGTCCTCTCTGAGATAATCACGGATAGGTCCGAGCACCTTTGAGAGAGAGATAAAGGAAACGTCTATGGAGGAGAAATCGACAGGCTCGCCGATATCATCGGGCGTCACATACCGGATATTCGTCTTCTCCATGCACACCACTCTCGGATCATTGCGCAGTTTCCAGTCCAGCTGCCCCCGCCCCACGTCAATGGCGAACACTTTCTTCGCTCCGTTTTGGAGCATACAGTCTGTAAAGCCTCCTGTCGATGATCCCACGTCTGTACAGACCTTATCTTTTACATTCACGTCGAAATTCTTTAATGCTTTCTCCAGTTTGAGTCCGCCGCGGCTTACATACGGCAGTACGTGTCCCCTGATCTCGATCCGGACTTCCTCAGGAAATGTGCTTCCCGCCTTGTCTTCCCTCTGTCCGTCCACAAAGACATTCCCCGACATGATAACTGCTTTAGCCTTTTCCCTTGAATCCGCCAGTTTTCGTTTTACAAGCATTACATCCAAACGTTCTTTCATGATTTCTTCCTTTTACTGCCGGTTATCATCAGATAATCGGTTATGACCCGCTTTACAATCACTCCCGGCTCCAGACCGACTTCTTTTCGCAGGATATCCACGCTGCCGTGTTCCACATAATCGTCGGATATGCCGATATTGCACACGTGTACGTCCAGTTCGGCCTTGGATACATAATCCATCATCTGCTCTCCGAATCCTCCGGTCAGTACGTTTTCTTCGATTGTCACAAAGATACTGTGATCCTTTGCCAGTTCCTCGAAAAGTTCCGTATCCAGCGGCTTTACAAACCGGGCATTAACCAGACTGCAGCTGTATCCTGTATTTTTCAGCTCTCTGCGCACCTGGGCCGCCAGTTCTGCCATATGTCCTACGAAAATAACGGCGATGTCCTCTTCTTCATAGAGCACCTCACTCTTTCCATATTCGACCGGTGCCCGGAACTCTCTCATTCCTTCGTAAGCGCTCCCCCGCGGATAGCGGATCGCAATAGGATACTGGAAATCTACTGCAAACCGGAGCATGTCAGCCATCTCCCAACGGTTTTTCGGAGAGATGACCGTCATGTTCGGAATGGTCGAGAGATAGGACAGGTCAAACACGCCCTGATGGGTCTCTCCGTCGCTTCCCACAAGGCCTGCCCGGTCCACTGCGATCACCACCGGCAGCTTCTGGAGACAGACGTCATGGAGAGTCTGGTCATAGGCTCTCTGCAGGAAAGAGGAATAGACGGCGAATACAGGTTTCATGCCTCCTGCCGCCAGACCTGCTGCAAATGTCATTCCATGTTCCTCTGCAATCCCCACATCAAAAAAACGACGAGGAAAATGTTTCTGAAACGCGGACAGTCCGGTTCCGTCAGCCATGGCTGCAGTGATGGCAACGACCTTCTCATCCTTTCTGCCAATATCCGTCAGAACTTTTGAAAACACTTGTGTGTAGCTGTCTGAAGATCCGGTTTCTTTTGGCTCGCCTGTCGTGATATCAAATGGTACCGTGCCGTGGAAACGCGCAGGATTCTCCTCTGCAGGCGCGTAGCCTTTTCCTTTCTTGGTGATCACATGAACCAGGACTGCATGATCCACGCGCATTGCCTCTTTGAATACCCTCACCATCTTGCGGATATCATGTCCGTCCACCGGACCAAGATATGTGATATCCATGTCTTCAAAGAACATTCCCGGCACAAAAAGCTGTTTGATGCCGCTTTTTGTCCTTCGTATCCGGTCAATGATCCTGTCGCCTTTTCCTGGTATCCTCTTAAGCGTGTCCTCTACGCCCTTCTTGATCTCCGTATAAGCCTGCGCGGTGCGCAGCCCGTTCAGATATCTGGACATCCCGCCCACGTTCTCTGAAATGGACATATTATTGTCGTTGAGTACTATGATAAAATTGCTCTTAAGGCGGGAGGCATTGTTCAGGGCTTCATATGCCATGCCTCCTGTGAGAGATCCGTCACCGATCACAGAGACCACGCTGTGATGTTCGCCTTTGAGTTCTCTCGCAGCCACATACCCCAGCCCCGCAGAGATCGAAGTGGAACTGTGCCCTGTGTCAAAAGCATCGCAATCGCTCTCATTTCTCTTTGGAAAGCCGCTCATACCGCCATATTTGCGCAGTTCATCAAAACCATCTTTTCTGCCTGTCAGGAGTTTGTGCGTATAGGACTGATGGCCCACATCCCAGATCAGTTTGTCCCCGGGCAGATCGAGCGTGAGATGAAGCGCCATTGTAAGTTCCACGACCCCCAGGTTGGACGCAAGGTGTCCCCCTGTCCTGCTGATCTTATCGATCAGGAACTGACGGATCTCATCCGCAAGTTCCCGGAGCTGTTCATCATTTAATTTTTTGATATCATTCGCTTCGCGGATCATTTCAAGAGCCATAACACTCCCCCTGTCTCAACCGTTTATTTTTCTCTGTATACAAGCCTCCTGAGAAGTTCTTCCAGGAACTCATTTCTGCATCCGAGTCCTTTCAGTGATGTGACTGCTTCTTCCGTCAGACGCGCCGCTTCATTTCTTGAAGCTTCCAGCCCTTTTAGCGTCACATATGTGGTCTTTTGATTCTTCTCGTCACTGTACACCGGTTTCCCGAGTTTCTCTGTAGTGCTGGTAACGTCCAGAATATCATCCTGGATCTGGAACGCAAGACCGATCTTGCCCGCTATCTCTTCCATCTGCGCGGTTTCCTCATCCGAGGCTCCTGCAAGAACTGCTCCTGTCATGACGGAGCCCTCGATCAGCGCGCTTGTTTTGAGCCGGTAAATGAAGTCAAGCGTCTCTCCGGGCAGTTCATGCCCCGACTCCTTTACATCTACCACCTGACCGCCGATCATCCCATAGATTCCAGATTTCTTTGCAAGTATCTGCAATGCCCGGCCAATACGCCCGCTGTTTTCAGGCTCCTTGTCAAAGGCCGTGCAGGCGGTCTCAAAGGCATAGTTCAGCAGTGCGTCTCCGGCGAGTATCCCTATGTCCTCCCCGTAAACGACATGCGTTGTTTTGCGCCCGCGGCGGTACTCGTCGTTGTCCATAGCCGGAAGATCATCGTGGACAAGGGAATACGTGTGTATCATCTCTATCGCTGCCGTGAAAGGATCTATGATGCTGCTCTTCCCGCCGAAAAGCTCGTAAGACTCCCGCATCAGCATTGGTCTGATCCTCTTTCCGCCCGCCATCAGACTGTATTCCATTGCTTCCATAATAAGTTTCTGATAGCCTTCCGGTTCCGGCAGACAGTCTCTTAAAATATGCTCTATTGTATCAATCCTTTTCTGATATTCTTCTTTAAAATTCATGCGTCTCTCCACCTTCATCCAAAACAAGGACTTTCTTTTCCACATCATCAATTGTCCTGCTGCACTTCTTCAACAGCGTCATTCCCCGTTCATACAGCTCGAAAGACTGTTCCAGAGTCACATCGCTGTGTTCCATCTTCTCTATAACTTCTTCAAGATCATGAAACATCTCTTCAAGATCTGTCTTTTCTCCTGTGTTTAAACTTTCCGGATCTCTGTGCTCTGTCTCTCCCACTTTTCCTCTCCTTTGACTTCTGCATATATCTTACCGTCACTGACAAATATCTCCACTTCCATCCCCCTGTTTATCTGCGAGATGCTCCTGATATTTTCTCCGCCGGATGTCTGCATATACGAGTACCCCTGGCCAAGTTTTTCAAGAGGGGATACTCCTTTCATTCTTCCGGCAAGGAGGGCCAGCCTGTGCTTCTCTTTTGTAAGCCGCTCTTTCATCACTGAGCGGATATGTGTCTCAAGCTCTGCCGCATACTGTCTGTTCTCGTCCAGCTTCTGTCTGGGATGCGCATATTTGAGCCGCATGCCAAGCCGCTCCAGTCTGTCTCTCTTATCATCAATCCTGACAGACATCTGTCTTGTCATCGCATCTTTATATGAGAGAATCCGTTCTTGGATCTCTCTTACATCACAGACTGCAAGCTCTGCAGCGGCAGACGGCGTCGGCGCCCTCAGATCTGCCACATAGTCTGCTATCGTCGTGTCTGTCTCATGCCCTACGGCGGAGATAACCGGTACACTGCACTCGAATATGGCTCTCGCCACGCTCTCTTCATTAAAGGCCCATAAGTCTTCGATGCTTCCGCCGCCTCTGCCCACGATCATAACATCGACTCCGTATCTCTCGAGCATTTTTATGCTCCTGACAATACTCCCGGCCGCTCCTTCCCCCTGTACCTGCGCCGGGCAGAGGAGGATCTGTACCCGTGGATTCCGCCTTGAGGCAATATTGATGATATCGCGCACTGCCGCCCCTGTAGAAGCAGTGACGATCCCAAGCGTTCGTATATACCGTGGAATCGGCTGTTTATATTCATCTGCAAACATCCCCATCTCAGAGAGTTCGCGCTTCAGCGCCTCAAACTTCTCATAGAGAGCTCCTGCGCCGTCCAGAATGATCTCTCTTGCATAGAGCTGATACTTCCCGTCTCTCTCGTATACGCTGACGGAACCAAGCACGATGATCTGCTGTCCCTCGCACAGCCGAAAAGAAAGCCCTGACCTGTGGCCTGCGAACATGACACAGGCGATCGTTCCGGACTCATCTTTCAGAGAGAAATATATATGTCCCGATGTATGATATTTACAGTTGGAGACTTCTCCTTTTACATAGATGCGGTTCAGCATGAAATCCTGTGTGAACATATTCTTGATATAGGAGTTCACCTGCCGGACCGTGTAGACATTTTTCATGTTCAGGACTCCTGTCTTGCAAGCCTGCCGAGGACTCCGTTCACGAATGAGGAACTCCCCTCTCCGCCGAATCTCTTCGCCAGTTCGACCGCCTCGTTGATGGCCACCCCTTCCGGAACTTCGTCATCCCAGCGCATCTCATAGACGGCAAGCCTGAGTATTGTAAGATCCACCTTATTCATCCTCGATGTTTTCCATCCCTTTGCCGCCTCATTGAGCAGAGCGTCAATCTCCTCTACATGAGACACAACCGCCTCATATTTCTTCTGGATATACGTTTTATCCTTATCTTTCGCATCGTCCAGCGTCTCAAAATAGTACTTCAGATGTTCCGGCATATCTGCCGCTTCATTAAATTCAATCTGGAAGAGCATTTTAAACACATGCTCTCTCAGTTCTGATCTTATCATACCGTTGTTCTCCTCATATCATGACTATAGAAAAAGGATGTCTTGCGACATCCTCTATTATACAACACCGGGCCTGCAATTTGCAATAATGCCCCGAAACGGATCAGTCCTGTTTCTCCATCTCCACCCCGGCCACTTTGATATTGACGTCAGCCACTTCAAGACCGGTCATATTCTCAACTGCATTTTTGACTTTCTCCTGTACTTTTTTGGTCACGTCAACAATGCTGTAGTTATATTTAATGTTCAGGGCCAGAGATACGGTCACGACACCTTCGAGAACGTCGACTTTCACTCCTTTTGACAGATTCTTGATTCCGAGCTTTCCGATCACCTCATTGGTGATATTCCCTGCCATGGAAGCGACCCCTTCTACTTCTGTAGCTGCCAGAGCGGCGATGATCGCTACTACTTCGTCCGCAATCTTCACTTCACCGAGGCTTGCTTCATTGTGTATCGTATAAGTGTTTCTTTCGTCCTTAGCCATATTCAAAACCTCCCGTTTTGTCTGATCTCTTTTTCCATTATAGCAAACATCCCGCATTTTGCAAAGGAAAACCTTTATGATCTTCCGAATTCAGAGAGGACGAGTCCTTCGTTTCTCTCCAGTGTCATACGGACGCTCCACTCGTGTATAAAGAGAAGAAGAGGACGGTCTTTTAAGTCTTTGATCTTCTTCATATCAGAAGTTCCACTGATGTGATCCAGGTCGATATCATCATTCTCGATCCACCGGATATGCTCGTAGGGAAGGTTTTCAAGAATGATCTCCACATTATACTCATTTTTCAGCCGGTATTTGAGCACGTCAAACTGCAGCACGCCGACAACACCGACGATGATCTCTTCCATCCCGGTATTGTACTCCTGAAAGATCTGGATCGCTCCTTCCTGAGCAATCTGGTCAATTCCTTTTACGAACTGTTTTCTTTTCATCGTGTCCACCTGGCGCACTCTTGCGAAATGTTCCGGCGCAAACGTCGGGATCCCCTCATAGGCAAACCTGTCCTTTGAAGTGGTAAGCGTATCGCCAATAGAAAAAATTCCGGGATCAAAGACGCCGATGATATCACCGCCGTACGCCTTGTCGATGATCTTTCGTTCACTCGCCAGCATCTGCTGCGGCTGTGAGAGACGTACGTCTTTCTTCCCCTGTACATGCCATACAGTCATCCCCGCGTCAAACTCTCCGGAGCATATCCGCATAAATGCGATCCTGTCTCTGTGCGCCTTGTTCATATTTGCCTGTATTTTGAATACGAACGCAGAGAAAGACTCCTCTTTCATCGGATCGATCTCTCCACAGTCGGACATACGGGGAAGCGGAGATGTTGTCATGGAAAGGAAATGTTTCAGGAACGTCTCTACTCCGAAGTTGGTAAGAGCTGAACCAAAAAACACAGGGGAGAGATCCCCTTTATCCACGAGTTCCTGGTCAAACTCCGCAGCCGCACCGTCAAGAAGCTCTATTTCATCTTCCAGTACCGCTTTTGCTTCTGCGCCGATCAGGCTGTCCACTTCGGGATCATCGATGGCCACTTTCTTCACGTCGCCCACAGACGTCCCCTTTCTTGTATCCGAAAACAGCTCCACTTCCCTTTTCTGCCTGTCATAGACGCCTTTAAACGCCTTTCCCGAACCAATGGGCCAGTTCACCGGGCATGTGGGGATGCCAAGCTCTTTCTCGATATCATCGAGGAGATCAAAGGTGTCTTTTGCATCCCGGTCCATCTTGTTGATAAAAGTAAAAACAGGGATATGCCTCATGGCGCACACTTTAAACAGTTTCCGTGTCTGCGCCTCCACACCTTTTGACGCATCGATAACCATGACTGCAGAATCTGCCGCCATCAGCGTGCGGTATGTGTCCTCTGAGAAATCCTGGTGTCCGGGCGTGTCAAGGATGTTGATGCAATACCCGTCATACCCGAACTGGAGCACGGAAGATGTAACAGAGATTCCTCTCTCTTTCTCAATCTCCATCCAGTCAGATACCGCGTGCTTTGCCGTTGCTTTTCCTTTTACCGAACCCGCTGTGTTTATGACTCCTCCGTACAGCAGGAACTTCTCTGTCAGAGTCGTTTTTCCTGCATCCGGGTGCGAGATGATGGCAAAAGTCCTCCGCCTTTTTATTTCATTCATTATCTCAGACATGTTCTACCTCTATTCTTCCTGATATTTTATCTGCTCTTTCACTGTATCCAGTGCTTCCGCAGGTATTTTCCATAGAAACCGCCGAACTTTGGCTCGTCGTTACCGCAAAAAAATAACAGCGCCGATATATACCGACGCTATTATACTCGTTTTTCATACTGCGCGCAATATAAAATTCATTTATCCCCGTTCTCTCCCGCTCACTCATGGATCGGTGTTATTACGATATTCTCCGGGGCGATCTCGGTCTTTCTCGTCACAATATCCTCTATCTGCGCCCGGTTCGCATCCGTCAGCTCATCTGCCTTTACCACAATATCGGCAGAATCCGCATCCAGGCTCACTACAGATTCTGAAAAGCCTTTGGACGACATCAGCGTCTCGATGGCGGCCTCCTGTTCTGCGATCTGTGTGATCTCCACCATCTGCGCCACTGCATCCTGTTTCTCTGCATCTGACAGATTCGTGTTGTCAATGATCGCCTGAAGAGTCTCTTTGTTCTCAGCCCGCACCTGCTCTCTTGTTACTTTTGCCTGAGCCACTGTAGTCTCTGCAGCGCCATTTGTAAGCACAGCCTCTCCCGGAGTGCCCTCGACTTCAGAATCATTACTTTCAATATCTTCTGTGGATGTCTCAATATCCTCCTCGGAAATGTCCAGCAGTTCCTGGCTGGCAAGGTCGGCGTTGGCCTCCGCAGTTCCCTCGTCTGTCTCTCCGAACAGGATGCCGGAATAGTTCAGATATCCGGCGATCGCGATCATAACGGCGAGCGTTGCGATGATGATCTGGTTCTTTTTGAATATGCGTTTCACTTTTTCCATCCTCCTTGATTATGTATTAAGCCCGTTTCATTATTTTAATCTTATGCGCTTCTACACCGAATAATGCCTGGACTGCTTCTGTAATATTCTGTGCCGTCACGGCGTCGCCCCCTCCGTCTGCAATCACGACCACCCCCTCGATCTCAGGTGATAGTTCTTTGCTGACATATGGCGTGGATGATCCGTCTGCTTCCTGTGCATAAACACTTGTCTTATCCGAACTTGTATCTTCTGTTGTCCGCGTCCCGCCTGAGCTGTCCTCTTCCGATGTCGTCTGGACAGAACTCGCCTGGTCTTTCTCGATAATCTTCTGACCGCCTGATTTCAGTGTGATCATGACGGTCACTTCCCCCACGCCTTCCACCTCTTTTAGCACACCTGCCGTCTTTTCCTCCAGATACGCCTCATACTCTCCAAGCAGCCCGGCTTCCGCCGACATGTTTCCTGCGCTCACTGTACGGTCAGCATCCTCCTCATCCCCGGCCCCGCCCGACGGTGATGGAAATACGATCACAAGCAGCAGGATCCCGACGAGCAGGAGGATGAGGAGCTGGTCTTTCCTTGGCAGTTTTTCTCCGGAGCGCAGTTTCCCGATCCAGTCTTTTAATTTCTTACTGTCCAATCTCTATCTCCTCCACTTCAATCTTCCTTTCCTCACTGCCGCTCTCATCTTCCCGGCTTTCTCCCTGTATCTCCTGCACTCCACTTTCCGGCAGGTATTCTGTGAGGTCGGCTTCCTCATACATCCGTCCTGCCCTCTCGATCTCTGCTTTCTCCAGCTCGTATTCATATCCACTGTAAAGAGCGTCGAATCTGCCTTTCATGCCGGTCAGGCTTAAGACAGGCGTGATGAGCAGGAGGATAAGGATCAGCCCGGAGAAAAACCTGATGTATTTCCCGTAATCTTTCCCCGGTATGGCGTGCATCACAGCCGAAACAACAATCAGATAGACGGAAATATTCAGTATCCAGTTATAGATCTGCTCAAGCATCCTGTCTCTCCTTTCATGATGTAGATGCGGCCACCACCGCGATCGTGAGCAGAAAAAGCACTCCCACTGTAAATATCACTCTTACCATTATTTCGTATCCCTCGCTGACCCCGCTGATGCAGGCGGTAATCCGCTTATCTGACACAGGCTGTACCAGCGCAGCGGCAAGTTTGTACATAAAAGCCATAAGAATCATCTGCAGGATCGGCACGGCGCATATGGCGACAGCGATAAGGGCCCCCGCCATGCCGATTCCGTTCTTGATAAGAACAGCAGTTCCAAGCACGACCTCTGCCGCTCCGCCCAGGGCGTTTCCCACCCACGGGATGGCCTCGGCAGTCCGCGTCAGCGCACTTCTTTTTACCGCGTCAATGGCCGGAGCAAGGAGTCCCTGTATTACGTTGATTCCCACCACGCATGCCAGCAGGGAACGGAGCGCCCACGTCACGATCTTGCGTATCAGATCGGCAAATTCGGAGAGGAAGTCCTCGCCCGTCAGATTGCCGAGCACACGCACCATAATATAAATATTTATGACCGGCAGCAGAAATCTTACAATCAAAAACTCCACAGCAAAGATGAGGAACAGGATCACATTGTAGAAAAAGAGCGAGGTGGTGGTGCCCGATGCAAATGCCACAGCCAGAAAATAACTCGGACACAGAACGCGCATAAAATCAAGAAGTGAGCCGAGCCGGTCTTCCAGCCCCGCCGCCGAAGTCTGAAAAGAAGTCAGACAGAGTGTAATAAGGAGCATGTACGTTATATAGAAACTGATATCCGAGATCTGCCTGTTTTGGAACGCCCCTGCAAAATTGCTGAACACTGCTGCGGTGATCGCGACAAGCAGCACATACACAAGACTTTTCCGGTTATAGTCAAACTCGTAGGATATCTGGTCCCTTAGAAACGAAAAGAAGATACTTCCCGTCTCTTCTATGTCTCCTGTCATAAGGGCGGAGAGGACATCTCCAAATCCCGTCCTTTCACCCGGGAACATGTCCTTTAAACTGTCCTCGACGTCACTGAAGTCAAATTCACTGAGAAGGGCGTCCTGTACTTCCTCCTGAAGTCCTTCCAGATCTTCCTCTGTTTCTGCATCGTCATTCCCGCTCTCCTGTGCCGCTTTCCCCGGCGTTTCGCTCACAGGCTGGGCATTTACGATCCTGGTTCCCAGACCGAACACAATAATGACAAGAAAGATCGTAAAGAGGAAACGCCCTTTCCTGCCCCTCATGACAGAAACTCCCGTATCGTCTCAAGGAGCGCCGCAAGGACAGGAAGCCCAAGAGTCAGTATCGTAAGCTTTGCAAAGATCTCAATCTGTCCGGCCAGTGTCTGATACCCTGCGTCTTTACATATACCCGAGGAAAATTCTGCGATATATGTGATCCCTATCATTTTAAACATAATAGACAGATATCCCGGATCAAGATTAATATATGAAGTGATCTCTTCGATTGTCCTGATAAATATCCCAAGTCTGTCTACGATAAAAGAGAACAGGATCACCCCTGCAGCCATGCAGACGTAAATTCCATACTCTGCTTTTCCGCCCTTTAACTGTATCGCGAGCACTGCCGCGATCACTCCTATCACGCCCACCTGCATCACACTCATCTTCTCACCTCTCTGTTCATTCCGCCTCTCTGGCGCCTTTATAAGGCAAAGAGCTGTCGAATCGTCTGAAACAGGTCATATATATACGGCAGTATCCACGAGAGCACCAGTATCAGACCCGCAAGGCTCGCAAGAAATGCCTGTTCTTCCCTGCCGCTGTGCTTAAGCACCTGGCTTAAGATCGAGACGAGTATCCCTACTGCAGCTATACGAAAGATAAGGTTAATATCCATGTCTTCTCCTCTCTCAGAGCAGGATCACGATAAGAAAGATACCGCTCATCACCCCCAGACAGCCGCCGATCCTCGTCTTTGCAGCAAGTCCTTCTCTTAACTTTTCTGTCTCGAGATCCATGCGGTTCAGATACATCTGCAATGTATGGTCAAGTGTATCTTTCTCCAGGCTTCCGAGAAATGTTCCTGGTTCTTTGAGCAGAATCGAATGTTCCTGTTTCAGTCCCAGCGGTTTTAAATATTTGTCCACAGAACGGTTCCACATCCGCGCGAAGCCGCTTTCCTGTCTGGTCTTCATCTCTGACGCTGTACTTTTAAGCCATGTGCGGTACGGCTCTTTCACTCTTGCTGCCACACCGGCAAACACCTCCGGAAGCGGAGCATGAGTGTATGCGATCTCTCCCCGTATCAGGCTCATGATATACCGAAGATACAGCATCCGATCCAGATACTGTTTCAACTCTCTGCAATACACATATCCGGCTCCTCCGGTTGCCGCCAGTATCAAAGCCGCTCCGATCACTCTCTGCACAGCACACTCCCCCGCTCATCATAGATCCCCCGTATCTCTCCGGGACGGCGGCTGTTGCCGAGCACGACATACCGCTCAAACATCCGCCTCCTTATCAATTCCCCAAGCACAGGCTTTTTTGACGCCTCGTCCATATCCAGTCCATGAACGCTGGCGATCAGCTTGCATCCACACTGCATTGCATATTCTATGGCATGGATATCCTCACTCGTACCTATCTCGTCCACAGCGATCACCTGCGGTGACATGGAGCGTATCAGCATGATCATTCCCTCTGCTTTCGGGCAGCAGTCCAGAATATCCGTCCTGGATCCGAGATGGTTCTGTGCAATTCCAAGATAGCACCCACCCAGCTCTGAACGCTCATCTACAACTCCCACCGAGCAGCCTTTTACATACTGATTTCCGTCCGATATCTGGCGTATGAGATCCCGTATCAGAGTCGTCTTGCCGCAGCAGGGCGGCGATATAATCAGCGTGTGGCATACCTGCCGGTTCTTTGTGATATGCGGCAGGATGCCGTCCGCGCATCCGATAAATTCGTGCGATACTCTGATGTTGACAGATGATATGTACTGAATATTTTTCACCTTTTCCCTCTCCAGTATCACTTTGCCAGTTACTCCTACTCTGTGCCCGCCCTCTATGGTCAGAAATCCCTGTCTCAGTTCGTTTTCATATGCATAGAGAGAATAATGACTGATATATTCCATCGTCTCCCTTAATTCTTCTTTCGTTATGATATGCGGTGTTCCTTCCGACGGCAGCACCCTCTCCGTGTTATCTCTGACAATGCGGAGGGGCTGGCCTGTGCGCAGCCTTATTTCCTGAATATGTTCCATGTCAGCGCCATCTGCCTGGACGATCTTTCTCACGCTCTTTGCCAGGATATTGAATACCTGGTCTTTGCTTCCCTTTCTTTCCATCTTGTCCACCTCTTTACACAATATATGAAAAGGAAGAAAAAATATGACAGAAAAAAAGCACGCCGGAACCTCTGTTCCAACGTGCATATTCTGAATATCACTGACTGCTGCAGATCAGCCTGCTTCTTCATCCGTCATCCTCAGTCTCTCCAATAAAGTAAAATCCTCTGCACTCGCCAAGCCTCACCTTGCAGAATTTCCCGATCATCGAAGCATCTCCCGGAAAATGTACGAGCAGATTGCTGCCAAGCCGCCCCGTCACCAGAGTATCGTCGTGGTCGTTCATAGATTCCACAAGCGCGGTCTGAACTGTCCCCTGATGCCGTGCGCACATCCTGGCAGAAATCTCCTGCACCTCATTTAAGAGCCGGTCAAAACGGTCTTTTACGATCTCAGACGGAACCTGTTCTTCCATCACTGCTGCAGGAGTCCCTGTGCGTTTTGAATAGATAAACGTAAAAGCGCTGTCATACTGCACCTTTCTTACCACATCGAGAGTGTCCTGGAAGTCCTCTTCTGTCTCGCCAGGAAACCCTACGATAATATCAGTTGTAAGAGAGATGTCAGGCATTGCTCTTTTTATTCTCTCTACAAGCTCCAGATATTTCTCTTTCGTGTACCTGCGATTCATCTTTTCCAGTATCCTTGTGCTGCCTGACTGCACCGGAAGATGGAGATGACGGCAGATCTTCCTGGAAGACGCCATGACCTCTATCAGTTCGTCCGACAGGTCTTTTGGATGGGACGTCATGAACCGGATGCGTTCCAGCCCGTCTATCTTCTCTATCTCGCGGAGCAGTTCTGCAAAAGCCATCGGTTCTTCGAGGGTCTTTCCATAGGAATTTACATTCTGGCCAAGGAGCATGACTTCCACGACACCGTCCGATACAAGCCTTTCGATCTCGCGTATGATCGCGCGCGGATCTCTGCTCCTCTCCCGGCCGCGGACATAGGGTACGATGCAGTAACTGCAGAAATTGTTGCAGCCAAACATGATATTTACGCCTGATTTAAAAGGATATTTTCTCTCACTCGGAAGATCTTCCACGATCTTGTCCGTATCCTTCCATATATCTATGACCGTATGTCCGGACTCCATTCGTGTGGCAAGAAGTTCTGCGAATTTATAAATATTATGCGTGCCAAAGATGATATCCACGAACCGGTAGCTCTTCTTCAGCTTTTCCACGACCTCCGGTTCCTGCATCATACAGCCGCACAGCGCGATCATCATGTGCGGATTCTTCTTTTTGATCCGCCCGAGCTGTCCCAGACGTCCGTAGACTCTCTGATTTGCATTTTCACGCACTGTACATGTGTTATAGATGACAAAATCCGCTTTCTCCTCTTCAGGCTCCTCCGTGTATCCGATTCGCTCGAGGATACCGGCAAGCTTTTCTGAATCTCTGGCATTCATCTGGCATCCGAACGTGGTAACGCAGAACGTAAGACGCCTGCCAGCCGCCCTGCTCATCTTCTCCAGATATTCTTTTGCTCTTTCCATAAAATAATACTGCCGCTGCGGTTCCTGTACAGGGATCAGCGCTTCCTGTTCGGCAGTATCTGTCATATTCTGATTCATTTTATCTCCTGTGTCTGATATGTATTCGTGTGTCACACAAACTGATTGCATGCAGCGTCATACGCATAATCTATCGCACCAAGCCGGTCTGTAAGTTCTCTGCTGTCTATCTGCAAATCATCACAGAGAGCCTCGAGCGTGGGATAGTGATCTCTGAGTTTTGTATTTATGACGCTTAACAGCATCACCGGATCTCCCGGCAGTCCTGAGAACATACGATCAGCTCCTTTTCTGTTATGATCAGATCCATCTTTACATCCGATGGCTCCGTCGGAATCTGCTCCGTAATCTGCATGGAATAAGCGGCCGCGGCCTTTATGCATTTGGTCTTCCCGGCAAGATATGTGTCGTAATATCCGCCTCCGTATCCAATCCTGCCGCCCGAGCGGTCAAATGCGATCCCCGGCACGATGACGAGCGTCTCCTCAAACGGCACAGGAGCTTTCCTGCACCAAGGACCCGGCTCAGGTATCCCTTTATACCCCGGGCTCAGGTCAGCCATGCTCCTTATAAAGCAGAAATCCATCCTGTGTCTGCCGCGCACCCGCGGAACCGCCACTCTCTTTCCTCTTTTCAGTGATTCTTCTATAAGACGGCGCGTATCTACCTCGCTGCCGTAAGAGACATAGCAGTATAGAAATCGGACATCCTCATATGACCTGCTGCTTAAGATCCTGTCTGTGACCGCCTCTCCTGCGCGCTCCATTTCTTCCTCAGGCATCCCGCTGCGCATGCTCAGAAAATTCTTCCTAATTTCCTTTTTTGTTTCCGTACTTTTCACCAAGATTCACGACCGTTCCATCTTTTTCTTCAATATCGATATTATTTAACTGAGAGCGGAGATTTCTTCTCACCGCATCGAGGTATTCTTTTCTCAATATCTTTTGTTCTTTTTGTTCTTCCTCTGTAAGTCCCTCGGCTTTTGATCTGCGATACAGTTCATTGATCCTGTCTATCTTCTGTTTATCCATATCTGTTCCTTTCAAAGCACATTAAGATACTGTATTATACACTATTTTCCTGTGTTCGTCCAGACGTCCGTCAGCTTGAATAATTTTCAAGAAAAGCATACAGTTCTTCCTGACTGGAGATATACTTGCCGGATACGATTTCCTGCTGTACTTCCTCCGGCAGATCGGATACCGGTATCTCCGTAAATTCATATATCGTCTCCCGGTCTTTCAGGTATACTACGACAAATCCCTGGAGTTCGCACAGATAATATCCTTCCTCTTTGCCGTCTTCCGTCTCCTGCACAGCTTCCCCCTCTGCGGTGATGCTCCGCGCATCCGTGTTTTCTTCCCTGGCAGTCTGTCTCTCTGCCACACGGTCATATGTCATCTTATAGCCGGCTGAGAGCAGCAGGGCAAATATGAGAAATACCGCAAAAAAGCCAATAATGTATCTTGATCTCATTGTCTCCACATCCTTTTTCATACAGTATTGGCCTTTTTTCACTTTTTATTCAGTTCTTCCCGTTCTATCTTCCGGACGGTATCAGGTTCAGTTTCCTGCAAAACCGCAGAATCCTTGCCCCCATCGGGAGTGCCAGGATATCATCGTCAGAAAGCGTTCCCATCTTGAGAATCAGGAAGACATAAACGATGATTGCTGCAAGGATCGCCGCTACAGTCGGGATTACTCTGCCGCCGATCAGCATATCCAGCCCAAGGTGTACCAAATATGTAATGACTCCCATTATAACCGCCGCGAGAAGAGGCTTGCCAAACATCCGCACGATATCCAGCCTGAACCCGCACACTTTCCGGATCTTCCTCTGGTTGAGACAACACATGATGAGTGCGAACACAATATTGCTTCCCACCAGCGCATAGACGTTCATCTTGAACACCGTCAGCATAAGTACGAAAGCGATAAGGTGTATCACGAGCGCAACAGCGGCATTCTTGGCCGGACTCGACATATAGTTGAGCCCGTGCAGTATGGAGTTCGTAATAGACGACCATCCATAGAGAACAATCACTATAGCTCCAAGCATGAGCAGATTCGCCGGAGTCGCGCCCGGATCATTGTAGAGCAGGACCATAAGCGGCGATGCGAGGACGATAAATCCAACGCAGCTCGGGATCGTCATGATCGTTGTCAGACGAAGCGTCTGATCGATCTGATAGTGCGTCCGGCGTCTGTCTCTTGTCATCACCGTAGCCGTAAGGCTAGGAACTATGGAAGAGCTGATCGCATAGGGGATTGACATCGGGACATTGATCAGCGGATCGTATTTCCCGGTATAGATCCCCTGCAGCGCGATATACTCCTGTTCGGAATATCCCTGTGCATCCATGATGTGGTTGAACACAGTCAGATCTATAATCTGGTTGATATTGTAGATCGCAGTACTGAATATTACCGGTACCGCAATCATTATGAGCGCTTTAAGCAGATGACTGTAAGATTCTCTCTTGCGTGTCCTGTCCCGTTTCAACTGCTGCTTTATCACGCTTTTGAACATCCATAGTACAAAGAGCAGGAAAATAAGGCCGGTAAGCGCTCCTATCACTGTTCCCAGAGTACCGCCGGCAGCGCCGTAGGCCGGACCCAAAAGTTCCTCTCCTCTCTCCTCGCCGACCCGTGCTCCGATATCAAAGAGCACTCCCGCTCCCACAATACTGACAACAGCATTGAAAATCTGCTCTATGACCTGCGAAACAGCAGTCGGCATCATTGTTCCAAGACCCTGGAAGTATCCGCGCAGAACTGCCATCACTGCCACGATGAACAGCCCCGGGGCCAGCACGCGCAGGGCATATACGCTCAGCGGAGCCTTCATCATATGTTCCGATATTGCTCCTGCTCCAAGAAAGATAACAAGAGAAACGATAAATCCCACAATTACTGCAAACAGAAGGGAACAGAGGAACGCGCGGAATGCGTTTCTCTTCTGTCCTGACGCCACTCTTGTTGACACCAGTTTAGACACTGCAGTCGGCAGGCTCAAAGATGATATCATAAGAGCGAATGCATAGACCTGATATGCGTATCCATAGAAGCCGTTTCCTTCATCCCCCAGGAGATTTGTCAGGGGGATACGGTAGACAACACCGATCACTTTGGTTATAACGACCGCTGCTGCAAGGATTGAACCCTGTACTATATAGTCATCCCCTCTGGATTTCCTTATTCTGTTCCTCGGTGTATCAGACATGTAAGTCCTCCTTGTATCGTATCAGGCATCCTGCCGGTGGATATTAATTTTCTCCATGATGTCCCGCTGTTTCTGCTCCATGATCTTCCGCTCTTCCTCTTCCATGTGATCATATCCAAACAGATGGAGCATACTGTGAGCGATGAGGAAAGCATACTCCCGTTTGGGGGAGTGCCCGTATTCTTCTGCCTGAGCCAGTACTCTGTCAACAGAGATCACAATGTCCCCGAGCATCAGTTCCCCCGTCTCAGGATGAAATGCTTCACCAGTCTTTTCGTCAATCTGCGAGAAGTCCCCTGGATGCTCCAGCTCCAGCATGGGAAATGAGAGCACATCTGTTGCGCGGTCGATGCCGCGGTGATCGCGGTTCATCTCCCTGATCTGTGCATCATGTGTAAGGAGAAGATCTATTTCAGCCTCATAGGGGCATCCGATATATTCAAGCGACGCCTCCACCACCAGAGAAGCGATCTCCTCTTCGTCAAAAGGCAGCCCTGTCCCCCCGCCTTCTTTCTCTATATACAGACTCATGATCTCTTCCTCCTGCTGTTCTCCCTGGTGCGCCCCGCGCTTTTCTTTTCGTAGTCGTCATATGCTTTGACGATCTTCTGTACGAGAGGATGACGCACGACATCCCTGCTGGTAAGCGTACAGATACTGATCCCCTCAAGATCTTTTACCACATTGACCGCTACATCAAGTCCTGAGACAGCTCCAGCCGGGAGGTCTTTCTGTGTGGAATCACCTGTGATGACGACTTTTGAGCCAAAGCCGATACGTGTCAGGAACATTTTCATCTGGGCAGGCGTTGTATTCTGTGCCTCGTCAAGAATGATAAACGCATTGTCCAGCGTCCGGCCTCTCATGTATGCCAGAGGCGCTACCTCGATGAGGCCTTTTTCCGAATTCTTTATAAAACTGTCCGCTCCCATGATCTCATAAAGAGCATCGTAGAGAGGGCGCAGATATGGATCAATCTTGCTCTGAAGATCTCCGGGAAGGAATCCCAGTTTCTCGCCGGCCTCGATGGCCGGACGGGTCAGTATGATCCGGTTTACTTCATTTTGTTTGAATGAAGTGATCGCCATAGCCATGGCAAGATATGTCTTGCCTGTCCCCGCAGGCCCGAGTCCGAAGGTAATCATTTCATTTTTTATGGCGTCAACATATTTCTTCTGTCCCAGCGTCTTTGGTTTGACAGGCTTTCCCTGCAGTGTATGACAGATCATCTCTTTGTCAATCTCCACGATCCCCTCTTCGTGATCTTCGTAGACGAGAGATATGGCATAGTCCACATTCTGCTCCGTTATCATATTGCCTCTCCTGGACAGTTCCAGAAGCTGGGTGAGCACGCGCAGAGCTTTCTGTGCGGCCGCGCTCTCCCCCACGATCTTCGTGTTTCCGTCCCGAGCGATCAGCGTAACATGGAAAGTGCGCTCCAGCTTCTTTGCATATGTGTCAAACTGTCCGAACACATTCGCCTCATGTTCAGCCGGTATGTCAATCATCAGTTCCGACAGACTCATCTGTTTCTTTCCTTTCAATCGTCAATATTTCCGTATCTGCTTCTTCTGTGATCCTCTCATTCATATTAAGTGTTCCCGAGGCCACAGCAGAATCCGCATACAGATGTATTTTAACATTATTCCCCTTAATTTGAACACCTTTTTCAGCCAAATCATCATAAAAGCGTTCAAAGTTCCTGCTCAGAAGCGCCCTCACCTCTTCCTCCGAGTACTTTTTCTCCTCAAAAGCATAGGACTTCGCTGTCTTTAGTCCCAGAGAGACGGGCAGATAAAAGTTCTCTCCTGCTTTCAGCGGCTGCTCCTTTGAAATCACTTCGCTGTGATCATATTTATTCGCAAGACTTCCTACCGATATCGTATAATCACGAAAACGCACATAAGGCAGATACTTTTCCTTTCCATCGTACACTTTCTCCTTGTATGTCAGGGAGATTTCATCCCGGTATTCCATCGTCGTATCTGCAAAGATATCCGCATCGGATCTCTGATACTGATATCCTGTCACTTCTCCGCTGTCATCAACCACGTCTACCCTGCCAAGGACAAGGAGATCTCCTTTTTTCACCCTGTCGCCCACATGGACCTGGGGAACGCCGGAGCGCGTCACGATACTCGTTATAACACCGTCTGACGATGCGATCAGATCTGTCGGAGTCTCCTCTCCCGAGACATCGACGTTTTCCTGCGGGAAAGTGTCTTCATTCTCCTTTATCTGTATCTTGAGCCTGCTCCCATCTATAGAGGCAGACACCCAAACGATATCATTATATTCTTTTCTGATATTTTTTACAATACCCGGACAGTCAACCCGGCTCTTTAACATGAGGGGAGAAACCCCCTCGCTCCGCAGATATTCTGAAAGCGTCTCGTCCGGCCATCTGCTGTTTCCCTCGAAATGGATATCCCATATAAAAAGGGAATACGTCTTTATCAGCACCACGCACAGAAATGCTCCGATGAAAAAAGCTCTCCTCTTCCGGTACCGGAACAAAAAGAAAGGGAATCCATATCTTCCTGACAGAACGATCCTGGTATGCGTCTTCTTTGCAAGAGGCTTCAATCTCCTGAAATCCCTGATACTCATACACATCTCATATCCATTTCCGCACGGTTTCATCCCCCAGATAAAGATCTGATGGTAAGAACACATATTCAGGAAACGCTCCGGAGAAAAACCCTCTGCCCGGATCTTTACATATCCTTTGAGGTAACGGATGAATGACCGGATCATGGTCTCTCCCCCTTGTTGTCAAATTGAATACATTCTATCTTTCCTGTGATCTTCATCTCATCGTTTGTATAATACTCCACTCTGAGATCTTTCCCTGCCAGGCGTATCTGACCGCCCTTTGTCTGTACCCGCACAAGACACTCTGTATATTCTGTAATTCCGCGGTAATTCTCTATGCATACCTCGAAGTCTCCGAGCACAGTGACTACCGCAGCTTTCATAGTCACATCCTTTGGCATACCCGCAGCTGATGCCAGACGTTCTTTTAGCTGATCTCTTTCCATAGAAATGCCACACATACGCCTTTTATAGCAAGTATATGTGTGGCATACAATGTCCTATTCCTTAATTCCGGCACAGCCCGCCGGGAAGTCAGTCTTCATAGTCAAGGCAGGCTCTCTCTGTCACATAAGGACGCACATAAGTATCTGCCGCTTTCACATGTTCCGGATGTTCTGCGTAGACCGGGAGATCTGACGCTTTCTCAAGCGTTGTTACAAGCGCTATGTCATGAGTGCCCGACAGCAGAGGCTCTTCGATAAATTCCGCAGTGAGAAGCCCCGGAACCTTTCCGACCAGGGCGGTCAGATTCTCACTCATTGCTCTTTTAAGTTCTGCTTTTCTCTCTTCTTCGATCTCCGGTTTAAATTTCCACATTACGATATGATGTACCATTCTCATTCTCTCCTTTTCTCTGATTCTTTTTTTCCCTTGATATCTGAAGTCCGTTCCTTACCTTTTGACCCGCAGCATCTGCATTTCTTCACGCACCTTTATTCGAGAAGCCCCGCAATCGTCTTCGACACATCTTCACTTGCAATAATAGATATATTATTTATCAAAATAAGGTCCTGGACATGATACTTTTTGACAAAATCCATCACATTATTCTGTGTATATCTGAAATCAATGACATAGACCGTCTGGTAATGATCGACCAAAAAAGGTACAAAGCAGTTCCCGTAAGACTCTTTCACTACAACACAGGAAGATCCGTCGCTGATATTCGGGTTTTTTATAACCGCAAGCGGCTTGTCTCCGCCGATAAAACACGAATACAGCGAATTCTGGTTCCATCCGGTCACATCCCTGATCACATTCCAGTTTACTTTAGAGCCGTCTTTCTCCCAAAAAGTCAGATCATTGGTAGCCATAGGCACATAGGCGTCTACCGAATCAGGATTCGCAGCCATGTCTTTATTCTGGAGTTCCTGGTAAAATGATCCAAGGAATGGTGAAAATGTCATTTTCTTAAAATCTGACAGCTGGTTCGGCTGGATTCCTTTTTGTTCACAAAAGTTCTGATACACATAATATGCAGCAAGCTGCGTCCAGTGATGATCTGTACGGAAATACAGATATTCATTATTGTGTTCCCGCAGTGTATCAATGGTATCTATCGTCTTTACGTTATCTGTAAGACTATAATAGTAATCGATCGCCTGCTTCTGGTCAGCGCCGCCAAGAGCTGTCAGCTCTTCCTCTGTAAGCATAGCTCCTGAATTGTTCGGAACAAGGATGGAGTACACTTCCGTCTGGCCTTTTAACTCTGCAGCTGCTTTGCTAAGAGCTGTGGTATAGATATCCGCAGCCGACTGGTCGTAATAGTAAAGGGAATAGGCCGCCCCATCCTTAACGTAAAGATTCTGCTGAATCTGTTTCTGGATCTCCGCTTCCATCGCACGGCTGTCCGGAGCAGAAATTTCTTCCACTGTCTGTTCCTGTTTATCTACGGTATCTGCCGCAGTCTGTTCCTGAGCCGCAGTCTGTTCCTGAGTTTCTGTCTCCGCTTCTTCTGCTGATGGAATCTCATCGCTCTTCTGGCGGCTCCCGACCATCATCGTTGACGGTGTGATTCCACGGGCTCCTTCCAGTTTCTGTGCCCCGGCGATCAGAGCGTCACGCATAGGATACGTATCCGAATACCAGAGAGACAGATCCGAGAAGAACTGTCCGTTTAGCAGCGTGCTGACAGAAGGCTTTGGAAACTCCGTCAGCGCCCTTTTTTCCACCTCTGAAGTAACCGGCCGGAGGAAGAACATCAGTCCGGCAACCGCGCCGAGCGCCATCAAAACTGCGAATATATTCACGCTGAACTTACGGAACGTGAATATCGTCTTTTTCTGTTTATTTGTAAGCCTTTGACCTTTCATCGACTAGAAGCTCCTTAAAATTGAAAATACAAAAACGGATTGTAACTGTTGCCGATCAGAGCCAGCACAGACAATATCAGCAAAAGCGGCGGAATAATCATCTCCGTAATATTAAAGACCGCAAAAGCGGCTCTGCTGCGCGTCCCGAGCCGGGCCAGGCTCTGACGAACCGTCTTCCCCAGAGGCGTACATGCGATCGATGCAAAAATCAGCAGGAAGATATTTCCAAGGAGCACCGTACTGACCTCCATACCAAGAAATCCTGACGTGCCGATGCCAAACAGACCTGTCAGAACAGATTCCAGTTCACCTAGATTCTCAAACTTAAAAATCACCCAGCCAAAGAATATGACCAGTAATGTATACACGTATTTAAGCAGGCCTGGTATCCTCTCCCGGATAACAAAATGTTCCAGCAGAAGGAATATAAGATAATAGATTCCCCATAAAATATAATTCCAGCTCGCCCCGTGCCACATACCAGTAAGAAACCATACAATTGCCATATTACGGATGTATCTGCCTGTGGAGCAGCGGTTTCCGCCAAGCGGAATATAAATATAATCCCGAAAAAAAGTGCTCAGGGATATATGCCATCTCCGCCAGAAGTCCTGTACGGATCGCGCGGTATACGGATAGTTGAAATTCTCAAGGTAGTGAAAGCCAATCATACGCCCCATGCCGAGCGCCATATCCGAATAAGCTGAAAAGTCCAGATATATCTGGAGCATATAGGCAAGCATGCCCAGCCACAGTCCCATCGTGGTCTGCACCGCGAGAGTTTCACTCCCCGGCATAATCAGGGAATCGGCAATCTCTGCGCATGAATTTGCAAGGATCGCTTTCTTCGCAAGGCCGATGCAGAATCTCCGGACCCCCGCGTAGACATCTGTCTGTGTAACCCTGCGCTGGTCGATCTCATTGGCAACTGTCTCATAGCGGACAATGGGGCCGGCAATACACTGATGAAAAAGACTGGAGTACAAAAGCAGTTTCCAGAAAACCGGCTGAGCCTTAATCTCCTTTCGGTACACATCCACGACATAAGATAGAAGCTGGAATGTGTAAAACGAAATGCCAATCGGCAGCACAATGTTAGGGATTGTCTCAGGAACTCCGAACAGCATCCTGAAATTCTCCAGGAAAAACACCGCATATTTAAAATACCCGAGCAGTCCAAGGAGAACGATACATTCTCCGAACATATACAGTTTTCTGGTACGTTTATTTTCCGCGCTCTCTATCTTCCTGGCAAAAAACCAGCTTGCAAGTGTCTCTCCCACTAAAAGCAGCAGATAAGCTGGACCGCCCCATGCATAGAAGATCAGTGAAAATATAAGAAGAACCTTATTTTTGTACTTATCGCTCACCAGGTGATACACTGCCAGGTTCAGGGCGAAAAATACAAACAAAAAAATAAGGCTTGAAAAAACCATAATCAAGAATCCCCCTTCTGTATTACAGAAAGTATTTTTCGACAAGATTCTACAAATCTCAATGTTACCAGTATAATATCATAAATTCAGAAACGCAATAGAAAAAGAAGAAACCATATAAATATTTCCCAATACAAGAAGAACGCGTTGTACACGCGCTCCTTGTTTCCGGCTTTTTTATTTTCAGACTGACGGTTCTTTTTCTTCCCGTAATATTCTGCCCGTCTTTGTACTGCTTATAAAACGTTCTGAATTCTATAATGTAAGCATCGATTATCTTGTCGGTCTGACAAATGAAAAGCGGACGTATCCGAGAAAAAAATAGGCCGCAGCCCGGGCAGCTCTTCAGAAAGTCATCACTTCTGCTATCTGGAATCCTTCCGGAGCTGCCACGTCTGCTGATGCAAATTCTGCAGCAGACAACATCATATCTGCTGCCATAGTCGTATTGACCGGAACGGACGTTACCCAGTCATCATAAGAAGTTCTGTATTGTCTCTTTATCCAGTCGTCTCTCAGCCGGTTTCTGTATCCGGGTATATCTATGTTATTGAGACGGCCTTCTGTCCGGATCACGCCGTCTCCTATGGCGCGCGATGTCTGTCTTTTTTTCAGTTCAAGCGCTGCCTGCAGCGCCCTTTCCGCCTCTCCTTTTTCCTGTGCTTTCTTTCTTCTGATATCTGTAAGCCTTTCCTCATCAAATCTTCTGATTTTTCTGTTTGCACGCAGTAAAAGTTTCTCCAAAGACTTTATGGCCTTTTTCGCTTTTTCACGCATCTTGTCATCTCCATAGGCAGTCAGAAGTTTCAGGCTGCTGATACTCTGCCTGATCTCTGTCATGACGGTCTGAGCTGATGATTTGGTCTTTGCTCTGGCAAGACGTGAATAGGCCGTGGCAGACTGATAGTATGCGGTACTGATCGCTTTTGACCTGAACACTTCCTGCTCCGACGGCGACGGCATCATATCGGACATCTGCTGTTCCTGACGCTGGCACCAGTCCTGTATCCACGATTTGTTATCTTTCTTTTCTTCCGGCTTTCTTGACAGAAAAACAGCCGCATCCTCCTGCAGCCAGACTCCGGCTCCATCCCGGTAAGCGCCCAGCCGTCTCACCGCGTCCAGGACAGCCCGTGTCTTGATCCGATATGTTTCCTCACCTGAAGAGAGGCCTTCCATAAAGTCTCTGGACAGAAATAAAACATATCCGTCTTTCATCTCCTGCAATGTCCGTGCAAGCAGATCCTGTTCACTTCCTGTCCTGTTATCCGATACCACAATCTGAAGCTCCGGATATGCTTTTTCAAGACGTTTTAAGAATTCTCCAAAAAGCTCTTCCACCTGCTTTTTCGCCTGGGAAGTCTGCTGAAGTACGACAGTATCTGTTTTAACGCTTTCATTCCGTCCTGTTCTGTCTATATTGCCTGCCGCACTGTTGTATGTATCCCGAAACCGTACTGACGCTGTAAACTCATTTTCTCCTAAATTTCTGATTCTTGACATCAGCTCTGCCTCCGTTCCTGATTGAATCCAGAAATCATCCCTTTTCCAAACTGCCTGTTATTTATACTATCGGCGTAAAGTCAAGAAACTAAAGGCTGTAAGCGTTCTGAAAGCAGGAAATCATCCTTATCTTTTGCTGTAAAACTGCATTTCTTATCACAAAATGGGGACTGCCATGCTATGAGCAGTCCCCATTTTCGCTTCCCCGCGGGCTCTACCGCGTCTCTTCCATTGACTCAGTCATCTTTTTTATGTCCGTCCTGGATATCATTTGGCTCCCAAACGGACGCATTGCAAGCGCCATCAGCTTCATCGGGTTGTCATCCGCTGCCACACGGTTTGATCCTGCTTTCCCACATCTGGAGCATCTGTGGATAACAGCCCACTCCCCATTTTTTCTCACCCACACTCCGATCGGTTCCATGCGTCCATGGCAGTCAGAGGACCGGTCACCTGGTTCGTTGTCCAGATGTATGCTGTGCAGACAGTTCGGACAGTGATTTCTGTGACTGCTTCCCGCCCCCGCCGATACGACCGGCCATCCGCAGACTTTACATATGAATGAGTCTGTACACGGATGCGTTTTAAAATATTTTTTGTCATACTTTCTTCTTTTATTTTCTCTGTTCATTTTATTCTTCTCTCTTTCATCTCTATCTGTTCAAATTCCCCTGTCCTCCCATCATCTTCGTCAGTTCCTCCAGTTTGTCGACCGGAAAAGGCGGCGACGCCATAGGCTTTGATGCAATCGACAGAATTTTGATGCGGCTGTCATATTCCGCCATAGGCGCAAGTCTCATCTCACCGCAAAAACTGCATCTCTGAATAATGTTCCATTCATTCTCCGCCTTTACCCATATACCAACCGCTTCAAATATTCCGCCACATTCATACCCGTCTTCGTCCTCTTTATGGATGCCTGACAGACAGTTCGGGCAGTGATCCAGCTCTTCGGCACTCATACCTGATGATGGGATCCATCCGCAATTGTGACATATAAACTTATTCTGCTCATGTTCTTTCATGACAGTTCTCCTCCCTGTTGTGATAAATATATTACGGCTAATCACCGCAAGTACCAAAAGGCACATTCCGGGATTGTCAGAGGCCGCCAAGGTTCCGGGCAAGCCCGGACTTTGTCTCGTCGCCCACGCAAAAAACAGATGACCCATTACTCTGAGTCATCTGTATACCTGTCTCCGTATTGTTCACAGCAGACTGTTACAGTATCATCCAGCCGGAAACTGGTGATACTCATTCTCTCCTCTTTGTGAAACACAAATAAAAACTGCCTTTATTCATGAAGCCAGCCTGATGGATCTATCCGCAAACAGGTACAACAAAAAACTCATCGTATGCGCTGATGATGAGATCATATTATCGTCCTTATTATCTGCGAACAGCCGACATCAAGCCACCTCCCTTGCTTTAACTCTAACTATAATACCATGTAAAATATAACCAGGCAAGTCCTTTCTTCACTGACGGCGGTCTTCTCTTATAAAGGGGGCTGACACCTTTGTCTCTGTCAGTATTCCATATTTCCGGGGACGGCGGTACGCATTGCCGTGCACTTCATTTCTCCGGTAATCCCTGAGCTGTTTTAAGTCAAGTCCGGCGACATAGATTCCCTCTTTGCCATCTGCTTTCAGGATGCAGGTATCACGCGAACCTTCCTCTTCCGGGAGATATGCGACTCCGTCAAAAACCGTAGAGTTCCCGTTGCAGTCCGGAACTGTCTCCGGATAGTTGCATGTGGCGACTGCAGCCATGTTTTCATACGCTCTTGCGCGAAGCTGGGAAAGCCGGTTGATCTCCATGGGACAGGCATTGGGAACAAGGATCAGTTCTGCACCCTGAAGCATCAGTATTCTCGCACTCTCCGGGAATTCCCTGTCATAGCAGATCATTGCGCCGGCTTTTACGATACCGCACGCTGTGTCAAGCTCAGTGACATAGAACTCCTCCCCGGGCGTCAGGGTTCTCTCCACACTGAAATCACACGTATGCACCTTTGCATAAGTCAGCTTCTTTTCTCCAAACCGGTCAAAAAGAATCAGTGTATTTCGGACGCCTTCCCCATATCTTTCAAGAAGAGTAATGCCAATCGCCATCTCAAGTTCTCCGGCAAGATTACCAAACCTGACAACAAAATCACTGTCGGCTGATATTGCTTCTGCTGTCCATTCCTCTGCAGGACGGTCATGGATGTTATAGCCGTTACTCCACATTTCGGGAAACAAAGCAATGTCCGCCCCCTTTTCCTTTGCCAGTCTGCACGACTGGATTCCCTTCTCAAGATTGCCGTTCAATGAGCCGCTGGGAGCGACCTGCAGCAGAGCTATTTTCAACAAATTCATCTTTTCATGCCTCATACATTCCATTATTTTTACCCTGTTCAAAACGGAGTCAGCCTTTATCAGGTCTTTCACATGGCTCAGTACCTGTTTCCATATGCTAATTTCGCTCTATCTGTGTATTTCCGGACAAACTGTGATTTTGCATTTGTATAGCCATCTCTGTCATGCTCAAACTTTTTCCATAACCTTAGCTTCATTTTTTCGTATTCGTGGGCAACATCAGAATGTTCTATCAGGTAATCCCGGAAATACAATTCATCATTATCTCCGGCGTATCTCAAATGTAAATGAAATACTTCTTCAGCAAAGCCTTTCTCTGTGTACCCTTTCGCGAAAGAAATCCTATTCGTATTCTGACTCGTACAAATGTAGCCACTTTTTGTCAGCAAATCTCTGACACTCAATAAATCACATTCCTTTGGGACTTCCATGAGGATATCAACGATTGATTTCGCCCAAATGGAACTTACAGCCGTACTGCCTATATGGTTGATTCTCACAGCCTGAGGAATGACTTTCATCAAAAAAGCGCTTTCAGCAGCATACCAGTTTTTCCAGCAGTCCTGATGCTCTGTTAAAAAGATAGGAAACAACTGCCACAGTTCTTCCAAACTCATTTCTGACAATTTCTTATCCATTTACATACTTCTTCCCATATCATTTAATCTCAGAAAAAGGATACATTATCCCATGGTTCCCCTGTACATATTAAGGTTCATTTCAGCAAATA
>DXAU01000059.1 GCA_019116885.1 Candidatus Mediterraneibacter pullistercoris | reverse complement strand
GCATTATCCTGAACTTCATATAGCAGCTTTAATAGGTTCTGTACGTGATTATGAGAGAATGGAGAAAATCTTCCAGAAATATCATCCACAGCTCATATACCACGCTGCGGCACATAAGCATGTTCCATTGATGGAGGCGTCGCCAAATGAAGCGATTAAAAATAACTGTCTCGGCACGCTGAATGTGGCGAAACTGGCGGATATATATGAGGCTGAAAAGTTTACTCTGATCTCTACGGACAAGGCGGTTCGGCCAACGAACATCATGGGCGCGACAAAAAGGATCTGTGAAATGATCATCCAGAGCTATGCGAAAAAATCTGAACATACGCAGTATGCGGCAGTCCGATTTGGCAACGTGCTAGGCAGTAATGGTTCGGTTATTCCTCTGTTTCTGAAGCAGATTGAAGAGGGAGGGCCGGTGACGGTGACGCATAAAGAGATCACCCGGTTCTTCATGACAATCCCGGAGGCAGTGTCACTGGTGCTCCAGGCGAGTCTGTTCGCCACTGGAGGAGAAATATTTGTCCTGGATATGGGAAAGCCTGTTAAGATCTACGAACTGGCAGAGAATCTGATACGGATGAAAGGGTATAAACCGAACCAGGATATCAAGATTGAGATTGTGGGACTGCGTCCTGGTGAGAAACTTTATGAGGAGATTCTGATGGACGAAGAAGGACTGACTAAGACAGCTAATGAGATGATCTTTGTCGGGCATCCTATCCGCATGGATGAAGATAAGTTCTTTGAGCATCTGAATGAACTGATTAAACAGGCGGAGGCTAACAGTAACGATATTAAGAAGCTGACAGCACAATTATGTACGACTTATAAATATACAGAAGGATGATAGAAATGAGTGACAGAATATTTCTGGCTTCCCCCCACATGAGTGAGGAAGGATATGAGAGAGAGTTTATCCAGGAGGCTTTTGATACCAACTGGATTGCGCCTTTAGGTGCAAATGTAGATGGATTTGAAAACGAAATATGTCAAAAAACCGGAGCAAAAGCTGCAGTGGCATTGTCATCTGGAACATCAGCGATCCATCTGGCATTAAAACTTGCAGGGCTGAAAAAGGGTGAACGGGTCTTCTGCCAGAGCCTTACGTTTTCTGCAACTGCTAATCCTATTGTTTATGAGGCGGGGATACCAGTATTTATCGACAGCGAGCCGGATACGTGGAATATG
Organism: Candidatus Mediterraneibacter pullistercoris; assembly: GCA_019116885.1. Lineage (GTDB taxonomy): Bacteria > Bacillota > Clostridia > Lachnospirales > Lachnospiraceae > Mediterraneibacter > Mediterraneibacter pullistercoris. The sequence continues at coordinate 2,100 of DXAU01000059.1, read as the reverse complement.
TCTCCAGCAGCGCTAGAGAGTGCTTTTCGGAAGTATCCTGACACAAGAATCGTGATGCTTGTGCATCTGTATGGGGTGGCAGCAAAGATTGATGAGATTAAAGAGATATGCAGCAGACATCAGGCAGTATTGATTGAGGATGCAGCGGAAAGTCTGGGAACGGTATATAATGGACAGTGGACAGGGACTTTCGGAGATTACGGCATATATAGTTTTAATGGAAATAAGATCATCACAACTTCTGGCGGCGGCATGCTTGTATCAAATCGGGAAGATGCAGAAGATAAGATGCAGAAAGCTTTTTTCTGGGCCACTCAGTCAAGAGAAAAGGAACGATATTACCAGCATAAGGAGATTGGATATAATTACCGCATGAGCAACATCACAGCCGGGATCGGGAGAGGACAGTTGAAAGTCCTTGACAAGAGGATTGAAAAAAAGAGAAAGATCTATCAGTATTATAAGAAAGCTCTTTCATCGGTGAGTGACATCACAATGATGCCGTTCGACAGAGAAGAATGTAGGAATAACTGCTGGCTTTCCTGCCTGACATTGAGTGTTGACAGCAGAGTGTCGCCTCTTGACATCCAGCTGGCTCTTGAAAAAGAAAATATCGAATCCCGTCCGGTCTGGAAACCCATGCATCTCCAGCCGGTATTCTCAGACTGTGACTATATCGATAATGGCGGTGTGGCAGAGCACTTGTTTAAGCAGGGGATGTGCCTGCCAAGCGATACCAAGATGACAGATCAGGATCTGGAAAGAGTATGCGGTATCGTACGTTCATGTTGGAAATAAAGTAAAGCAGGAACAGGTTATGAAAAGGCATAAGATTTATCAAAAATATGTGAAACGCATATTGGATTTTATCATCTCTCTTTGCGCCGGTATCATCTTAAGTCCTGTATTTCTGATGGTTGCGGTTCTTGTCAGAGTAAAGCTGGGAAGCCCTGTGATATTTAAACAGGAGAGACCGGGCAGAGATGAAAAGATATTTCGCTTGTATAAATTCAGGAGCATGACAGATGAAAAGGATGAGAACGGTCAACTTCTTCCTGATGAAGTGCGGCTGAATCATTTTGGAAAGATTCTGAGGAGTACCAGTTTGGACGAGCTTCCTGAATTATGGAATATCATAAAAGGAGATATGAGCATCATTGGGCCAAGACCGCTTTTGGTGAGCTATCTGCCTCTCTATAACAGCAGGCAGAAAAGAAGGCATGAAGTCAGGCCGGGCCTTACGGGGCTTGCGCAGGCAAATGGCAGGAATGCGATCAGTTGGGAGGAAAGATTTGAACTGGACGTCAGTTATGTTGAGAATATATCCTTTTTGATGGACCTCAGTATATTCTGTAAGACGATTTATTCGGTGATTAAACGGGAAGGAATATCCAGTGGGACATCTGAAACAATGGAATTTTTTAAAGGAAATAGAGAGTAGATAAACTGCTTTTAATATTTATAATGAGGATTAGGAATATGTTATACGATTGAGTATGAGAAGATTTGTATAGCAATAATAAGGTGTTTTCAGTAGGACGATGGAAAGGACCTATTATTTATCGGAGAGAGAAGCATATGAAGATAAGAACGGTAACAGTAATCGGTGCAAATGGAACGATGGGCTGCAACATTGCAGGGATTTTTGCCGCATTTGGTGAGTGTAAAGTCTATATGGTCGCGAGAAATAAAGATAAGGCAGAGAGCGCACGGGAAAAGGCGGCAATGTCTGTAAAAGGCGAGACAGTAGAAAACAATCTGATCCCTGCAAGTTATTCAGAACTGGAAAGCTGTATAAAAGAATCGGATATAATCTTTGAAAGTGTAGCCGAAAATATGGATCTGAAGAGAGAGATCAATCAGATGATCAATCAGTATGCGGATGCTCATCAGATTATCTGTACGGGAACATCGGGGATTTCTGTGAATCGTTTATCTGAGTGCTTTAAAGAACAACTGAAGAAGAGATTTTTAGGGATACATTTCTTTAACCCACCTTACAATATGACATTGTGCGAGATGATCCCAGGCCAGCATACTGATAAAACAATGGTTGAGGAACTAAAAGAATATCTGAATGAAAAGTTGTTGCGAACCATT
>DXAU01000058.1 GCA_019116885.1 Candidatus Mediterraneibacter pullistercoris | reverse complement strand
CTGGCCGCCGGACAACGTGGAGATCCGCCTCTTTTCAAACCCTTCAAGATCCACAACTTCCAGAACATTCTTTACTTTTTCACTGATGACAGACTTTGGGAGATTCTTTAAGTTCAGTCCAAACGCAATATTATCGTAAACATTCAGGTGCGGAAAAAGAGCGTACCGCTGAAAGACCGTGTTTATCGGCCTTAAATTCGGCGGCAGCTTACTGATGTCCTCGCCATTTAAAAGGATCTCCCCCTCTGTCGGAAATTCAAACCCTGCGATCATCCGGAGCGTTGTCGTCTTTCCGCATCCGGACGGTCCGAGAAACGTTACGAACTCGCCTTTTTTTACTGTCAGATTGAAGTCCTCGACAACAACCGTGTCATCGAATACTTTTTTGATATTTCTCAATTCTATAATATTTTCCCTCATGGGTCCTCTCCTTACCATGTCAGCTGCCTGCAGAGGCAGGAACCAATTCCCGTCTGATATATAACCGTAATAAGTGTAGGGTAAGTATCGTAATTTGTCAATAAAATTTATCTCAGCCATTTCTATGTCTTTCTCTTTTCACGGAATACTGTCTCTGAGGCACAGCGCGCCATATCCCAGCAGAGGATTCGGCCACTGTGTATATCCGGGCAGTTCTCTGGCGCCGCGTCTTAAGTATGCTTTCACTTTCTCCCCGTACAGATAGGGATCATTCCCTTTCACGATGCCCCACTCCATCAGAAGAGCCGCGCTTCCCGTGACAAAAGGCGCGGCAAACGAGGTACCGCTGAAAGATCGGTAGCCGCCCCCGGGAACAGGCGCATGGACATTCACCCCCGGAGCCGCCAAATCAGGTTTGTTATAAACATCTCCCTCATAAATTCCTGCCGGACCTCTTCCTGAAAAGTCCGCATAAGAAAGTGTCCTCGCATCATAAGCCGCAACTGTAACGACAAGCAAAGCCGTTGACGGAATCGTGAGAGTAGTAGAACTGTTGGGACGCAGAAAAGCCGTTCCCACATTCAGCGCCGACTGAGCGGGCAGCCACATCTGATAGTTCCCTTCAACAATTCTTCGCGGCGTTAGTATGATCTGCCACACGCCGCTGTCCACATAGGACCGGAGCGGCAGAAACGAGATATAGATCTCCTGCTTCACGCTGTATGGCTTCGGTTCGCCATAATAGATGAGAAGTTCTGTATCCCCTGTAAAATACCGGTGTGAACCGGGCGTCTCCCGGAGAGGCCCCACCCGTTCTCCTGACGGGCTTACGACAGTAACCGCCATCTCATCTGCATAAGACTTCCAGATCTGGAGACTCAAAGAAGGTTCTCTTTCCTGTACAGCAAGCTCCACCACCTCTTCTTCCTCATCGTTTACCCGGCCTGATATATGCCCGGCTGTTGTCCCCTCATTTCCACTGCCGACACAGATCACCGTTTTCCACACTTCTGATATATCGTTTAAAAACCTCTCCAGCAGAGAGGTTCCATCATGAGGCCCGTATGTGTTTCCGAAACTGATATTGACGGCGACAGGCTTTCTCAAAGCAAGAGCTTTTCGTATCACATAGTCCACTCCAAGCATCAGCTCTGTCGTTCTTGGAAAGTCGGCCGGCCGCGGCGTGCCCATTTTTACGATGACCAGTTCTGCCTCGGGCGCTGCCCCACGGTACTGTGTTCCAAGACTCCCTCTCCCGTTTCCCGCCGCTATGCCCGCCACCGCAGTTCCGTGGCCGCTCTCATCTGCCCCCGGCATCGTCAGTCCAAGCCGGCCTGGACTGACTCTTAGCATTTCATCGATCTCTTCTCTTGTGTATTCGCTCCCCATAACATATCCGGCAGGCGGATCTCCATTCACAGTCTGATCCCACATGGCTGCTATCCTCGTGCCGCCGTCCTCCTGTCTGAAATCAGGGTTGGCGATGTCTATTCCACTGTCTACAATGCCTATGAGAACCCCTTTCCCACTCAGCGAAAGAGGGGGGATCTGAACCGCATCGATACATGAGGCCTGCCGTCCCACATCTGCCTCAAAATAAAGGCTCTTCGGCTTCTCTATGTAATCAATTCCCGGAAGATCCGCCAGTTCATCTATCCGGTTCTCTTTTATTACAATTACGGCATAACCATTCAACAGCTCTGTGACAGACACCGTGATGTCTCTTACCGCCTCAAGACTTCCCGAATATTTTACGATCAGCTCCCACTCCTGTTCCGCCGGATTATATCCAACTTCCAGTTCTTCAGAACGCACTCTTTCTTCTTCAGTCGATGCCAGGGCCAGATTCAGTATATTCTCCAATTTCTGACTCATGCTTTCACCTCCTGTGTATACTTTATGCGTAACTGATCCTGGTATTCCTTTATCTGCGGTATGCAAACAACGGCAGACCGTCCTTCACCGGTATCTTTACCTCCCCCAGGATAAGAGGTCTCGCATAATCTATAAACTCCCCTGCAACGTCAGATCCCCCCTCTGTAATCCACTCTGCAGGAACTGTCTTCTCCTGATTGCAGATTGCGTTGACATCTTCTGTTACATAATCCACCCTGTATTCATCTCCTGGAAGGCGCCTGAACGCGATCATCTTTCCCGTCTCACCTTCGATGGCACATTTTACTCCATAAGCACCGGAGGCAATCGCCTCTTTCTGATCTGTGCCGGAGAGCATGGATGAGGAGCACCGCTGAGACACATTCAGCTCCACAGAGCGCACTTTAACGCCAATCTTTTCTTTTACAAGATTCTCAAGATATTTTCCGGAACCAGTGAGCATTTTGTGGCCGAATGTATCCACGCCGACACTGCTTGCCAGCTCACAGACGAACGTTCCTTTTCCATCATTAATCCCTTCTGAAATGCACACAACCACATTGGACACTTTTCTGAGCGCAGCCCTCACATCGTCAAGAAACTTCTCTGTATCAAACGCTGTTTCCGGAAGATAGATCAGAAGCGGATTATCTCCCTCAAATTTGCGCGCAAGAGCGCCTGCTGCCGTCAGCCATCCGGCATGGCGCCCCATGATCTCAACGATCGTAACAGACTGCTTATTGTCATAGACCGAAGCGTCCAGAGCAATCTCCCGGACAGTGGAAGCCACATATTTCGCCGCGCTTCCATATCCCGGCGTGTGATCCGTATGCACAAGGTCGTTATCTATCGTCTTCGGGATTCCGATAAATCGGATACCGCTCCCTGTCTGTTCTGCATAACGCGAGAGTTTGCTTACCGTATCCATGGAATCATTGCCGCCGATATAGAAAAAATACCCGATGCCGTACTCTTCAAATTTCCCGAACAGTCTGGGATACACTTCGTCCGTCAGATCTTCCGGCAGTTTATATCTGCACGATCCAAGATAAGCACCGGGAGTGGTCTTAATCAGTTCAAGCACGCCCGAGCGCTCAAGCGGTTCCATGTCAATAACTTTTCCACTTAGAAACCCTTCGATGCCGTTTATCATCCCATATACCGTTCCACAGGCGTCCTCCCGGTTCAGCGCTTCATACACGACTCCATAAAGACTCGCATTGATGACGGCAGTAGGGCCGCCAGACTGCCCTACGATCACATTTTTCTTCATTCGTCTCCTCCTTCAATCAGATGTAATCCTGTTACAGTGCATACTGCAGTAGTATTTCCTCTTTACTATATCTAAAAAAAATAAATTTTACAATATAAGGGCAGCAATGGTATAATATAAAATAAAGATAGTCTGAGGAGGAGAAAAGATGAAATACATTTCATTTGCTATTCCATGTTATAACTCTGAAGCATATATGGAAAAAGCGGTCAACTCTATACTTGAAGGCGGAGAAGACGTAGAGATCATCATAGTCAACGATGGTTCCAAAGACGGGACACAGGCGATCGCTGAGCGCTATCAGGAGAAATACCCCACAATCGTTAAAGCGATCAATAAAGAAAACGGCGGCCACGGCGATGCGGTAAACTGGGGGCTCAAACATGCTTCCGGAAAATATTTTAAAGTAGTGGACAGTGACGACTGGGTGGACAAGGAGGCTCTGCTCAAGATCCTCGAGGCTGTCAAAGGGTTTGTCGACGCCGACTCTCAGGTAGACATGGTGATCGCCAACTATGTATACGAAAAGGTCGGAATGGAGCATAAGAAAGTCATCCGCTATAACAATGTCCTCCCGGAAAACCAGATCTTCCGCTGGGATGACATCGGACGTTTCAGGCTGGATCAGTATATCCTTATGCATTCTGTCATTTACCGCACAGAAATGCTTAAGCTCTGCCAGCTCAAACTTCCCAAACACACTTTTTATGTGGACAATATCTATGTGTATTATCCCCTTCCGCACGTCCGGACACTGTATTATCTGAATGTAGATTTCTACAGATATTTTATCGGACGCGAAGACCAGTCTGTAAATGAGAAAGTCATGATAAGCAGGATCGATCAGCAGTTGTTTGTCACAAAGACAATGATCGCCATGTACGAACTCCGCGTAATTACGAGCAAAAAACTCCGCAAATATATGATAAACTATCTTGCGATCATGATGACGGTGTCTTCCATCCTCTGTATCCGTTCCAGGAAACCGGAAAATCTCGTCAAGAAAAAAGAGCTCTGGGATTATCTGAAAAGAAAGGATTATAAGACGTATCTGAAGATACGATACGGTATTCTCGGACAGACTATGAATCTGCCCGGCCGTTCAGGCCGAAAGGTGTCTTCCCTGGCTTACAGCGTGGCAAGACGCCTGATCGGTTTCAACTGACCAATAAAGAAATATGTATATTTTTCCGGCCATGGCACATACTTCTAATTAAAAAAGGAGTGTGTACACCATGGCTGTTGTTTTTTCTGAAAGTATGACAAAAGAGAATCTCATGCGTGCATTTGCGGGAGAAAGCCAGGCGCGCAACCGATACACGATTGCCGCCGAGAGAGCGGAGCGTTCCGGGATGCTCACCGTCGCAGAAATCTTCCGCTACACCGCGGATCAGGAGCGGGCGCACGCAGAGCGCTTCTATGAACTTCTGAAGGATCTGTCCGGAGAGACAATCCATATCGATGGCTCCTACCCTGTCGATCAGCAGGACACCCTGCCGGAGCTGCTTCGCGCCGCCGAACACAACGAACACGAAGAATATGCGGACGTCTATCAGACATTCGGCGATACTGCGAAAGAAGAAGGCTTTGCCGAAGCGGCCTCCGCCTTCTATCAAATCGCTGAAATAGAGCATACCCACGAACTGAGATTCGCAAAACTCGCAGAGATGCTGGAGACAGACGCTTATTATGCGCCAGGAGAAACCTCAAAATGGATGTGTACCAACTGCGGCTATATCCACGAAGGTACACAGGCCCCGCCAGTATGCCCGGTATGCCGTCATGAACAGGGATATTTCATCCCCTATGAGATGTCGTGTTACAAAACGGAGTAAACAGGATCACAGCCTCTCGCTGCTCTCATTCATAAATTTATACTCGGCCACAGACCTGTCAAAGCCCTTGATATGTCTGTACAGCCACTCAATGACATTTTTATTAACCTGTTCTACAAAAGCGTCTGAAGGGCCTTCTTCTTCCTCGAGCATATTGTAAAGGTCTTTTACAACCTTCCGGAGTTTGTCATGCTCTCTCTTATGTTCCTCAATAGCCGGATAGCTGATAGACTCCTGAAGGTTCTCTTCTTCCCCAAAATGAAACTCTGTATAATCCGCAAGGTAATCCAGCGTCTTTACCGCCACTACTTTATCTTTGCTCGTCTCGCAGCTGTCCAGCAGTTTATTGATCTTATCGATCAGTTCTTTATGCTGCGTATCGATCATCTCATTGCCTGTAACAAGGCTTTCGTCAAATTCTGCTCTCATTTTACTGTGTACCTCCTTAGTTTCTGTATAAACAGTAATAATTGATATATCTTATCTTTATCCATTATACATCAGACAGGCCCGTTTTTAAACCTCAATATCATATCATTTGTCAGGCTCTCCACTGAGCGTATTTCCGGGATATCCGCCCGGTCAAACCACTCTGCCAGCGCAAGCTCGTTCTTATCAAGGGTTATCTTATCTTCACCGTCAAGATCGCAGTAAAATCCCATAAGCAGAGTATCGCTGAATGACCACGGCTGGCTCTTATAATAGCGTATGTTCTTAACTTTCAGCCCCACCTCTTCCATGACTTCCCTTGCCACTGTCTGTTCCACAGTCTCGCCGATCTCTGTAAAGCCAGCTATCAGCGCATAGTTTTTGTACGTCCTGCCCGCGTACTTCGACATGAGGATACGGTTTCCGTCTGTCACGCCCACAATAACAGCCGGACATATCTTTGGAAATTCTACGTTATGGCACTCTTCACATCGGAGCATCCTCTCCTTTGTGTCATGTTTCATCATATGTCCGCACCGTCCGCAGTATTTCCGGGACTGATACCAGTTATAAAGCTGATATCCTGTGATCCCTGCAAATGAATGATGCCGCGGCTCGGCTCTTCGGAATATCTCTGTGTTATCCATACTGAAATCTGACAGAGGCTCTCTGTTTATCTCCTGTACAAGGTAATATCTCTCGCCGTCCACAGAAAACAGGTATATGTAATCTTCATAAATCTCTGGATTCAGACGTTCCAGCTCTCGGAATCTGGGAAATTCAATTCCTTCGTCCGTTTTCTTTACAAGCGCCGCGTGATCCTCATAATACAGCGCATAGCACTCTTTATCCGGCGGCGCCGGTCTGTACTGGTTATCAAGATGATGCGGCCCGATATCCTGGATCATATACGTCCCTCCTATAAATTCTTTATCTTAAAGTCTCTCTGAGCTTCCCTTTTCTGATCTTTTTTCGCAATATCCGCCCGTTTATCGTAGAGCTTCTTACCTTTTGCCAGACCGATCTCAACTTTCACAAGACTTCCGCTGAAATACACCTGCAGAGGAACGACCGTAATCCCCTGCTCTTTCATCTTGCCGAATATCTTTAATATCTCTTTCTTATGGAGCAGGAGTTTCCGAACTCTAAGCGGGTCCTTATTGAAGATATTCCCTTTTTCATACGGAGAAATATGCATGCCGTAGATATACATCTCTCCGGACTCCACACGGATAAATGCTTCTTTAATGCTGCACTTTCCCATGCGCAGAGATTTCACTTCAGTACCGTGGAGCACGATCCCCGCCTCATATTTTTCAAGGATAAAATAGTCATGGTATGCTTTTTTATTATTAGCGATCAGCTTTCTTTCTGTTTTAGCCATATATCTTACTCTCCTTTGGGAACGGGAACCACCCGTTCCGTATTCAAGCTATGATCTCGAAATTAACAGTCTTCTGAATTTTATCCGCATCAGCCACACAAACTCTGACAGTCTGGCCAAGCCGGTATCTTTTGCCCGTATGCGCTCCGGTCAGCTCATATGTCTGTTCGGAATATTCATAGTGATCATCATGCATGTCAGCCACATGAACAAGCCCTTCAACAGTATTCGGCAGTTCTACATAGACGCCCCATTTTGTCACACCGGATATCACGCCCTCATATTCCTCTCCGATATGGTCTTTCATGTATTCTGCCTTTTTCATCTTAATGACTTCCCGTTCTGCCTCTTCCGCCCTTCGCTCACAATCGCTGCACTGCGCCGCCACCTTAGAAAGTATCTCTGCATAGTGGGAAATCCGTTCTTCATTCAGACGGCCGCGTATGTTCTCCTTGATGATCCTGTGTATCTGGAGATCCGGATATCTCCTGATCGGGGAGGTAAAATGCGTATAATGTCTCGCGGCAAGCCCGAAATGTCCTGTATTCTCCGTTGCGTATCTTGCCCGTTTCATTGATCTGAGAGCAAGACGGCTGATCATCGCCTCATAAGGCGTTCCCTCCGCCTTGTCCAGCAGTTTCTGGATCTCTTTTGAGTGAACTTCGTTCTGCACATGGATATGATATCCGAAGTTATTGATAAATGCCGACAACTGGCGGACTTTTTCCTCATCCGGAGCTTCATGCGTCCGGTAGAGAAAAGGCAGCTCAAGCCAGTGGTATTCCTCCGCCACAGTTTCATTTGCCGCCAGCATAAAATCCTCAATAATCTTTGTCGCGTCATTGCGGTCGTATGGCCTGATATCGACCGGCCTCCCGGTTTCATCCAGGAGTACTTTTGTCTCCGGCATGTCAAAATCTATAGAGCCCCTTCTGCCTCTGCGCTTTCGGATAATGCCGGAAAGTTCTCTCATGAGATGCAGCATCGGCTCATACTCTGCATAGTCCTCCATATCTCCCGTGCCCGAGGCGAGTACCTTTGCTACATCGTTGTAGCTCATCCTCTTATTCACCCTTATGACCGTCTCTGCGATCTCATGACCAATGATCTCACCGCCCGGATTTATCGTCATAATACAGGACAACGCCAGTCTGTCCCTGCCCTCATTCAGGGAACAGACGCCGTTTGACAGCTTCTGGGGAAGCATTGGTATCACGCGGTCAGCAAGATATACGCTCGTCCCTCTTTTAAGCGCTTCTCTGTCGAGTGCACTTTTCTCCTGCACATAATTGCTCACATCGGCAATATGCACGCCCAGAAGGTAGTTTTCGCCCTCTTTTGTAAGAGAAACCGCATCGTCCAGGTCTTTTGCGTCCTCGCCGTCTATCGTGACCATCACCCACCCGCGCAGATCCTTCCTGCCTGCACAGTCAGCTTCACTGACAGGCTTCCCCACACGGACGGCCTGGTTTAGGACTTTCTCTGGAAATTCTGCAGGAATCCCCGAGTCCATCACAATCGAAAGGATATCAGTGCCGGGATCATTGATGTGACCGATGATCTGAAGTACTTCTCCCTCTGGTTTCATGTGGGCTTCTCCATATGAAGTCAGTTCCACCAGAACCTTATGCCCTGTCACCGCCCCATGCTCTTTCCCTTCCGGAATATAGATATCCCGGAGATATCTCTGGTCATCCGGGCGGACAAAGCCGAAACTCCTGCTCTTTTCATACATCCCCACTATGCGGACAATATTGTGAGAAAGGATGCGCACAATCTTTCCTTCTCTGCGTCTCCCGCCGGGAGCAGATGTAATGATAAACTCCACCTCGTCTCCCTGAAAAGCGCCGGAAATATTTTCTTCCGGGATGAATACATCCGGGCTTTCATCATCCGGCGTCACAAATCCGAATCCTCTCGGATTCGCCTGAAAGATTCCTTTCTGATGTACAGCATGGCCTCTCTTATATTTGCCGCGCCCGGAGACAGTGATCTTTCCTTCTTCCACCAGACTGTCGAGGACCGCCCGCAGCTCATCCCGCTGTTCCCGCGGTATCTGAAGCACTGCTGATATTTCCTTTATCTTCATTGGCACGTAAAGGTCGTCACTGATAAAGTCAAATATTACTTTCTTGCGTTTCTCAAATGTCTGATCCATGTCGTACCTGCTCCTGTTATTTCTCTTAGAGTCACCGGAAGTGCCAAAAGGCACATTCCGGAATTGTAAGCGGCCGCCAAGGTTTCGGGCACGCCCGGACTTTGGCTCCGCCGCCCACGAAAAAACATAAGCACTCTATATCCGTATAGAGTGCTTACGTAGTTATTATCTTCTGATATAGTGCATTTAATACTAATTCAGGGCTCCGAGATTCAGTACCATAGCCAGAACAATAAAGAGCACCGCCAGTACACGGGTAACTTTTATGAGAGCCCCTTCCATAGAGCGTCCTTTGTTCTGTCCCCAATAAGTATCTGCAGCTCCGCTGATCGTGCCAAGCCCGGCTGATTTTCCTTCCTGTAAGAGAATGATCGCAGCCAGAGCAATGCAGTCTATAACAAAGATGATCGTTATCACAATCTTCAAGATATCCATTACCTACACCTCCTGCGGATAAACCAAAATCATTCTATCATAGTTGTCCGCGCTTTGCAAGCAGAATTACAACCTCAGAATATCCCGAAGATCTTCTCGCGAAATGATGCATAGAGCGAGTCATAATCGGTGTACTGGATGTTGCTGTCCTTAAACCGGCGGTTCCACTCATCCCGCAGATGGTCGGTGACCAGCCTCGCATCCTCATGCTCCGTCTTAAGAATAGCAGGGAAGATATAGTAGATCATAAAGAAATTCAGATCAAGCTGCACAACCGGCTCTATCCTTCCCTTTTTCGGCGAGATGTATGCTTTCTCCACTTTCTCCGTAAACGTCCGGGCGAGCTCGTCAGCCGCTGCTGATTTATCGTCCACATTCCCGACGTGATCTGTCATTTCGTAAAAATAATGGCCGTGTTTTTCAAGAAATTCTTCCATGTTTGTCTCATAGGTCTTTTTCTTGAGCTTCTTCATCATGGGCTTCATCTCTTCAAAAACAGTTTCTACATGATCCAGCATTTGGCATCCTCCGTTTTTCGTCTTTCTGTGATCGTCTGCTCTGTAAGATCAGTCAGTAACTACGCCTTTCTGAAGCATGATATTCGCATAGAGAGCAGATTCTCCTGTCGCTATGATCGCATAGACTTTTTTCGCCTCTTCATAGAAAGCAAATCTCTCGATATTTCCTACTACGGCATCTCCTCTGTCATCATACTTGCGGATAATCTCCTTGTATGTATCCCAGATCGGAGTCTCCACATCATCACCCGGCATTACTTCCATGAGATTTACCGGATGTTCTACATATGTATCAAGTGGAAATACCTGAAGAATCGCATCAAGTAGCTCCGGTACGCCATGTCCGTCGCATCGGATCACAATTGCATCCTTTCCCATTGATTCTGCTGGAAAGTTGCCGTCGGAAATGACAAGCCTGTCGCTGTGTCCCATCTCTGACAATACTTTCAGAAGTTCCGGTGATAATATCTTTGGGATTCCCTTTAACATCTTATATCCTCCTTATCTGTTCCTTGACTTACCGTTATTTCCTTTATTATAATATTTTTTCTTTTAAAAAGGAACCGGGAATTTCCCGATTCCTTTATATTCAGGCCTCTGTCATACAGCACAGCTGCCTATATGCACGTTTGAATTAAGATGACTATCAGTTTTAAGATACTTTTTGCAGATTAGTCATACAGGTTAGGAGCGATGTCTGCTTCTTCCATGTTCTCTGCATCATACCAGTAGCTGTCTGTAGCGATGTCTTCTACAGTCTCGCCTTCGCAGTAGTCATACAGTGCGTGGATTGCAAGGTTACCCTGATCAACAGGAGCCTGTGTAACTGCACCGATGAGTGTTCCGTCAGCAACAGCTGCTTTCAGAGTAGCACCAGCGTCGAAACCAACACCTACGATACCCTCTTCCGGAGTAGCTGCAAGTACGCTCAGGTTCTGGTTAGCTGTGAGGACACCCTCTGCTGTAACCTGGTTAGAACCGAAGATAGCGATTGTGTCTTCTTTGTTCATGATATTGGAAGCCTCTGTAGCGGACAGCTCAACTGTTGTCTGAGCCGGTACTGCTACTTCGATGATAACGTCAGCTGATGCCTCGTCACCATTGTTCTCTACCTGATCTACATAGTACTGGTTACCGATAACTGCAACTGTCTTTCCGTCAGCCTCAACAAGCTCTTTCATCTTGTTGATGAATCCCATACCACGTCCGGAAATGTTAGCTGATGTAGCATCCTGGTTAACTTCACCGATTCTTACCGGCTCTGTTGCGTTTGCAATGTAGTCTTTGATTACTTCATACATATTCTCTGCTGCAACAGCACCTGCAGACTCATTGTCTGTAGCGATCGTAGCGATAACAGATCCTTCCGGAGCTTCCGGCACACCTGTATCGAAGCATACTACCGGGATTTCAGCGTCAAGCGCATCCTGAAGTGAATCAAGAACAGCGCTCTGGTCGTTAGCTGCAAGAGCGATACCATCCGGGTTCTGGCTGATTGCGTTGTTCAGCATGTTAACCTGGTCAGCAATATCAGACTCAGCGTTCGGTCCTGTTGTGTTTACAGTTACTCCCAGTTCCTCAACTGCTGCGTCGATTCCCTGGATAGCTGCCTGCCAGTATGTGGACTGGAAACTCTTAACTACAACTTCAAAGTGATAGTCTCCGCCGCCTGAAGAAGCGCCGTCTGATGAAGAGTCTGCAGAGGAATCGCTTCCACCGCCGTTGTTTCCGCCGCCGCATCCAGCTAAGAGTCCGGCTACCATACATCCGCCGAGTAATACTGCTAATACTTTCTTTTTCATATTTCATATCCTCCTGAAATAATTTTTCGGCCATTTTTAAAAGATAAGCGTTTCCTGGTACACATGTTTCTGTACGAATACCGTGCATATACTCATACATCCGCCGAGTATGTACGTCAGTATGCCGATCTTTACGGCATGGCCCGCCTTTTTGATTTGGTTTCTATAGTAACAGCCGTCAGTCGCTCTGTTCAGCTTAAACAGATTCCGGCCGTTATCTATCAATGAGATAAAATATTATTTGCCTGCTTCTCTCTTCCTCTTCAGGATATCGAACAGTACCGCTGCGATCAGCACAAAACCTGTGATAATCTGCTGCCAGTTCGCTGTCAGTCCGATGAACGGAAGTCCCGTCTTCAGAAGACAGATAACGAATACACCGATCAGTGTGCCTGTTATGCTTCCTACGGCTCCTGTCATTGACGTGCCGCCTACGATTGCGCCGCCGATCGCGTCAAGCTCGAATCCTGCGCCGCTTCCCGGCTGCACTGTTGCGAAAATTGCCGAATAAGCGATTGCTGCAAGTCCTGCAAATAATCCGCAGATCACATAAGCCATAACATGGTAGAACTTTACATTGACTCCGGAAAGTTTCGTTGCTTCTTTGTTGCTTCCGATCGCCCGTGTGTAACGTCCCATCTTTGTGTGGTTGAGCACAAAGCTCATCACAATGACAAGAAGAATGATCCAAAGGAATCCAATAGGGATATTCTGTCCGCCGATCTGAATCTTAAAAATGCTTCTGAACCATCCGCCCGGTGCTGCAGCCGTCGGCCATGGGATTCCGTAACCGCCTACAACCATAGCTCCAAACCCTCGGGTAATCATACAGGTACACAAGGTTGCCAGGAAGGCAGGAAGATCCATCAGAGCTACCAGACATCCATTAATCACACCAAATGCAACTCCAAGCAGGACTGTTACAAGCATACCTGCCGCTACCGGCCATCCCTGATGCACAATCAGGTATCCGCCGATCAGAGAGTAACAGATAAGTCCTGTACCGATCGAAAGATCAACACCTGCTGTCAGCAGTGGGAATGTAACTCCGATCGCCATCAATGCGATGTAATAGGAATAATCCAGAATACTTACTACTGTTGTATATTTTCTAAACTGAGGGCTCATTGCACTGAAAAAGATAAACATTGCAATGACGATGATAAGGACGATAAATTTCTGTCCACCCATTCTGTCAATGAACGACTTATTCGTGCCGGCCGTCTTACTTGCTGTTTTATTTGCCATCACGTTTTCCTCCCTAACTTATCTCTCTCGTAGCCATGTTCATGATATTTTCCTGTGTAGCTTCGGAAATATCCAGCTCACCGGTCTTCTTACCTTCACACATAACGACAATCCTGTCGCTCATACGTAAGATCTCGGTCATCTCAGAGGAAACCATTATAATGGCTTTGCCTTCTGCCGCAAGCTGGTTCATCAGCTTATAGATCTCGTTCTTTGCACCGACGTCGATACCCCTTGTCGGCTCGTCAAAGATCAGGATGTCACAGTTTTTTGTCAGCCATTTTGCAATAACGACTTTCTGCTGGTTACCACCCGACAGGTTCACGACGAGCTGGTCTACGCTCGGTGTCTTGGTCGCAAGAGATTCTACAAATTTCTCGGCAACTTCTTTCTCTTTCTTCTTGTTGATGAACGGGCCGTTAGAGAACTCGTCCAAATCTGCCATCGTCGTGTTCTCTGCAACAGTCTTCTGAACTACGATACCGTATCTCTTCCTGTCCTCTGACAGATATCCAATACCGTATTTTACCGCATCCTGCGGACTCCTGATGACGACTTTTTGGCCGTTGACATAGATGTCTCCGCTGTCGATCGGATCTGCTCCGAACAAAGCTCTCATTGTCTCCGTACGTCCGGCGCCCATCAGTCCGGAGAATCCAAGCACTTCACCCTTGTGCAGCTCGAAGCTTACATCTTGTACCATCTTGCCGGCATTGAGATGTTCTACCTTCAGTACGACCGGTGATCCCGGAGGCGTCATGTTCTTCGTCTTCGGATCCTCATAGATGACACGTCCTACCATCATATTAATGATATCGTCTTTCGTGGACTCCTCTGTGATCAGAGTTCCCACATACGCACCGTCACGCATGACTGTAACACGGTCCGTAATGACCTTAATCTCATCCATACGGTGAGAGATATAGATAATGCCAAGTCCCTGGTCACGGAGATCGCGGATAATCTTGAAAAGCTCCTCGATCTCAGCCTCTGTCAGCGCCGCCGACGGCTCGTCGAAGACGATGACCTTTGCCTGATGAGAGATCGCTTTTGCAATCTCGCACATCTGCTGTTTTCCGACCGTCAGCTTGCTCATCGTCTCCCTGGGATCGATGTCAATGTGCATCCTGTCGAACAGTTTCCTTGCTTCTTCATTCATCTTCTTGTCGTCTATGCGAATACCTTTTTTAAACTCTCTTCCGATGAAGATATTCTGTGCAACTGTCAGATGACCAAGCATATTGAGCTCCTGATGCACGATTACAATTCCTGCATCCTGTGCTTCACGTGTGTTATGAAATTCTACTTCTTTTCCTTCATATGTAATCGTTCCGGAATCTTTCTTATAGATACCTGTCAGCACTTTCATCAGTGTTGACTTTCCGGCGCCATTCTCTCCCATGAGCGCATGTACTTCGCCTTTTTTCACTTCCAGATCCACATGATCCAATGCATGAACGCCCGGGAAAGATTTGTCGATCCCTTTCATTGTTAATATAACTTCGCCCATATTCTTTACCCTTGCCTTTCTCACTCACACTTTCTGATTTTCGTGTCTCGCCATTAATTCTTTCTGCGTCTCGCGACAACGTCAGCAAATACCGCAACAATAACGATGAGTCCTGTGATGATAAGCTGTAAGTTCTTATCCAGGCCAAGAGCCATGATCCCTTCCTGCAGAAGAGAGATGATGAATACACCTATGATCGTACCGCTGATCGAAGCAAGGCCGCCGGCCATTGACGTTCCACCCATTACACAGCCCGCGATCGCTTCATTGTTGTACTGATCGCCGTATCCGGGCTGAACTGTTGTGTAGGCTCCCACATAGAAGAGCGCTGATATACCAACCAGAAGACCGCAGAGCACATATGCGGACATCTCCCATTTCCTTACGTTGACACCGGAAAGCCTGACCGCTTCTTTGTTGCTTCCAAGAGAAAGGATATAGCGTCCCATCTTTGTCTTGTTAAGTATAATTGCACAGACAACTGCCACTGCAAGGAGGATGATCAGTCCCATCGGGATGTCTCCCACGCTGACAATGTTCCTGAACCATCCGCCGTCAGCGCCGGACTGCGGCCAGCTCACGGACTGTGTCCTTGTGAATACCGAAGCAACTCCCTTGGCAATATTCATACTCGCGATCGATGTAATGAATGACGGCACGTCCCAGTATGCCACAAGGTATCCATTAAAGATACCGAAGACAACGCCTACTACAAGACTGATCACAAGCGCTGCCGGCATCGGAATGCCATTTACAGTAAAGCTGAATCCTGCGATCAGCGCACAGCAGAACATGACCGGTCCAATGGAGAAGTCGATTCCTCCTGTAGCGATCACGAACGTAACTGCCAGCGATAAAAATCCCAGGAAGTACGCATAGTTCAGAGCGCTGAGGATACGACGTGATCCCACAAAGGCTCCATTTGTCAGGATACAGAACAGAGCGTACATCAGGAGCAGAACGATGCACAGCACGATCCTGTTAAATCCCACCTTTTTAACTAAAGGATTTTGTTTGATACTTTCCACTTTTCTTCCTCCCATCTTTTGCTTAGATGACTTGTTATGATTCATGGCGTCTCATTGAATAATGTTTCCCCCATTCCTCATTTCGCGTAACGGTTCGCTTTTCCCTATGTATTTGGTCTGTGTCTTTCGGGTATTTTTTACATTTATTTCATATGCGAAGTACCCGTATGGTCAAATTATACAACTGCGGACATCCTTTGTCAACAAAACCAAACTTTTAAAAGGGCGAACCGGTTCGCTTTCATTATTTTGACTAAATCAGCGGCTGTTTTCTAAGATTTTTCACTTGCTTTTTGTATATGTCGCACAAAATTTTAAAGTTTCCTGATCGAGTCCCCTTCTCTTATTCCAGCGCTGAAACTTATCCTTAAAGGACCGCCTTTTTCCTGATGCGAGATGCGTTTCAGAAGCAATTCAACCGCTCTTTCCGACATTTCCCGCATAGGCTGCGCAATGGTCCAGAGTCTCGGCCGAATCACCTTTGACATGAGAAGGTCGTCAAACCCAATGATCGAGATATCCCCCGGACAGGAAAACCTTGACTCGTTCACCGCCATAATCCCGCCAAGTGTAGTGTCATAGTTGCTGAGAATCACTGCAGTTGGGGGAGAGGGAAGCTCCAAAAGCCGTCTCATGCCCTGGTATCCCAGCTCAAAAGAGTGTTTCCCGTATACGCAGTACTCTTCCGGAACCGTGAGCCCGGCGTCAGTCAGCGCATCCGAAAAACCTTTCATGCGCTCCATCCCGGTATACTCGATATTGGATGCGATAAGTCCGATCCTGCGGTGCCCGCAGGTTATCAGTTTGTTTGCCGCCCGGAGCATCGCCGCTCTGTTGTCAATCTCGATGCAGTCGAACTCTTCATTGCGAAACGCACGGTCAAGGAGCACTACCGGTACTTCCGCTTTCTTCGCAGCCGCCAGGAATCTCCCCTCCAGACTGACGGCGAAGACAAGGATGCCGTCCACTTTCCTGCTCAGCAGGAACTGAAGGTTCTTCTCCTCGATCTCCGCATCATTGCAGGAATCGCAGATCAGCATCCCGTATCCATTTTCGTGAAGAGCCTGCCCCAGATAATGGAGCATATTTCCAATGAAGATGCACTGGATGTCATAGACAAGAACCCCTATGGTCTTTGTCCTGTTTGTGACAAGTCCTCTTGCCAGCTCGTTTACTTCATAGTGAAGTTCTTCGATCGCTTCTTCGATCAGTTCCCGGTTCCTTGGAAGGACGTTCCCGCCATTGAGATACTTGGAGATCGTCGCCAGGGACAGACCGGTTCTGTCTCTGATGTCGCGAATCGTTGCAGCCATTTTTACTCCTTTCAGGGAGATGGCAAACCGTTTTTATACATTCATCTGATGTAAGTGCTGTTATAATTAAAGCACACGCCATCCGGGCAGTCAAGTCTATACGAGGATCTTTTTAAATCTCTCATAAGCCTCGTCCCACTGTTCCTTGTTCCCCTGGGGCTCATATATCTTGATATCCTGTGAACGTTTAATAATCTCTCTCGCCTCTCCAAGAGACTTGATATCTCCTGAAGCCATGAGCTGGAGAGCTACGTTTCCAAGCACCGTCGCCTCGATCGGGCCCGCGCTCACGCGGCATCCGCAGGCATTTGCTGTAAACTGGCACAGAAGCGCGCTCTGGGTTCCGCCGCCCACCATGTAGACGGTCTGGTAGTCTTTGCCTGTGCAATCTCTGATCTCTTCCATTGCATGACGGTATTTCATGGCAAGGCTCTCGTTGATGCAGCGGACCACTTCCCCGATGCTCTCCGGAACAGGCTGTCCTGTTCTCCTGCAGAACTCGCGGATACGCCCCGGCACATCGCCCGCAGGTGTAAATTCCGGAGCATCCGGATCAATGAAACACCGCAGAGACGGAGCTTCCTTGGCCATGATCTCCAGGTCTCCGAAACCGTACTCCTGCCCTTCGCGGATCCACTGGCGGCGGCTCTCCTGGATGCACCACAGTCCGATAATATTTTTCAGGAAAGAGATTTTTCTGCCATATCCTCCCTCATTGGTGATATTGTAATACTCTGATTTGTCGTTAATGACCGGCTCGGAAAGCTCTGTCCCGAGAAGCGACCATGTCCCGCAGCTCAGGAAGATAAAGTCCTCCTCTGATGCCGGAACGGCCACGAGCGCGCACTGCGTATCATGTCCTGCGACAGCCATTACATCGATCTTGTCAAGTCCCAGCTCTGAACAGATCTCATCTGTCAGTTCGCCGACTTTCGTTCCCGTGGGAACAATCTCCGGGAATATATGTTTCGGCAGTTTCAGGGCCTCGATGACTTCATCTGACCACTCGCCTTTTCTTGCATCCAGGAGCTGAGTTGTGGAAGCGATAGAATACTCCGCTTTCTTCTCTCCTGTCAGGAAATAGTTGAACAGGTCAGGCATCAGGATCATCTTGTCCGCGCGGTCAAGCAGGTCTTTCCTGTTCTTGAGAAGATACAGGAGCTGGAACGCGGTATTGATCTCCATGAACTGGTTGCCCGTGATCTCATAGAATTTCTGCTTGTCGATCATCTTAAAACTTTCTTCAAGCATGCCTTCTGTCCGGCTGTCACGATAGTGCACCGGATTCTCGAGCAGACGGCCCTCGCTGTCGACCAGTCCGAAGTCCACACCCCACGTATCGATTCCGATACTCTCGATCTTCCCACATTTCTTTGCCTTGATAAGCCCCTGCTTAATCTCGAAGAAAAGGCGGAGCACATCCCAGTACATCGTGCCGTTTAAAATGACCGGATCATTAGAAAAACGGTGCAGTTCCTCGATCGTTATCTTCTCTCCGTCAAAAGTCCCGCACATCGCCCTGCCGCCGGAAGCGCCGAAATCAAAAGCCAGTACTTTTTTTTCCATATTGCCCTCCTTAGATAAAAGGGTTGAAAGTTATGCTTTCAACCCTCTCCTTTCTTTTATCACACTTTACTTAACTGTTGGCCAGTCACTTTATTTGTACGGTTTGTAAAGAGCGCCGTAGTTTGCGCATGCTCTGTAATCAGCGCCTTCTTTATCCATTCCGAACGCGTTCCATGCTGCCGGACGGAAGATCTTGTCCTCCGGTACGTTGTGCATAGCAACCGGGATACGGAGCATGGATGCAAATGTGATGAGGTCTGCACCGATGTGTCCGTAGGAGATTGCTCCGTGGTTAGCGCCCCAGTTGTTCATCACGTCATAAGCTGACTTGAACGGTCCTTCTTTGCCGTCGCATCTCGGAGCGAACCATGTACACGGCCATGTATAGTCTGTACGTTTCCAGAGTGCATCAGATACGTCTTCCGGAAGTCCTACTGTCCATCCCTCTGCGATCTGGAGCATTGGTCCAAGGCCCTTTACAAGGTTCAGACGGATCATTGTAGCAGGCATCTGTACTTTCGTCTCGAAACGGCTTGAGTATCCGCCGCCGCGGAAGTATCCAAGGTCAGCCATGTTCCATGTTGTAGCGTCCATGATCGCCTGCTGGTCTTCCTCTGTTACATCCCACCACTGTTTCATAACGCCGTTGCCGTTCTCATCTTTTGCAGCGCCGCTTGCATCCAGGCAGCATGCGCCTGAGTTGATCAGGTGGATGATACCGTTATTCTCTTTTGCAACGCCCTCAAGGTCATATCCTGTCACTCTCTTGACAGCTTCCGGGCTCCAGTATGTACGTACATCTGCGAACATCTGTGCACGGTTTGTAAGCAGCTTCATGAACAGCATGCCAAGTCCGTTGAGAACGTCATTCTCTGTAGCAAGGATGTACGGCTCGCGGGCTCCGTTCCAGTCAAAGGATGTATTGAGGACAGCCTCTGCGAAGTCTCCGTTCGGATAGAAATCTGTCCACTGTCTCTGTCCCTGGAAACCGGCTGCGATCGCATTGTGTCCGATTGCTTCCTCTGAGAACTTCTCATCCAGGTTCTTATTTCCGTTCATCAGGTCTTTGACGATGACCGCCATCTTAACAACGAACTCGAACTGTTTCTCTTTCTCCTCTGCAGATCTCTGCATATCTTCCGGATTCTTGTCGAATCCGATGTGGCATTTTTCTTTTGCCCATGCAAGAGCTTTCTGATACTCTGCTTCATCGTAAATGCCTTCTGTCATGCGGCGGATGATCTCCACCTCGTCAACAGACTCGACACGCATGCCAAGATAAGATTCGATAAAATCAGAATCGATGATAGATCCACCGATACCCATGCAGATGGAACCGATCTGGAGGTAAGATTTTCCTCTCATCGTAGCCGCTGCAACTGCAGCACGTCCGAATCTTAACAGTTTCTCTTTTACATCTTCCGGAATCGTCATGTCGTCAGCTTCCTGAACATCATGTCCGTAAATACCAAATGCCGGAAGGCCTTTCTGAGCATGTGTAGCAAGAACAGATGCAAGGTATACAGCACCCGGTCTCTCTGTAGCGTTCAGTCCCCATACACCTTTGATCGTCATCGGATCTGTGTCCATTGTCTCTGATCCGTAGCACCAGCATGGTGTAACTGTCAGTGTAATGTCAACGCCTGCTTTTTTAAATTTGTCCGCACATGCAGCGCTCTCGCCTACACGTCCGATTGTAGAATCTGCAATAACAACTTTAACCGGCTCGCCGTTTGAATATCTCAGGTTTTCCTCAAACAGTTTTGCGGCGTTCTTAGCCATGTTCATCGTCTGCTCTTCCAGAGATCCTCTTACATCGAGAGGTCCTTTTCTGCCGTCGATAACCGGTCTGATGCCGATCACCGGGTATGAGCCAACCAGTCTGCTTTCTGCCATAGTAACATTCCTCCTCTTCTTTGGCTGTCTAGCTTGTTTACTGTCTATCATTATAATACTATTTTTTTTGTTTGTCTCGTGCTATAATAGAATAAAAATATAAAAATATTCACTTTTTATACTTAATCAGTACAACGTATCCGGGCCGCGCATATGCATGCGGAGAACGAACGGTGTGAAAACAGCGGAAAAGCAGAACACATCTGATGAATCCAGAAAGATGTAAAGGAGAGTATACCTTGAAATATATTAAATACAGAGAAGAGAAGGAGCACGGAACTTTTGAGTTCCCGATGGAATTCTACCATGTTGGAGAGACGCATCCGAGATATGAGATGTCATACCACTGGCATATCGAATATGAGGTCATCCGGATATTGAAAGGAGAACTCCTGATGACCATAGGCGAAGATGAATTTACTGCAAAGACAGGAGATATCATTTTTATCAAAGGGGGACTGCTCCACGGCGGCATACCGAAGAACTGCCTGTATGAATGTATCGTGTATAATCTGGATTCCCTGATGACCGCAACGCCCGCCGGAGAGCGGCTCCTGAAAAAAGTCAGCAGCGACTCCATCGAGATCAACAGCCATCTCGCCGCCCCGGACAGCGAGCTCTCCCGTATTACTGACAGAATGTTCGGTCACATGAAGACCCGGGCCGAGGGGCACGAACTGACTGTAATCGGCGCATTTTATGAATTTTTCGGATATATCCTGGAACATGGATGGTACAGAGAATCCCGGAGCATCCCGGCAAAAGACGGCCGCAGGATTGAGCATCTGAAGAATGTGATCGCCACGATAGAAGACCACTACGATGAGTGCATCACGCTCGACGATCTGGCGCGCGCCGCAGGAATGAACTCAAAATATTTCTGCCGCTATTTCCGGGAGATGACGCACAGAACGCCCATCGATTATCTGAATTACTACCGGATCGAGCAGGCGTGTTTTAAACTAGCCACAACCAACGATTCCATAGCAGAGATCGGCATGAGCTGCGGGTTTAACGATGAGAGTTATTTTATAAAGACATTCAAGAAATATAAAGGGGTGACGCCCAAGAAATACTTAAGCGCACCCCTGATCAGCTGATATTTTATGTGATATCACTGACAATCTCCTCCGCCATTTCAGGTTCGTATACATAAAGCCCGGCGATTCCCAATATATACGGATGGAAACTGATGTTGTTCACTTGCTTTGTAAATTCATATGCCGCGATCTCCCCGGCGCTCTCCGGGGAGATCCTTTTATTTATAAAAGGCATAAGCCTGATCTTATAAGAAATCCCTGCATTTTCCAGACCCTCTTCTGTCTCCTCATAGTAATGATACAGTTCATGAAAGAACAGTATGTCATATGGCCTGAAACTGCCCAGCACACTGCGCAGCGCTTCGCTGTTTCTCTCCAGCGCTGCCAGAAGTTTCTTTGATATCCGTATCCTGCCGTCATGATATTCGGCAAAGTTGACAGAATCCGGCATAAGAAACTCTTCATCCTCCGCAATGCGGACTTCCAGGCCATTTTTGCGGATAAGATACTCAGGAGCCGTATCGCCCCCGAGTATCTCCCCGGCTTTCTTTTTCCCTGTCTGCCTGGAGCGGCATATGATACCGCCGCACATTTCTTCTGTATAGTGCCTGTAAAACATATCCTGCCGCAGGATATATCTGTCCCATTTTTCTTCCGGCACACCCTTTAACGTATTCAGGATCTGTGCAAGTTTTCTGTCCATCCGGCTGCCTCCTGTTATTTATCCGCGGCAGATGCTGCTCTGTCACACCGCCTGTCTGATCCCTATCATGACAGCTTTTTCTTCTGTCGGCATCCCGTTGATCTCGGCATTGATGATTCCGATCCCCTGATCCATACTCGAAACACCGGACACTTCTATGATCCTTCCGCCAACTACGATAAACAGATCCGGGCAGATGGTCACATCCCCTTTGTAAGTGCTTAATTCATCAAAGAGTTTCCGAAAATCCTTGTCAAGCGAACCGATTGTGGAATCAACGACTGTCCCTCTGGCTGTCTGAAGTTTTATAAAGCCTTTCTGATCCAGGACACGCACTGCATGGTTTACTCTGCGCTTTCTCATGACACTTTTCTCAAACCGTTCCTGCGTATACACATACATGGCATCTGTCGTTCCCGCAAGCTCTACCTTACCGCCTTTATTCCCAAACGACTCAACAGCTATCTTCTCCGCTTCTTTTTCATCTACCGCTTTCATCATATCTGTTGTCTTTACCTCAGTCGAACCCATGGCAGATACGGATACTCTCTGTTTCTGGTTATCTATCTCAACAACAGTCTCTATGCTGTCCGGCGCTGCTCCAAGTTTGATTACCGATTCTACCGCCTCTCTCCGGATCGCAGTAATATCCGCCTCTGTCGGATTTGGTATGACTCGCTCTACCGTGTCACGTACCATTGCGAGCGCGACCCCTATGGATGATATTACATCTGCATTTTCAGGAATCTTATATTTGATGTTCATCAGTTGTCCCATAAATGGAATGAGCGCGGCCGCACCGCCGCCGCATCCTACGAGCACCGCCTGGTCGGAATCCAGCTTATATTCTGCTATCAGATCCTCTACGACCGGTACCAGTTTCGCGCATGCCATGCTGAGGATCTGGCGCGCCGCTTCTTCTACTGACACTCCCAGGTAATCCGCCAGCGGCTTCATGGCTTTTTTGGCCGCCGCCTGATTTCCATATGCATAATACTCCGGACTTGTCAGGCCCAGCACATTTGCCGCGCATGTATTTGTGATCGTATAGCTTTTTCCGTTTTTGCATTTTATCGCACAGTAGTCTGAGGGATCTCCCTTTTTCGGCGTCACAAAATACAGTTCAGGATCAACAATGTCTTTCTCATCCGCAAAAGCGCTGTACGGAAGACCTGCGATATGCGCGCTCCTCGGCCCCACATCCACAAGTTTCCCATGGTCCGCGCGGACCATGCTTCCGCCGGCCACTCCAAGCACCCGGACGTCCAGAGAGTTGACATAGGTCCGGTACCCTGCAAGTTCGGCATGTCTGATCGTAGGCCTGCCGTTTTTAATCACACCTATATTTGTGCTGGTGCCGCCCACCTCAAAATAAATGCCAACCGATGCGCGGAGATACATAAGCGCACCCACCACGCTGGCCGTAGGACCGGACATCATGGACAGGATCGGCCTTTTCCGCATTTCATCAATGCTCATAACTCCGCCGTCACCCCTCATAATCATGAGCGGCGCCTGGATGCCTGTCGCTTTGACGCTTCTTTCTGTCGAATCGGCCGTATCCAGCATCTTGGGAAGTATACTGGCATTTACAGCCGCAGTCCTGGTCCGGGTGGTCAGTCCGTAAAGTTTACTGATCTCAGACGCTCTCGTAACTTTCATTTTCTCTTTTTCTGCCGCTCTGGCTATGACAGCTTCTCCTTCGCCATCGTCTACCCCATAGACCTCAGACGCCACGATAATCTCTGCCCCTTTTGCCTTCAGAGCCCTTACTGCTGCCCGCGCTGTCTCCTCCGACAGCCTTTCCTTATCAATATAACCAGAAAACGTTTCAATATAGCGCCCTGTGACCAGCGGCAGTCTGCCCAGTTTTGTCTGGGCTTTTGCCAGCAGCGAAGAGACGCCTCCGCCGCCCGTCACTATGATACCCACACGGGCCACATCTCCCTCGAGCAGAGCATTTGTCGCCTGTGTTGTACTGTGCGCCAGAAAAATAACATCTTCCGGAGCAATATTATTATCTCTGAGACATTTCTGGAAACATTCTACAACGCCGGCCGCAACCCCCTGCTCACTGTCGTGTGTCGTAGGCACCTGCACTTTGCCTATTATTTCAAATGTGTCGTTATCTATGGCGACTGCTTTCGTGTGGGTCCCTCCCACATCAATTCCCATGCGCACTTTTCTTTTTCCCATAGTTCCTCCATCTTTTAAACTTTCATCTACAGTTACAGCTGCTGCGCCGGATCATCCGTGCATGTAATACAAGAAGCCAAGTATGCAGACTGCATACACCCAGGAAACCGGCAGAGCCGTCTTGATAAACTCAAACGGTTTTACCTTCGCATACGAGCAGGTCCAAACATTTGTCGAGTTCGTCGGATCTACGCCGCTGTATACAGAATTGCCCGCGAAACATAACAGCCATAAATACGTAACCGGCACGCTTCCCACCGCAAAGATCGTTGCATAGACAGCCGCCCCGGCTCCGGCCAGCGCCAGCGGTCCTCTGTACATGAACAGCGGAACAAGAACGATCATAAAGATCGTCAGGCCAAGCGTTGTCTGCGGCAGTATTCCGCCCAGCGTCTCCTGGAGGACCGGTCTTATGGAAGACGCTCCTGTTGCAACAGTGTATGCACATGCCATATACATGATCATCCCTGCAGATTCTCCGGCTCCTGCCTTGAACGTCTTGCTGAACAGAGGAAAGATCCTGAGTTTCCTGTATGTGATCTTCGCTGTGCATATAGCATACAATATACCGATAATAAATGAAGCGAAAATATTGACTTTAAATACCATCATCAGAACTACAGGTATAATTGTTGCTACGCAGACATACCACGGAACAAATGTTATCTCTTCGCTGTCTGTCTTTTTCACTGCCCAGCTCTTTACTTTTCTCGCTCTTTTCACAGGCTTTTTGCGCACGGACAGACTATACATGACAAGCACGCCTGCGATACTGACTACAACGCCAATTCCAAATGCGATAAACGCATACGGGGTCCATGGTGATGTCATTGTTTCCGGAATCTCTCCAATATATGAGAGAAGTCCCCGCATCACAACATACTGTGACACATTGAGGAGCTGTGCTACTGCCACAGAGAGCCCATACGCAACAATCGAGATCCTGGACGGTATTCCCAGAGATATCATGACCGGAAGAACGATAACTCCCACCGCAATTACCGGTCCAATACTATACAGGGATGTAAACATTACACTTACCACGATCATGATGATGGCTATCAGAACTTTCGGATTATCTCCGCCCAGTTCGACTGCCGTTCTTATAATTGTTTTTACAATTCCCGTCTTTATCATCACCTGGGCAAACCATGCGCCAAAAATGATGGTCATAAATGATACCGCCTGCGCTTCAAACTGGCCTGAGATCAGCTCATTTAAGATCTGCTCCAGGTTCATCCCGCCCAGGACAGCCCACAGTATACCTGTTCCCAGAAGTACCAGAGACGGATTATACCCTTTTATGAGAGCAGCTATCATAAGCACATATGATATCAAGAAAAGCCCCAGCAAAATACTATTTGTATCAATCATCAGCCTTACCCTTATCCTTTCTGTCAGCGTTCTTTTTCTCGCACAGGAGCAGATGTTCTGCCACAAGCACCAGCTCATCTCTCTGATTATAAACTTCGACGGCTTCCGTTACGATTCCCATATCTTTTTTTCTCTTATGGTCTTTTTTCTCCTTGATGATGACTTTTGTATGTATCGTATCTCCGATAAAGACCGGGGCTATGAACCTGAGATGGTCATATCCATACGAAAACGCCACAGGATTGATCACATTTGCAGTCAGCCCGACCGCAACTGAAAACGTCAGCGTCCCATGCGCGATCCTCTGCCCAAACTCCGTCGTCCTGCACCACTCCGCATCCATATGGTGCGGAAAAAAATCTCCGGTCTGTCCTGCATGGAGGACGATATCCGTTTCCGTGATCGTCCGCCCGGTCGTCTCTCTTACTGCCCCGACCTCATAATCCTCGTAATAAATCACCTGTTCCAACTCACTGTACCTCCTTTAAATATTTTTCATTATCCTGCCCCATAAACGGTACAGGCTTTTCACTACAGTATTTCTCTCCGTCAATTCTGATCGGACATCTTGTCGTGCGAAACACCTTCTTCCCATTCCTGTATATATCCTGCAGCATTTCCATCTGGCGGAATCCTTCAGTTTCAAAAAGTTCTCTCCAGTTCAACACTTTCGCACACCATATATCCGCTTCCTCGAGAATTGAAAGCCAGTGGCCGGCCGTGTCTTTCAACAGATGCTCTTTAAGGATCTGTTTGATCTCATCCCGTTTTGTCGACCACTCTTTCTCATCCTCATAGCGCAGCAGATCATCGCATCCCAGAAGTTCTCCCAGTTTCACAATGGAGCTCATGGCGAGCGCCATGTATCCGTCTTTTGTCTCATATATTCCATACGGGGCAGATATATAGGCATTGGCATTATTGACCGCGCTCCGTACCGGCGCCGCATGACCGTCATTTAAAAATGTAGTAAACACTTCAAACTGGATATCCAGAATCGACTCCAGAAGATTCACCTGGATATAACTCCCTTTCTTGCTCTTTTCACGATAGATCAGCGCTGCCAGTATCCCCTGGACCAGATGCTGTCCGGCAAACATATCAGCGAGAGACAGACCCAGCGGCGCAGGAGCGTCTTCTTTATCCCCATTGAGGTATGGAAGGCCCGAGATACATTGTGCCAGCAGATCCTGTCCCGGCCTGCTGCTCCACGGCCCTTTATTTCCATAGCCGCTCACCTCTCCATAGATGATCCCTGGATTGATCTCTTTCACCTGCTCATAGGAAAGTCCGAGTTTTTCTGCAGTCCCCGGCCGGAAGCTAAATACCGCCACGTCTGCCTCTTCAATCAGCTTTTTGATGACAGCTTTATTTTCCGGTGCTTTCAGATCCAGCGTAATGCCGTCCTTGTTCCGGTTTACTGCGCAGAACAGGGGGCTTTCTCCTTCTATCTCACAGCCAGGCACGCGCAGATTACGGCATCCGTCCCCTTTCCCGGGACGTTCGATCTTTATCACACTGGCTCCAAGATCTGCAAGGCGCAGTGTGGCAGACGGTCCCGCCAGATACTGACTGAAATCCAGGACTTTAATACCTTCCAGCGGTCTCATCATCTCCCCTCCTTTCCCAATCCAAATTCGTGTTTGATTTTTTCATTATCTTCTCCCAGTTCAGGACCTCTTTTCGCCGAATAATACGCTTCGCCGTTTACCTTTACAGGGCATCTGGAAGTGCATATCTTACGGCCCTTTCCAGCGTCCAGCTCCTGCAGGAATTCCAGCTTTTGAAACCCTTCTGTGTTCAGCAGCGTCTCCCATGTATAGACCTCTGAACACCAGTAACCTTCTTTTTCAAGCACATCGATCCAATCAGCCGTCTTTTTCTCGGCCAGCCGTTCTCCGATCATACGCTTGATAAGATCTCTCTTTTCAAATGCATCTTCCAGATCGTTAAACTCTGCGAGAGCCGGAAGATCCAGATATCCGGCCAGGTCTTTCAGACTCCCCCTGGAAAGAGCAATGAAGCTGTCCGCGGTCCTGTAGACGCCATACGGAGCCCCAAGATATGGGTGTGCATTATTATAATCCGATCTCACAGGAAGTCTTCCGCCGCTGTTCAGAAAGTCTGTTATCCCTTCAAACTGCATGTCGATCGCCGACTCCATCAGGCTGACCTCTACCAGAGCTCCCTCTCCTGTGCGTATGCGGCGGAAGAACGCTGCCAGTATCCCCTCTGTCAGATGAACTCCTGCATAGGAATCCACAACAGACAGGCAGAACGGCGCCGGCGGCTTTCCGCCATTGCCATTGAGCCATGTAAGGCCGGACATTGCCTGCACCAGAAGATCCTGTCCCGGTTTTTTTACCCACGGTCCTTTTGTTCCATACCCGGTTATGGAACCGTATATGAGCCCCGGATTGATCTGTCTGACAGACTCATAGTCCAACTGGTTTTTTTTCATGACTCCCGGCCGGAAATTCTCAATGAGCACATCCACTTTTTTTATCAATTCTTTTATCAGTTCCAGATCTTCCGGGTCTTTCAGATTTGCGCAAAAGCTCTCTTTGTTTCTGTTGATCGTATGAAACAATATACTGTTGTCGCCATCCATAAGGTTTTTCAGAGACATTTTACGGCTGCCGTCTCCACTGCCCGGGCGTTCAATCTTGATCACTCTTGCTCCGAGATCCGAAAGCCGGAGGGAACACGACGGGCCCGCCAGATACTGGCTGAAGTCCAATACAACAATATCTTCCAGCAATTTCATCGGTCTACCTCCATAGATTTTCTGTACAGGCTGTTCAGTTTTTTCAGCGTATCCGCAGCGCTTCCGCCGTTCATCAGATATTCTCTGATATATTCCCCTGCCCTGTCCTGGAAATACAGGTAACCACTGTACCGTGGACGAAGATACGCCTCATCAAGCGTATTCAATGTATCTCTGAAGAAATCCATGCTCCGTCTGTTACATTCCTCATCTGTCCAGGCCGCGCGATGTCCCGGCTGTCCGCCCGCCTCAAAGAACAGTGTACGCTGAATGAGCGGGGATGCCGCATACTCTGCAAACCGGACTGCAGTTTCTTTCTCTCTGCACGCAGATGAGACAGCCAGGCCCGTTCCGCCGAGCACCGTGCGAAAGCGCCGGCCTTTGTAATTCACCACGTCAGACGCCTTCAGAAGATGTTTTGCATACCCTTCTTTTGAATAATTGCTGTAGCCATAGGCAAACGGACAATACATATATCCTGTATCAGAAGCCAGGTTTTCATGCACGGCGATCGGATCCCACTGAAAGATCTCTTTCGGGCATAGGGCCGCAAGATTTCTCATCTCTTCAAGCGCTTCTTCTCCGGTCTCTGTTCTTACAACTCTTTCTTCCGAAAACAATTCACCGCCTGCTGTTACACAGAACATATAAAAGTCCATCAAAAGATTAATCGGTATCCCCGCGTAGATCACTCTCTTCTGCCTGGCCAGCTCCAGCACCTCGTCAAAATTCTCCGGCGCTTTTTTGCCTGCCGCTTCAAAGTAATCCGGTCTGTAGACTGCCACAGGCGCTGCGGCATCGACAGGCAGCGCGCTCAAAACACCGCCGAACATATAACTCATATAGGACTCTCCTACAGAGTTATCTTCCTGGTCTTCCAGATAATCCTCAGGCAGATATTCCTGGAGCGGGAGGAGGATACCATGCTTTGCCGCAAAACCTGCCCACGGATGATCGATAACCAGCAGATCATATTTCTTTGCAAGCTGTCCGATTGGAGCATCCGCAAACTCCTGAAGGGATCTCTTCTCCCAGGAAATTTCAACATTTTCGTGCAGCTCCATAAACCTCTGAGACACTGCCATGATCGAGGTGAAGCCCCTGCTATGTCCCCATGTGATTCCTCTCAACACTTTTTTCTCCATAGTCTCCTCCATTTGCAATTCTTTTTTGGTAGTACCAATTTTAATTATGCTATGACATCTATATTGTGTCAATAAGCACAAATATACAATTTTTTATTTCTATTTATGTGCAATTTCAACTATTGAATTCTATTCTACCAAGAAATATACTAAAGATAAGTTATGAAATTGGATATACCAATTTATGTATTTTTCACTTGCACAAACCAAATAGGGAGAAGGTAGCTCATATGATAAGACATACCGTGGAAAGAAAAAAGATGATCGCCGCTTCTGTCACGATTTTTAGCGGCGATGGCAGCATCAATGATACAGAAATGAAAAAGTTATGGAGAAAGAATATTTCCGAAGGAGTAGATGGTTTCTTTATCGGCGGAAGCGCAGGAGAATGTTTTCTGCTGTCAACCGATGAACGGATTCACATGTTTGAGCTGGCGGGAGATGAACTAAAAGGAATGGATGTGTATGCACATGTTGGTTCCATCAGCACAGACCACTCCATCATGATGGCAAAAGCAGCCCTTGGCTGCGGCATCCGCAAGATAGCTTCTACGCCGCCGTTCTATTTTTCATTCACGACAAAAGAACTTGCACATTACTTTTACGATCTGGCAGAGGCTGCTGGAAGCCCTGTGCTCTACTACGATATCCCTTCCAGCACGCATGCCGATCTGAATACGGATGATGCGGAGATCCGGGCGCTCCTGAAATCCGGAGCCATAGACGCCATCAAACATACCAATCTCCAGTCCTACCGCATGAAATATATAAAGGCTGTTAATCCTGACATCAAGGTTCTGGGCGGATTTGAGAGCAAAATGGTTCCTATGCTGAACTATCACTGCGACGGATTCATCGGAAGTACTTTTAATTTTATGTTTCCTCAGTACAACCGGATCATCAAGCTGTATAACTCGCCGGAGAAAAATAAGATCTATAAGATCATTTCAGATTCTACAGATATTTTGCAGACTCTGCTCAAAACCGGGCTTCCCGCCTCTATCAAATACATCCTGTCTCATCAGGGAATACAGGCTGGCACTGTGCGGAAGCCGCTTCTGCCTCTGGATGAGACGTCCAGATCTCTTTTGGATAATGTCATAAAGGACAAACTGATCTATAATAACTGATTTATGTAATTGTTCGTATAGATGCTAAAATTTTTATCAGATATTTATTGATTACAGATATTATTATGCGTTAAAATAATTATACTGTTTTAGAGTTATATGTGTTGTCCTTGAAGCATCGCCACAATAACATCAGGGGGGAATCCATCTATATGAGCAATGATACCGGCAGAGTAACTGCCTCAGATAAAGTGATCGAAAACATCGCCCAGATGATCGTCTCCGGGGAGGTAAAACCAGGGGAAAAAATACTCACTGAGCGTGCTTTTGCTGAAAAATTCAAAGTAACAAGAAGCTGTGTGAGAGAGGCAATCCGCGCTCTCGCGCTGATCGGAATGGTAGATATACGTCCGGGCGGCGGTACATATGTGGCAGATAACAATTCCCATCTTCCCGAAGAACCCGTACTGTGGATGTACCATCAGAATTTAAATAAATTCGACGAGATCTACACTGCAAGGGAATTGATCGAGACAGAGGTATACCTTGAATGTTTTGACCAGATGAATGAGGAAATCCGAAGCTATGTACTCAGCGCAAGGGAAAAGCTCCTGAACCTGAACACGGACATCATGTCCGGTGAAGAAATGGAACATATTCTGAGCGACATAGATCTGAACATAGGAAAGTTCTGCGGAAACAGTATCATGAACAAACTCCTGCAGACAACATTGGCACTGCGCAAAGAGCTTTCCATCAACATCCTGAGTCTTTCGCCTTCACGGGAAAGCGCAGTGCTGTACCGCTGCAAGATATTAACAGCTCTTTTGCAGGATGATAAAGAAGTCCTGAAAGACGCGCTGAAAAAGTTTTTTGCAAACTCCGAAAAAGAGTTGAACATCCAAAAATAATTTTGCTTATCACAAAAGCCGGAAGTCTTATGACTCCCGGCTTTTGCTGTATTCTGTATCATCTGTTACTCAGCATCTGCAGCGTATACATCTACCAGTTTCTTCAGGTATGCATACTTCTCCATTGCTTCCTGCTCGTTGATTGCGAACAGCTTCGCAGCCTTCTCCGGATTCGCTCTCTTCAGTGCATTGTAGCGAACCTCGCCGTCGAGGAATTCCTGATAATTCTCTTTCTTCGGCTCTTTGCTGTCAAGGAAGAACTTGTTGCCCTCAGCAGCCGGATTGAACCGGAAGTTGTTCCAGTATCCGCACTCTACTGCAAGCTGCTCCTCTGTCTGCGCCTTGCTCATACCTTTCTTGATACCGTGGTTGATACACGGAGCGTAAGCGATGATGAGTGACGGTCCCGGATAAGCCTCAGCCTCTGTGATCGCTTTGACTGTCTGGTTAAAGTCTGCACCCATGGCGATCTGTGCGACGTATACATATCCGTAGCTCATTGCCATTCCTGCAAGATCTTTCTTCTTCGTCTCTTTTCCGCCTGCTGCGAACTGTGCCGTAGCGCCTGTCATAGTTGCCTTTGACGCCTGTCCGCCTGTATTGGAGTAAACCTCTGTATCAAATACCAGGATATTGATGTCCTTGCCGCTTGCAAGTACGTGATCAACACCGCCGAATCCGATATCATAAGCCCATCCGTCACCACCGAATACCCACTGGGATTTCTTGGCAAGGAAGTCTTTGTTCTTCAGAAGCTCTGTTTTCTCCGGACGGTCGCATCCGCATTTCTCCAGAGCTGCCACAAGATTGTCTGTAGCTGTTCCGTTTGTTGCGCCGCATGCAAATGTATCAATGTACTCCTGAGCTGCCGCCTTAACGTCTGCATCTTCTGCATCTTCAGCCAGTTTAGCCGCATAGCCTTTCATCCTGTCTCTGATTGTATTCTGAGCCAGCAGCATACCATATCCGAACTCTGCGTTGTCCTCGAACAGAGAGTTACACCAAGCCGGTCCTTTGCCTTCCGGAGTTACCGTGTAAGGCGTGGACGGTGAGGAGTTGCCCCAGATAGAAGAACATCCTGTTGCGTTTGCAATATACATTCTGTCGCCGTAAAGCTGTGTGATCAGCTTCGCGTACGGTGTCTCGCCGCATCCTGCACATGCGCCCGAGAACTCTAAGAGCGGCTGTTTGAACTGGCTGCCCTTTACAGTTGTCTCTTTGAATTTTGCGACAACTTCCGGTTTTACCGGGATCTCTCTTCCGTAATCGAAGAAGTCCTGTCTTCCGGCGTTCATTTCCATGTTCTCCATAACGAGCGCTTTCTCGCCCTTCTTGCCCGGGCAGACGTTCGCACAGGAACCACATCCTGTACAGTCATAAGCAGATACAGTGATGGAGAATTTCATTCCCGGCATACCGATCATATCGATCGCTTCCATTCCTTCCGGAGCTTTCGCAAGCTCGTCCTCTGTGAGGGCTACCGGACGGATAACTGCGTGCGGACATACATATGCACAGCGGTTACACTGGATACAGTTCTCCGGTTTCCATATCGGCATATCAACTGCGATTCCCCGTTTCTCATATGCAGAGGAACCTGACGGTGTGGAGCCGTCTACATAATCGTTAAACGCAGATACCGGAAGTGTATTTCCTTCCTGTGCATTTACTTTCGCCTGAATATTCTTAACGAAATCGACAACGTCTTTTCTTCCGTTCTCGTCTGCCTTCGGAGCTGCGAGTCCTTCGTCAGCCGCGTCTTTCCAGCTCTCCGGAACTGTTACTTCAACAACCTGTTTTGCGCCTGCGTCGATCGCATCGTAGTTCATCTGCACGATCTTGTCGCCTTTTCTTCCGTATGTAGCCTTTGCAGCAGCCTTCATCAGGTCAATTGCCTCTTCTTCCGGAATGATGGCAGCAAGTTTGAAGAATGCAGACTGGAGCACTGTGTTGATACGTCCGCCAAGTCCGATCTCTTTACCGATCTTGATACCGTCGATCGTGTAGAACTTGATGTTGTGGTTTGCAATGTATGCTTTTACCTGTCCCGGAAGATGTTTCTCAAGCCCTTCCATATCCCACGGACAGTTCAGAAGGAATGTACCGCCGTCCACAAGTTCCTGTACCATGTTGTACTTGTCCACATAAGACGGATTGTGGCATGCCACAAAGTTCGCCTGACGGATCAGGTATGTAGATTTGATCGGCAGTTTACCGAAACGGAGGTGAGACATTGTTACACCGCCGGATTTCTTGGAATCATAGTCAAAGTAAGCCTGTGCGTACATGTCGGTGTTGTCACCGATGATCTTGATAGAGTTCTTGTTTGCTCCGACTGTACCGTCAGCGCCAAGTCCCCAGAACTTACAGTTGATTGTTCCTTCCGGTGTTGTGACGAGCGGCTCGTCAGCTTTCAGTGACAGGTGTGTCACATCGTCCTCGATACCGAGTGTAAATACTTTCTTTTCATCGTTATGATATACAGCAACGATCTGGGCAGGAGTCGTGTCTTTGGAGCCAAGTCCGTAACGTCCTGTGTAGATCGGTACAGCGTCAAATTTGGAACCTTTGAGAGCTGCAACAACATCCAGATACAGCGGTTCGCCAATAGCTCCCGGCTCTTTTGTTCTGTCAAGAACAGAAATCTTCTTAACAGTCCCCGGAATTGCATCGATCAGCGCCTGTGCACAGAACGGTCTGTACAGACGTACCTTTACAACGCCGACTTTCTCTCCGGCTTTCGTCAGGTAGTCGATCGTCTCTTCAATTGTATCGCAGACAGAACCCATGGCAACGATCACGTGCTCTGCGTCCTCTGCTCCGTAGTAGTTGAACAGTTTGTAATCTGTTCCGATCTTAGCGTTTACTTTGTCCATATAGTTCTGAACGATTCCCGGAAGAGCATCGTAATACGGGTTACATGCCTCTCTTGCCTGGAAGAAGATATCCGGGTTCTGTGCAGAACCTCTCTGGCACGGATGGTTCGGGTTCAGTGCATGAGCACGGAAAGCGTCGATCGCGTCCATATTTACCAGATCTTTCAGATCTTCATAGTCCCATGTCTCTATCTTCTGGATCTCGTGAGATGTACGGAATCCGTCGAAGAAGTTGATGAAAGGAAGTTTTCCTTCCAGTGCGGCACAGTGAGCAACCGGTGTCAGATCCATAACCTCCTGTACGCTTGACTCACACAGCATAGCCGCACCAGTCTGACGACAGGCGTAAACGTCTGAGTGATCACCAAAGATGGAAAGTGCGTGGCTTGCAAGCGCACGGGCAGATACGTTGAATACACCCGGAAGCTGCTCGCCGGCAACTTTATATAAGTTCGGGATCATAAGCAGAAGTCCCTGGGATGCTGTGAATGTTGTCGTCAGAGCGCCTGCTGACAGAGATCCGTGTACAGCACCTGCCGCACCTGCCTCGGACTGCATCTCTACGACATTAACTGTCTGTCCGAAGATATTTTCTCTGCCTTCTGTTGCCCATTCGTCAACATGCTCCGGCATAACGGATGACGGTGTGATCGGATAGATCGCTGCAACTTCTGTGTAAGCATATGACACGTGAGCAGCAGCCTGGTTACCGTCCATGGTCTTCATTT
This sequence comes from Candidatus Mediterraneibacter pullistercoris, assembly GCA_019116885.1. Classification (GTDB taxonomy): domain Bacteria; phylum Bacillota; class Clostridia; order Lachnospirales; family Lachnospiraceae; genus Mediterraneibacter; species Mediterraneibacter pullistercoris. Next base: position 54,781 of record DXAU01000058.1, on the reverse strand, counting down.
TTCTTGCCATTTTCTTGTTCCTCCTTAAGAATTACATTGAAAAAAGTTTTATTCACATGTGGTTTTATTATATCGCCAAAAATGACAAAAGTCTATAGAGGGCAATCGGTTTTTTGTATCTTTTGATGTGCAGTCCGGACATTCTTCCGCACATTTTTTGCCTCACATTTAACCGTACAGATACATCTCCGTGATGCAGCAGTCATCATATTTGTTTCCGCCTCTGACGTCTGTTATTGTCACTTTGCATTCGCTGATCTGTACTTCCTCTTCAAAATCAATGTATATCGTGCCGCCGAGAGGATTGCTGCTGTCATATACAAGCTCCGCCTCGTCGATCGGGTACTCCACAGTCTTTCCTTCATATTCTATCCGCAGCGCACTGGGCGCTCCATTCTTAGCATACAGGTCACTGCTCTTACAGTATCCGGGCAGTACTGCAAGCCCTCTCACAGTCTGGGGCTGACTGCTCGTAAACGTGATGCTCTCGCCTGTGCCGTCACCGGAATCCCCGTCCGCCCAGCAGGTCGATGCGTCAAGATCCGTCAGATTAGACGGTTCATAGCTGTATCCCGATGCCTCAAGGGTTGAAGTCGCTGATACATTAAAATCAATCTTGACCGGTTCTGCGTCTTGACCGCTTCCGGTTTCCTCTGCCGGCACTTCGGCCTCTCCCCCGGTACCCGTCACAGTGATCTCATTCTTTATCTGAGACTGCACGTCCTGAGCATTTCCCGGATCTGTTCTGAGATCCTCTGCCGTAACTCTTTCCGCCCCGCTGTCAGAAGACGGCTTTCCCTGACCAGCCGGCAGTACCAGCAGCAATACTGTAGCTGCGGCTGCCGCAGCCAGCACAAGCCCTAAAATAACGGCTGCTGCTGTTATAGCTGTATCTTTCCCATTTTTCGATCCATTCTTTTTGTAATGACTGACACCCATAGTTCTTTACTCCTCCCCTTTCCTCTGATTCCACACTATGGCTTTATCATATAGTTCTTATGCTGCAAGAGCGATGCGCCCTACATATCTGATAATCCGGAAAGAATCAATAGCAGGAACTGCCGTCTATCTGTCTTTAAACTTAAATATTCTGTCTTTCTTTCTGGGCGGCTTTACCCCCTCAATCTTATCCGGCATAGGTTCATATACTTTCTCACTCTTTAAGAGCGGCATACGTTTATGGTTTTTCCTGAGATAGAGAAGCGCCGCTCCGGCAAACAGGACTACGCAGCCTGCAAGCGCCTGCGACACCGGAAACCCAATCCCCGGTATCAGAAGCTGGTCTGTCCGAAGACCCTCGATCCAGACTCTCCCGAGAGCATATCCGAAAATATACAGAAGAAACAGTTCTCCCTCATATTTCTTGTGCTTCCGGTACAGCACCAGCAGGATCAAAAGAACCGCGCACCACACTGACTCATAGAGAAAAGTCGGACTCACCTGGATGTATTCCACCCCGCCTATCGTCTCCATGTTTGCCCGCATCTGTTCTGTAATATCTCCCGGCCTCACAGCATCCATCGGAAGGCGCATGGCGAAGAGCCCGTCCGTATATTCTCCAAAGGCTTCACGGTTGAAAAAATTCCCCCATCTCCCGAGCATCTGTCCGTTCAGTATCGGCATAGCCACTGTATCCAGTATCTGAAAAGGCGACAGATGTTTCACTCTCGCCAATATGAACACAGCGAGCACCGCGCCGATCACGCCGCCGTAGATAGCGAGTCCGCCTTCCCGGAGATTAAAGATCTCCAGAAGATTGTCTTTATACATATCCCACGAAAAGACTACATAATATATCCTGGCTCCGGCTATGCCGATGATTACACCTATGATCCCCATATCCAGGTAATCTTCCGGATTCTGCCTGGTCCGCTTTGCCTCAGCCATGGCGATCAGGAAACCGATCAGTATCGCGCACCCGATGATGATACCATAATATGCGATCGTAAAGCCGAAAATATCGATATTCTTCCCTACATGGTCCAGATATATGCCCAGATTTGGGAAAGCAATGTCGTAATGCATATCAATACCCCTTTCTTCAGCGCCCCGGTTCAGCCATGAGTCCGGCTGAACTGATGCTATACATTAAACCGGAACAGTATGATATCGCCGTCCTGTACTACATAGTCTTTCCCTTCAAGGCGGATGAGACCTTTTTCTTTTGCCGCCGCATGGGAGCCGCATGCCATAAGATCGTCATAGCTCACAACCTCTGCACGGATGAACCCGCGCTCAAAGTCAGAATGGATCTTGCCCGCCGCCTGAGGAGCTTTTGTCCCTTTTGTGATCGTCCATGCGCGCACTTCCGGTTCTCCGGCTGTCAGGTAGCTGATGAGTCCCAGGAGATGATAACTTGCTCTTATCAGTTTCTCAAGTCCGGACTCTTTTAATCCCAGATCTTCAAGAAACATCTCTTTTTCATCGTCATCAAGCTGCGAGATCTCCTCTTCGATCTCCGCACATACTACAAACACCTCGCACGCCTCTCTCTGAGCGTACTCTCGAACTGCCCGGACTCCGGCATTGGAAGCCCCGTCGTCCGCCAGGTCTTCTTCTGAGACATTTGCTGCGAAAATCACCGGTTTCGCTGTGAGGAGATTATATCCCGCGAGCCATTCCTGCTCGTCCTCATCTCCGGCAGCAAAACTCTTTGCAAGTTTATTTTCTTCCAGATGAGCCTTCAGGCGCTTTAGCAGTTCCAGCTCTTTCGCCGCAGATTTGTCGTTACGCGAGAGCTTGACTGTCTTGGCAATCCTTCTCTCCAGCACCTCAAGGTCAGAGAATATCAGTTCCAGGTTAATCGTCTCGATGTCCCGGAGCGGATCAATACTTCCATCCACATGGACGATATTTGTATTTTCAAAGCAGCGTACAACGTGGACGATAGCGTCCACCTCACGGATATTCGCAAGGAACTGGTTTCCAAGTCCCTCTCCCTTGGACGCGCCTTTTACGAGTCCCGCGATATCCACAAACTCTATGGCCGCCGGAATGATCTTTTTTGTGTGATACATCTCTCCCAGGACATTCAGTCTCTCATCCGGCACTGTCACTACTCCCACATTCGGATCAATGGTGCAGAACGGATAGTTCGCCGACTCTGCGCCTGCCTTTGTCAGTGAATTGAACAATGTACTTTTTCCTACGTTGGGAAGCCCCACAATACCTAACTTCATATTCTTTTTATCTCCTTATCGAATCTTTGCGTCTTTTCTGTTATTCAGTCTCTCGTCTCCATCAGGATGACTTTCCCATAGACAAACGAGATCGTCACTTCCTCTTCTTCAAATTCATTGCTGACGCACAGACTGTCCGTCGGTTTGAGGAAATGGTTTTTGAGGGGGTATTTCGCTCCGCGAATAGTCAGCTCATCCACCGGCATCTCCAGCGGAAAAAGAGAGAAATACGGCCCGAACGCTTCTTTCTTTTTCAGTGTGATCTCCCTGTCGATCAGGCGTATCTGATTGTGTCTGTCCACAATCCTTGCATCTGCGCCGGCCTCCAGAGCAATCTGCAGGCACTGAACGTTTGCCCAGAGGTGGTCAATCCGGTTTCCCGTCCCTCCGAGTATCCATATCTCTTTCCGGTTCAGTCCGATGCAGAGCCTTAGTGCAAGTTCTGTGTCAGATGCGTCTTTCACCGGATTAAATTCCCGGATCGGCACATTGACCTTCTCCCTGTAATAATTGACCAGCTCTTTTGAGACACTGTCAAAATCGCCTACAATGTAATCCGGTTTTATCTCATGGCGGTGGAGGAACTCAAGTCCCTTATCCACTCCGATCACAAATTCTGTTTCTTCACTTCTCAATATCGGGAGGGCAAACTCGTCTTCGAGCAGCCCGCCGCTCACGATCACAGTCCTTTTATTCATAATCTTTCAATATCTCCATAAACTCCGCTGTGTTCCTGAAAACATCGCCCTTATATACGCCGGATCCGGATACGATGACATTCGCTCCGGCTTTTAACACCTCCGCCACATTACTGTGGTAGATGCCGCCGTCCACTTCGATATCTTTTTCCATGCCATCTTTCTCCAGCGCAGCGCGGAGCGTCCTGATTCGCTCCAGCGACTCAGGGATGAATTCCTGTCCGCCGAATCCTGGCTCCACACTCATGATAAGGAACATTTCTGCATCTTCCAGATATGGCATGAGGCTTTTCACCGGCGTGCCCGGCCTTATCGATATTCCTGCGCGCACCCCGCATCTGTGAATCTCTTCCAGTGTTTTCTTCAGATCCTTACACGCCTCAAGATGGACGGTGATGATATCTGCTCCGCACTTTGCAAACTCTGCCACATAGCGGGCCGGCTCAGTCACCATCAGATGAACGTCCAGCGTCTGCCCTGTCAATCCTTTGATAGAAGAGAGCACCGGCATCCCGAAAGAAATGCTCGGCACAAATATCCCGTCCATCACATCGAAATGGACATACTGCGCTCCTGCTTTTTCTGTCATTTTGATCTGCTCTCCGAGCGTTCTGAAGTCAGCCGATAATATGGATGGCGCCAGAATATTCTTCATCTAATACCTCTTCCTTTCTCTGATTTCCTGATAAATCGCAAGATAATCTTCATATCTTTTCCTGTGTATCCTGCCTGACTCTACCGCCTGTTTCACTGCGCAGTCAGGCTCATGAACATGATCGCAGCCTCCAAACCTGCATGCCCCCTCATACTCTGCAAATTCGGGAAAACAGTGCTTAAGAGACTCCGCCTCTATCTCACTGAGATAGAGGGAGCTGAACCCCGGCGTATCCATGATATAGGAGTCCTCTCCGGCAACGATCAGCTCCGAATGTCTCGTTGTATGCTTTCCCCTGTCGATCTTCCGGCTGATGTTCCCAGTCTCCATTCGCACTTCCGATTGGAGAAGGTTAATGAGCGAAGATTTTCCGACACCTGACGGACCCGCGATCGCGGTCGTCTTTCCCTTCAGCAGCGTTTTGAGTTCCGCAATATTGATCTCCTGCTCTGCGCTTGTAAAGATAAGAGGATATCCGCATCCGGCATAGATACTGCTCAATTCTGCGATCTCCGGATCATTCCCTATATCTGTCTTATTAAAGCAGAGGACAACAGGTATGCCCTTGCTTTCCATCATGACAAGGAACCGGTCCAGCAGATTGAGATGCGGTTTCGGCTTTGCCACCGCAAATACAACCAGCGCCTGATCGATATTCGCTACCGCCGGACGCACCAGTTCATTTTTCCGGGGAAGGATATCCATGATATTTCCTTCCATATCTTTCTCGTCAAGGATCTCTATCCTGACGTCATCTCCCACAAGAGGCTTTATCCCGTCTTTTCGGAAGATCCCTTTTGCCTTACACTCATAAACACCGGATCCTGCTACGTGAACGTAGTAGAATCCGGCAATTCCTTTTACGATTTTTCCCTGCATATATTAATAACTTTCCTGCGGTCACTCCGTCTGGCCTTCTGAGCCTTCACTCACTTCTTCCGAATCCCCGCCGTTCGTATCCTCGTCGGGCGTCTCCGGCTGCTGAGGCTGCTGAGGCTCCGGCCCCTGGCTGACTGTGAAACCGACTGTCGTGCCTTCTTCAACAGAGCTTCCAGGACTTGCTGTCTGGCTGATGACATAACCCGCTCCGACCGTATCGCTGTAAGCGTAGTCTATCGTCCCGACGCTGAGTCCCTTTTCCTCAAGCCGTCTTATCGCCTGATTCTCCGTGTAGCCGCCGAGTCCCGGCACTGTAACATAGGTAGTCTCCGGTCCCAGACTGACCACATATTCTACGGTTGTTCCCGGATCTACTTCCGTTCCCGCATCAATGCTCTGTCGGATAACCCTTCCCTCCGGCACATCATCGCTGTATTCCTCACTGGAGCTTCCATTCAGCCCGGCATCTGAGAGCGCCGATTCTGCCGCCGACGCTGATTTATTGACCAGATTCGGCACGGTGGCAGGCTCTTCTCCGAGACTTACAATGATCGTTACTTCTGTCCCCTCTTCAACCTCTGTTCCTGCCGAAGGATTGCTGGAGATGACATCCCCCTCCGCAATCTCATTACTGAACGCAGCCTCTCCGTATACCACTGTAAGGTTCGCTGCCCGAAGTGTATTCTCGGCGTCGGATTCCGATCTGCCGACCACATTCGGCACCTGTACCATTTTCGCCTCTTCGCCGCTGCTTATAACAACTTCGATCGTTGAAAACGGAGCCACCTCGTCGTCCGGCGCAGGGTTCTGGTTCATGATCTCACCCTCTGCATACTGATTGGACGGCTGCCGTTCACCGGCAACATCAAGACCAAGTTCCAGATCCTCGATTGCTTTTCTTGCCTCCTCTTCTGTCATGCCTCTTAAGTCCGGCACTTTTACAGTCTCTTCCTCTCCCTCGTTCTGAGTGAGTCCCGACGGGCCGCTGAAGAATCCGGCTGCATTTGCCACGAGGAACAGTATCAGGAGAGCAACCACTACTCCGGCAACAATCATGAGCACTTTCATGATACGCCTTGTATCCGGATTTACGTTCTGCTTTTTCCTTCTTCTGTCCTGATATCTGTCGTCATCGTCCTCATCATCATCGTCGTCATATCCATGCTGCTGCACCCGTTCCAGTTCTTCCGTGGACATGACGACCGTACGGTCAGTATCTGAGCTTACACCCATTCCAAGAACGACAAAATCTCCGTCGGGATCAACGAGCGAGCGCTTAAGATCTGTCAAGAGCGACGCGCAGTCGTGATAACGGAGTGCCGGGTTTTTCTGTGTACATTTCATAATGATACATTCCAGGCTGTACGGAAGATCAGATACTTCTTCCCCCGGAGCTATAATCTCTTCCTGAAGATGCTTGAGCGCCACCGTGACAGTAGAGTCTCCGTCAAACGGCACATGTCCTGTCACCATCTCGTACATGGTAATACCAATGGAATAGATGTCACTCTTCTGGTCAACGACTCCTCCCCTGGCTTGTTCCGGGGACGTATAGTGCACAGAACCCATAACACTCGTGCTGATCGTCTGCGTAGATGTCGTCGCACGGGCGATGCCGAAATCTGTCACTTTTACTTTGCCGTCTTTAGAGATGATAATATTCTGAGGCTTGATATCACGATGAATGATATGCTGGTTATGGGCTGCCTGGAGTCCTGTAACCATCTGTATTGAGATACTTATGGTTTCTTTCGGGGATATCCTGCCCTTTTTCTCAATATAGTCCTTTAATGTGATTCCCTCGACCAGCTCCATAACCATATAATAAAGCCCGCGATCCTGACCGACGTCGTAAACATTTACCACATTCGGATGCATCAGTCCTGCTGCTGCCTGGGCTTCACTCAAGAACTTTTTAATAAAAACTTCGTCTGAACGGTAGTCGCTCTTTAGCACTTTGATCGCTACATACCGGTTCAGCTTCAGATCCCTGCCCTTGTAGACGTCCGCCATGCCGCCGCTTCCAATGCGGCCCAGTATTTCATATCTTTTTCCTAAAATAACTCCTTCTTTGATCATAATACACTCACCTCATCTGCAAACGGTTCTACCAGGACAACCCCTATATTGTCCGTACCGCCATTTTCTTTTGCAGACTCTATAAGAGCCTGCCCGGATTCTACGATGTCCCTGCCGCCCTGAACAATATGGAAGAGTTCCTCATCTTCGACCATATTGCTTAGTCCGTCTGTACACATCAGTATGATGTCTCCCCGTTTCAGACGGTGCTCGTAAAAATCCACATCCACATCTGCCTTTGCGCCGATCGCTCTTGTTATTATATTTTTATCCGGATGATGCTTTGCCTCTTCAGGCTTAATGCCGCCGAGCCTTACCATTTCTTCCACAAGAGAGTGGTCTTTGGTGAGCTGCTGAATCCCCTGATTGATCAAATACAGACGGCTGTCGCCCACATTGGCAAAATACATCATCTGGTTCATGATCGTCGCGGCGACTACTGTTGTCCCCATCCCTTTGAGATGCTCATCACGCGCCGCTTCTTTGAGGATCTCACGGTTCGCTGTCTTGATGGCGTTTATGAGGCATTTCTCCACATCCTCGCCCTCGCTTCTTTTCAGCTCCCGCTTCAGGACTTCGACGGTATATTTCGAGGCATAATCTCCCGCCTGATGTCCTCCCATCCCGTCTGCGACTATGAAGAGATTCTGAAGGATACCGAGAGGCTTATCTGTCGTATAGACATAATCCTGATTCACTTGTCGCACCATTCCCACGTCGGTAATTGAAAATGTCCTCATATCCGTCTCCTTATATCTCCTCAGTTGTCATCTCGTTTTCCGCATGACGGCGTCTGAGCTGACCACAGGCTCCGTCTATGTCAGAGCCCATTTCTCTTCTTATAGTAACATTTATTCCGCTTTTTTCAAGTTTATTTTTGAAATTCAAGGCATTTTCCCTGCTTGGACGCACAAAATCGCGTTCTCTTACCGGATTAACCGGAATCAGATTCAGATGGCAGTTCCGCGGTTTTAATATCGCGGCGAGTTCTTCCGCATCTTCATCATTGTCATTGACGCCATGTACCAGACTGTACTCAAATGTCACCCTGCGTCCGGTCTTTTCAAAGTATGCATCGCAGGCAGCAAGCACTTCCGGGAGCTCATATTTCCCGGCTATAGGCATGAGCCTGCGCCGCTTTTCCTGAGTCGGGCCGTGAAGGGAAAGGGCTAGAGTGATATGCAGATCTTCCTCCGCCAAATCCAGGATTCGCGGGGCAATGCCGCAGGTGGACACAGTCACATTCCTCTGGCTGATGTTAAGCCCATGTTCATCTGTCAAAATGCGGATAAACTTTATGAAATTATCATAATTGTCCAGAGGTTCCCCGGTTCCCATGACAACTACATTTGACACCCTCTCTCCCGCGATCTTCTGTATCCGGTATATCTGTCCGAGCATCTCTGATGCAGTCAGGTTTCTGGTTAATCCGCCGATCGTCGAAGCGCAGAACACGCATCCCATGCGGCAGCCGGCCTGGGAGGAGATGCACACAGAGATACCGTGCCTGTATTTCATAAGCACACTCTCCACCATATTGCCGTCGCCAAGCCGGAACAGGAATTTATTCGTCCCGTCAAGAGCTGATATCTGCCGCTGCGCCATCTCTACCGGATATATCTCATACTCTTCTTTGAGCCGCTCCCGGAGTTTCAGAGAGAGGTTCGTCATGTCGTCAAACGTATCAGCCAGCTTCACATGCAGCCACTCATATATCTGCCTGGAACGGAATTTCTTTTCGCCCAGATGTTCAAGTTCCGTCTGCAGTTCCTCATATCCATACGAGCGTATGTCCTTTTTCATCTCTCATGTCCCCTTCCTCTTACCAGCCGGGCAATAAAAAAACCATCGCTCTTATGTACTCCCGGCAGAAGCTGAAGGCATCCTTTCTCTGCCACATACTCTCTGAGCTGCGGGCACAGGCGGTCTGCAATATCATCCAGCGCAAACTCCGGGTACTCTTCCAGGAACCATTGAACATTCTCCATATTCTCCACCGGACTTACTGTACATGTGCTGTAGAGCAGCACTCCGCCGGGCTTCACAAACGCCTGGACACAGCTCAGAATCTTTCGCTGCAGGCGTGCCAGCTCCTCTATTCCCTCCTGCGATGCACGGTATCTAAGATCCGCTTTCTTTCCCATGACTCCAAGGCCCGAACAGGGGAGATCTGCTATCACCACGTCTGCAGTTTCTCCCGACGCCTCGTCGGGCACAGATGCGTCCCGGCATAACACAGATATATTGGGAAGGCCGATCCGACGGATATTCTCACGTATAAGCTCTGCTTTCTGCTCTGTCAGATCCCGCGCTTCCACATGTCCGCAGCCGCCGCCTTTAAGGAGCAGCTTTTCCGCTGCATGGAGAGCTTTGCCGCCGGGCGCCGCACAGACATCGATCACCCGTGCCCCCTGGGGAGGATCTGCAATCTCCCCGACAAGCATCGAGCTTACATCCTGTACGGTAAATGAACCGTCCTGAAAAGCCTCCAGCTCTTCCAGGTGGTCATACCCGGATATCTCAAATGCATACGGCAGATACGGATGTGGATATACTTTCACGCCTTCGCGCTCCAGTCTCTTTTTCAGTATATCCGGTTCGTTTCTGTGCAGACAGCAGCGGATCGGAGTCCTCTTCTCACACTGGAACTCCTGAAGCATTGTCTCAATCACTTTCCTGTCATAGGATCTGCCCCACATTCTTATGATCCATTCCGGACAGGAATATCTCACAGACAGTTCCGCCATCTTTTCCGACGGATATTGTACGCTGTCAACTCCTCTTGCAATACTTCTCAGCACTCCGTTCACATACCCTTTGAGCCCGGAAAACCCTTTTCGTACCGCAAGTTTCACTGACTCGCTGCAAACAGCACGGTCGGGCACACTGTCCATGTATTTCATCTGATATACCGCGCTCCTTAAAATGCCGCGGATCACAGGCTTCATCTTTTTTACTTTCACTTTTGAGAACTGATCCAGAATATAGTCGATCTCAATCATATGTTCCAGCGTCCCCTCGACCACACGGGTAATAAACGCCCGTTCCCTTTTCTCCAGATACTGATATTTCGAGAGCACATCCCGGAGCATGATATGACTGTACTTGCCATTCTCCGTTACCTCCAGAAGAACAGCAAGCGCGATCTCCCTCTCATTTACCGGTTTATCCATTCCTTTTTCTTCCTCCTATGATGATGAGACGCAGAAGCTGCAGGATCATGGATGCAGCGCCCGCCACATAAGTGAGCGCTGCCGCGCCCAGCACTTTTTGCACAGAGGACACTTCTTCCGGATAGAGCATCCCCGACGTCTCAAGGACTTTTACCGCTCTTCTGGAAGCGTTGAATTCTACCGGGAGAGTGACAAGCTGGAAGAGCACTGCCGCAGAGAAGAGCAGTATCCCAAGGTTGATAAACAGCATGGCCGTCTGCCCATTCATAAAAAGCCCGATTATAATCAGAGGCCACGCCGCCGCAGAACCGATATTTGCCACCGGCACAAGAGCCCCTCTGACAGACAGCGGCGCATAACCTGCGGCGTGCTGTACCGCATGGCCGCACTCATGCGCAGCCACACCGACAGCTGCCACGGACGACGAATTATATACGGTATCCGACAGTCCAAGAGTCTTCTTTCCCGGATTGTAGTGATCCGTCAGATTTCCCGCGATATGGATAACCTGCACGTCATATATGCCGTTTCTGTGCAGAATCTGCTCTGCCGCCTCGCGCCCTGTCAGTCCCGAATGGCTCCTGACTCTGGAGTATTTTGAGAACACGCTGTTCACTCTGGCCGACGCCGCTATGCAGATCGCCGCCCCGATGAGTACAAGAATATATGTCCAGTCATAATAATAGTAAAGCATGATACCAACCTCCTGAATCCCGATGACTTTCTGTGATCCTGCCGCTTTTTTCCGCTGCGGTCAGCCTTTATTTTCTCGACAGGACATCGCCTGTTTCCATCGTATTCCCCCTCAGAAAAGCGCCTGTCTCCATCCTTTTTTTTCCGGGCATCTGAACCTCGAGGATCCGGAGATCACCGTCCCCTGTCCGTACTGTGAAACTGTCTCTTCCCACAGCGGCGATTGTCCCTGGCCGTATATCTCCCGCATCTTCCGGCTGTGTCTGTAAAACTTCTGCCCGCCAGATCTTCATCAATTTTCCATTCCAGTACGTATACGCGCTGGGCCAAGAATTCAGTCCGCGGACCAGCCGCTCTATGCGCACTGCCGGTTCTGTCCAGTCGATATTGCCCAGCTCCTTTGTCAGCATCCTGGCATATGCAGTGGGACTCTCTCCCTGTTTTTCAAAAACAGCAGTTCCGTCCTCGAGTGCTCTTAGGGTCTCTACACAGAGTGCCGCTCCTGCTGCCGAAAGTTTTTCATGCAGCGTCTCCCCTGTCTCGTCTTCACTGACCGGAACTTCCGTTTTCATAATCATATCTCCCGTGTCCAGTCCCTCATCCATCTGCATGGTAGTGACTCCTGTCACAGTCTCTCCCTCAATGATAGCCCACTGAATAGGAGCCGCGCCCCGGTACTTCGGAAGCAGGGATGCATGGACATTGACGCATCCGTATGGAGTCAGTTCGAGGACAGAAGCCGGCAGGATCTGCCCAAACGCCACAACAACAATAACATCCGCATGGTATTTCCTTAGTTCCTCCACACACTCGGGATCTCGCACCCGCCTGGGCTGATAGACCGGTATCCCGTGGAACAACGCTTTCTCTTTCACCGGGGAAGCCTGCGTCTCTTTCCCCCGGCCTTTCGGCCTGTCCGGCTGCGTCACCGCAAGACACACGTCATGTTCTGCGGCTATAAGGGCTTCCAGCGTTTCAACTGAAAAGTCCGGAGTCCCCATAAAAATCACTCTCATGTGCTACTCCTCCGTTTCTTCTTCATCCTCTTCACTGTCGTAAGTCACATCGTGGAGACCATCCTCTGTCTTATCTACATAAAGTTCGCCTGACAGATGATCTATCTCATGACAGATCGCTCTTGCCAGCAGGCCCTCTCCTTCCAGTTCCACCGGGTTCATCTCCTGGTCGAGCGCACGCACTTTCACATGATCGGGCCGTGTCACATATCCCCACTTGCCAGGCACGCTCAGGCACCCTTCTTCCCCTCTCTGCTCTCCGGAAGTCTCGATGATCTCGGGGTTGATGAGCACGATAGGCCCCTCCCCGACATCGATCACCACGATCCTTTTCAGGACGCCCACCTGTGGAGCCGCAAGACCGACTCCGCGGTACTCGTACATTGTCTCCAGCATATCCCCTATGAGCAGCTTCGTGCGCAGAGTCATCTTCGGCACTTCTTTGCACTGCTTTGTCAATATATCATCGCCTATCTCTCTCACCTGTCTGATCGCCATAATTTCCTCCTATTTTTGCCTGACAGACTGTCTCTGTCCCTTATCATGTGCTTTACATCGGATTAAAATCAAACTGTATCCTCATCCTGTCAAATCCCGGATTGATCTCAATATATCTCTCGATCCTGTCTTTGATCCCAACAAGTGTCCCATATTGTTCTGTCTTGATATAGATCACTCTCCGGTATATATCCTTTATCTTATCGATCCCCGGACTTGCCGGGCCGATCACACGGACCGTCCGCGCTTCTGTACGCGGCGTCAGCCGTAAGATATACTCTTTCAGATAGTGGCATCCCTTTTCCAGCAGCGCTTCGTCCTCCCCGGATATCAGGACTGCGAGGAGCTCTTCTGCCGGCGGATATCCCATCAGTTCCCGGTAGCGTATCTCTTCCTCATAAAACGCCTCGTAGTCCTGCGCCGCAGCAGTCTCTATGGCATAATGTCCGGGATCGTATGTCTGTATCACAGCCTCCCCCGGCTGCTTTCCGCGCCCTGCTCTCCCCACCGCCTGTGCAAGAAGCTGGAACGCCCGCTCACCAGAACGGTAATCGCCCGTATAAAGGGACATGTCTGCTGCAAGGACGCCCACGAGTGTCACATTCGGGAAATCATGACCTTTGACGATCATCTGTGTCCCTACAAGAACATCTGCCTCTTCATTCGCAAATGCAGAAAGAATCTTTTCATGCGCGTCTTTGCTGCGCGTGGTATCCATATCCATCCTCAGTACCCGCACTCCCGGAAACTGCTCTTTTACGATGTCCTCGATCTGCTGGGTGCCTGCCCGGAACTCCCCGATATAGTGCGATCCGCACTCGGGACACACTGTAATCCTGGGCTGTTCATATCCGCAGTAATGGCATCTCATCCTGCCGTCTCTGTGGACGGAAAGCGACACATCACAGTGCGGACATTTTATTACATGGCCGCACTCTCTGCAGGAGATAAACCCTGAATAGCCCCGGCGGTTCAGAAAGAGCATGATCTGTCCGCCCCTTTCCAGCCGGTCCTGAATCAGCTCCTGGAGCTTCCGGCTTAAGATGGAGCGGTTCCCACTCTTTAATTCTTCCCGCATATCCACAGTGTATACTTCTGCCATCTGCTGCATCCGGGAACGGTTCTTCATCTCGAACAGCACATATTCCCCGAGCCTTGCCCGGTACATAGCTTCCAGGGACGGGGTGGCGCTCCCGAGAACGACTCCCGCCCCTTCCATCTGCGCACGGCGGATCGCAGTTTCTCTCGCATGATAGCGGGGCGTCTGCTCACTCTTATAGGTGCTCTCATGTTCTTCATCGATTACGATAAGTCCAAGATCCGGGAACGGTGTGAACAGAGCCGACCGCGGCCCTATCATCACGTCAATCTTTCCTGCTCTTGCCCGCATCATCTGGTCGTAGCGCTCGCCGGCAGACAGCCGGGAATTCATGATGGACACCCGGCTCCCGAATTTCCGGTAAAAGCGCATCACTGTCTGATAGGTCAGAGCGATCTCCGGTATGAGTACGATCGCCTGCTTTCCCTGTTCCACTACCGTGTGTATCATCTCCATATACACTTCCGTCTTCCCGCTGCCCGTCACGCCATGTATCAGATAAGTTTTGCGAAGACCTGTCAGATAATCTTTCCGGAACTCTTCTATGATATAACGCTGCTCCGGAGTGAATGTGATCTTCTCTTCCTTTTGCTCTGACTTTTTCACAGGATCACGGAACACCTGCTCGCTCTCCATCTCCAGCACACCCTGTTCCTCAAGGGCGCGGATGACCGGCATCGTGATATTCAGCTTCTTCGTTACGAGCTCGTATTCCAGCACCGGATCGTCCAAAAGAGCAGCCATAAGCCTTGCCCTTGCTTTCTGGTTTTTCTCAAGATAGAAGTGGAGCTGGCGCTCCCCTGTCTCCTGATCCAGGAGCAGCCGGAGTCTTTTTTTTATCTTTGCTTTCTCTTTCTGTTTGATCGGAAGGACGGTCTTCAGCGCCTGGATCATGGTACCGCCGTAGTTTTCTTTCATCCATGCCGCAAGAGCAATCAGTCTGGCTTCGATCTCAACACCCTGTTCAGAAATAGATATGATCTCTTTTACTTTAGACAGATCATATCCGCATGTCTCGCTGATCCCCGTCACATACCCTTTGATTTCCCGATTCCCATTGCCAAAGGGCACTACAACTTCCATGCCTGGAGACAGCTTATCTTCGATCTCTTCCGGGATGCGGTACTGAAATATTTTATCCAGTTTTTCATGCTGTATATCTATGATCACATCTGCAAACACGCGGTCACTTTCCTTCTTTTAATTCTTCCAGTATTTCCGCGATCAAAACCCTCTCGTCCATCGGATGCTTCACGCCTTTGATCTCCTGATAATCTTCATGTCCTTTTCCGGCAAGAACAATCACATCCCCCGGCTGTCCATGCTCGATCGCATACTTTATCGCTTCTTTCCTGTCGCAGATCTCCACGTACTTCCCACTCGTCCTGCCAATGCCTGTCTTGATATCATCAATGATCGCCTGCGGCTCCTCGAACCTTGGATTGTCTGACGTGATAATCGTAAGGTCTGCCAGCTTTCCCGACACTTCTCCCATCTCATAACGGCGGTCCTTTGAACGGTTGCCGCCGCATCCGAACAGACAGACAAGCCGCTTCGGGTGATACTCTTTCAGGGTCGTAAGCAGGCTTTCCAGGCTCATGGCATTGTGGGCGTAATCAATCATCAGTGTAAATTCATCTGACACCTTTATCATCTCGATGCGCCCCTTAACCGTCGCCTTCTTCAGAGCTTCTTTGATCTTCTCCACAGGCACATTAAAATGACGGCACACCGCGATGGCCGTCAGTGAATTGTACACGCTGAACGTACCCGGAATGTCGATCTCCACGTCAAAGTCCATAAGCCCCGATACATGATATGCCACTCCCAGATACCCCGGTCTGGATACCAGCTTTACATCCTGTGCTCTCAGGTCAGCTTTTTCAGAAAAACCGAAAGTCTCCACGCGGCATGCCGCCCCCTGAAAAACATCGGCAAAATATTTATCATCCACATTTCCGATGCCGAGACGGCACTGTTTGAACAGAAGTCCTTTGCAGCGCTTGTAATCGTCAAAGTCCTTGTGCTCGTTCGGTCCGATATGATCTTTTCCCAGATTGGTGAATATACCGATCTCAAAAGGAATCCCCGCAGTGCGGTGGAGCATGAGGCCCTGGGATGACACTTCCATCACAACACAGTCGCATCCCGCTTCTGCCATCTGTGCAAAATACTGCTGTATCGTAAAAGATTCCGGCGTCGTATTCGCCGCAGGTATCCTCTCTTCTCCAATGAGTGTCTCTATTGTTCCGATCAGTCCTACCTTGTGGCCGACACTTTCCAGAATGGACCGGATCATATAAGTCGTTGTTGTTTTTCCCTTTGTCCCTGTTATACCGATGATCTTCAGTTTTTCCGCCGGATATCCGAAATAAGCCGCTGACATAAGAGCAAGCGCATATCTCGTGTCTTCCACACGGATGACGGTCACGTTCTCCGGAGCCTCGACATCTCTCTCTACAACAATAGCAGAGGCCCCTTTTTCCGTCACGTCAGAAATGAACCTGTGTCCGTCGGCCACAGAGCCGCTGATACATACGAACACAGATCCCTCTTCTACTTTTCTTGAATCATTGACAAGCGTTGTGACCTGAATCCCGCTGCTCCCCTGAACGACCTCGTACTTAAGCCGCTCCAGCAATTTATCTAATCTCAATATGTGATCCCTCCTGCTCATCTCTAATTAATATATATCGCAAAGATGATATTTTAACACTCTATAGGATAACACAATATGCCTAGGGTTGCAAAGTCAACTTGGCATTTGTCCGCCGGATTGCGGATCAGATCTCCCGAAAAAAGCCAAGACCTGAGATACGGCTAAGGCCAAATGGCCAGAGCAGTATCTCAGGTCTTATATAATTGCCATACCCGGCCAGTTCGGAACAGACGTCCTGCCCGGCAGGAGCAGATTCAGTCCAAGGTGGAACTCCTGCATATCTCCCCGCCGGCGCTTTCCTCATTCTCTGCGTCCATCTTCTCCTGATCCCGGAACTGTATCTCGCCGGTCCGGGCATTCATTCCGTCTACGATCGCCAGCGACTCAAGCTGAAACCCAAGATTGCGGATGATCCGGCCGCCGGACTGAAATCCTTTTTCTATCGCGATTCCTACTCCCTCCACTGTGGCGCCAGCAGACTGCACAATCTGGATAAGTCCCTGAAGCGCGCAGCCGTTTGCCAGAAAATCATCAATGATGAGCACATGATCCTCTGATGTAAGAAATTTCTGTGCCACGATCACATGATTGATGCACTTATGAGTAAATGACTCCACCTCGGCAACGTACATATCCCCATCCAGATTGATGCTCTGGGACTTCTTTGCAAAAACCACCGGGACATTAAAGTGCTGGGCCGCCACACATGCGATTCCTATCCCAGAAGCTTCGATTGTGAGTATCTTGTTGATCGGCTTGTCCGCAAATCTTCTCTTGAACTCTGCACCCATCTGGTCAAATAGTCTGATATCCATCTGATGATTCAGAAAACTATCTACTTTGAGCACGTTTCCTTCTTTTACCACACCGTCTTTTACGATACGTTCTTCTAAAAAATTCATATATTATTCCTCTTCTTCTGTACTTTTTTCCACTGCGTCATCTTCCTCAAATACCATGAATATTCTTCTCAGTATATATGAATTAATCCATGCAATGAGCGAACTGCCGATCAGGAACCAGAGCGGAATCGCAAACATCAGCGTCGCCGTATTCCACAGGGATATTATGACCGATCCCACCAGAACCACTACCATCAGGAGGGAGTATGGAAATTTCCCGACTGTAAGAATCAGCGCATTGCGGAATGTGGCGCGTATACTGTTCTCATAACGTGCTGTAAGAGGGAACACATAGATCATAACAGACAACAGGACAAATCCCATCAGCAGAAAAATACTTCTCATTACAAGCCCGACTGTACCCGGCATCACACCCGCCACTCTGTAATCTGTCCAGCAGATAATTCCCAGGACGACCAGAATAACCCACATAATCGTGCTCTGTTTGAAATTCGATTTGAACGCCTTGAAGAATCCTCTGAAAATATAACCCTCTTCATTCTTCACGATCTTCAGCATGACCGTATATAATGCTGTCGTAGAAGCTCCTATAGTAATGATTGGTATACAGCAGACCAGCCACAGAATATTAAGGCAGATCATATCGCATATCTTATTAAGCGCCCGGACAATAACATTATCAGTAATATTGAATCTCATATTATGTAACCTGCTCTCCATAATTGATTTCTTTCAGTATAGCACATGAAAAAAGATGATACAATGCGAAGATGATTGATATCTTTTCTTCCCTGTCCTATAATCAGAATAACAGATCCGGTGCCCGCCTGGCAGGGTATGTGCATAAGGATGTAAAAACAGTCGGAAATGGAGTAACCATATGAAATTTTTATTTGCCTCAGATTCTTTTAAAGGTACGCTTTCCTCCCAGAACACAGGAGTTCTCCTGGCACAGGCCGCCAGAGAGATCTTTCCTGGATGTGAGTACGTACAGACAATGGTCGCTGACGGCGGCGAGGGCACAACCGATGCGGTCCTTGCAGCAGCCGGCGGAACAAAAGTCTCCCTGTCTGTGCACGGTCCTCTCGGTCATATAACCAGGTGCTCCTATGGCCTTCTGGACAGCCAGCGTGCCGTCATGGAGATGGCTGCGGCATCCGGTCTTCCCCTTGTTTCCGACGCGCAGAAAGATCCCCGGCTGACTTCCACTTATGGTACTGGTGAAATGATTGCTGACGCACTTAAGAGAGGGCTCCGGGACATCTCCATCGCTGTCGGCGGTTCTGCTACCAACGACGGCGGTATGGGATGTATGCGCGCGCTCGGCGTGAGATTTCTGGATGAAGACGGGAAAGAACTCAGCGGATGCGGCCAGGATCTCATCCGAGTGAAAGCGGTTGACACAGACGGCATCAATCCTCTTGCAAGGGAAGCCGCTTTCACTGTGATGTGTGATGTCACAAACCCACTGTGCGGCAAAAACGGCGCTACGCATACATTCGGGAAGCAAAAAGGCGGAACTCCTGAGATCCTGGAACAACTGGAAGCCGGTATGCAGAATTACAGAGATATCCTGAACAGCCAGTTCGGTATCAATGCGGATGAGATTCCAGGTTCCGGCGCAGCCGGCGGGCTCGGCGCAGCCTTGATGGTATTTCTTGGCGGAAAGCTGAAATCCGGTATAGAAACTGTGCTTGATCTGGTCAAGTTTGACCAGATGCTTGACGGTGTTTCCCTCGTAGTGACAGGCGAAGGAACTGCCGACTGGCAGTCCGTATCCGGCAAAGTCATGCACGGGATCGGTATGCGCTGTAAAAAGCGCGGAATCCCGGCCGCAGCGATCGTCGGGAATATGGGGAAAGGCGCTGAAGATATCTTTAACTGCGGCATTGATTCCATCATCACCACTGTAAATGGCGTTATGTCCCTTGACGAAGCGCTCATGAGAGCCGATGAATTGTACCTGAGTGCAGCCAGGCGCATGTTCCGTCTGCTGCGCGCGGGGATGCGTCTGCAGGAAACTCCATAGGCATAAAATCACCGGACAGCTGTTTCACACTGTCCGGGCTCTTATAAATGACAAAAAAATAGAGCGGGTGATGAGAATCGAACTCACGTATCCAGCTTGGAAGGCTGGTGTTCTACCATTGAACTACACCCGCATCATCTCTGACACGATTGATATCATATCACATATGTTGTATAAATGCAAGAACTATTTTATCGAAAAATTACAGACAAGGAGATTTATGGCATGAATTTATCACAGCTCGCACGTATCCAGACATTAAAAAAGCATCTTGCAGCCTTCCAGAAGAACCATCCAAAGCTTGGAAGTTTCTGCAATGCCGTATATAAAAACGCCATGACAGAAGGCACGGTCATTGAAATCAAAGCCACATCCCCCGATGGCAGAAACTATGTCACGAACCTGCAGCTGACCAGAGAGGATCTTGAGTTTCTCCAGGCTCTGCAGGAATTTAATCAGACCCGGCAGTAAAAACATCTGCCGGGTCTGCTGTATGACCGTTTACTTTATTACCTCTTTATAGGAAGCGTGTTTCTTCAGCGCTTCTGTCATCTTCGCCATCTCGCTGAGATCACCGATCATGATCACTCCGGACAGCCTGTTGTTGAGGAAATAATATTTTCTGTATTGTCCCTTGCCCATATCACGGTACTCAACTGTTTTGTAAAGGAGATTCGGATTCTTTCCATTGTCTCCGGCAGCAAAGAGCGCTGTGTTCATTCCGTGGAAAGTAAGCGCCGCCTCTACCGGCTCATACTCTGTCTCCTCACCCACAGCGTTCGCCCCGGCAATCCGGCCCTGTTCTACCGCCTCAGGCCAGATGGCATAGTTGACGCCCTCGTACTCTGCACAGTCGCCGCATGCATAGACTCCCGGTATGTTTGTTTCCATATGGCTGTCCACTTTGACCGCGCGTCCGATTTCAAGCCCCATCTCACCTGCCAGTTCTGTCTTCGCCCGGATGCCCGCAGATACAACTACCAGTTCAGCCGGTATAGTCTCACCGCCAGCCAGACGCACTCCGCTCACGTGTTCTTCGCCTTCAATCGCAGCCACCGAGACGCCGGTACAGATCGTGATATCATGTTTTGCCGCGATCTCTTTTAATATCTCCGCAGATCCGTTGTCGAGCTGGCGTCCCATAAGAACAGGTGCCACCTCGAGCACAGTCACGGACAGGCCCGCTTTCTTTAATTCCCAGGCCGCCTCAAGCCCCAGCACACCGCCGCCTATCACAACTGCATGCTCTGATTTCTCCATAAGGCTCTCCACTTTCTCCACATCGCTGAGCCTGCGGATCGCCACAACCTCCGGCAGTCCGTGCCCCTCCATCGGCGGGATAAAGCACTCGCTTCCCAGCGCATAGATAAGCCGCGTAAACTGTACTTTTTCTCCGCTGTCCAGGAGAACTTCCTTTGCTTCCATATCAACAGAATCCACCTGCTTGCCAAGCATCTGATATACCCGGTTCTCCTCATACCATCCGGGACTTTCTATGGCAATCTGTTCTGCACTCAGACCTGCTACGATTGATTTTGTCAGCATCGGACGGTTGTATGACGGATGAGGCTCGTTTGAGATCATCACGATAGAGCCTGTATTGTCGCGTTCCCGGATGGCTTTCGCCGCATTAAATCCCGCTGCGCCGTTTCCAAGAATTACATAATACTCTTGCGTATTGTTCTCGTAACCAGTTTCTTCTACTTCTACAGAGACGAAGTTCTCTTTCCCGACGCCGCACACCGGGCATATCTCCAGTGATGAATCAAAAATTTCTCCGCACACAAGACATTTCACAAGACTTCTCGTACCTTTTTTCTTCGGTTTCACAGGTTCTTTGTTCTGTACAACGCACCCGAACTGATATCCATACTCATAAGCGCTTACAAGATCGGCCTCCGACGGTTTGAACCTCACGCGGAAACCTTCTGACACTTTCATTTTGAGCTGTCTGAGTCTCTCTGTAATATTCGGAACACCCTCGCCGCTCCAGCCGTAGCTTCCGAAAGCGCCGGCGTATTTTCCTCCGTGAGTCGCAGGGAACATGCCAAGCGTCAGATCCCAGATCGGCTTTAACGCCTCGCCCACGATGGTCGGAGTACCGAACAGAATACCGTCCGCAAAGAGCAGTTCTTCATTTACTTTCGCAGCATCCGCTTCCACCATATCATAGGAACGCACATCAATATCACCGCTGTCGCGCACACCTTCGGCGATTTTTTCCGCCAGGGATTTCGTATATCCGTAAGCGCTCACATACGGGATGATGACCGTCTTCTTCGGATTCGGGTTTACAACTGTCGACCACTCTCTGTACTGTTTCATCACTGCCTTGATACGGTCTCCCACAAGTACTGGTCCGTGCCCTGTACATATCATGGAAATGTCCATATTTTCAACACGGTCAAGGGCCTTTAACATAAACGGCTTGTACGGACCGATAATGCAGTCATAATAATATTTCAGCGCTTTCTGATAATCCTCTTCATTTTTAATCTCTGAAGATATCACTTCCGGCAGACAGTAGTGTGAACCGAACGAATCACACGTAACCAGAATCTGCTCCTCCTCGATGAATGTATACATCGTATCCGGCCAGTGCAGATTCGGCACAAACATAAACTTAAGCGTCCGGTTTCCGATTGTCATCTTCTCCTCGTCCCTTGCAGGGATACCGACAAAATCCCGGTTCACAATCTCTTTCAGGAAGCCGAGCGCGCAGCCTGTTGCGATAACCTTCATCTGCGGACTGTAGTCGAGAAGCCTCTCCACACTTCCGGCGTGATCCGGTTCTGTATGGCTCACGACGAGATAGTCGATCTTGCGTACATCGATCACCTCGCCGAGCTTCTCGATATACTCGTCAAAAAATTTTGCCTTCGCCGTCTCAAAGAGGACCGTCTTGTCTCCGGCTCTCATCACATAAGAGTTATAGGTTGTCCCAAACTCTGTATACATAATGATGTCGAATACTCTAAGCTGATCGTCAATGATGCCTGTCCAGTAAAAATTGTCTCTGAGTCTGATACTTTTCATCTCTGTCTCCTCATCTTTCTTTTTTATTTTAAATATATTTCTCTGTTTCTATTCGCTCTCCTGCCAGAATTTAGAATCCATACGCCCCGGCTCTGCGCCTGGTATCTATGATACGCCGGCTTTCTTACAGATATCTGCAAGGCAGCATCTGTCACAGTACGGCTTCGTCCGCGCAGTACAGACATCCCGCCCATGATAGACGAGCCTGTGGCAGAAATCACTTCCCTCCTCAGGCGGTACGATCTTCCAGAGAGCCATCTCTACTTTCTTCGGTTCTTTTATGCCATCCACCAGGCCGATGCGGTTGACGAGACGGATGCAGTGAGTATCCGTTACAATCGCCGGTTTCCCGAACACATCGCCCATAATCAGATTCGCACTCTTTCTCCCAACCCCGGGAAGCTTAAGGAGAGCGTCAAAATCATCCGGCACTTTTCCGCCATATTCGTCCCGGATCATCTTCATACAGGCGCTGATATCCCGTGCTTTGCTCTTTCCAAGACCACAGGGACGCACAATCTCTTCAATGTCGTTCACATCCGCATCCGCCAGAGCGCTGATATCGGGATATTTCTCATACAGCCCCTCCACCACCACATTTACACGGGCGTCCGTACACTGGGCCGCAAGGCGTACACTGACCAAAAGTTTCCACGCCTGATCGTAATCCAGCGTACATCCCGCGTCCGGATATTCCTTTTTCAATCGTTCAATCACTTCCAAAGCACGCTGCTTCTTTGTCATTTGTCCCGTTCCTTTCTCTTTGTTCCTGCCGCGTATCGATTACTTTATATTATCCAGTGAACTTTTTAGTTCCTCAAGAGCTTTTGTAAACTTTTTAGACGCCGCAGTCGGATTTCTCCTAAGCTGGCTTGCAATATGAAGATAGCTCTTATCCGTCCTCGAGCTCATCCGGCTGAATTCTCCTGCAATATTTTTCTTCAGCGCAGCCAGTTCATCACGCCACTCTTTTCCTGTCAGCGCATCCATTCTGGAAGGGATCTTTTCCTTCATAAGAGATTCTGCGTGTTCCCTGAGTTCTTCAAGCTGGAGGCGCTTCTGCTCGCGCTTCAAGTCAATCCATTCCAGATATGCTTTTTTGCGAAAACGGTTTTTCTCCGCCAGTTCGGCCGCATGCAACCGGTAGTCCTCTATGAGCTTATCCGAACGTCTTCTGTAATCTCTCCGGAGTTCTTCCGAGCGCTGTCTGTAATCTGTCAGCATTTCTTCGGAGACAGCCTTTAGCTTCTCCTGCATCTTCTTTATCTGCTCTTTACTCGCCTCAAGCTGCATAAGCACATGCTTGAGATCCATAGCCTCATTGAAAGACTGGGTCAGATCCACAGATGCGGCTGCTGTCAGCACCAGCGCCACAGCATCTGTGATAACCAGCGGGATATCCAGAACCGCCTCTTCGATGGGCACATGGATCACGCGCACAAGCAATATGGAAAACACACCCCAGCAGATGGAAGAACTCACGCAGATATATCCGTTCAGATTCAGTTTCTGATTGCTGTAATCCCAGTATCTGACATGAAAAAGGCGCTCCATCACTACGCCCGTGATATACTCGAGCGCTGTGGCAGCAATCATTCCGAAAAAGAAAATAAACCGCAGATCATCTCTGAATCCAATGGTACTGATGAGAATTGCAAGTGCGCCTGAACCATAGATCGGAAGCATTGGTCCGTGGAGAAATCCCCGGTTCACCCAACGATGTTTTCTCACCGATACGTAGCAGCTCTCCCAGACCCAGCCGATAAAACTGTAAATGAAAAAGAACATCAGCCACTGTGTCAGATGATAAATATGCATCACTTCTCCTCGACTGCCATAATCATATCCACTCTCCTCTGATGACGTCCGCCTTCAAACTCCGTATTAAGCCATGTATCCACCATCATCTTAGCCAGTTCTCCGCCTACGACCCTGGCGCCAAATGCCAGGATGTTGCAGTTGTTGTGCGCTCTGGCCATCTTTGCTGTAAACGGCTCGCTGCACACTGCTGCCCGGATGCCTTTTACCTTATTCGCCGCAAGAGAAATTCCAAGGCCGGTTCCGCAGATCAGGATTCCCTGCTCCACTTCTCCCGACGCCACCGCTCTCGCCACAATCTCGCCATAAACCGGGTAGTCACAGCTCTGAGAAGAGTTTGTTCCGTAATCAATGATTTCGTGTCCCTTTTCTTTCAGAAACTCTATGATCTCTGCCTTGAGTTCCAGAGCGGAATGATCGTTTCCGATGCCTATCTTCATACCTGTATCCCTCTTTCTTACCGCAGTCCCAGCGCGCTATGACTGCTTTATTATGTTCTCTCTTTTTATCCTACCATACTATCATAACAAATTCACAGTCCGAACGCAATAAAAGGTAGAAAGTAGTCCTTCTTTACGCTGTCCGTGCTCTTCCGCCATAAGCTGCTTCAAATTCTCTCAGTTTCTGTTTCGCCGTCTCGTCCAGATGCCCCGGCACTTCGATTTGAACTGTCACATACTGGTCTCCGTGTACAGATGAATCTTTCATGGAAACAATGCCTTTGCCTCTTAAACGAATCTTAGTTCCCGACTGAGTCCCTTCTCTGATCTTGCAGAGGACGCTGCCGTACAATGTGTCTACCACTGCTTCTCCCCCGAACACTGCTGTTGTAAACGGGACAAACACTGTCGTGTACACATCCAGGCCCTTCCTCTCATAGCCCGGTTTCTCTGCCACAGTCACTCTCAGAAGCATGTCGCCGGACTCACCGCCGTTTGCCCCGGGCATCCCCCTACCTTTGAGCCGGATGGATTTCCCTGTGTCAATGCCCGCAGGAATGTGTACCTGGAGCGACTGCACACCGCCGTTTGGATCAGAAGGATTCTGCAGACGTATCACCTTGTCGCACCCGAATACCGCCTCGTCGAAACCGACCGTTACTTCCGCATGGAGATCAGAACCCCTCTTCCGGGAACTTCTGCCGCGGAAGCCGCCGAAAATATCCCCAAAAATATCTCCGAACATATCGTCCATATTTCCGCTCTCAAAATGATACTCCTGATACCCTCTCTGAGGGCCGCCATAGGACTTCCAGTATCCGCCTCCGCCAGGAGAGTCTTCACCGCTCTGGTCAAAGGCGGCATGCCCGAACTGATCGTACATTTTCCGTTTCTCTTTATCACTCAGGACGTGATATGCCTCCGTGACTTCTTTGAATTTCTGCTCTGCCTCATTACCCGAATTTGTATCTGGATGATACTTCTTTGCAAGTCTCCGGTATGCTTTTTTTATCTGTGCATCATCAGCATCTCTGCCAATTCCCAGCACTTCATAATAATCTCTTTTTCCTGCCATTTCGTCCGCCCTCCTGCTTTATCATAGTTTCTATTCTCAGAATATCCGCCGCGCGGACATACTTTCATAACATACTGTTATATTTGTAATATAACAACTATTTTCAACAATGTCAAGGGATGAAATGGATATGCTCTTGTACACTGACGCCAGGCCCTGTTATAATAGCTTTGCCAAATACAAAAAGAAACAGAGCTGCTCTGCAGACAGTATTCCAAAGGGCGGCGGACAGGAGAATTTTCATGAAGTATAATCATATTGTCTTTGATGTAGACGGAACCCTTATAAATACTGCCAGGAACATCCTTACAGCGCTGAAAGATGCTCTGATGACCACGGACGGACTGTCATACGAGATCAGCGATCTTACTTTTTCGCTCGCCTGCCCGTCCGTCGTTACACTTGACCGGCTGAAAGTAGAAGATCCAGACGCCACCCTTGCCGTCTGGATTGAAAACGAGAAAAAATACACGGATATGTTCTATATCTTTGACGGAATAAAGGAACTGCTCGTACAGCTCAGAAAATCCGGCTGCCATCTGGGGATTATCACTTCAAGGACTCACGAGGAACTGGAACTTATCTTCGACGTCCTCCCTCTCTGCCAGTATTTTACAACTATCATATGTTCTGACGATGTCGCCAGCCCAAAGCCGGCCCCCGATCCGCTTCTGAAATATATGGAAATGACCGGAGCGGATAAAAGCCGTATCCTTTATGTAGGGGATACGCTGCACGATATCTCCTGCGCCTCTGCCGCAGGCACAGCCTCTGCCCTCGCAGTCTGGGGAACACACGAAAAAGAAGCCCCGGCAGATTATCATCCCGGGACTCCCGAAGAACTGGGCAGACTGCTGCTCCAGGACAACTGACCCGGATACCGCTGTCTCTGCCTTTTTCAGATTCCGCGCATTGTGAGCTGGATGCGCTTCTTTTTGAGATCCACGCTCATAACTTTGACCTCCACAATGTCGCCCACGCTCACAACTTCCAGCGGATGTTTGATATAACGGTCCGTGATCTGTGAAATATGTACGAGCCCGTCCTGATGAACACCGATATCCACGAACACGCCGAAATCGATCACATTCCTCACTGTTCCTTTAAGAACCATACCCTCTTTCAGGTCTTTCATCTCCAGGACATCTGTGCGCAGGATTGGTTTGGGCATCTCGTCACGGGGATCCCGTGCAGGTTTCTCCAGTTCCTTTACAATATCTCTCAGGGTAATTTCCCCGATCCCCAGCTCTTCTGCAAGTTTTCCATAATCTTTAATGGTGAGCGGCAGACCGGCCAGACGGCCTCCGGCAATATCCGCCGGGGTAAACCCCTGTTTCCTGAGCAGCTTCTCTGCCGCTTCATAGGACTCCGGATGCACCCCGGTGGCGTCAAGCGGGTTCTCCCCGCCCTGAATCCTCATAAATCCGGCGCACTGTTCGTATGCTTTCGGCCCTAATTTTGCCACTTTCAGAAGCTCTCTCCTGTTTGTGAATCTTCCGTTCTCCTCCCGGTAAGCCACGATATTTTTCGCAATCGTGCTGCTGATTCCCGAAACGTAAGAGAGCAGCGGGGCGGAGGCGGTGTTCAGATCCACCCCCACTTTGTTCACGCAGTCCTCCACTACACCGTTTAATGACTCGCCCAGCTTCTTCTGGTTCATATCATGCTGATACTGGCCTACACCGATAGATTTTGGATCTATTTTCACCAGTTCGGCAAGCGGATCCTGAAGGCGCCGTGCGATGGATGCAGCGCTCCTCTGCCCCACATCAAAATTGGGGAATTCTTCGCTGGCCAGCTTACTCGCAGAATAGACGGATGCGCCTGCCTCGTTTACGATCACATACTGAACGTTCTCTTCGGGAATCTCTTTGAGCAGTTCAACGATGAACTGTTCTGACTCTCTCGAGGCAGTCCCGTTTCCAAGCGAAATCAGAGAAATATGGTATTTCGGTATAATCTTTTTCAGCAGGTCTTTGCTCGCTTTGATTTTCTGCGGCGTCGTAGGCGCTGTCGGATAGATTACAGTCGTACCGATCACTTTGCCCGTCGGGTCTGCTACGGCCAGTTTGCAGCCTGTCCGGAATGCCGGGTCCCATCCGAGCACGACTTTCCCGGAAATCGGCGGCTGCATCAGAAGCTGATGCAGGTTCTTCCCGAACACTTCAATAGCGCCGTCCTCCGCCCTCTCTGTCAGTTCATTTCGGATCTCGCGCTCAATTGCCGGAGCGATCAGACGGCGGTAGCTGTCCTCCACCGTCTCTTTGAGCACCGGAGATGTATACGGATTTTCCCTGTGTACCGTCTTCTTCTCCAGATAGCGCAGGATCTCCTCCTCCGGCGCCGCCACTTTTACCGTCAAAAACTTTTCTTTCTCACCGCGGTTCAGAGCAAGGATCCTATGTCCCGCCAGTTTGGCGGCAGGCTCCTCAAATTCGTAATACGTCTCATACACGGACTCGGCATCAGGATCTTTTGCCACGGAAGTGACTTTTCCTTTTTTCATCGTGGTCTTCCGTATCCAGCTCCGGTAATCTGCGTGATCGGAAATCGTCTCCGCAATGATGTCTTTTGCTCCTGCAATGGCTTCCGCCGCGCTCTTTACCTCTTTTTCCCCGGAAATATACTGACGTGCAGTCTCTTCCAGCGGTTCCTCTGTATTCTGCAGCATAATAAAAGCAGCCAGAGGCTCCAGCCCTTTCTCTTTGGCAATGGCAGCGCGCGTCCGCCTTTTCGGACGGTACGGGCGATACAGATCTTCCACTGTCACCAGCGTCTCCGCCGCCAGGATCTGACTTTTAAGCTCTTCTGTCATCTTCCCCTGCTCTTCGATACTGGAGATGACCTGTTCTTTCTTCTCCTCAAGACTGCGCAGATAACCCAGCCGCTCATGGAGCTTTCTGAGCTGTTCGTCATTTAATGAGCCTGTGGCCTCTTTTCTGTATCTGGAGATAAAGGGTATGGTGTTCCCCTCATCGATCAGCTTCACGGCAGCATCGATCTGCCAGCGCTTTACAGCCAATTCTTCTGTCAGTTTCTGATTAATATCCATGTACAAGTTGTCCTCTCTGTCATTTTCCCCTTATTCTATCATAAAATCGACGGAAGAATCTACAAATTTTCGGTATCTGCCCAATGTCTGGAACTTTTCCGGCATCTGCATATTTTTCTTGACATCCTTTCATGGATTCTGCAAAATATCCGTAGTATTACCCACAGGAACCTCTGCCGCATTTCAACAGACAGGAGCTATCACAATGGAACGGATGATTACTTACAACATCGATGAGGATTCCGGCGGTCTGCGCATCGAGCAGTATCTGCGCCGCCGCGGCTATTCAGCCCAGAGCCTGACTCATCTGAAAAAGATGCCGGAAAGCATCCTCATAAACGGTGTCTGGTCTTATATGCGCACGCCGCTCAAAAGCGGCGATATCCTTTCCGTCCACATTCAGGAAACAGAGTCCTCCCCACATATTCCCGCAGTAAAGCTGCCCCTTGATATCGTCTATGAGGACGAGGATATCCTTGTAGCAAACAAGGCCGCCGGCATGCCTGTCCATCCTTCTCTTAACAATTACCGGAACTCTCTGGCCAACGCCCTTATGTATTACTATCAGGAGCAGGGAAAACCTTTTATCTTCCGGTGTACAAACCGTCTTGACCGCGACACTTCCGGACTGACTGTGATCGCAAAACATATGGTAAGCTCCGCTATTCTCTCCAGCCTGACCATGCGTCATGAGATCACACGGGAATATCTCGCCCTTGTCCGCGGCAGAATCTCACCTTCCGAAGGAACGATAAATGCCCCCATCGGCAGAACCGGAAGTTCTCTCATCGAGCGCAGGATCGATTTTGAAAACGGAGAAACGGCAGTCACCCACTACCGCGTCATAGAAGAAAAAAACAGTCACAGCCTCGTCTCCCTTATCCTGGAGACAGGACGTACCCATCAGATTCGTGTTCATATGAAATATATTGGCCATCCTCTGATCGGAGATTATCTGTACAATCCTGATACAGAGTTTATCAGCCGTCAGGCGTTACATTCTTTCCACCTCTCTTTCTCCCATCCCATGACAGGTGAAAAGATGAGTTTTACCGCGCCGCTTCCCGAAGATATGAGCCGTATACTTTACACCCAGGATCACGGACGCCCTTATCAGGTTTGATTTGTCAACATATTTTGAAAAAATCATTGACACCCTTCGCAAGATATACTATAATATTCATTGCTGTGAACGAAACAGCGAATAACATATGTGCGATTAGCTCAGCTGGATAGAGCGTCTGGCTACGGACCAGAAGGTCGGGAGTTCGAATCTTCTATCGCACGTAAATAAAAGAACTGCCGTATGGATGATTCATTGCGGCAGTTCTTTTATTTTGCAGTTCCGGCCATTCCAATGGCCGGCAGCTTCTTTATTCTTTTCCCAGCAGAGACCGGTATACACACAGGGCGGCCGCCCCAACAGCTCCCGTATAAGGTGTATATGGCTTTATAATCAGCTTCCTGGGCTGCGGGGTCTCAAACAGCTCTTTTTTTAATTCTATCCCGCTTTTCAAAAGAGAAGACACACTTTTGTTGTTAAAAATCTCTCCGTGCACAAACACTCTTGACGCATCAATAATCATATTCAGATTCTCAATTGTAATGCGGATGCTTTCCACCGCCTGGTCAATCAGACTTACAACCGCTTTATCCCCAAGCTCATATGCGCTCAGAAGCGCCAAAAGACCGATCTCCTCTTCACTGTCCGCAAAATACTTAAGGGCTGTTCTTCCTGATGCTCTATAGAGAATACGCGCTTTACGCGTCAGCCACGCTTCGCTTGCAAACGTCTGCAGGCATCCCCGCTTCCCACATTCGCACAGCTCCCCGCCAGGCTGGTATATAATATGGCCGATCTCACCGATGTTCAGATTCCCTCTGCTGTAGAGAGCGTCATGATACATCTGCGCGCAGTGAATCCCTCTCCCGAAATGAAAGAACATAAAGCTGCCGCTGTTATCTTCCGATGGTTCTGCATAGAACAGCGATTCAGCTCTTGCCATACAGTGGACGTTGTTTGAGAAAAATACCGGAATGTCTGTTTTTCTGCTTATCTTATCCAGATCAAATTCTTTCCAGTATTCATTATTCGTTATGATACGACTGCTGCCTGTATCTGAATAGTGCCCCGGAAGGGCGATTCCTACAGCCTCAATCTTCGGCACTTTCTGCCCTGCATTATCGGCAAACTCTGTCAGCGCCTGGAGAAACTCTTCCTCACTGACCACTTTTTTGTCACTATGATAAATGCATTTCTTTTCTATAATAATTCCAGTATTGTCCGTAAGAACAAATGAAAAAAACTTTTCCGAAACTTCCGCGCCTATATAATAGCTGTATTGAGGGCGCACAGACAAAAGGATTTTCTTTCTGCCGACCTTTTCGGAATCAGATTCATCTTCCCCAACTTCCTGGATCACACCGTCCGAAAGCATTTCCGCGCTGATTAAGCTTACTGTTGCCGTCGTAATACCAGTGCTTTTTGCGATATCTGTCCGTGAAATCGCACACTTTGTATATATTTTATGCAGAATTGTCGAATATAGCAACTGCTGCTTTCTGGTCTGTTTCATATCCTTTTATACTCCGGTTTCTAAGTTTTATACAAAATATTACTTCAAATGCATTATACCATGCGCCATATTTGAAAACAATAAAGAAAAGACCGTGCCCGATATTTTATTAATTATATTTTATAATTATTTATTCGTTGTTATGCACAAAATTTAAACCTTCAAATTATACAAATCTACAAAATAAATTATAAACTAAAAATAATTATATACTTTTATTGATTAATTATATATAATTTATAAGTAAGTAGCAAAAAAGGAATAAGAGGAAAGTGCAATTGGGGAAAGGAGGGATTACCGTACCACCGACATTCTTTCCGAAGCAAACACGCTTTTATGCAAATTAAAAAGGAGAAAAAATATGAACAAATTTCTAAACGAAAAACTTATGCCGGTTGCCGCCAAAATCGGCAGCAACAAAGGAATGATCGCCATACGTGACGGCATCACGCTGGCCATGCCGCTTATCATTATCGGCTCGCTTCTGATGATAATTGCAACTGGTTTCGCCATCCCATCTCTGGAAGCCTGGCTCGGAGAAGCGGGAATCTCCACGTATCTGTGGAAAGGTTCTGACAGCAGTTTTGGTCTGATCGGCCTTGTAGCAAGCTTTGGAATTGCTCACAGCATGACCAAACAGTACGGTGTAGACGGTGTTCCGTCAGGCATTGTTTCGCTTTCCACTTTTATTCTTGTGACACCATTCGTCACAGGAGAAGCCGGAAGCGGTATGCCGACTACATACATGGCGGCGCAGGGACTGTTTGTCGCTATCATTCTGGGACTGATCAATGGTTACGTATATCAGTGGTTCATCAACCACAATATTCAGATTAAGATGCCCGACAGCGTGCCGCCTGCTGTATCCAAAAGCTTCAGCGCAATTCTGCCGGGAGCAGCCCTGATTATTTTCTGGCTGATTGTATACGGTATTCTTGACGCTTTCAAACTTCCCAACCTTCATCTCGTCGCTAAAACAGTGCTCGGGACTCCTCTCGGACTGCTTGGAAATAATCTCGCAGGAGTAATCGTTCTTGTTCTTTGCTGCAGCTGTCTGTGGTTTGTCGGTCTCCACGGTGGAAATATCGTCAACAAGATCATGGAACCGATCTGGCTTGCAAACCTCGGCGAGAACACAGAAGCTTTCAAGGCAGGCGAGCCTTTAGAGCACATCTTTACAACGCCGTTTATGGATAATTTCGTATATATCGGCGGAGCTGGAGCAACCATTGGCCTTGTCATTGCACTCGCCTGGTTTGCCCGCCGCAAAAAGGCAAGCAAACAGACAAAGACGCTGGCGCCGCTTACACTTGTCCCAGGATTTTTCAATATCAACGAACCCACAATGTTTGGTCTGCCTGTTGTACTGAATATCCTTGTGCTTGTTCCTTTCGTACTTGCCCCGATTGTAAATCTGGTAGTTGCCTATGCAGCAATGGCTACAGGCATCGTACCCATGACGTACACTGCTCCGGGATGGACAACCCCGCCCATCATCAGCGGCTTCCTGGCCACAGGAAGTATATCTGCGTCAATCCTGCAGCTTATACTGATCATTCTGGACGTGCTTCTGTATCTGCCTTTCATCGCAAATGTGGAAAAACGCTTCCGGGCGGAAGAGGGGAAAGAAGACTAAATATTACAGAAAGGGATCTATCATATGAAACGTTTAATCAGTGCAAACACCTCTGAGATTCTTGCCATGAACGCTGCAGAACTCAAGCAGAGCATAAAAGCCAGCGAAGGACGGGTCATCCTCTCGGAAAATGTAGCTCCAAGGGAATCCTTTATCGGAGATATTACCAATGCAGAGATTGCAAGAGCATTCGGAGCAGACATGATTCTCCTCAATTGTGTGGACGTACTTAATCCGGAAATATTTGGACTGGAGCACGACAGAGACAACTTTGTCTCCGAACTTCACCGCCTTACAGGCCGTCCTATCGGAGTCAATCTTGAGCCTGTGGACACAGAAGCACAAATGCTTGAAGACCGCCTGGACATACCAGTCGGACGTCAGTTAAACACCGAAACCGCCAAACGTCTGGATGAGCTTGGTTTTGACTTTGTATGTCTGACCGGCAATCCCGGAACAGGAGTAACAAACGAACAGATTGAAGCGGCAGTCAGGCTGACAAAAGAACTCTTCTCCGGACTGGTCATTGCCGGAAAGATGCACGCGGCAGGATCTGACGAACCCGTCGCAGACATCAATACCGCACGAAAATTTGTAGAAGCCGGCGCAGACATAATCCTTGTCCCAGCCGTAGGAACCGTGCCTGGATTCGATGAAGCAGACTTAAAAGAAGTCGTAAAAGAAGTTCACAGAGCAGGCGGTCTGGTTCTCTCTGCTATCGGCACAAGCCAGGAGAGTTCGGACACAGATACCATCAAAGATATTGCGATACGCAATAAAATCTGCGGCGTTGACATCCAGCATATCGGAGACGCCGGATACGGCGGAGTGGCTCCGGTAGAAAACATCCTTGCCATAAGCAAGGCGGTACGCGGAGTCCGGCATACAGTATCTGTCATCGCAAGATCTGTGAATCGTTAGTCAGGAAAGGAGACCAGATATTATGGAAAAGAAAACAATCCTGCTCGCATGCGCCGCAGGAATGAGCACAAGCCTTCTTGTATCAAAAATGCAGAAAGCTGCAGAGGAACAGGGGATCGACGCAGATATTCTTACCGTCCCTGTTTCTGAAGCCGACGATTATGCAGCCAACAACCACATCGACGTGCTTCTCTTAGGACCTCAGGTGAGATTCATGGAAGCTGATTTCAGACAGAAGATGGAACCCAAAGGTGTACCGGTGGGAGTTGTGCCAATGGCGGACTATGGAATGATGAACGGAGCAAAAGTTCTTGCTTTTGCATCTGACCTAATGAAAGGATAATTTAGAAAAATGGATGAGAAGAACATACAGAGCATCATGAACCTGATCATCTACGGCGGCGATGGACGCAGCTCAGCAATGGAAGCGATTCAGGCGGCTAAAAAGGGAGATTTTGAACTGGCGGAAGAAAAACTCAAAGCTGCAGATCAGTCTCTGCTGGAAGCGCATCACTCTCAGACAGAGATGCTGACCCAAGAGGCAAACGGAAATTCTGTAGAGGTATCTCTTCTGATGGTACATGGGCAGGATCATCTTATGACAGGCATGATGTTCCGTGATCTCGCAAAAGAAATTGTATATCTGTACCGCACTTTAAAAGAAAAAAGCAGCGTGTAAAGCCCCATATCAAACAGCAAAAGGAAAGCCCCTGCCGGACTTGCTTCTGTCCGGCAGGGGCTTTTCATGCATATGTTCTCAGCTTAGTTTTCTGTGTATTTCGCCGTCTGCATCTTGATCAGTTCTTCATCGTCAAAATAATTGATCTTCATCGCGGCTTTCACTTCACTTAGAGTAGCAGCCGCGGCCTTTTCAGCCTTTTCCGTGCCTTTTCTGAGAATTTCATAGACGGACGGGATATCTTTCTGCCATTCTTTCCTGCGTTTTCGTATCGGCTCAAGCTCAGCCTGAAGCACATTATTCAGGAAACGTTTTACCTTCATATCTCCAAGGCCGCCTCTCTTATAGTGCGCTTTGAGTTCGTCGAGATTCTCATACTCCGGCAGGAACTCCGGGAAGTACTCCGGTCTGCAAAACGCATCCAGATAGGTAAACACTGTATTCCCTTCCAGCTTTCCCGGATCTTCGATGCGGATATGCGTTGGATCAGTAAACATACTGAACACTTTTTTCTTAATTTCGTCCGGCTCCTCCGAAAGATAGATACAGTTGTTCAGCGACTTGCTCATCTTTGCCTTTCCATCAGTCCCTGGAAGCCGCATGCATGCCTCATTATCCGGCAGCAGGATCTTGGGTTCCACGAGAGTCTCTCCATAGACAGAGTTGAATTTGTGCACGATCTCCTTTGTCTGCTCAAGCATAGGCATCTGATCCTCACCTACAGGAACGACTGTTGCTTTAAACGCAGTGATATCTGCCGCCTGACTGATCGGATAAGTGAAAAATCCCACCGGGATGCTCGCTTCAAAATTACGCATCTGTATCTCGGATTTCACAGTAGGATTGCGCTGCAGCCGGGACACCGTAACCAGATTCATATAATAAAATGACAGTTCGCACAACTCCGGAATCTGTGACTGAATCAGAAGAGTAGATTTCTCCGGGTCAAGTCCGCATGCAAGATAGTCCAACGCTACCTCAATAATATTCTGGCGCACTTTTTCCGGATCATCCGCATTGTCAGTCAGAGCCTGGGCATCTGCTATCATGATAAAAATATCGTCAAAATCTCCTGTATTCTGAAGCTCCACCCGGCGCCTCAAGGATCCCACGTAATGTCCGACGTGGAGTTTCCCCGTAGGGCGGTCTCCGGTAAGCATAATCTTCTTCATTCTTTTCCCTCCTGATTCTCATCATTTATTCTACAACACTGGACGTTTCTGCCGTTCATATTTGGGTACGCTTCCCTTATGGGGCGCATATACAAACTGATACAGCGCCCACGCCATCACTCCTGCGCCCAGCATGTCAAGTACAGAGTGCTGTTTCAGAAACACAGTGGCAAGTATGATGAGCCCTGCAAGAACATAGGCTCCTATACACACGGCCTTATGTTTCCTGATCGTACTGCTCTCACTGATTGCAATGCATGCACTCAGCGAATTAAAAACATGCAGGCTCGGGAACACATTTGTGCATGTATCCGCGCGGTACAGTGTTCTTACCATGTCCACAAAGATATTATCCCTCTCGAACACAACAGGTCTCAGGTTCTGTCCGTTGGGAAACAGGGTTGATATGATGAGAAATATGGTCATTCCTGTAAACATAAATTTTGCCATCTTATAAAATCCCGGAACATCCGTAAAGAAAAAGTACAGAAATACTGCTGCGATGAAAACAAACCAAAGAAGATACGGGATAATAAAATATTCTATAAACGGTATCTGCTCATCCAGTCTGATCTGAATCACATGATAACCCGTAGTTACATGTTTCTCAAGGAACATAAACCACGGCATGTAGATAAAAATATACAAGAACACCCACGCATGTTTATATTTTACGGCCAGCTCTTTAAATCTACTCTTCAGCTTCATAAATAATGCCCCTTTGAACACTGTTCTGTCTTTTTTGTTATGTGCGTTGTTTCGTAAGATTGTAATCCGCATCGATTATAGCATGATTTAAAATAGACAACAACCGTCTTAATAAAACATTTATTAATTCTTTTGAATTATGATCCTGACCGCGTCATGCGATAATCTTAAGCCTTTTCTCCATAACACTCACTCTGATATCTCTTTGCAGAAAGCCCGGTTCTCCGTCCATATGCAAAGGCAGCGGCCTGTCCATACTAACACTCACTTCCCTGCATCTGTGTATCTCGGCCCCTTTAAAGGCAGCATGTTTTCCAAAAAGCGCCAGTAACAGCAGAAAGATTCTCTTAGGCATTGAAACACCATACATCACGATAATATCAAGCAGACCATCGTCTGCCGAAGCCGCCGGACAAAACCGAAAACCGCCTCCCTCATACGGCAGATTCATAAAAGCCGCGAAATATGTATGCTCAAATACCTTTTTCGCGCCGCCGGGAAACGTCATCTCCAACCGTACCGGGCGGTCCTTTTTCAGGCGGTCAAGCGCGACCGCCGCATAGCTTAGTTTGCCAAGACCAATGCGGTTTAAAAATACTTTCCACCGGGAAACACACACTTCATGGCACACCGCCGCATCAAAACCTGCCCCGGCGCTCACAATAAAACGCCTGCTCTTCTCCCGCCTGGTCAGCACGCCAACGTCCAGGAGCAGGGTTTTTCCCGGATGCAGGATATTATCCAGCGCCTGCCCGGGATCTGCCGGAAGATTTAATCCCCGGGCAAAATCATTGCTGGAGCCGATCGGTATATATCCAAGGGTCACTTTCTCCAGGTCTCTGATGCCATTTATCACTTCGTTCAAGGTACCATCCCCGCCGAGCACTACCAATGTATATTCCTCTCCATCTGCTGTTATGTTCTCAGCTATTTTCACTGCATGCCGCCGCTGTTTCGTAAAATAACAGTGATACGACATCCGGCTTTTCTTCAGTTCCGGCTCGAGATGCTTCCAGATCATGCCGCCCAGTCCGGAACGAGCTGCAGGATTTACTATAAAATGATATTCTTTCCCTCCTGTTTCTCTGTGCATTTCCTTCCCCCTCTCAGCCGGTACCTTTGCCCATGCTTTCATCTCACGTACTCTGCTCCGCCTCCACAGATAGTCAGCCATCCACGCTGACGAGCGCAGCGTCAAGATATTTTCCGAGTGAACGGCTCATATTTCCCTCAAAATCTGCGTCTCCGTGCTTCACGCACCATTCAAATACATTTCCGATAACAATCATTCTAATGTCAGTAGTAAATTCGTCTATTCTGACATTGAGTTTCACAATTCCCTCTTTCATGGCTTTCTCCACATAGGTCTGCACTGTCACGATAGGATAGGGACGCTCCATACGGATTGCCGCATTAAGCGCCTGATTCTTCGTATCATAGTACTCCGCCATGAATTCAACTCCAAGCTCGCGGCAATATTTCACATAATTAAGATACACCTGTATGATCCCCTCTTTGACTCCCGCCACACTGTCCGGCAGCTCCAGCAGGTCAGGATCAACCTTCGGCTGGTCTTCTATATAGTAAGAAAGCAGATCGTCCTTTGTCTTGAAATGATGATAAAAGCTCCCGTTGGAAACGCCTGCCTCTTCACATATATTCTTGATTGACAGTTCTTCATACCCTTTCTTCTGCAGGATACGCTTCGCCGCCTGGAATATCCTCTCACGCGTCTCCTGTGATTTCTGCTGCTGTCTGGAAATTGGTGCTTTTTCACTCATTTTTACGCTACTCTCCTGTATTTTATATATGTGTCGTCTGCAAAACGGAGCGCACCGAAAAGCAGGCTGCATCGACAATATATGTTAATTATACCATACGCTGCTTATACTTTCAAGAAAACAGAGTCTGCTCTGTAATCTACCTGCTTTCATCTGCACTCCGGGGCATATATGCTTCAAAAGCAGACGGAACCGCATAGTTCTCCCGAAGTTCCCTGATATCGGCAAAGATAATTCTGCCCTGTTCCGCCGTCTGCGGAACTTTCAGATTCTTCTCCAGCTCATCGACAAGTATCTCATATCCTGTCATATGCCATTCCACATGGCTAAAGATATGTTTTGCCGAGCCAAGAGGCTTTATGCGTATCGGAGCCAGACCAAGTTCCCTGCTGTATCTGACTGCCTCTTCCCTGCTCATGCGGCCTGTTACATTTGGAAATTCATACATACCGGCAAGGAGTCCTCTGTCAGGCCGCTTCCTGACCGCAGTCTTCTCCTGATCCCTGAATATGAACACGGTTCTCTTCTCTTTCTTCCTTGCCTTTGCTCTGCTCTTTACCGGAAACTCTTTTTCCCGTCCCTGGATGTGCGCCAGGCAGAGCGACTGTACCGGGCACTTTCCACACTTTGGATCACCGTTTGGAAGGCAGACGATGGCTCCCAGCTCTATAAGACTCTGATTGAAATCTCCCGCCTCTTCCGCAGGGATCACTTCCCCGAGTTCTTCTTCGATCCTTGTTTTCACCGCAGCTCTTGCAACGTCTCCGCTGTCCGTCGTAATGCGCGTCACAACACGCAGCACATTGCCGTCCACGGCAGGTTTTGGGATTCCATATACAAAAGAACTTATAGCTCCCGCCGTATAGTTTCCTATGCCCTTTAAGGATCGTATATTCTCGTACGTATCGGGGAATTTCCCGTCGTATTTTTCCATAATCTGACAGGCGGCACATTTCAGATTACGCGCCCGGTTATAGTATCCGAGCCCTTCCCACAATTTCAGAAGACGGTCTTCCGGTACTTCCGAGAGCGCCTTTACATCCGGCAGTTCCCTGAGGAACCGTTCATAGTATGGCTTTACCGCCTCCACCCTCGTCTGCTGGAGCATGATCTCGGAAATCCATACCCGGTAGGCGTTCATCTTCTGACGCCACGGCAGATCTCTCTTATTCTCCCGGAACCACTCCACAAGAGGCTGCACTGTTTCTTTCAGTCTCGGACTCGTGAGAATCACATCTACCGCTTTTCGGATGCTGATACTCTCCGGAGTCACTTCACAGTCATATGCCAGGATCTTTACCCCTGCTTCCGCAGCTTTTTTCAAAGCCTCTGCAAATGCCGGATGCGTGTCTGTATTCGGTGTAAAATACCTTACTCCTTTCATCTGAATGACAAAAAATACATACGCTTCGTAACCTTCTTTTTTCGCCCGGATGAGTTCTTCTAGATGTTTCACCGCGCGATCGCTCGGCGCATCGGGAAAACGGCACACTCCATTCTCCTCCAGCGTCACTCCCTTGACCTCAATAAATATCTTTTGCTCTCCGGCCTCCACGTACAGGTCGAAACGGGAACTTCCGTATGTTGTCTCCGGACGTACAAGACGGACTCCTTCAAAAAGATGTCCCTCCTCGATCCACTCCTGTACTGCTTTGTTCGGTATCTGGGAATCCATGTTGATGAGCCTTTTTTCTTTACGCACAGCAATGAGATCCCATTTTGTTTTCCGCCCGGGCTTCTCGTTCTCCTGAAGATAGATCTCTGCTCCCGGGATCAGAAGCTCGGCACATCGGCCTGTGTTCTTTACATGGATTATCTCTTTTTTCCCGTTCAGACTGGCATACGCGATAAAACGGTTCGGCCGTTCGATAAATTCCGCCGCCGTAATGCGTTCATATTTCATAGCTTATCTCTCCCGATGTCTTTTACTTTTCGGCTGCCCTCTCTGCTTTATAACAAGATCACGCCGGAACCACGCCGCAGAAGACAGTGAAAGCAGACTATGCTTCCACTACCACCGCGATACAGTCATGATTCCGGCGTTCTGCCCTGCCATAAAGCAGAGCTTTTCTCAGTCACTATAATATTTTTGAAAGAAATTCTTTCAGCCTCTCATCTTTCGGATGTGCGAAGAACTCTTCCGGCGGGGCTTCCTCCCGGATCTGTCCGTCGTCCATGAAGATCACCCTTGACGCCACTTCTCTGGCAAATCCCATCTCGTGTGTGACGACGACCATTGTCATCCCGTCTTTCGCCAGTTTCTTCATCAGGTCGAGCACCTCTCCGACCATCTCCGGATCCAGAGCCGACGTAGGCTCATCAAAGAGGATGACATCCGGGTTCATCGCCAGTGAGCGGATGATCGCCACTCTCTGTTTCTGTCCGCCGGACAGCGTGGACGGATAAGCGTCCGCCTTGTCATCAAGCCCGATGCGTTTGAGAAGATCAAGGGCCTGCTGTTTTTCCTCACTTTTGATCTGGTCTTTCGTCGTAGTGATCGGAATCAGTTCTTCCTTATTACTGCGGAATGTATTTTTGAAACGGATCATCCGGTTTTTGCGTTTTGCTTTCTTCAGATCCTTGCATCTCAAATAGGCCGGAGCCATCATTACATTCTGAAGCACGGTCTTATTGTTAAACAGATTAAAATGCTGGAATACCATTCCCATATGACGGCGGTGCACATTGATGTCCACTTTCATATCAGCAATATCAACGCCTTTGAAGACAATGCTTCCGGAGGTCGGATCTTCCATACAGTTGAGGCAGCGCAGGAACGTACTCTTCCCGGAACCTGACGGGCCGAGCACTGCGACGATATCTCCTTTGTTGATGGTGATATTGATTCCTTTTAAAATCTCAAGATCACCAAAGCTTTTCCTAAGATTAATTACGTCTATCACTCTTCTTCAGGCTCCTTTCCAGTATTTTTATGAGCAGGGTGATCACCAGGACAAGGGCAATGTAGATCAGGGCCATTACCAGATACGGTACCATGAACTCATAATTGTTTGTTCCGATGTAATTAAACGCCACGTAGAGATCCGCCGCTCCGACAAAGCTCACGACAGACGTCTCTTTGATCAGAGAGATGAATTCATTTCCCAGCGTGGGAAGGATGTTCTTCACCGCCTGCGGGATCACGATCTTCGTCATGCTTGCCCCAAAGCTTAATCCTACTGCACGTCCGGCCTCCATCTGTCCGGAATCGACAGACTGGATACCGCTCCTCATGATCTCGGATATGTAGGCTCCGCTGTTGAGTCCGAACACAAGCATGGACACCTGCACTCCATTGATATTCCAGCCGATGACCGGCAGGAGTACATAGTAAAATACAAGGAGCTGCACTACCATGGGCGTACCACGGAACAGAGCCACATAAAAACTGCAGATCCCGTTTAATACTCTCGGGAGCATCTTGTATTTCGGCAGTACCCTGACAGTCGCGATGACTGTACCGATCAGGATACCGATGATCAGGCCGCACACTGCGATGAGAAGTGTATTCTGCAGTCCTTCCACCACTCTCACATAGCCGTT
Source organism: Candidatus Mediterraneibacter pullistercoris (assembly GCA_019116885.1). Lineage (GTDB taxonomy): Bacteria > Bacillota > Clostridia > Lachnospirales > Lachnospiraceae > Mediterraneibacter > Mediterraneibacter pullistercoris. The sequence goes on along the minus strand of DXAU01000058.1, from coordinate 12,824 downwards.
CTGATCTATAAATATCTCTATGAACTTATCTATCTTCTGACTAAAATTACCCATTTCCGTCCCTTCTCAAAAGAAGGAAAATGCCTGCATCTGTGATGAACTCTGACAGTCTCCGCTGATGCCTGTATTTTCCTTCCTGAATCAAGTCCTGTTCACTCTGTTATAGTCTGCGCTGCAGCATCCTGTTTACTGCATCTCGTTGATCGCTTCTGTAATCGCTGCCGCCGGGGCCGCATCGATAATCACATAATCAATGTTCCCGTTCAGCATATCCTGCACCGCAAGAGAGCCGCTCTTATAGGTCTGGCATGCAGCCTCAAGGCCCGGGAATCCGAGGTCTTCACTTCCCTCAACATAGCTGTTTCCTGTTGTTCCCTGCTGTACACCGATCTTGACAGACGAATCCAGTTCTGCAAGCGCTGCTGCAATGGAATCCGCATCTGTCATATCATCGAACGTTGTATCATCGCTCGGGACAATCAGGCGCTGGGACGCCTGATAGTATGTGTCTGAAAACGTTACGTATTCTCTTCTCTCCTCGCTGACTGTAAGACCAGCCATCGCAATGTCGCATTTCTGCTGTCCGACTGACAGGCATACCGCATCGAAATCCATGTTCTGGATTACAAGCTCCTGATCGAGTTCCTCTGCCAGCAGAGCCGCAATCTCCATATCAATACCGACATAGTTCTCCCCTTCCATATACTCGAAAGGCTCAAACGCCGCATTCGTTGCCACCACAAGCTGATCTTTGGACTCATCAAGCGCCGCGGACTCCACCGGTGTCGGCTCTCCGCCGCCAAAATATTTGTCGAAAATCTCATCCAGCGTTCCGTCCTCCTGAATCTTGGCGATAAATGCATTTACCTGCTCAAGAAGTTCCGGCTGCGACTTATCAACACCAAACGCATATTCCTCACTTGTAAGATCCACCTCAATAACTTCCGCCGTCTTGGTGCTTCCGCATCCTGCGAGCAGTCCGACAGTGAGTACAGCTGTTAAAACTGCTGCCAGTAACTTTTTCATCTTTACATCCCTCCATTTGATCCTCTGTTTGCATAATCATACACATTATCTTTATAAGTTTAGCATGTTTCAAACAAATTGCAAGCCCTATTTTGTAAATTTATGCAGCTTTTTATACATCTGTGCGGGCGGCTGCCGCAGACACCGCCCTATGCAAGCCAAGCATTCACTGTCACAGCATAGATTGGATTCCAAAGAACAGTATCACGATCACGCCAAGGATAATCCTGTAATATCCAAACACTTTGAAATCGTTATTCTGTATGTATTTAAGCAGGAACTTAATGGCCACAATCGACACAGCGAATGATACGGCCATCCCTACCAAAAGAACAGCCACCTGCGTCCCTGTAAAATTCATCCCGAATTTGTACAGTTTAAGCGCACTCGCGCCGAACATGGTCGGAATAGCGAGAAAGAACGTGTATTCTGCTGCAAGGCTCCTTGACACTCCCAGCATGAGGGCTCCTACAATGGTTGCTCCTGACCGTGAAGTCCCGGGTATCATGGAAAGCATCTGAAAAACGCCGATGATCAGCATCATCCGCAGGGTGAGCTGTGACATATTCGTCACTTTGGGAGTTTTCCCCTTCTGATAATTCTCAACGATTATAAAGAGGATTCCATAGAGAATGAGCGTTGCCGCTACTACCTGCCATTTGAACAGGTGCTTATCGATCCAGTCGTTAAACAGGAAGCCTACAATTCCTGCCGGAACGCAGCCTATGAGCACTTTGATCCATGTCTGCCATGTCAGCATCTTCTGCTTCTGCGTCTTCGTCGGAGAGAATGGATTCAGCCTGTGGAAATAGATTACTATAACAGCCATGATCGCCCCGAGCTGGATCACCACTTCAAACATCTCCATAAAGTCCTCACCCTGTCCCATTTTGATCAGCTGGTCCAGGATGATAATATGTCCGGTACTGCTGACGGGGAGCCATTCTGTAATCCCCTCCACAATACCGAACAAGATCGCTTTAAAAATATCTAACATAAATCTTTTCCTCCTCTCAGAGCAAACTTTTCGATTGCCGCCGCAGCGCCGTCCTCTTCATTGGACAGTGTAATATAATCTGCCGCGTCTTTTACCTCTTGTTCTGCATTTGCCATGGCAACACCAAATCCTGTGTTCCGGAGCATGTTGATGTCATTGTCCCCGTCACCGCATGCCATGATCTCCTCCGGCCGGATGCCGAGCATCCTGCCAAGGCTGATGAGCCCGTTTCCCTTATCCACTCCCGCCGCATTGATCTCAATATTATATCCAAGGGAGCTTACGAGTTCCAGAGCATTTTCTTCTTCAAGTTCCTGCCATGCCCGGGAGCGTTCCTGCATATCTGCAAACAGAACCTGCACTTTATCCAGACCTCTGTTTTCTTTCTGCACCAGTTCCGAAACGTCTCTCACAGGAATCCGGGTCTTTCGCATGTATTCGCGCATGTTCGGATTTTTATGATACTTTTCAACCAAAGCCATCTTTTCCTCATCCGCATATCCCTGCCCATCAAAATACACCTCTAGTAGAGTATCATATTTCCCACATATTTCCAATGCTTTTTTAGCCAGATCGCACGAGAGGAGATGTTCCTCAAGCACCTGTCCTGTCCGTGTATCGATAATCCGCGCCCCATTAGACGTCAAAGCGTACTTCATTCCAGGAAAGTCTCTGAGTTCCTCAGGTATCCCCATCCAGGGGCGTCCCGTTGCAGTCAGGACGACAATCCCCTCTGCAATAGCCTTTTCCAGAACATTCTTGGTCCGTGGCGTGATCTCCTTTTTTTCATTTAAAAGAGTACCGTCCAGATCCACTCCTATCATTTTTATCCTGTATTCCATAATCTATCTTCTCCGATCAGATATCTTTTTGTCTTTTTGCCCATATTGCAGTCCGCGCCGCGCATTGGAGCGGCAGCCAGCATCCAGGCTCAAAATTTAGACATTTTTATTCTATCAGAGTTTGCCAAATAGCGCAATTTGTAGTATAATGATTACCCGATGATCACTCATAGGTAATTCAGTCACGGAGAAAGGACTATATAAATAATGAATATCAGTAAAAAACGATGGATACAGTCAGGCATAGCCCTGATATGTTCTTTCGCAATTGTACTCTCGGTTTTCCCTGTATCCGCAGATAATGAGGAGATTAACAGCCTGGAAAGCCAGTCTTCAGCCCTGGAGAGTGAACTTCAGGGAATAAACGAAGACATCCTCGCATTAAGTGATGAGATTTCTACCACTGAGATGCAGGTGGAAATGCTCAATGGTGAGATTGCCCGTACGTCCGATGAACTGGCTGTAGCAGTAGAAAATGAAGCGCAGCAGTACGAGGCTATGAAGACTCGTATTAAATATATGTACGAACACGGCAATGCATCACTGCTTGAAATGCTTTTCTCTGCCGAGAGTATGGCAGATTTTCTGAACAAGGCTGACTTTATTGAAAATCTGAGTGAATATGACCGCAATTCTCTTAACGAGCTCAAAGCCATACATGCAGAGATTGAGGAGCAGCAGAACACACTTAAGACCCAGCAGTCATCTCTGACAGCGCTTCAGGCTCAGTTGGAATCCCAGCAGACGGAACTCCAGGCCAAGGCTTCAGAAACCTCCACAAATCTTGCCGACGTTCAGGCAAGACTTGAACAAGCCAGAGCTGAAGAAGCGGAGAGGATCGCCGCAGAAGAAGCCGCGCGCCGCGCTGCACAGCAGGAAGCCGCACAGGAGGCCTCTGCTTCGGCATCAGGCGGTTCGTCAGGCAGCTCCGGGGGCAGTTCTTCCGGCAGTTCCAATAATTCTGGCAGCGGTTATGATAACTCCGTCATAAACAGCGGCGAGACGAACGCTTCTGCTGATGATGTTACCCTTCTGGCTGCTATCATACAATGCGAAGCGTACCAGACATATGATGCGCTGCTTGCGGTTGCAACAGTCATCATGAACCGCGTGGAGAGTCCTCGTTTTCCGAATTCGATCAGGGGCGTTGTCTATGCCAGCGGCCAGTTCGAGCCGGTATGGACAGGCCGTCTGGATTCCGTACTCCAGAGCGGACCCACAAGTCTCTCTATGAGGGTAGCGCAGGACGCAATCAACGGCGCCAGACTTTCAGCCGTTTCTGACTGTTACTATTTCCTATATGCACACGGTTCCGGCAGGGAAGGCGTAGTCATCGGTGATAACGTATTCTTCCAGTCGTGGTAGAGAATTGATAACGTATTCATATATGGACGGAGAATGATTTCAGCTCCGGTTGCAGGACGTAAGATAAAATAACAAATCCGTGATACAGCTAAAGACGATCAATAAAATGAATAAACTCGCATACGCTCAGACATATTCATTTTATTGATCACCGCTGTATCACGGATTTTAACTTTGACCAACATCCATCCAATGGGAAAAATCTCACCGGAAATCGCGGAATATTCATCTTACTAGTAGTCAATCACATCGATCCCGTAATCTTTGATCGTCTTCTTAATATCGATCTTCTCTTTCAGATCCTCCAGCTTTGCGATGAAATTCTCGAATACTTCTTCGTCCGTCTGCCCCGCGCAGCCCGCGAAACGTCCAAGCTCCGCGTATCTTGCGAGCGCATGCGGATACTGGTACTGAGAGAGTATTCCCATCTTTGTCGGGACTTCCGCTGCATTGTATCTCATGACCGCCGTCAGGATCACCGCGTTTCCCACGCCCACGCCGAGGGCCGGCTTACCTGAAGAGTATGCCACTTTTACCATGCCCGGCCCGCCTGTCGCCAGGATGATATCGGACTCTCTCATGACCGTATTTGTGAGTTCCAGCGACGGCATGTCAATCCAGCCGATGATCCCCTTCGGAGCTCCTGGCTTCTACCGCTGCATCCAGAACAACCTTTGCAGCCGCTATCGCGCATGCTTTTGCACTCGGATGAGAACTGATAATGATGGCATTTCTTGTTTTCAGACATATCAGCGTCTTAAAGATCGCCGTGGAAGTAGGGTTCCTCATCGGAATAACGGCAGAAACAAATCCGATCGGCTCCGCTACTTTTTTATACCGTATGCTGCGTCTTCCTAGATTACGCCGCATGTCTTCGTATCTTTATACGCATTATAGATATACTCAGCAGCGTAATGGTTTTTGATAACCTTCTCTTCCATCACGCCTCTCTTAGTCTCCTCGACTGCCATCTTCGCAAGTGGGATTCGCTGTTTGTTGGCCGCCATGGCAGCCTTGTAGAAGCTCCTGTCTACCTGCTCCTGGATAAACGATGCGAACACCTTCTGCGCCTCGCGCATGGCTTTCATCTTTGCTTCGAGAGCTTCTACATTGTCGATGATCTCAGGCACTACTGCTTTTTCTTTCTCTGCCATTTTGATAAATCCTCCTGTACTTAAAATTTACTGGTTGCCTACCACGATTCTAAGTATAGGATATCGTTAATTTTTTGTTAATATATTAACGTTACTTTTTAACATTTATTGTGCATTTTATATAATTGCTATCTTTATTTAATACAATGTTTCTTTTAACAATACCTATAAGCCAATAAACCGCCCTGCCGGTCAATCCGGCACGACGGTTTCATTTATGATTGCTTACAAGGCTGGAATTTGCCTTTTGGTATTTCCGGCGATCTGACTGTGCATCTCTTTATCTGATCTTTTTCTTTATATATAGAGAGACTAACACAACTCCTGCAGCGATCAACAGCACAAGATATAACCACAGATTTGTTTCATCACCCGTTTGGGGCACTCCGAAAGCATTGTCTTCCTCGCTTATCTGTGTGGTAGTGCCTTCATCCTGTTCATTCCCCTGTGGTGTTAGTTCCGTTGCTGTTGTCTCCGCCTTTTGCGCCAATGCATAACGGCTGAAATGCTCTGTCTCGAACAGAATAGTTCTATTCTCTTTATCCACATCGAAAGCAACTGATGTAGCTTCGCCTGCTGCTTCATCGAGATAATAGAATGCAAGTCTGTCCATATCCCAGCCTTCTGGAACAGGCAGCGATACTGTGGATCTGAATTGCCCATTATACTCATATGGATATCCGTTTCTAAGAAGCGACAGGTCAAATGTCTTTATCCTGTCTCCCTCTATATCCATCAGCTTCCCAATAACTTCTTTCTCTTCCGAACCATCGCTGACAGTAACCTTAAGCTCCAGGCCATCCGGCGCATATTCCGGAATATACATTGTCACCCCGTATCCGCCTTCAAGACGTTTTGTAGATGCTGTATATGCTATGGTAAAACTCTCGCTCTTATAACCGCATCCATAGGTACATTCATAATGTCCCTCTCCGTCGCGCTCTTCAGTAGACTCAGTATCTATTACAAGGTCCAGATTATGTTCCAGTTTATCTTCCTGGGCTGTACATCCCGCCACAGAACACGGTCTCCAGCAGTAAGTCTCATCATATATCCTCTCCGACTCCCAGACATGTGTATGCGTATTCTCTCCCTCTTCGTGATATTCAACCGCATATCTGGCGTCCCCCTCAAATACAGGAATTGCTATTCCATTGGACTCTACTTGACTTTCTGCATGGGCTAATATACTTGTTGAAAAGTCCTCACCATTCCACTGTATAGCATCTACAGCTCCTCTTTCAATATACAGCTCTGCCGGGAATACCTCTGTCGCTCCAGCCTTAATATCTACAGGGCCAATATATATAGTCTCCCCAACAGTATCCCCCCTGTTTTCGGATGCTGCATGTAAGGTTGCTCTTACAGTAACATCTGTCGCGTCTACTGCCGTCGGGTTTGTCACTTTTATGGTAAACGGATTTTCAGCGCCTTCCCATACCTCTCCTGTTTCTGATTCCACTGAAACTATCAGTTCTAAAGGTGGACGGCATATTGCAAAATCGACCGGAAATCTTCCTATTTCATTTCCATCCGAAGCAACCAGGATAAAATCGCCTTTTACCCAGTCCACAGGCTTGCTGTCATCCAGAATACCCGTAGTATCCGGAACAACAGCAGATACCGGAATGCTTAAATATGAATCTGCCGGGACCATACCTTCTATCGTATTTTGAGCTATTGTCTCCGGAAACAGATTAAATGGATCATTAGTCGCCTCAAACTTGAGACTGGCTCCTGAAAGATAGATATCTTCGGACGTATTGTTACTAACATCAATAGTTATATTAACTTGATCCCCGCTCTGCAATATATTCCATGGGTTTGAACCCGAGCTTGGACTTGAGCCTCCGCTAATAGTAAGCCCCGATGTGTTTCTTGCTGTCATTACTGCATTATCATCGGCTTCAGCGGCAGTAACAGTCAGTGAACACAACAGTACAGCAATCAGGATAGCAGAAATTATCGCCGCTGCTTTTCTCTTTCTTCTCATTACCTTTCCCTTCCTTTTCACTATTTAGTAATGCCTCGTTATTATCTTTCACTATTTATTAATACATAACTATTATAATATCCATAAAGCAGTTGGTTACTATATATATAGTAACTATATATATAGGATTCGTCAAGTATTTTCTTTTCAGATAGTATATAAATATGAAAAAAGAAATGACATCTATAAAAAATACACTTTATACTTTAAATGATTACGGATATATAGAGATTCATTTAAAAGAGCATATGGATAAAAAGGGGATTACGAGAAACGCTCTTGCCCGTGCTATTAATGCTCGTTTTGAAGTGATTGATAAATGGTATAGCGGACACGTGGAACGGATCGACGCTGATATTCTCGCCCGGATATGCTACATTCTGGATTGTACGCCGGGAGATATCATCCGCTACACAATCACAACAACTAAGAATGCTGGAAATCAGAAATGAAAAACAGCAGAAAAACAATGGTAAAATTGTAATCCGCTGTTTCGTTTCTTTCTTGCTTTAATTATCCGCCATCAATGCCCTGACGTTGCTTTCAGCCCCACGATCCCGATCAGGAGCAGTGACACGAAGAATATCCTTGCCGCTGTGACCGGCTCCTTAAACAGCACAATACCCACGATCACGGCTCCAAGCGCTCCGATTCCTGTCCAGATCGCATAAGACGTTCCAAGGGGCAGACTCTTTGTCGCCTGGGACAGAAACAAAAAGCTGAATATCATACCAACGATCGTCAGTATCGTAAATTTCAGTTCCGTAAATCCATTAGAAAATTTCATACATGTGGACCAGAATACTTCAAGTCCTCCTGCAATCATCAGATATACCCATTCCATACTATTTTCCTCTCTTTTCTGTTATGTATCATTCTCATACATCCGCAGTCACCGGAAGTACCAAGAGGCACATTCCGGGATTTTAAGCGGTCGCCAAGGTCCCAGGCAAGCCCGGACTTCGGCTCGTCGCTGATGCAAAAAGAAAAAGCGCCAAACCTGTGTCTCCTATGGCCTGCCGACACAGCTTCAACGCTTTTATTTACCCGGCGGTAAATAATTAACTTATTATCGATTCATTATCTATTCATTTATACAAGTTCGATCAGAACTTCCATAGCAGCGTCGCCTTTACGCTGTCCGATCTTGATAATTCTCGTATATCCGCCATTGCGGTCCGTATACTTCGGTGCGATCTCTGTAAAGAGCTTCTCTACCATATCGACCTTCTTTGTACCGGCTTTTCTTCCCGCTGCTTTCTCCGGAACTTCTGTTACCGGGCAGAGAACTTTCATCATCTCACGTCTTGCATGGAGACGGCTCGGCTGGTCTTTTTTGATCTTCTTCTCTGTCTCATCGTAGATTGTTACTTTCTTTCCATCCACAACTTCTTTCACTCTCTTGCCGTCTTTGTCCTTGCGGGCAACCTTGGCTGTAACAGTTACTTCGTCAAAGTTGTCTTTCTCCTTTACTGCCATCGCGATGAGCTTCTCTGCAACTTTGCGGATCTCTTTCGCTTTAGCCTCTGTTGTAACGATCTTTCCGTTGTTGAGAAGAGCTGTTACCTGATTTCTGATCAACGCTTTTCTCTGACTGGATGTCCTGCCGAGTTTTCTATACTTTGCCATTTCTAATTTCCTCCTAATACTCTTACGTTCAGACGCGCCGTTCGCAAAACCAACCAGGCATGGGTTCTGTTCCCGGCCGATACATGGCTGAACTGGAATCTCACATTTGGTTATGCATCTTCGGGCTTATTAATCAAATGCCTCTGCCGTGCTCTTCGGGCTTACCGGCAGAGATTTATCTGTATCAGTTCACCCATCTGTGAACTGATCTGTTACAATTATTCTTCGCCTTGGTTTAACTCCAGATTAAGCTCTTTGAGCTTCGCAAGTACTTCCTCGAGTGATTTCCGTCCGAGATTACGAACTTTCATCATATCCTCAGGAGTCTTGTTTGTAAGCTCTTCAACGGTATTAATTCCGGCTCTCTTCAGACAATTGTAGGAGCGCACAGAAAGCTCCAGCTCGTCAATACTCATCTCAAGGACTTTCTCTTTCTCGTCATCCTCTTTCTCGATCATAACTTCTGCTGCCTGAGCAACTTCAGAGAGATCAACGAAGAGTTTCAGATGCTCACTTAAAACTTTCGCGGCAAGGCTGACAGCCTCGTCCGGGAGCATCGTTCCCTCTGTCCACACGTCCAGTGTCAGTTTATCGTAATCCGTGATCTGACCCACACGGGTATTTTCCACAGTGAGATTCACACGGTCAACCGGCGTATAGACGGAATCAATCGGGATCACACCAATCGGCATGTCCTCAGTCTTATTTTTATCTGCGCTCACATAACCTCTGCCTTTTGTAATGGTAAGTTCCATATACAGTTTGCAGTCTTTGCCGCCGCTCAATGTAGCGATGACCTGATCCGGATTGACGATCTCGATATCGGAATCCGCCTGAATATCAGCGCCTGTAACAACGCCCTCGCCCTCGAACTCGATATATGCTGTCTTGACTTCATCAGACTCGGAGGTGTTCTTGATGGCCAGAGATTTCAGATTCATGATGATCTCTGTCACATCCTCCTTTACCCCCGGGATGGAGCTGAACTCATGAAGTACGCCGTCGATCTTTACAGAACTGATAGCAGCTCCCGGAAGAGAAGAAAGCATGATCCTCCTCAGAGAGTTTCCAAGTGTCGTGCCATAGCCCCTTTCCAGAGGCTCTACGACAAATCTTCCGTACTTTTTGTCATCTGAAACATCCGTAATTTCAATATTGGGTTTATTAAAATCAAACACTACACAGACCCTCCTTATGGGTTTTAAAATGTTGAAGGGGTACGCTGTTTCAGCCGATATTACTTAGAATACAGCTCGACGATCAGCATCTCATCTACAGGAACATCTATCGCGTCTCTTGCCGGAAGCTCTTTTACTGTACCTGTCAGATTCTCTGAATCAACTTCAAGCCAGTCCGGAATCATATTTCCGCCTGTCACTTCGAGAATTTCTTTGTATCTCGGTGAACCTTTCTTATTCTCTTTGATAGAGATCACATCTCCGGCTTTTACAAGGTAAGACGGAATGTTTACCTGCTTGCCGTTTACAAGTACGTGCTTGTGGTCTACGATCTGTCTTGCTTCTTTTCTCGTTCTTGCAAATCCCATACGGAACATTACATTGTCCAGTCTGGATTCAAGAAGACGCATCAGGTTTTCACCTGTCATGCCTTCCATCTGTTTTGCCTTTGCATAGTAATTTCTGAACGGTTTCTCGAGAACGCCGTAGATGAATTTTGCTTTCTGTTTCTCGCGAAGCTGAAGAGCATACTCGCTCATCTTTCTGTTTGATCTCTTTAACTGTCTGTTAGATTTCTTATTGATTCCGAGGTAAATCGGATCCATGCCTAATGAACGGCATCTTTTAAGAACAGGAACTCTGTTTACTGCCATGTCTATCCTCCTAATTTTATACATACCAGCGGATTCTGCCCGCTGCCTTAGTTACTTTCGTGTTTATACCAAATTCATACACTCTGAGATTAGACTCTTCTGCGTTTCGGCGGACGGCATCCGTTGTGCGGAACCGGAGTCACATCTTTGATGCTGACTACATCAATGCCACATGCCTGAAGCGCACGGATCGCTGCCTCACGTCCTGATCCCGGGCCTTTTACAAAGACATCTACAGACTTAAGTCCGTGTACCAGTGCTGCCTTAGCTGCTGTCTCAGCTGCCATCTGCGCTGCGTACGGAGTAGATTTCCTTGAACCTCTGAATCCCAGGCCGCCTGCACTTGCCCATGAAAGAGCATTTCCCTGTGTATCTGTTAATGTTACGATCGTATTATTAAAAGATGACTGGATATGTGCCTGTCCTCGTTCAACGTTTTTCTTGACACGCTTTTTTGTTACTTTCTTTGCAACCTTCTTTGCCATTTAAACTAACCTACTTTCTTTAATACTTTATCAAGGTAGTTCGCTCAGCTAAGCTCACGCTTCGCTTGTCAGCTTGCATTCGCTAAGATTCGCGAACGGCCTCGCACTAAATTCAAACTTCGCTTTCAGCTCGTTTTCATTAAGTTGCTTTCGGCCTACTTTTTCTTATTTGCAACTGTTCTCTTCGGACCTTTGCATGTTCTTGCATTAGTCTTTGTCTTCTGACCACGTACCGGAAGTCCTTTTCTGTGACGGATTCCACGGTAGCAACCGATTTCTTTCAGTCTCTTGATATTGAGCTGGATCTCTCTTCTGAGATCACCCTCTACGACCTGAGTCTCATCGATCACTGCGCTGATCTTCTTTACTTCCTCACTTGTAAGATCTCTTACGCGAGTATTCGGGTCAACTCCTGCCTCTGCTAAGATGCGGTTTGAGCTTGTTCTTCCGATTCCGTAAATATAAGTCAAACCGATTTCTACACGTTTGTCTCTTGGTAAGTCTACACCTGCAATACGAGCCATGTGTCTTTCCTCCATTTTCTTTGTTTGATACTGTCTTTAACTGAGGCTGCGGATGCTGTGCAGAATCTTCTCTGCTCTCTGGTGTCTGGTGTCTGCATCCTACCGGGTTCTTTCAATAATATATTGAACTCTTTTCCACCCGATATCCCAGCCCAGGCGCGTTTCTCTTCCGCGCCCTTTCCCGGCACGGATCTCCTTTTCAAAAATCCGCCAATGCAAATGCCGGGTATTAGAAGCAATATACAATCGCATTTTCGCTTATCTGCCTGAACATGCTGTCATGAAAATGCCAGAACACGCGCCCTGCGGTACCTGTGTACAGGTGCGGTGTATCCTTACTTGTATATGAAACAGCTCTACACACCGCCTTGTGTGTCGTGCTGTCAGCCGCCTAAATTAAAATCCGAATTCAGCGTTGATTGATGAATCTACTGCTTTCCAGTATCATTGACTGGTAAGCGTGCATCAATCCGCTGCACGTCCGTGCGCTTATCCTTGACGCTGTTTGTGCTTCGGATTCTCGCAGATTACTCTGATGCTTCCTTTTCTTTTAATAATTTTGCATTTTTCACAAATTGGTTTTACTGATGATCTAACCTTCATGTCAAATCCTCCTTCCCTTCTTTGCTCTGCCTACATTTGCCGGTCAATTGGGCACACCTCCCCAATAGTGACCATCTGACAGTATAGCATCAAATGCATATCAAAGTCAACTACTAATTTACTAATTTTCTTTCAAGGAAGTTCCGTTCGCTAGGCTCGAAAACACCTCGCCAATCTCACGGAACGACCTCGCACTAAGTTCAAGCTTCGGCTTTGCCTCGCTTTCACTAAGTTGCTTTCGGTCATTTATCCCTCCAAATGATTCTGCCCTTGCTCAGATCATACGGGGACATCTCCAATGTCACCTTATCTCCCGGCAGGATCTTAATAAAATTCATTCTCAGCTTCCCGCTGATGTGGGCAAGTACGATATGT
>DXAU01000057.1 GCA_019116885.1 Candidatus Mediterraneibacter pullistercoris | reverse complement strand
ATATCGTAAAAGACCGGTTCAACAGACTGCTGGGAGAAGTACAGGATATCTCCGCGGAAGTGTGCGCTGTCCATGAAGGGACTGTGCAGACCGTTCTGGTAGAATCAGTAAATGATCATGACAGCAGCCTCGTGACAGGACGACTGAGCAATAATCTGCTCGTCCATTTCCCGGGCGATGCTTCCATGATCGGTAAATTTTATCAGGTGCTGCTGAAAGAATGCAGGGGATTCTACTTTATCGGGGAGCGGAATTCATGATTGCCGGGGAGGTACTTCACGATAAAATATGAAACATCCGAAAATCAATCGGATACAGTGCATTGATCCGCGTTCTCGGAGCAGGCGGGATTGTAATGTTTCCGGCTCCGGCTACAGGGCATAAGAGATAGTAACAAGCCTGTGATACGGCTAAAAGCAATCAGAGAAAGGAATAACTCGTTTTACTCAGACAACTTCCTTTCCCTGATTAACGCCGTACCATAGGCTTGAACTATCTCTAATCCCCTTCCACAGTCACCGTCCTCATTACAATCCCGTCTGCCCCGAAAGGTGCATCATATCGGCTGTATCCGTCTGATTTTCTACGTTCATCCAATCAGAAGTCTCTCCCCGGTAATCACGGAATTCACTGAAAACTGACTGAAGAGGTCAGCTTTATCGATGAAGTTCTGTTCCCTTCCGTTTTGTATGAATGTTTGTTGAAGGATGTTGCTGCGGCGAAAAAAAGATTACCGACTGGATGAGACAGCGGAAAAAGAGGATAATGCATAAGCTGTGCATCGACATGTAGCGTTCCGAATACACCTCGTTCTCCATGTTAGTGATATTAAAATGCGAGTTCCGATGAACGAGTATTTTAATGCCGCGTTACATGGATTCGAGGGGATGAGGTAAAGCGAGTCGGCACAGCGTTGCAGTATCTTCTTTTTCTGCGTCAGATGTTCGGTCAGTACATTTTTATTACTTACCGTCGCAGTATCTCTTCAATAAATCGGAATTACTCTGACACAACAGAAAGTCCCAGCTCCTCAAGCTGTTTCTCATCCGCCGGAGTCGGCGCCTCTGTCATCAGGCAGGATGCATCTTTGATCTTCGGGAATGCGATCACGTCGCGGATGCTGTCCTGTTTTGCCATGAGCATGACAAGACGGTCCAGACCGTACGCAAGCCCTGCGTGCGGCGGCACTCCGTACTTGAACGCTTCGAGCAGGAAGCCGAACTGGCTGTGCGCCTGTTCCTTCGCAAACCCGAGCGCCTCGAACATCTTCTCCTGAATATCGTTCTGATGGATTCTGACACTTCCGCCGCCGATCTCGTTTCCGTTGAGAACGATATCGTAAGCCTTCGCGCGGATCTTTCCGAGTTCTCCTTTCGCCAGAAGCGGCAGATCCTCTTCCATCGGCATAGTGAACGGATGATGCATGGCGAGATAACGTCCCTGCTCATCGCTCCACTCAAACTGTGGGAATTCCGTGATCCATACAAAACGGTATTCGTTCTTGTCAAGCAGATCAAGCTGTTTCGCAAGCTCCACACGGAGCGCTCCGAGAGAATCCCACACTACTTTATTACTGTCAGCCGCAAACAGGAGCAGATCGCCCGGCTGTCCGTCCATTGCTTTGATCAGGGCATCCATCTCCTCTTCGCTCATAAATTTAGCAAAAGAAGATTTCACAGTGCCGTCTTCCTGGACCGCAATATAAGCAAGACCCTTTGCACCGTAATCTTTCACGAACGCAGTCAGCTTGTCGATCTTCTTTCTCGGCATACCGCCCTGTCCTTTGGCGTTGATCCCGCGGACGCTTCCGCCGTTCTCGATGGCGCCTGTGAACACACCGAAGCCGCAGCCTTTCACTACTTCTGTCACATCGGTCAGTTCCATACCGAAACGCAGATCCGGCTTGTCAGAACCAAAACGGTCCATAGCCTCCTGCCATGTCATTCTCTGGATCGGAAGCTGTACATCCACACCCAGCACCTCGTGAAACAGTTTTGCAAGATATCTCTCGTTGACGTCGATCACGTCGTCCACATCCACGAAAGACAGTTCCATATCGATCTGTGTAAATTCCGGCTGTCTGTCAGCGCGCAGATCCTCGTCGCGGAAACATCTCGCGATCTGGATATAGCGGTCAAAGCCGGAGCACATCAGGAGCTGCTTGTAGAGCTGCGGTGACTGGGGCAGCCCGTAGAAACATCCCGGATGGACACGGCTCGGAACGAGATAGTCTCTCGCGCCCTCCGGCGTCGTCTTACCGAGCATCGGGGTCTCCACCTCAAGGAAGCCCTCTTCTGCAAAGAACTGGCGGGTCAGTGTCATGACCTGGCTCTTCATGATAAAGTTCTTCTGGAGATCCGGCCTTCTCAGGTCAAGATAACGGTATTTTAAACGCACTTCTTCCTTTGTCCTGGAGTTCTCTTCCACCTGGAACGGCGGCGTCAGGGACTCAGAAAGGATGCGCAGTTCAGTCGGAAGCACCTCGATCTCGCCAGTCGCGATCTTTTCATTGACTGCGCCGGAGCGCTTTGCCACTTCTCCTACAATGGCAACCACATATTCTGAACGGAGAGACGCCGCCTGCTCGATGAGCGCCGCGTCTGTCTTTCCTTCCTCACACACGACCTGGATAATGCCGGAGCGGTCGCGCACGTCGATAAATACAAGTCCGCCCTTGTTTCTGTTCTTCTGCACCCATCCCATGATGGTCACAGTCTCGCCCACATTCGCCGCGGAGATCTCCGCACACCTGTGAGTCCTTTTCAGTCCCTGCATTGATTCAGCCATTGTACACCTCCGTAATATCTGTATATCCCTGCTCTGCGAGCTGTTCTTTCTGGAATTTCTTGTTCTTCTTCATATTCATAATCATGACCTGGTTACCTGCAGCACGTTCTGCCTTTGCCTGATCGAGTACTTCAAGGAGCTTCTCTCTGGAAATCTTTTTCTCCAGAAGGTATGCTTTCTTCGGCCTGCTCGTCGGCACCTGATAGCCGCGCTCAAGAAGGAGCATCACGATACGCTCAAAACCGATGGAGAATCCCACCGCAGGCGTATCCTGTCCGGTGAATTTGCCGATCATTTTGTCATAACGGCCGCCGCCGCCCACTGATCCGCCGAACTCATCCATGGAGATCTCGAAGATCGTTCCGGTGTAGTAGGACATACCGCGCACAAGCGTAGGATCGAACTTCATGCGGAAGTCCGCTTCCTTCTCCTGCTCCACACAACTGATGATCATTTCCAGCCCATCCGCCGCCTCAGGCGCAAGATAGCCCTGTAATTTCTCCTTACACATGCGGACGCCCTCAACATCGCCCGTAATCTCCTGAAAAAGATCAAGATACTTTTCAACCGATTCTGACCCATAACCGTTCTCCTTCAGCTCTGCCGCCACGCCGTCCAGACCGATCTTGTCCATCTTGTCAAGCGTAATGAAGACGCTGTCGTAGTCTTCCTCTTTAAAGCCGCTGTAGGCAGCCATCGCCTTTAAGAACCTTCTGTCGTTGATACGGATGGTGAAGTTGTGGAAATCTAGTTTTCCAAGGAGAGTTGTCGTTGCAAGGATCAGCTCGATCTCCGCCAGATTGGACGGCTCACCCAGGATATCGATATCACACTGCATAAACTGACGGAAGCGCCCTCTCTGGGGCCTGTCCGCGCGCCATACATTTCCCATCTGGAGCGCCTTAAAAGGAGACGGCAGCTCATTTGCATGGTTTGCATAGTAACGGGAGAGCGGCACAGTCAGGTCATAGCGAAGTCCGCCGTCCACAAGGTCAGCCTCTTCTTTCGCCTCGTCGATTTTCAGTTTCTCGCCCCTCTTTAAAATCTTGAAGATCAGCTTCTCATTGTCACCGCCCTGCTTGCTGCACAGATTCTCAATGTGCTCCACACAGGGGGTCTCTATAGATGAGAACCCGAATGTCTTATATGTGTCTTTGATCAGGCTGATGACATAATCTCTGACTTCCATCTCTGACGGCATCATGTCTTTCATGCCTGTGACCGGTTTCTTCTTCAGCGCCATACCCACTCTTCCTTTCGTTCTATCATTTCATCGATCCGGCCGATGTATTCATTGATATTCTTCACATTCTCCGTGCGGACCAGATTTGCCTCTTTTCCGCCATCCTTTATGATCGGGTTTTTGAGCAGGATCTTCGTGGATGCCCCTGCTCCCGCCGCAAGGATGGTCTGTTTTTCTTCCATAATCAGTATATTGTATATTCCGGCTTTGTCAAGTTCTGCATAGCCCACATTTTCAAAATTCCCGGCGATATTTTTCTGCCGGTACAGATAATAGGGAACCAGTCCCATCCTGCGTGCGCTGGCGTATGCTTCCTCCACCATGCCCGTTATCTCCGCGTGGAGATCTGCTGTACGGCCTTCCTGTCCGAACCTTGCCGCCCGCTTGATCGCGAGGGCATGCACGGTCAGACTGTCAGGATGCAGCGCCTCGATCTGCCGCAGGGTATCCTGCATGTCCCCGATCGTCTCACCGGGCAGTCCGGCGATCAGGTCCATATTGATGTTGTCAAAGCCAAGTCCCCGGGCCATCTCAAAGGCCGCAACCGTCTGTTCCACCGTGTGGCGTCTGCCCACGAGATCCAGTGTCTTCTGCTGCATGGTCTGGGGGTTGACGGAAATACGGCTCACCGGAAATGCCCTGAGCACGGACAGTTTCTCCTCTGTGATGCTGTCCGGTCTGCCCGCCTCCACGGTAAATTCCAGTGCGTTGGAGACGTCAAAGGATTCTGTAATGGCATTCAGCAGCCGCTCAAGCTGCCGCGGCTCCAGTGTGGTCGGCGTACCGCCGCCGATGTACACGGTATCGGGTTTACGCCCCTTAGCCATCCTCCCGATGGCACGGATCTCTTTGATCAGCGCGTCCAGATATGCGTCCACCCTGTCCTTCCACTCTCCGATGGGCGAAGAGCTGAACGAACAGTAGGAACACACACTCGGACAGAACGGGATGCCAGCATACAGGCTGAATCCGTCCGTGCAGTTCAGACGCGACAGCAGATCATTTTCCCTGCACGCCACCTCACAGGCGAGGCGTGCTTTCTCAGCGCTGACGTAATACGTATCCACCAGAAAACGGGCTGTCTCTTCCTGCGTCATGCCCGATTCAACCTTCTTCATGGCGAGCTTTGTCGGGCGCACGCCAGTGAGCGTTCCCCAGGCAAGAGACCGTTCGGTTGCCCCGGAGAGATAACGGTAGAGCTGCTTTGTGATCTCCTTTTTTACTGCCTGCTGATACGCCTCTTCCCCGGAGAAAGCCGCAGCCGCATCTGCCGCTTTGCACGATATATTCAGTCCCCGTTCCATTTCCCCCTGTGCAGCGGAAAAGCAAGACCCTCCCGGCAGCTCTATGTGTACGAGAGAGTCCTGCTTTTCATCTACTTTCTGTATAATCTCTTCATTTGGGAAAAATGCTTTCACGACATGATATACATTATAAGTATATTTATTTCTTTTGCTTGATATCCTTATCATTGCTCATTCCTACAAAAACGGGTTATATTTCTTCTCATACGCAATGTCTGTCTCTTCCATGTGCCCCGGATAAACTTTCGTCTCCTCCGGCAGGGCAAAGAGTTTCCCCCGGATGGAATTCACAAGCTCGCTCATGCTGCCTGTCGGAAGATCCGTACGCCCTACAGAACCCCGGAACAGAGTATCCCCGCTGAACAGCGCATGCTCTTCTGCAATATAGTAACAGCACCCGCCGGATGTATGTCCCGGCGTCTGTATGACTTGTATCTTCATCCCTGCCAGATCAAGTATCTCGCCGTTGATCAGATATTTTGCCCCGGTAAATGTATAGGGCTGTCCGAGCATTGAGGCAGAGGAATTAAGCTGCGGATTTTCCAGCATCTCCGCTTCTTCTCTGCACACATAGACCGGCGCCGCAAACTCCTTAAGAAATCCGTCGAGCCCCATGATATGGTCAAAGTGGCCGTGTGTGAGCAGTACCGCCTTTACTCTGAGCCCCGCATTTCTGATATGGCTGATGAATTCCGCCGGACACGCTGCCATATCCACGATGAAACACTCCATTGTCTCTTCATTTCGGACGATATAACAATTCGTGCCAACCGGACCAAGTACAAATCTCTCTATCTTCATCCCATCATCCCGCTGTTCTCTCAATATCAATGACACTTTCCACCTGACGCAGTTTCCCGATCACTATGTCAAGCTGTTCGCGCCCCTGGACAATGAATCCTATATCGAGAGTCGCTGTTCCTTTCTTGCTTGTTCTTATATTGACAGACTTCACATCTATTTTTTCCTCTGTGAAGACTTTTGTAACATCCATGAGAAGTCCCTGCCTGTCGCCAGCGTACATCTTGAGTTCTGCCAGGTACTGTCCGCCGCCAGTCTCCTCCGGATCTTCCCACTCTGCATCGATGAGTCTCTCCCGCTCAGCCGCTGAGAGGTGGAGCATATTCACGCAGTCCGTCCGGTGGATGGACATCCCCCGCCCCCGGGTGACAAATCCCACAATCTCATCTCCCGGCACCGGATTACAGCATTTGGAAAATCGCACTGCCATATCGTTGATTCCCTTTACAACAATACCGCTCTTCGACTTGGCAATATGGACTTTCTGCTGATTTGCAGACGATATCTTCTCAAGTATCGTCTCGTCTGTGATCTCTTTCTTATGTTCTTTTTCGTACTCTTCCAGAAGCCGGTTTACTACCTGGCCTTCCTTTAACCCGCCGTGGCCGACTGCGGCCAGTACTGCATCCCAATCCCGGAAACCGTATTTTTTCTGCACGATCTGCTGGTATTTCGGCTTCAGGATATCTGTCAGATTTACACTTTTACTGCGGCAGTAAGAGATGATCAGTTCTCTGCCGCGGATGATATTCTCTTCTTTATACTGTTTCTTGAACCACTGATTGATCTTATTCTTGGCCTGCGTGCTCTTGACGATATTCAGCCAGTCCCGGCTGGGGCCTTTCGAGTTCTGAGACGTCAGTATCTCGATCCTGTCTCCGTTCTGTATCTTATAATCGATATTGACCAGCTTTCCGTTCACACGGGCGCCGACCATCTTATTGCCAACCGCACTGTGGATCGCATAGGCGAAATCCACTGGTGTTGAACCATTCGGCAGATTCTTCACGTCTCCATTCGGAGTAAAGCAGTAAACATCCTCTGCGAACAGATCCAGATCGCCTTTTAGCAGGCTTAAAAATTCACGATTGTCGGACATGTCCCTCTGCCACTCAAGAATCTGGCGCAGCCAGTTCAGTTTCGCCTCCTGCGCTTCCATGCTCTTGGCTGAATCCGCTCCCTCTTTGTATTTCCAGTGGGCCGCAATACCATACTCTGCAGTCTTGTGCATCTCTTCTGTACGGATCTGGATCTCAAAAGGCTGGCCGGACGGCCCCATCAGCGTTGTGTGGAGGGACTGGTACATGTTCGGCTTCGGCATGGCGATATAATCTTTGAATCTCCCCGGGATCGGCGTGTACATCTCATGGATAACGCCGAGAGCCGCATAGCAGTCTTTCACCGAGTCGACGATAATACGCACTGCAAACAGGTCATATACCTGATCCAGCGTCTTATTCTGGTTCACCATCTTCTTATATATACTGAAGAAATGCTTGACGCGTCCGTATACTTTCGCGTTAATATGCGCATTTTTCATATGTTTTGACACTTCCGCAACAATCTGCTGGACGAATTCCTCCCTCTCCGTCTTGCGCTCGTTTAAGTCTTTCACAAGCTGATAGTAGACGTCAGGCTTCCAGTATTTCAGAGACAGGTCGTCAAGTTCTGTCTTGATCTTGGAAATACCGAGCCGCTGAGCAATCGGAGCATAGATATCCATCGTCTCCCGGGCTTTCTCCTGCTGCTTCGCAGGCGTCATGAACTCCAGTGTACGCATATTATGAAGACGGTCTGCCAGCTTGATGATAATGACGCGGATATCCTTTGCCATGGCAAGGAACATCTTCCTCAGGTTCTCAGCCTGCACTTCCAGCTTATCCTGCGAATAACTGAGCTGTCCAAGTTTCGTGACGCCGTCTACAAGGAGAGCTACCTCTTCACCGAACTCACGCGTGACGTCTTCGAGCGTCATCTCTGTGTCCTCTACAGCATCGTGAAGCATGCCCGCGACAATCGTTTCTTTGTCCATCTCAAGATCCGCGAGTATGATCCCTACCCACAGAGGATGGATGATGTACGGTTCACCGGATTTTCTCACCTGGTCTTTGTGAGCCTCTGTTCCGATCTTATATGCTTTCTCGATCATGGAGATATCTGTCGAGGGATGATACTTTCTCACTCTGGCTACCAGCGCCTGATAGAGCTGCTCCGGGTCCTGATAATCCTCGGGAGCTTTCACGGCATGGCCGTCCACGACCTCAAGGTTCTTATTGAGCTGTTCATATTCAAGAGTTCCTGCCATATCACTGCCCCCTTTGTCTGACCGGTTTTTCTATAATGAAAAGGATGCCTCTGTAACTGCGGGGCATCCCCTGTGATTCAATGATATCTCTATAATGTTATTAGTATAGCACTATTTTGTCGATTTTCAAACATTTTTCTACTGATAGTTCACGATCGTAAGCTGCAGCGTCCTTCTTCCCATGTATTCATTAATTGCCGGATAATAAGTAAAAGACATAACCTGCTTTCGCTCCATCTCCCGCAGGCAGTCTTCCACAGCGCCGAAATATACTGCCTCCATCTGATTTCCCTGTGTGTCCTGAAGCCTGCATTTGAGCACATTTCTGTTCTTTCCGAAGATACGCGGGCTTATGACTCTTAAGTTCTTCTCAGCGAAAAGAGGTCTGGAATTCCCTTTGCCGAAAGGCTCCAGAAGTTCCAGCTCTCTGACAAGCTGCTCCGTGATATAAGGGAACGGCAGACGCATATCGATGGACACCTTTTCCTGCAGGTCATCATCGCTCAGTTCGCACAGTTCATTGATCGTCTCCCGAAAACGCTCTACATTCTCCTCCTCAAGTGACAGTCCGGCAGCCAGCTTATGCCCGCCGAATTTTGTAAACAGCGCTCTGCACTTACACATCTGCGCGAACATATCGTACGTCTCGATCGAGCGTCCCGAACCCTTCACACCTTCCTCTGCCCGTGTGAGTACAAAGGTCGGACGGTAATATCTCTCCCTGATCCGTCCGGCAATGATACCTGCAATACTCTCATGGCACTCCGGCAGATAGACAACCAGCACCCGGTCTTCTTTCAGAGGGGTACTCTCGATCATCTGTACGGCTTCTTCCACACCTTTTTCTGTCATCTCTTTCCTGCTGTCATTGAGCGCTTTCAGATCCTCTGCCAGCATGACAGCATCTCTTCTGTTTCGTGCGTTCAAAAGCCCGAGAGCGCGTTTTGCTGTGTCCAGCCTCCCACTGGCGTTGATACACGGCCCAAGGATAAATCCAATATGATACGAGTTCAGCCGCTCCACGTCGGTTCCTGTACATTCGATCAGCGCTTTGAGGCCCGGATTCTGTGTACATTTGAGCATCTCGATCCCCTGCTTTACAAAAATGCGGTTCTCCCCTGTCAGATCCATCACGTCGCCCACTGTCGCGATCGCCACATTTTCCATCAGATAGTCCACGTCCTCCGGATCTCTTGACATCACGTTATAAAGCGCCTCCACCAGCTTATACGCCACTGCTGCACCGCACAGGCCTTTGAACGGATATTCACAGTCTGCCCTGTGCGGATCGACAACCGCGTCTGCCCCCGGCAGTATGTACTCTTTCTCTCCGCACATTTCCACATAAGGCACCTCATGGTGATCCGTAACCACGATGGTCAGGCCGTTCTTTTTCCCGTAGGCGATCTCCTCCGCCGCTGCAATGCCATTGTCGCAGGTGATGATCGTATCGATTCCGTCATCGATGGCCCTGTCGATCAGATCAATGTTGAGTCCATATCCGTCTTTGATCCGGTCCGGAATATCCGTATCCGCATCCGCCCCCAGCTCCGAAAGCCCCTGCTGGAGAATGTAAGTCGCATTGACCCCGTCGATATCATAATCCCCAATCACACGGATCCGCTTTTCCTCCCGGATCTTCTCTGACAGGATCTCCACCGCCCGGTCCATATCTTTCATCAGCATCCCATCATAGAGGTCCGCAATCGTACCATTTAAATAAAAATCTATCTCCTCATCCCCCGTGATATCTCTGTTGCGGATGAGTCTCGCAAGAATCGGAGAAATGCGATGTTTCTCCGAAATCTGGTTAAAATCTGCTTTCTTCATGGTAATAAACCATTTCTCCATATCCTGTATGCCCCCTGTAAGATATGTTTTATCATCCGCCTTCCGAAATGGCGGAGATCATTTTCATACAATATAAGCATATCAAACAGAATATATATTTGAAAAGTATTTCGATAAATTTCTAATTAGATTTTTGATAATAATCTTTAAGAAATGGAAGAAACTTCTGCCTGCACAGCATGATTATGTTATAATCATGCAGGATACTGCAAGTTTTCTTTCCATCAAAGCATTATAATACGTTCAGAAAGCGTTTCTGCACACCTGACGGAGCGCTTGTCAGATGAAGTTTTTAAATATGAAAGGAGAAACAGGCATGATCCGCAAATATATCTATGGAACACCTTTTGAGACAGAAGCAGTCACCAGACACATCGACAGTGAGACGTCCGCTCCTGCTTACGGCAGCATCAGCACGGAAAACGGCTTTGCGTTTACTTACACGATGGACGATGATGATATTATCTATGGGCTGGGCGAGGCGAACCGCGGGATCAACAAGCGGGGATACTGCTATATCAGTGACTGCGCGGATGATCCAAACCACACAGAGGACAAACGTTCCCTCTATGGCGCCCACAATTTTCTGATTGTTTCAGGAAAGCAGAGCTTCGGACTGTTTTTTGACTATCCGGCAAAGCTGACATTTGATATCGGCTATACCCGCATGGACACTCTGCGCGTGTCCTGCGAAAACGCGGATCTTACACTGTATGTCTTCGACGGGGATACCCCTGACGGCATCGTAAAACAATTCCGCAGTATCATCGGGCACAGTTACATTCCTCCGAAATTCGCCTTTGGCTTCGGACAAAGCCGGTGGGGATATAAAACAAGAGAAGACTTTGAAAAAGTGGCGCAGGGCTACCGCCAGAATCATATTCCCCTGGATATGATCTACATGGATATTGATTATATGGACTCGTACAAGGATTTTACCCTGAGCAGTGAATTCAAGGATTTTCCTGAATTTGTCCGGGAGATGAAAAACCAGAATATCCGTCTCATTCCGATTATCGATGCGGGTGTGAAGATTGAGGACGGGTATGATGTGTACGAAGAGGGTGTGAAGAATCGTTACTTCTGCCAGAGAGAGGACGGAAGTGACTTTGTGGCGGCTGTATGGCCCGGTGATACGCATTTCCCGGATGTACTCAATCCCGAAGCGCGCAAATGGTTCGGAGACAAATACCGTTTCCTGACTGAGCAGGGCATTGAGGGATTCTGGAACGATATGAATGAACCTGCAATCTTCTATTCCCCGGAAGGTCTTGAAGAGGCAAAAGAGATGGCTCGCCGTTTCTCCGAAACCGGTACGGGACGCTGGGACGAAAGTACAAGTGAAACGGATGGCGAAGAGGCTGTCGGCCTGTGGCAGTTAAACGATAAACTCGGAAGCCTTGCAAACAGCGCCGAAGATTACAGAAGATTCTACCATAATACAGGCAGTCAGAGAATCCGGCACGACAAGGTTCACAACCTGTATGGCTTTAACATGACAAGAGCTGCAGGAGAAGCTTTTGACCGCATTGATCCGGACAGACGGTTCCTCATGTTTTCCCGATCCTCTTATATCGGGATGCACCGTTACGGCGGCATATGGACCGGAGACAATCAATCATGGTGGTCACATCTCCTGCTGAATCTGAAGATGCTGCCTTCCCTCAATATGTGCGGTTTTCTCTACATTGGCGCCGATCTGGGCGGATTCGGTTCTGATACGACAAGGGATCTGCTGCTCCGCTTCCTTGCACTTGGCGTATTCACTCCTCTTATGAGAAACCACGCTGCCCTTGGCACAAGAGAACAGGAGTGCTATCAGTTTGAGAATACAGAAGATTTCCGCCATGTGATCGGCGTAAGATACCGCCTGCTGCCTTACCTGTACAGCGAATATATGAAAGCAGCTCTAAACGACGATATGTATTTCAGACCACTTGCATTTGTCTACCCTGAAGACGAGATGGCGTCCCGCATCGAGGACCAGCTCATGCTCGGCAGCGAAATTATGATTGCGCCAGTCTGTGAGCAGAACGGAAAAGGCCGTTATGTCTATCTGCCGGAGGAAATGAAGTTTATCAAATTCCTTCCAGATGGCACGATCTACGAGGAAGTCCTGGAAAAAGGCGTCCACTATGTCGATATCGCGTTAAATGAAGTGCCGCTCTTTATCCGTGCGGGCAGATGCATCCCCGTAGCCGATGCTGCAGAGTGCGTGGATGAGATCAGCATGGACACGCTCCGGATGATCGGATATAAAGGCGCCGAATATGTTCTCTATGACGATGACGGAGTGCATAAAGATTACGATCTTGCGAAAAACTGCCGGACACTGAAGTTCTGATAAAATTAACGTCCGCACATGAACCAGAAAAGTTTTCAACCATAAAGGAGGAAAGCAAATGAACAATATTGAGAGAAGAGACCGGGAGATGGCGTACATCTCCGATGATTCTGTGATGGAGGAACAAAAAATATGCCGAAAAATCCTGCAGCGGCTGAACACAGCGGACCGGTCCGACTTCGACGGGATCGGAAAGATCGTCAGCGAGCTGCTGGGGAAATCTGAGGGAGCGTTTATCAACCCACCGTTTTACTGTGACTATGGCTCCCATATTGAAGTCGGGAAAAATTTTTACGCCAATTATAACTGTACGATCATCGATGTTGCAAAAGTAAAGATCGGCGACAACTGTCAGTTTGCGCCCAACGTGTCGATCTATACCGCCGGACATCCGATCCATCCGGTCTCCCGCAATTCACTTTATGAGTACGGCATCAGCGTGACCATCGGAGATAATGTGTGGATCGGCGGAAACACGGTTATCATGCCCGGTGTTCACATCGGCAGCAATACTGTGATCGGAGCGGGAAGCGTCGTAACAAAAGATATCCCGGACTGGGTCGTTGCAGCGGGAAATCCATGCAGAGTGATAAAAGAAATCACCGAGGCAGACAAGAAATATTATTATAAAGACCGGGAATTCGATGCCGAGGCATGGGAATACATCTCAGGTCTTGAGTAAGCTGGACAGCAGACCCCAGATCAGAGTTGATAAAACAGAATCCGTCCTGCCTTACACCAGTCCCATGCTGCGCAGTATGAACAGCCATCCTGTCATGGTGAACGCGCTGAACATCGTTGTCAGCATGACCACGCTTGAGGTCAGCACCCCCTCATACCCCATGTTCCGCGCCATCACATAGCAGCTCACCGTGGTAGCAGAACTGAGCATGACGAGAATCGCCACAAGTTCTTCCCGGCGGAATCCGAACCATACAGCCGCCGGGAGTAAGATCGCTGCAAACAGCACCAGCTTCATCGCAGATGCAGCAATCGCAGGCCGGACCCTGGCGAATGCTTTTTTCAGATCAAAGCTGGCTCCCATCGCCATCAGACCAAGAGGCGTCGCGATGGAGCCGATATCTGACACAGTCTTTTCCAAAATGGACGGCATGGGAATTTTGAGAGCAGACCATAGAAATCCGGCGGCAATACCAAGCACTGTGGGGTTGGTAAGAACTCCCTTTATGGTATCCCGCCACATTTTTTTGCCTGTTCCTTTATACTCCGGATGGTAAAATGCCAGCACAATGACCGCCATGATATTATACAGCGGAACGCACCCGATGATCATCAGAGGAGCAATGCCTGCATCCCCGTATATGTTCTGTATAAAGGCAATCCCGAGAATAGCCGCGCTGCTCCGGTAGGAGGACTGTATAAACTCTCCTCTCTGGTTCCGGTCGCGCACCAGGAGCGATACCCCGGCAGAGATCATTATACACACAATTGTACTTCCAATGCAGAACAGCAAGAATCGCAGATCCCATACCTGCGAAAAATCGACCGTTGCCAGGTCCCCGAAC
>DXAU01000056.1 GCA_019116885.1 Candidatus Mediterraneibacter pullistercoris | reverse complement strand
GCCAGCAGCAGAGGATTGCCATTGCCCGTGCGATCGTGAACGAGCCGGATATCCTCCTGCTCGACGAGCCGCTGGGAGCCCTCGACTTAAAGATGCGCAAAGAGATGCAGCTCGAGCTTAAATCCATGCATGAACAGCTTGGCATCACATTTATCTATGTGACGCACGACCAGGAAGAAGCGCTCACAATGTCGGACAAAGTCGTAGTAATGTCTGATGGTATTATCCAGCAGACAGGCACCCCGGAGGAGATATACAATGAGCCGAAAAATGCGTTTGTCGCTGACTTTATCGGTGAGAGCAATATCTTTGAGGGCAGGATGGCGGCATCGATGACTGTCGAGTTCTGTAAGACGCAGTTCCCCTGCGTGGACAACGTGCCGAAAGACACCCGTGTGGATGTGGTGGTAAGGCCGGAAGACGTTATCATCACAAAACCCGGGGAAGGTCAGATAAACGGCGTTGTGGATTCCACTGTGTTCAAAGGCATGTACTATGAGATCACAGCGCTCTGCGGTGACAATGAGATCGTGATCCAGACGACGCGCAGCGCTCAGCCGGGTGAGGAGATCGGCATGAAGATACAGCCGGATGATATTCATGTGATGCCTGCAGGAGTCCTGATGAACGTCTATGACGGTATCATAACAAAAGAGGGCCGGGCGGCATTTGCCGGCGGTGAGTACGAGTGTGATCTGACACAGCTGTACGAGGGCTCCAGACAGAGCGGAGAGAGCTCTGTTATCACGGCAGGCGGAGAAGAGATCGATCTTACGGGAACTTATGTCACAGTAGAAGTACCTGTGAAAGCCGTCTCTATGAGCGACGAGCAGGAAGAACACAGGGCAGCGGGAAATATCATCTCTTTTATCTATAAAGGAAATCACTATAACTATACGGTCCGCACAGCAACGGAAGAGGATTTTGTGCTGGATGAAGATGATCTGTGGAATGAAGGGGACCATGTCAGTCTGATGATTCCGAAAGATCAGATCATAATAAAGAGAAAGTAGGGAAGGATCATGAAGATACTGCGATTCAGCCGGAAACAGCTCTGTATCCCATACGCCCTGTTTCTGATCTGCTTCGTCGTACTGCCTTTGGCAGTAATCGTCTATTATGCATTTACAGACGGAAGCGGAAAGTTTACCTGGGCGAATCTTTTGAGCTTTTTTACCAATGGCAACACGATAGGGACTTTGTGCTACAGTCTTTTGGTCGCGGTTGTAGTGACGGCGGTCTGTCTTGTCATTGCATATCCGGTGGCATATGTGCTGGCAAGGAGCGGACTCAGGAAAGGTCCTGTGCTTCTGATGATGTTCATCATGCCGATGTGGATCAATTTCACTCTGAGGCTTACTGCCCTCAAGGAGATACTGACCATCATCGAAGGGAATCTGTCCCATCATCCGTTTCTTAACACGGTGATAGCGATGACCTATGATTATCTGCCCTTTATGATTCTGCCGCTGTACACGACACTGCTGCAGCTCGATGAAAGCCTGCTGGAGGCGGCGGGAGATCTTGGCGCGGGGCCGTCAGCGGTGTTCTTCAGGATAACACTGCCTCTGTCCATGCCGGGAATCGTCAGCGGCATCACGATGACATTCCTTCCTGCTATGACAAACTATGTCATACTGGATATGATATACAACAGCACTTATATTATGGGATCGCTGATTGGAAGCTACTTTAATATTTATGACTGGAACAACGGTTCGATGATCTCTCTGATCCTGTTTGCAGTAATCTGCATCATTTCATTTATTACTGACAGAGGGGATCAGAATGATGCTGAAAACAGGGGGGCGGCATTATGATGAAAAAAGTATTATCGTATTCGTGGCTTGCCCTTGTTGCGCTGTTCATGTATATCCCGGTACTGATACTCGCGTTTTACAGCTTTACAGATTCCACGACGATCGGAGCTGTTCGGGGATTCTCGCTCCACAATTATGTGACGCTGTTTACTCTGGAAGAACTGAGGAATATGATCGCAGGAACCCTGATGCTTGCAGTGGGTGCGGCTCTCATTGCGTCACTTCTCGGGACTTTGGGAGCTGTCGGCGCATTTTATTCCAGGCCATTAACAAGAAAGATGGTGGAGACGGCAAATCATGTTCCGGTTGTCAACGCGGATGTGGTGACAGCATTTTCCATCTGCATACTGCTCATCGTTGTCTTCGGAATTGAGAAAGACACGTTCATACCGCTTGTGATCGGACATGTGGTGATGTGTACTCCATTTGTATATCTGGCGGTTATTCCACGATTGAAGCAGATGGACAATGGTCTCTATGAGGCGGCTCTTGATCTGGGAGCTACACCTTTTCAGGCTCTGTATAAGATTGTGCTGCCGCAGATTGTGCCGGGGATTGTATCAGGATTTCTTCTGTCAATTACACTGTCTCTGGATGATTATTTTATTTCCACATATACGAAGCCGGCGACATTTGATACAATAAGCACTTATGTGGTAAATGCTACGAGAGGAGCGCAGACAGAGATAAAGACGGCGCTGTGGGCGCTGTCAACGGTGATCTTTCTTGTCGTGATCCTGGCAGTGGCGGTCATGAATCTTGCGGCTGCCGGTCCGCTGAAAAAGAAAGAGGTGAGCGCATATGAGAGTAGGGAAAAGGATTAAGTTCCTGGCGGGAGCGGTCTTGCTGACAGCAGGGATGACAGCTCTTCTGCCCGGCAGCGGGACAAGTGTATCGGCTGCCGGCGGAGAGAAAGTTACGCTGCGTATCGCGAACTGGGAAGAGTACATCGACGAAGGCGGATGGAGTGAAGAAGAGGTGATAGAGCTTGAGGACCGGAATGGGACGGTCATCTTCGGGGAGAACTCCATGATCGATGATTTTGAAGCATGGTACAGGGATACCTATGGGGTGGAAGTGGAGGTGGAGTATTCCACTTTTGGGAGCAATGAGGATCTTTACAACCAGCTCACACTGGGGAATGAGTTCGATCTTGTCTGCCCGTCTGAGTACATGTTCATGAAACTGATTGCAGAGGACAGCCTGCAGCCTCTTTCCGATGCGTTCTTTGACGAAGAGACGGAAGAGAATTATTATATACGCGGTGTCTCAGACTATATCAGGAATATATTTGATACCAATACGATCAACAATGAACCGTGGAGCAGATATGCGGCCGGCTATATGTGGGGGACAACGGGGATCGTATACAATCCCGAAGAGATATCCAGGGAAGAGGCGTCGCACTGGGCTCTCCTTGCAGATCCGAAATATAAAGGCCAGGTTACGATAAAAGATAATGTGCGCGACAGCTATTTCGCGGCGCTGGGCATTCTGAATGAAGAAGAACTCCTGAAGCCGGAAGTTATGGAGGCACCGGACCGTCTGGAGCGTATCACTGAACGGATGAACCGGACCGATGAGGAGACAGTGGCCGCAGCCGAAGCGATCCTGAAACAGATGAAAGAGAACGCATATTCTTTTGAGTCTGACAGCGGGAAAGCGGATATGGTAACAGGGAAAGTGCTGGCGAATTATCAGTGGTCCGGGGACGCAGTCTACACCCTGGACCAGGCTGAAATCGATGACTATTATCTCTCCTATGCCGTACCGGAAGAGTGTACAAACGTGTGGTTTGACGGCTGGGTGATGCTAAAAGACGGCATTGGCGGCAGCGAGTCAAAACAGCACGCTGCCGAGGCATTTATTAACTTCATGTCGCGCCCGGACAACGTGGTGAGAAACATGTACTATATCGGCTATACTTCCGTCATATCCGGCGGCGGAAGCGATATCATATACGCCTATGCCGACTGGTGTTACGGCGCTGAGGAAGACGCGGAGGATACGATAGAATATCCTGTCGGTTTCTTCTTCAGCGGTGACAATTCGGACGAGGAGTATATCATTACTGCTGAAGCGGATCAGTCGGAACGGCAGTTGTTTGCGCAGTATCCTCCTCAGGATGTGCTTGAACGTGCAGTTGTCATGCAGTATTTCGATCAGGAAAATAACCAGAGGATCAACCAGATGTGGGTAAATGTGAGATGTTTCGACATTACATCGCTGACATGGCAGGACTGGGCAAAGATCGCTGCCGCAGCAGTTATCGTGCTCACGGCAGCCGTGCTGTTCCTCAAACGGGACAAAATAAGAAATATCAGGTACAGTGCCTGAAAGACCGGTCGGTAAGGATTCTCGCGAAGATAAGACCAAGCGGCAGCGCCACGATGATGAGCAGTGCGGAGACGAGCCATGGGGCTGAGAGTGTCAGCGACATCTCGCCCATATTATAGACCGCGCGGTACAGGTACAGTCCCGGTACCATGATAACGATGGACGGGACGGTGACGGAGATCCTTGGATATCCAAGGCGCTTCATCACAAAAGAAGCCAGGAGTCCGGCAGTCAGCGCCCCGAGGAAGGCGGCTACTGCCGGATGAAACGACGCCAGGCTTACAAGCTCCAGGCGTAGCGTATTTGCGACCGCACCGATCACCGCCGAGGCGGATGCCATCGGCATCGTGCTGTTGAACATGACGGAGAATCCAAACACTCCGACGAAGCTTGCGATCAGCCGCAGAACCAGGTGCAGCGCCGGGGGAATGGATAATTCCGGGAAGTCTGCCGGGCGCAGGTTCAGGAGCATTGACATGATCCAGGCAGTGATCGTAGCGATCACGACGATAATCACCGCGTATGCCACCCGTTCCAGTCCTGAGCGTATGTCCAGTTTCGCCAAGTCAATGCCGCTTGTGATGAACGGAAATCCGGGGATAATAAAAAGCATGGCGCATATATAACCTGCTTCGTGGCTTCCGGGGATTGGAAAAAGCGCCTGCAGGAGCCTCAGAGCAGCTATATATGTGAGACATGCCGCAGCCACAGACGAGACGATACACAGATACAGTGTATAGTGGCGTCTGATCAGAAGGCTGCGCAGAAAAGCGCCAGTTCCTGCCCCGATAAAGGCGCAGAACATTTCTATCAGGCCGCCGCCCAGAAGAAACGTAAACGCGGCACAGGCAAAAGCCGTTGCGAGTCCGAGTCCGGCAGGCGAGTACAGAGCGCCTATCTTATTGATTTCATCCAGTTCCAGGTGAAGCTGTTCCCCCGACATAAAGATTCCGTGTTTAGAAAATTCTTTAACGAAGCGTTCCAGACGGTCGAGTTTGGAAGTATTCACGCCGGTGTTGTTCAGACACAGAGAGTTTGTAAACGTCTTGTGCCCGTCGAAACAGGTATAAATAATAGTCATAAGTCCGATACTGGCGGTGCATGTGATTCCAAGCTGTTCGGCGAGCGTGTTCATGGAGTTTCTGATACGCCATGCTCCCGTCCCGCAGGAGAGCAGCATCAGTCCCACCCGTCCGATGAGAGCGGCCTTTACAGGAAGGCTCGCTTCCGTGATAGGTTTATCTTTCACATGCCCTGTATAGTCGTGCCAGTAGATGTCCATATGATTGGGAATGATATTGTTCTGTGACATTTGACCTCCTTTCTGATATGGCGTTTTTTTTAATTATGGTTTCTGCCAGCCATACAACATAACAGTATAGGGGGAATCATAGAAAAGTCAATAAAAGAGAATAAAGATTGAAAAAAATGTGTAAAGCATAAAAAAATGATAAAATGTATTGACCGGAAAACCTGATGTGGTATGGTTTTATATAATGGGTATCAACGGCTGTGCAGCAGACATCAGGATACAGGAGAATCAGAACGGATCAAGGAGAAGATGAAGATGAGCAGAGTGATTGGGATAGATCTGGGAACTACGAACAGTTGTGTTTCTGTAGTTGAGAATGACATGCCGGTGATCGTGCCGAGCAGGACGGGAGCATCGACGACTCCCAGTGTCGTCGCATTCACAAAGAACGGGGAGAGACTGGTGGGAGAGGCTGCGGCAAGGCAGGCAGTCACGAATCCGGAGCGGACGATCACATCCGTCAAGCGGCATATGGGAGCGGACTGGTCAGCCCGTATTGATGGGAAAGAATATAAACCGCAGACGATCAGCGCAATGATACTGATGCAGCTGAAGAAAGACGCGGAAGAGTTCCTCGGGGAAGCGGTGTCAGAGGCGGTTATCACTGTGCCGGCTTATTTTAATGACATCCAGAGACAAGCTACAAAAGATGCAGGAAAGATCGCGGGACTTGATGTCAAGCGCATTATTAACGAGCCGACGAGCGCGGCCCTTTCTTATGGACTCAACCACGGGCATCCTCAGAAAGTTATGGTATATGATCTGGGCGGCGGAACTTTTGACGTGTCGATCATAGAGATCGGAGAGGGAATCATTGAAGTTCTGGCGACTTCGGGCAACAATCATCTGGGCGGAGATGATTTCGACGAAAGGCTCATTCAATGGATCGTGAGGAAATTTAAAGAGACGAACCGCGTGGATCTGTCTAAAGATTTTGCTGCCATGCAGAGAATAAGAGAAGCGGCGGAACGGGCCAAAAAGGAACTTTCCACAAGCGAGAATGCACATATACTGCAGCCTTATATCACGCAGTCAAAAGGCGAACCCCTCCATCTGGATATGGTGATCACACGCCGGGAGTTTGAGACAATGATAAGCGATCTGATCCAAGAGACGGAAGATCCGGTCAGAAATGCCCTGAATGACGCACATATCACTCCCGCCCAGCTCGGGAGAGTCCTCCTTGTCGGCGGTTCGACAAGGATACCGGCTGTCCAGCAGAAAGTGAGGGACTTGACCGGAAAGGAACCATCGAGAAACATCAATCCGGATGAATGTGTGGCAAAAGGAGCCGCCATTCTCGGCAGTACACTTCAGGGGAGAGGCCTCGTTGCAGCAGGGACAGGCCGGGATCTCCTGCTGCTCGATGTAACGCCGCTCAGCCTGTCTATAGAGACGGTTGGCGGAGTGGCGACGCGCATTGTGGAGAGAAACACAACGCTTCCGGCCCGTTATTCTCAGATATTCTCCACTGCGGCTCCCTATCAGAGAAATGTGGACATCCATGTGCTGCAGGGTGAGCGGCCTATGGCAAGGGACAACAAGACGATCGGAAAGTTCAGGCTCAAGGGCATAAAGCCGGCTCCCGCCGGAGTGCCGCAGATAGAAGTTACATTCGACATCGACGCGAATGGGATACTCAAAGTCTCTGCCCGTGACCTTGACACCGGAAAGCAGCAGTCCATCACCATTACGGCGGACGACAGGATGTCGGATCTGGAGATACACCAGGCCATGCAGGACGCACAGTCTTATGCGGCTCAGGATCAGACAAGGAAGGATGCTATCGTGCTTTTGGGAGAGGCAGACAAGCTTCTGGCGAGGACGGACAGATGCTTAAAAAGCGCGGGAAAGCAGTTTGACCGCGGGGCAAAGAAACAGATAAAGAACGACAGCGGCAGACTCAGGAAACTGGTCGGCAAATGCAGGCTCGACCGTGTGGAAGAGAGCCAGCTTGCAGAGCTGAGAGCGGCGAAAGAGGAGCTGGAGAAGAGCGCCGCAGAACTTTTAAGAATATACGGAGGTCAGGAATAGGCGCCATATGTCATTGCAATTTATATTCGGTAATTCCGGAAGCGGCAAATCCCACTGCCTCTATAAGAATATCGTAGAGCAGTCTGTCCAAAACCCAGAAAAGGATTATCTGGTCCTTGTACCGGAACAGTTCACGATGCAGACTCAGAAAGACCTCTGTCTCATGCATCCACGGGGAGGGATCATGAATATCGACGTCCTGAGTTTCGGACGTCTTGCCCACAGAGTGTTTGA
This sequence comes from Candidatus Mediterraneibacter pullistercoris, assembly GCA_019116885.1. Classification (GTDB taxonomy): domain Bacteria; phylum Bacillota; class Clostridia; order Lachnospirales; family Lachnospiraceae; genus Mediterraneibacter; species Mediterraneibacter pullistercoris. The sequence goes on along the minus strand of DXAU01000056.1, from coordinate 16,737 downwards.
AGAAGTGGGGCAGGATGACAGAACGGTACTCGATGATGAGGGGAAGAATCTGATCCTCAGAAAGATCGCGGGAAACTTTGAGGAAGAGCTGACGGTACTTAAAGGGAATCTCAAAAAGCAGGGATACATCAGTGAAGTAAAGTCTGTCATCTCGGAGTTCACGCAGTATGGAGTGGATCTTGAACGGCTGGACGAATTCATGGACAGTGTAGACCCGGACAGCTATCTTTATTATAAGCTCAGAGACATAAGAAAAGTATATGCCGGATTCGAGGAGTATCTGCGCGAGAGATATATCACAAAAGAGGAGATGCTCGATGTCCTGAGTGACGCTGTGTCCAGGTCAGGAATACTTAAGGGAAGCGTTGTGGCAATGGACGGTTTCACCGGATTTACACCGGTGCAGGACCGTCTGCTTGGTGAACTCCTGAAAGTGTGCGACAAGGTGATGATAACAGTGGAGATGGACGAGAGAGAGGATCCTTTTGCGTACCGGCATCCGTACCAGCTCTTTGCCCTCAGCAAGCAGATGGTGACGTCCCTTGTGAAGATCGCACAGAGCACAGGAACAGAAGTTGAAGATCCGGTATACCTGTATGGGAAACCGCCGAAGCGGTTTGAACACAACGGGGAGATGGCATTTCTCGAGTCAGAGCTCTTCCGCTGCTCCGGACGGCAGTACCATGCGCAGGATATGCAGGGGACACGGGAAGACAGGGCTGTGTCGCTCCACGAGGCGAGAAACCCTCGTGCAGAAGCGATGTTTACGGCGGAGGAGATCCGGCGTCTTGTGAGAGAGAAAGGGTATCATTACCGGGATATCGCGGTGATCACAGCAGATATGGAGGTATATGCGGACGCTCTGGAAAAGGCGTGCGATACGTACGGCATACCGGTGTTTATGGATCACAAGAAAAGTATTCTGCTCAATGCGTTTGTAGAATATCTGCGCAGCCTTCTGGCTATGGCGGAGCAGAACTTCACCTATGAGAGTGTGTTCCGTTTCCTCAGAACGGGTCTGTGCGGCTTTACAGACGAGGAGACTGACAGGATGGAGAACTACTGCCTGGCCCTTGGAATCAGGGGATATAAAAAATGGCAGCAGGCATGGGTCCGGCGCACATCCGGGACAGATGACACGGAGCTTCAGGAACTGAACCATTTAAGAGTCCGTTTCGTGGAAAAGGTGCAGGGGCTCATATATGTTCTGAAACAGCGGAGAAAGACTGTGCGGGATGTGACGCTGGCGGTCTATGAATTTATCTGCGCAGAAAAGATGCAGGAGCAGCTTGCAGTGATGGAGCAGAAATTCCAGGCGGACGGGGAACTTGCTCTGGCGAAAGAATATGCGCAGGTCTACCGCATCGTGGTGGAGCTGTTCGACAAGTTTGTGGAACTCCTCGGCGATGAGATGATATCTCTCAAAGAATACTGCGATCTCCTGGATGCGGGGCTTGAGGAGGCGAAAGTAGGAGTGATACCGCCAAGTCTCGACCAGGTCGTCATCGGGGATGTGGAGAGGACAAGGATCAGGAACATAAAGGCTCTCTTTTTCGCAGGAGCAAACGACACGCTTCTCCCGGGAAATGCCGGGGCAGGCGGGCTTTTGTCGCAGCGGGACCGTGAACGTTTCCAGGCGGGGGATATTACGCTTTCTCCCGGGCCGAAAGAAGAGGCGTACACGCAGAAGTTCTATCTGTACATGAATCTGACGAAGCCGTCAGAGTATCTGTATCTGTCCTGGTCGAAAGTATCAGGGGATGGAAAGAGTCTAAGACCGGCCTATATTATCTCGGATATCAGGCGGCTTTTCCCGGATATTGAGATTGTGGATGAGGAGAAGAGAGGTATAAGGGAGTCTGAGGTCACGAGGAAAACCGGAATCCTCAGAGCTGCCGCCGGAGTCCGCGACCGCCGCCTTGGAGTGAGCGGCGAGTGGAAAGAGCTGTACACATGGCTGAAACAGGATGAGAAAAGCTCCGGTACAATCGACCAGATCCTGAAAGCAGGATTCTTAAAGAGGGAATATCCTGCACTGGCAGCAGGAAAAGCACAAGAACTCTACCTGGATCCGTCGCGTGTGAGTGTGACCAGGCTGGAGCAGTTCGCCGCCTGTGCATATGCTCACTTTTTAAGCTATGGGCTCAGGCTGTCCGACAGGGAAGAATATGGATTCGAGGCGATAGATCTCGGAAATATCGCCCATCAGTCGCTGGAACGTTTCTCGCGGAAAGCAGACAGGGAGAAGCTGAAATGGGAAGATATGTCCGAGGAGAAACGTGATGAGCTCATCGAGGAGAGTGTGGAAGAGAGTGTTGCTGATTACGGCAATACTGTCCTCTTTAGCTCCGCGCGCAATGAATACATGATCGGCAGGATCAAGCGGCTCATCAGGAGATCCGTGTGGGCGCTCACAAAGCAGCTCGCTGGCGGAGACTTTGTCCCGGGCGGATATGAGCTGAAGTTTGCGAGCGGAAAGATTGACAGAATCGATATCTGCGAAGACCAGGAGAGTGTGTACGTCAAGGTGACGGATTACAAGACGGGGATGAAGAGCTTTGACATTACTGCGCTGTATCACGGACTGCAGATGCAGCTCCCGGTCTATCTGAACGCGGCGCTCGATGTGGAGAAAGAAAGATTTCCGGGCAGGGAGATCATACCTGCCGGAATCTTTTATTACCGGATACAGGATCCGGTTGTAGACAGAAAAGACAGCGACGAAGATGTGGAGAAGAGCATCCTCAAAGAGCTGAGGCTGGACGGGCTTGTGAATGGAGACGAGGAAGCTCTCTCCCACCTTGAACGGGAGCTGACAGGGACGTCCCTTTTCATTCCGGCAGGGAAGAACAAAGACGGGTCTCTCAGCAAAAACTCCCATGCGCTTCCCGGAACTGCTTTCAAGGCTGTCCTCGCCTATGTGCGGGAGAAAGAAAAGAAGATGAAAGAAGAGATGTATGCAGGAGAGGTCGGGGCGGCGCCCTATGAACTGGAAGGGGCGACCGGATGCGACTACTGTGCATACAGGGATATCTGCGGATTTGACCCTGAACTCGATGGGTGCGAGTACCGCAGACTCAGGAAATACTCTATGGAAGAAGCGGTCGGGAAGATGACGCAGGCCGGGGAAGGAGAGCCGGGCTATGAGCATGAAATGGACAAGTGAGCAGCAGAAAGTCATTGATCTGCGGGGATGTAATATCCTGGTGTCCGCTGCGGCAGGCTCGGGGAAGACTGCGGTACTGGTGGAACGCATCATCAGGCGGCTCACAGAAGAGCAGTCCCCGGTGGATGTGGACCGTCTGCTCATTGTGACATTTACAGAGGCGGCTGCTGCAGAGATGAAAGAGCGTATCGGAGCCGCCATCAGCAAAAAAATCGAAGAACATCCGGGAGATGCGCGTCTGGAGCGGCAGGCAACTCTCGTTCATAACGCACAGATCACTACGATCCACAGTTTCTGTCTGTCGGTTATCCGGGATCATTTTCATGTGATCGGGATAGATCCGGCTTTTCGCATTGCAGAAGAAGGAGAGCTCAAACTCCTGAAACAAGATGTGATGGATGAACTGCTGGAAGAGCGTTATGCATCTGAAGATGAGGAGTTCTCCTCCTTTGTCGAGAGATTCGCGACAGGGCGGAATGACAGGAAGATCGAGAGCATCATCCTGAAACTGTATGAATATTCCTGCAGCTATCCCCAGCCGGACAAATGGCTGGATGGGTGTGTGGATGCATATCACTCCCCGGATCTTGAGGATAAGGCGAAAGAGCGGGTGCTGATCCGCACAGCAGATATCCGCCGCGTGCTGGAACGGGGAATGAAGATCTGCGAGACGCCGGACGGACCGTATATGTATGCGGATATGCTCGCTTCTGACCTGGCAGAACTTGAGAAGTTTGCACAGGCGGAATCATTTGACGCAATGTATCATGCGGCTGCGGATATCAGTTGGAAGCGGCTTTCTGCGAAAAAAGACGAGACCGTATGTCCGGAGAAGAGAGAGCGGGTGAAAAAACTCCGCAGACAGGCGAAAGATCTGTTTGACAGCATGAAAGAAAGTTATCTGTATGCGCCGTGTGAAGCCTGGAAAAAAGACATGAGGGATGCAGGCGGCTCCATGGCTGTTCTGGCGGATCTTGTGAAGGATTTTGCCGCGGCCTTCTCTGAAAAGAAGCGTCTGCGCAATATCATTGATTTTAATGATATGGAGCAGTTTGCGCTCGCCATCCTGACTGAGGAAAAGGACGGGCGGCTCGTACCGTCCGCGGCTGCCGGAGAGTATCAGGAGCAGTTCGAGGAAGTGATGATAGATGAGTATCAGGACAGCAACCTTGTACAGGAGACAATCCTGACCAGCGTCTCAAAAGTTCCGGGCGGAGAGCACAATATTTTTATGGTCGGTGACGTGAAACAGAGCATTTACAGTTTCCGTCTGTCCAGACCGGAACTCTTTATGGAAAAATATAACACTTACAGTTTAAACGGCGGCAGCAGACAGCGGATTGATCTTCATAAAAATTTCCGGAGCCGCACGGAAGTTCTGGACAGTGTAAATGACATCTTCCGCCAGATCATGAAAAGAGAACTGGGGGGGATCGAGTATGATGACAGCGCGGCGCTGTACCCGGGAGCTGAATTTCCTTCTCTTCCAAAGGGGAAGGAGACGTCCTGCCGCACAGAACTCCTGCTTCTTGGCGAAGAGGGCTTAAGAGGAGAGGAGAAAATGAGAGCCGAGGCCGGGCGGATCGCGGAACGTATTCACAGACTGATCCGGGACGGAGTGGTTCTTGACAAAGAGACCGGAGAATACAGACGCGTACACTACAGAGATATTGTCATCCTGACGAGGAGCATCCGCGGCTGGGCGGAAATATGCGCATCCGTTCTTACAGAGGCAGGGATACCGGCGTACTCCGTAAGCAGAGAAGGGTATTTTGAGACCTATGAAGTGAGTGTCCTTCTGGACTATCTGAAGATACTGGACAATGCCAGACAGGATCTGCCTCTTGCGGCTGTCCTGACTTCTCCTTTCGGCGGTCTGGATACACAGGAGCTGGCAGATATCCGTATCGCTTATCCGAACGTTCCTTTCTATGAGGCGGCCGCTTCCTATGCCCGGGAGAGAGAAGACGCACTTGGAGAAAAGCTGAGAATATTTTACAGACAGGTCTCAGACTTCAGAGCGTGTGTGCCGTATACGCCGATTCATGATTTGCTTATCCGGATCATTGAGACGACGGGATACGGCGTCTGTATCACTGCCATGCCGGGCGGCGCTCAGCGCATTGCCAATGTAGAGATGCTGACAGAGCGCGCGGCGGCGTTTGAGGCGACGAGCTACAGGGGGCTGTTTAACTTCGTTCGTTATATCGGACAGTTGAAAAAATACGACGTGGATTATGGCGAGGCTGGTATCATGGATGAGCAGGCAGATACTGTGCGCATCATGAGTATCCACAAGAGCAAGGGGCTGGAGTTTCCGGTCGTCTTTGTGGCGGGACTGGGAAAACAGTTCAACACACAGGATACAAAAGGCAGCGTGCTTCTTCATCCGGACCAGGGGGCCGGCCTCGACGTCATCGATCTGAAAAGGCGGACGAAAGCGCCGACTTTTCTGAAGAAGATGATCCGCGAGGAGATGATGCTTGAGAACCTTGCAGAAGAGATGAGGGTTCTCTATGTGGCGCTTACCCGTGCCAAAGAGAAACTCATCATGACGGGAACTGTGAAAGCGTCTGCCATGCCGGGAAACGGCTCTTCAGGGGTGTTCCGGGCAGAGGGGGCGAGAACCTGTCTCGACTGGATACTGCCCTGCCTGATATCAGAAGATACCGGAGAAGTAAAGAGCGGCTCCCCGGTGGATGTACACTTTGAAGACGGAGAGGATATCCTTATGCACAGGGCCGGGGAGCAGGCGGAATCCATAGCGCTCGACGTGCTGAAAAACTGGGACGTCACAAAAGTGTATGCGCCGGGATTCAGAGAGAGGCTCCGGGAACAGATGGACTATGTCTATCCCTATGAGGCAGAAGGAAAGATGAAGCTGAAGTTCACTGTATCGGAACTGAAGAAAAGGACGTATCTGGCAGAAGAGGCAGGTGAACCGATGTATGAAGAACCAGAGGTCATTCCGCTGATTCCTGATTTTCTGAAAGAAGAGGAAGCGCTTACCGGAGCGTCCCGGGGAAGCGCCTATCATAAACTTCTGGAGCTTCTGGATTTTTCCAAGGATTATGATAAGGAGAGACTGCTGCAGACTGTAGAAAAACTGAGAGGAGAGGGCAGGCTGGCACCTGAAATGGCTGAATGTATCCGGCCGGGGGATATCCTGCGTTTTCTTGGGTGCGCCAGCGGAAAGCGGATGCAGACAGCCGCCCGCGCCGGAAGGCTTTATAAAGAGCAGCCTTTTGTCATCAGCGTAGGCGTTTCCGAGATCTATCCGCAGACGGACGCTGAAAGGGAGAGCGGGGAGCGCTCCGGTGGGAATACCGCCGGGGCACAGGCGGAAAAGATACTGGTTCAGGGCATCATTGACGTCTATTTTGAGGAGACGGATGGACTGGTCGTTCTGGACTATAAGACAGACAGAGTCAGGAGCGCTTCAGAATTAAAAGACAAGTATCATGCGCAGCTCGACTATTACGCCCGCGCGCTCGAGCGCCTTACCGGGAAACCGGTAAAGGAGAAGATCATCTACTCATTTACACTGGAGGAGGAGATCAAAGTATGAGTATTCTTATATGGTATGTTTCAGTGATAAATTTTCTCACCTGGATGATTTACGGAGTGGACAAATGGAGAGCGAAATCCGGGAAATGGCGCATCCCGGAGCGGACGCTCCTCCTTCTTGCTCTGGCGGGCGGTTCATTGGGCGCCCTCGCGGCTATGCTCATGTTCCGCCATAAGACGCGGAAGCCAAAGTTCGTCATAAGCGTGCCGGTCATGTTCGTGGCGCACTGCGTGATAATAGCGCTGCTGTATCTGAAGATACGGGGATAGAAGACGATCATACAGATTTTTTCAGGGAACACTTTTAAAATCCGATGATTTCTGCTAATATAGTAATGCAGATAATAAGAGCGGGCCTTTCGGTCTCCACTCTGCCGCAAAGGGGCGGCACAGTGTGAGCCAACCCGCTTTTTTCTGATGCAGAGATCGGCGCGCAGGAGGAACAGCGCCGGAGCATATGAAACAGAAAGGAAAATGAAAATGCCAAGATTAAATGAAAACTATCTGAACGTGCAGGACAGCTATCTCTTTGCCGAGATTGCCCGCCGAGTGAAATCCTATGAAGAAGCCCATCCGGACAAGGCGGGGAATGTTATCCGTCTCGGGATCGGAGATGTGACGCGCCCGCTCACAAAGAGCGCGGTGGACGCTCTTCATAAGGCTGTGGACGAGCAGGCGTCCGCAGAGACATTCAAAGGATACGGCCCGGAGCAGGGCTATGAGTTCGTGCGCAGGGCTGTGGCGGACTATTATGGAAGAAACGGTGTAAGTGTTGATGCGGACGATGTGTTCATCTCTGATGGAGCGAAGAGCGACACGGGGAATATCACAGAGCTGTTTGCAAAAGACAATGTGATCCTCGTGCCGGACCCGGTGTATCCGGTATATGTGGATACGAACACGATGGACGGAAAGAAGATCATATATATGAACGGAACAGAGGAGAACGACTTCCTCCCGATGCCGGATCACAGCGTAAAGGCAGACGTCATATATCTGTGTTCTCCGAATAATCCGACAGGGGCGTGTTACAGCAAAGCCCAGTTGAAGGAATGGGTGGATTATGCCCTTGCAAATGAGGCGGTGATCCTCTTTGACGCTGCCTATGAAGCGTTTGTTTCCGGAGCAGAGCTGCCGCGCAGTATCTATGCTGTGGATGGCGCAGAAAAATGTGCGGTTGAATTTGGCTCCCTCTCCAAAACGGCAGGGTTCACAGGGACACGCTTCTCTTATACAGTTGTACCGAAAGAACTGGCGTTTCTCTCCTCAAACGGAGAGAAGATGAGCCTGCGTGACATGTGGAACAGACGTCAGTCCACCAAGTTCAATGGTACGCCCTATATTATCCAGTATGCGGCAGAGAGGGTGTTTTCTGAGGAAGGCATGAAAGAGTGTATGGAGAATATTGCCTACTATATGGAAAACGCGCGCGTGATCGCAGAGACTCTCAGGAAAAAGAATATCCCCTTTACAGGCGGCGTGAACTCTCCGTATATCTGGTTCAAGTGCCCGAACGGTATGGAGTCCTGGGAACTTTTCGATTATCTGCTGGAGAATATCCAGGTAGTCGGAACACCGGGTGCGGGATTTGGAGTAAATGGGAAAAACCATTTCCGTCTGACGTCATTTGGCACACACGAGAAAACAAAAGAAGCGATGGAGCGGTTCGACAGACTGTTCTGACGATAATAGAATCAGGAGCACGGCAGAAGCCGTGCTCTCTTCATTAGAAAGTCTTTAGAAATTATTGCATATAATTTAAGTAATATTATATTGACAATTAATATTATACAGAATATAATATAGGAAACGTTACAATATTAGTGAGGAATGAAGAAAAAGAGATGTGATGAAGAGATCAGTCCTTGACAAGAAAGGGTGGTTGCATGGTGTTCAATACAGGTGCAGCGCTTCTGGATGCGATCGTGCTGGCCGTAGTCTCCCGGGAGGATGAAGGGACATACGGGTACAAGATCACCCAGGATGTGCGGAAAGTCATCGATGTGTCAGAATCGACACTGTATCCGGTTCTCAGGCGTCTGCAGAAAGATGAATGTCTGGAAGTATATGACAGACAGTTTGACGGGAGGAACCGGCGGTATTACAAAGTGACGTCCAGGGGAATGGTACAGCTTGGACTCTACAAGTCAGAATGGAAAAAATACATTCACAAGATTAATGCGATATTTGAGGGAGGTGTGACTGCATGAACCGTATGGAATTTATGGCTGAACTTGAGAGGCTGCTCGCCGGCATGCCGGCGGAAGAGCGGCAGGCAGCGGTTCAGTATTATGCAGATTATTTCGCGGACGCCGGCGTGGAGAATGAATCAGAGGTCATCAAGGAACTTGTGAGTCCTGAGAAAGTGGCGGCGTCTATCAAAGCGGATTATTACGGAACAGAATTTAACGAGGAAAAGTTTGACCAGAAAGCCTACATGGAGAAATACGGACGGCGTTCTTCTGATACAGAGGACAGAGGAACCCAGAAGAAACAACCGTGGTCCAGCAATGGGTTAAAAGTGCTGCTCATCATCCTGATTGCGATCGTTGTATGGCCGGTAACACTTGCCATTGTATGCGTGGTCTTTGCCCTTGCCATAGCAGCAGTCAGTGTATTTGCATCTCTGGTGATCGCTTCAGCAGCGGTCCTGGCAGCCGGAATCATTACCGTCATCGTGGGATTTGCCCTTATATTCGCAATACCGCCGGCAGCTCTTATCACGATAGGGATCGGACTTTTACTGTCTGTTTTCGGGCTGATCGCCACGGTGGGTACAGTAAAGCTCTGCATCATCGTTTACCCGGCTATGCTGAGAGGGTTTGTGAACCTGTGCAGACGTCCATTATATGGAAAGGCGGTGTAGACTATGAAGAAAGGATGGAAAATATTCTGGATCATATGCGCTGTGCTGGCGGCAGTCGGGCTTCTGCTGGCAGCGGCGGGAACAGCGCTCGGCGGTATTGCGATGCTTAACAGTAATCTGGATGAAAGAGTGTTTAATGCGTGGATTACGCGTGTCACTGGAAGAAATACTAATACTGCGGAAAATAATCATGACGAAGGATATGTGCCGGCAGAGCCTGACGGAGACATGATTGCATCGTATGAAGCTGTCAGTGAGATATCTCTGGAACTGGGAGGAGCAGGAGTATGCATGCTGCCGTACGATGGAGAGGATATTCTGGTAGATCTTACACAGATACGTTCGGAACTTCAGGATCTGGTCCATGTTTCACAGGAGGAAGGTGAACTGAAGGTGGAACTGAAAAAAGGTGACTGGTGGGATATCAATGATGGCGGCATGCTGTATATCAGCATCCCTGTCGGGACGTTTTATGATTCGGTCTCCGCTGAAGTCGGTGCGGGATATCTGGAAATGAGAGAGATCAAAGCAGAGGCGCTCTCACTGGAGGCCGGAGCCGGCCAGATCATAGCGGAAGATATCACGGCTGATCAGGCGTCGGCATACTGCGGAGCCGGCCAGATCATATTATCCGGCAACGTGGCACAGAAAGCTGACCTTGAGTGCGCCGTAGGCGAAATCCTTTTTACTGCAGCAGGAGCGTTCGAGGCCTATGATTATGAACTGTCCTGTTCGTTGGGGGAAATCGTACTGGGAGACAGAGCGTACAGCGGACTTGCAAATCAAGTCAGCATAGATAACAGGAGCGGCCGCACAGTCAGTGCAGACTGTGATATGGGCAGGATAGAGATAATATTTGAACAGGAGTAAGGAGGAGAAGCATATGACAGATAAGAGATTATATCGTTCAAGAACCAGCAAGATGCTCTGTGGGGTGTGCGGCGGTATTGGAGAGTATTTTAATATTGATCCAACGCTGATCCGTCTTGCGTTTGTGCTGTTTGGACTGACAGGCAGCGGGATACTGGCATATATTGTTGCGGCTATCATAATACCGGACAGTCCGGAGTAGGCAAAGGACATATTATATCTTGCTTTTCCGTGAATATTAGGGGCATTTTGTGGAAATACTCCAGAAAAACGGAAAGAAGTGATACAGTGTCTAAAAAAAGAGAGAAAAAGATCGATCTCAATAACCTGGAACCAGAAGAAAAGTTAAAGTATGAAGTGGCAGAGGAACTCGGTCTTCTTGACCGTGTTCTGTCTGACGGATGGAAATCGCTGACCTCCAAAGAGACAGGACGCATCGGCGGCATGGTGACAAGGCGAAAGAGACAGGAACAGGGGGAGAAGAGCAGACAGGAGCAAAAAGAACAGATCTAAAAAAATGATAAAACAAAACAGTTAAAACTTTACAAAAAAATGTATATTTGGTAAAATTGTACAGCTGGGGAGACTATAGGTGATGTAGTTATGGAAGAAAGAATAGAAGTTCTGGGGATCAAGATGGACTGCCTCAGCGCGAAAGAAAGTATGCTCTGCGCGATGCAGTTCCTGGAGAACGACTCAGTTGATACGATTGAAATAATGACTATGGATACATTGATGAACTGCCGCGATGACGAGGGATGGAGAGCCCGGCTGGAGGAACTGAAGCTTGTCCTGCCGGGAGAAGCGGAGATACTTGAAGCAGCAGATATCCATGATGCGATAAAACTCAAAGAAACAGAAAGCAGGATTTTCTTGAAAATGTTCATGCGATACCTGCAGAAAAACCGGAAGAGGGTGTATCTTCTGGCCGGGACTGAAGAGGAACTCGGGCAGGCGGAAAGCGCAATGAGAAGATATAACCGGGGCATACGGATTACGGGGCATGCTCTGCTCAGCGGAGAAGGCGGCAGGGAGGAAGAAGTGATAAATGATATCAATGGGACGGAGACGGACTGCATTCTCTCGGTACTTCCCTCGCCGTATCAAGAGCTGTTTATCGGCGGGAACAAGACGCTTCTCAATGCAAAAGTCTGGTTTGGATGCGGGCCGATGCTGGCGAGGAGCTATGACGATCTCAGGATATTTCAGAAGATCAGACATTTTTTCAAAAAAGCAACATTTCGCCGCCAGGTTGAAAGACAGCAGAAGGAACAATAGAGTGCGGGATATTCTGAAGAAAGATATTTTGTGAACAATGTATAGGCTGAAAATATGAATTTTTTGTAAAATATTTGAGGAAATGCATAAAAGAAATGGATTTCCTCTTTCTTTTTTTGCTGTTTTGCATTAATATAAAATACATGAGTAATCCATAAGCACATTAAACAGGTTCAAGATTTGTGTAAAATGTACATGCGCTATCCGGAGGAGTGGAGGGAACAGGATGATTTCTAATCAGATATTACAAAATACGATCGATGGCCTAAAAGGGATTTCAAGAGTAGACTTCTGCGTTTTGGACACAGAAGGCAAGGAGCTTGCTGCCACATTTGACAATATTCAGGACCGCAGCGCTTCCGTGCTTTCATTTGTCGAATCGCCCGCAGACAGTCAGGTGATACAGGGCTGTCAGTTCTTTAAGATATTTGATGAGCAGAGACTGGAGTATGTGCTTCTGGCTGACGGCGACAGCGAAGATGTGTATATGCTGGGAAAGATAGCGGCATTTCAGATACAGAGTCTTCTGACTGCCTACAAAGAGAGATTTGATAAAGACAATTTTATTAAAAATCTTCTTTTAGATAATCTGCTCCTGGTTGATATTTATAATCGCGCGAAAAAATTACATATTGACACAGAAGTAAAACGTGTTATCTTTATTATTGAGACATCGCACGAAAAAGATAATGCTGCGCTCGAAAATGTGAGAAGCCTGCTCGGCGGAAAGTCGAAAGACTTTATTACCGCTGTCGATGAAAAAAATATCATCGTGGTAAAGGAACTTTCTGACAAGGACGGAAACAGAGAACTTGAGAAGATGGCCGAGGAGATGCTGGATACGCTCCACAGCGAGGGAGAAGAGGAACGTATCCGCATAGCATACGGAACAATTGTCAATGATATCAAAGAAGTTTCAAAATCTTACAAAGAGGCTAAGCTCGCTCTCGATGTAGGCAAGATATTTTTTGGCGAGAAAGACATCGTGGCATTTACAACTCTTGGAATCGGACGTTTGATCTATCAGCTTCCGATTCCGCTGTGCAAGATGTTTATCAAAGAGATTTTCGAGGGGAAATCTCCGGATGATTTTGACGAGGAAACTTTGACAACAATCAACAAGTTCTTTGAGAACAGCCTCAACGTATCAGAAACATCCAGACAGCTTTATATTCACAGAAATACTCTCGTATACAGGCTGGATAAGCTCCAGAAGAGCACCGGTCTGGATCTTCGTGTTTTCGAGGATGCCATCACATTCAAGATTGCGCTGATGGTCGTAAAATACATGAAGTATATGGAATCTCTCGAATATTGACGCCTGACAGACCGGTAGGATCACAGAGCAGAGACGCAAGGTTGAAGTCTGTAGATGAACTGCCGCAAGGACTGCACGGGGGCCAAGGCGGGAAAGAGAACTGTATGCTGGGGAGTATGGATAAGTAATCAGGAGGGACATATGATCGAATTAAGAAAGGTGACGAAAGAATATTCCAAGGGCAATGCTGCTCTCAATGGGATATCCGTGAAGATTGAACGGGGAGAGTTCGTTTTTATCGTCGGGGACAGCGGATCGGGAAAATCAACTCTGATCAAGCTGATTATGAAAGAGCTTAGCCCGACGGAAGGGACGATCATCGTAAACGGCCAGAATCTAAACCGGATGAGACATCGCAATGTTGCGAAGTACAGAAGAGGTCTCGGAGTAGTCTTTCAGGATTTCCGGCTTCTGAAAGACAGAAATATCTACGAAAATATTGCTTTTGCTCTGCGTGTGACGGAAACGCCGACGAGAATCATCAAGAAGAAAGTTCCCGCGGCGCTTTCACTGGTAGGGCTTGCTCAGAAGTACAAATCTTTTCCCAAGGAACTCTCCGGCGGAGAGCAGCAGCGTGTTGCCATTGCGAGAGCCCTTGTGAATGAGCCTGCCATTTTGCTGGCTGATGAGCCTACAGGAAATCTTGATCCGACCAATTCATGGGAGATCATGAGTATTCTCAAAGAGGCCAATGAGCGTGGAACGACTGTGCTTGTCGTTACGCACAACCAGGAGATCGTAAACGAGATGAATGAGCGGGTGATCACGATGAAACAGGGCGTGATCGTCAGCGACGAACAAAAAGGTGGGTATATCAATGAGGATTAGTACATTAGGATACGTAGGAAAGCAGGGTATCAAGAATATCTGGAAGAACAAGATGTTTTCACTCGCATCCGTTGCGACCATGTCAGCTTGTATCTTCCTGTTTGGTTTATTTTTCTCTATTCTCGTGAACTTCCAATACATCATAAGGACTGCGGAAGAAGGAGTTGCTATCACAGTATTCTTTGAAGAAGACACGACGGATGAGCAGAAGCAGGCAATCGGACAGCAGCTTGCTGATCACGAGGGTGTGGCAGATGTAAACTATGTTTCTGCCGATGAAGCCTGGGAAGAGTTCCAGAAAGAGTATTTCGGCGATAATCCGGAGCTGGCAGAAGGATTCAGAGACGATAATCCTCTGGCAAGTTCTGATAACTACGAAGTGTATATGGAGACGATGGAAGACAGCGGACAGAGTCTCATGGCAAGGAGCCGCTCTCTTTCCGAGACTCAGAATGAACTTGTAGAGTTCGCCCAGGGGCTGGAGGGAGTCCGTGAAGTTAACAAATCAGACGTGGTTGCAAACACACTTTCCAGCGTGAATACGCTTGTGGCGATCGTATCTATCGCCATTATCATCATACTGTTTGGCGTGTCGATCTTCCTTATCAGCAACACGGTAACAATGGGCATCACAGTGCGTAAGGAAGAGATCGCGATTATGAAATATATAGGAGCCAAGGACTTTGTGGTCCGGTCGCCTTTCGTGATCGAGGGTCTGATTATTGGTATATTCGGCGCAGCGATACCGCTGACACTGCTTTATTTCCTCTATGATAAGGCAGTACAGTATATCATGACGAGATTCAGTATCCTGCAGAATATCATCGATTTCCTTCCGGTGGGGACTGTATATCAGGTTCTGCTTCCGATTGGACTGCTTATGGGTATTGGTATTGGTTTCCTCGGAAGTTACTTTACAGTGCGCAAGCATCTGAAGGTGTAGAAATGCGGGGACGGATGGGAAAATTTAAGTTTTCACATATTTCGGTGTGATGCACGCGGAGAAAGAACGAGGGAGGACAAAGTGGAGAGAATGTATTCCGCTTTGTCCTTTCTTTCATCGGAAGTTTTCGGAGGCATGAAAGAAATGAAAGATTTGAACAGGGACGGTAAATGTGAAGACAAAACAGGAGTAGAAAGCGCTTCGCCGGAACCCCGGCAGGGAAGGAAGTTCAGTTCGGGAGTGCTGGCTGGCGCGCTTGCCGCGGTGATTGTTATCTGCGGTTTGGCGGGACTGTGGAGAGTGTTTGAAGATGTGCGGGGCGGATACTATACGTCCGGAAATGTGTCAGAGGCGGATGTAAATGAAAAACTGGATCAGATAAACAGTCTGATAGAGGACTATTATCTGTATGAAGATGAAATCGATAAAGATACCCTGATCGATGGCATTTATTCGGGGTATGCACAGGCGCTGGGAGATCCATACACAGAGTATTATGACAGGGAAGAGACAGAAACCCTGTACGAGTCTACCAGCGGCGAATTTTCCGGGATTGGGGCAACGATGTCCCAAAGTCTGGACAGCGGAGAGGTTACCGTAAGCAATGTCTATGAAGATTCACCTGCCGAGAAAGCCGGACTGAAGCAGGGAGACATCATTTACCAGGTAGATGACCATCCGACATCAGGCCAGGAACTTGAGACAGTTGTGTCATGGATCAAAGGCGGGCAGGGGACGGACGTAGTTCTGCATGTATTAAGAGACGGTGAAGAGCTGGAACTGACGGCTACGCGGGATCTCATCGAGGTGCAGACAGTCAGCAGTGAGATGAAAGACGGACAGATCGGATATATCTCGGTAAGCGAGTTTGACAGTGTGACATATGAACAGTTCAAGACTTCGCTTGAGGAACTGGACTCACAGGGAATGAAAGGTCTTATCATCGACCTGAGAGGAAACCCGGGCGGAAACCTTTCTACGGTGACGGATATGCTGAGCCTCATTCTCCCTAAGGGAACGATTGTGTCTGTAAAAGATAAATATGGCAATACAGAAGAGATTACCTGCGACGGAACCCATGAATTTACAAAGCCTCTGGCAGTCCTTGTGAACCAGTACAGCGCCAGCGCGTCGGAGATATTCAGCGGGGCGGTGCAGGATTACGGAACAGGAACAATCGTCGGTACGACTACCTACGGGAAAGGCGTGGTACAGCAGTTAATGGATCTGGGAGATGGTACCTGCCTGAAAATTACAATCGCGGAGTATTATACACCGAGCGGAAGAAGTATCAACGGCACGGGCGTGGAGCCGGATGTGGAAGTAAAGTACGAGTATGATGAGAATCATCCGGAGGCGGATAACCAGCTTGAAAAAGCGCTGGAAGTTGTGAAATCAGAGATTGAACAGGAGTAAAACAGCTTGGGATATCTGCCGGAAAGAGAACTGGGATAAGCGGCGCAGCATAAAGCAGAAAGAAAGTTCGTACGGTCAAAAATGCAAGATGTAAATGTACAACTTGCAAAAAAGGGGTTGAAATTAAAAAGACAGTGTGATATTATTGGAAACATATTTTAACAGGATAAAGTGTTGAAATAGAAAAAGGCAATGAACAAGACTCTTGTTTTCAGAAACTGACAGGAAGTTGGCGTCACCGACTGAGAGCGCCGGACAGCGGAGAAGACAGTGGGAACACTTGGGAGCTGACCGTCTGAACAGGTGCGGAAGACAAGGCATAAAGTAGGGCGGTACGTGGAGCATACGTTACATGCAGAGAGTGGAACCGAAAGCACTTGACGAGAGCAAGCCAAAGGCGTAGGTCGAGTCTTAGTGCGAGGTTGTTCCGTGAGATTAGCGAGAGCGAGCCCAGAGGGCGAAGGTCGAGGTTAGCGAAGGGAACT
>DXAU01000006.1 GCA_019116885.1 Candidatus Mediterraneibacter pullistercoris | reverse complement strand
TGGATTTGAATCAATTAGGGTCAGTGGAAACAGTAGGTATTACAGCAGGGGCATCCACGCCCAACAATATAATTGAGGAGGTTCAAAATAATGTCAGAATTATCTTTTGAACAGATGTTAGACGAGTCATTTAAAACAATCCGCAACGGAGAGGTAGTCGAAGGTACTGTGATCGATGTAAAGCCGGATGAGATCATCCTGAACATCGGTTATAAAGCTGACGGTATCATTACGAAAAGTGAGTATTCCAACGATCAGTCGCTTGACCTTACATCCGTCGTCTCTGTCGGCGATACGATGACAGTCAAGGTTCTGAAAGTAAATGACGGCGAAGGTCAGGTCCTTCTTACATATAAGAGACTTGCTGCTGAGAAAGGAAATGAGAGACTGCGCGAGGCGTATGAAAATAAAGAGGTTCTCAAAGCTACTGTCACTCAGATCCTCGGCGGCGGTATTTGTGCAACAGTTGATGAGGTAAGAGTATTTATCCCTGCAAGCCTGGTATCTGATTCCTACGAGAAGGATCTCAGCAAATATGAAGGCCAGGAAATTGAATTTGTCATAAGTGAGTTTAACCCGAGAAGAAACCGTGTCATTGGAGACAGGAGACAGCTTCTTGTTGCAGAGCGTGCAGAGAAGCAGAAAGAACTTTTTGCAAAACTGCAGGTTGGAGACAGGATTGACGGTACTGTAAAGAATGTCACAGATTTCGGCGCGTTTGTTGATCTCGGCGGTGTCGACGGACTTCTCCATATTTCGGAGATGTCGTGGGGCAGAGTGGATAATCCGAAGAAGCTCTTCCACGTAGGAGATCCGCTGACAGTGCTTGTAAAAGATATCCATGATACAAAGATTGCGCTCAGCCTGAAATTCCCGGAGACAAATCCCTGGGCAAATGCCGCTGAAGATTTTGCAGTAGGAAAGACGATCACAGGCAGGGTGGCCCGCATGACGGATTTTGGTGCGTTTGTTGAACTTGCACCCGGAGTAGATGCCCTGCTCCATGTATCCCAGATATCAAGAGCGCATGTAGAGAAGCCGTCTGATGTACTGTCGATCGGACAGGAGATTACGGCTAAGGTTGTTGACCTCAACGAGGAAGAGAAGAAGATCAGCCTGAGCATGAAAGCGCTTGAGCCGGAGCAGCCGGAAGACGAAGTTTCTTCAGCTTATACGGATGAGGCGGCAGAAGAGTAATTCTGTCCGTCCGGCAATATTCAGCCAGGGTTATGGCCAGGACAGCATCATAGATGCTGCCCTGGTATTTTTATGCATCAGTTACGATCGAGAGTCTGTTGTTATGCCCGGTATTCTGCTGAGTATCGTTAAAATATCGACAATATGTTCGCGTAAATATGCAATTTTTGTCGGATATATACTGGATTTTGAGTATGTCTTTTAGTACAATAAGAATAGTGTAAAATAAGGCACAAACAGCGGTTGGTCAGACTGCTGTTTATTGTTGCCGTGAAGAAAGGAAGAGAAAAATGGGACTTCTGACATTTAAAGGCGGCATCCATCCGGACGATGGGAAACGTTTTTCAAAAGATCAGGCGATCCGCACGGTCATGCCTAAAGGAGATCTCGTGTATCCCCTTTCGCAACATATCGGCGCTCCGGCCAATCCTGTTGTAAAAAAAGGAGATCACGTTCTGAAAGGGCAGGTCATCGCTGAGGCAGGCGGATTTGTCTCGGCACCGGTGCATGCATCGGTCTCCGGTACGGTGAAAGGACTGGAGCAGCGGTTTAATCCGGCTGGTTCAAAAGTGGAATGTATCGTTATCGAGAACGACGGCGAATACAAAGAGACAGAGTACGCTCCCGTAAAGCCTCTTGAGGAGATGTCACGCGAGGAGATACTGGAAAGGATCGGCAGCGCCGGCATTGTCGGAATGGGCGGAGCCGGATTCCCCACAAAAGTGAAACTCTCGCCGAAAGAACCCGACAAGATTGAATACATTATTGCGAACTGTGCAGAATGTGAGCCTTATATCACTGCTGATTACAGAAGAATGTTGGAGAATACAGAAGAACTGGTAAGCGGGATGAGAGCTGTCTTATCGCTGTTCCCCAATGCAAGAGGATATTTCGCAGTAGAGGACAACAAAAAGGACTGCGCGGAAAAGATCAGAGCGGCTATTGCGGATGAACCGCGGATGGATGTAAAACTTCTGATGACAAAATATCCGCAGGGAGCGGAACGCCAGCTCATCTATGCGGTCACAAACCGGATGATCAACTCCACTATGCTTCCTGCAGACGCAGGATGTATTGTAGATAATGTTGAAACGCTTATCGGAATACATACCGCAGTCATCGAGGGCAGACCACTCATGGAGAGAGTCGTAACAGTGAGCGGTGACGCTGTCGCCAGCCCAGGGAACTTCAAAGTGCTGATCGGGACAGACCATCAGGAGCTGATTGAGGAAGCGGGCGGTTTTACAGAGCAGCCTCAGAAGCTCATATCCGGCGGACCCATGATGGGATTTGCCATGGTAACGCCCAAAGCCCCTGTCACGAAGACTTCCTCATCCATTCTTGCGTTTAAAAAAGATGTGGTGGCAGAGAGCAGGGAAACCGCCTGTATCAATTGTGCAAGATGTGTTGAAGTCTGTCCGAGCCGGCTCATACCGTCCAGACTCGCAGATTATGGACAGAGGCACGATGAAGAAGCATTTGTCAAGATGAACGGACTTGAATGTGTGGAATGTGGTTCCTGCAGCTATGTCTGCCCTGCAAAGAGACCGCTGAAACAGGCGATCGGTTCCATGCGCAAGACGGCTCTTGCGAATAAGAGGAAAAAGTAAGAGAGGTGAGAGGGAATTGAACGAGAAATATAATGTATCATCATCGCCGCATATCCGTGACAGGATCAAGAGCAGCAATATCATGCTCCTGGTATTGATCGCGCTTCTTCCTGCAACGCTGTTCGGAATCTGGAACTTCCGTCATGAGAATGCCTGGATTCTTGTGGTCGTCACGACTGCTGCGGCTGTTTTGTCAGAATTTATCTATGAGAAACTGATGCACAAACCGATAACGATCAATGATCTGAGCGCGGCGGTCACAGGACTTCTGCTGGCGCTGAACCTGCCTCCGACGCTGCCATGGTGGATGGGAGTCTTAGGAGCGGTCTTTGCGATTGTTGTCGTCAAGCAGCTTTTCGGAGGGCTTGGCCAGAACTTTATGAATCCGGCTCTTGCAGCGCGCTGCTTTCTGCTTATCAGCTTCACAGGCCAGATGACTTACTTTGTATATGACGGTGTGACAGGACCGACTCCGCTGGCACAACTGAAAGCCGGAGAGGCTGTCAACACAATGGATATGCTGTTTGGAAATATCCGGGGAACGATCGGAGAGACGTCTGTTATCGCTATCATGATCGGCGCCATGTTCCTCATCCTGATGGGGGTTATCGATCTTCGGATTCCCGGTTCCTATATCGTATCTTTTGTTGTGTTTATTGTGCTGTTCGGCGGTCACGGCTTCGATCCGCAGTATATCACTGCACATCTGTGCGGAGGCGGACTGATGCTCGGCGCATGGTTCATGGCGACGGATTATGTGACTTCACCGATAACGAGCAGCGGTAAGATTGTCTACGGGATATGTATGGGACTTCTGACCGGACTGTTCCGTCTGTTCGGCGGTTCGGCAGAGGGTGTCTCCTATGCGATCATTATCAGTAACCTTTTAGTTCCGCTGATCGAAAAGGTTACTCTTCCGAGACCATTTGGATTTGGCAAAGGAGGAGAGAAGTGATGAATAAGATAATCAAGAATACGCTGATACTGACAGTGATAACTGTCGTGTCCGGACTTCTTCTCGGCATTGTATATGACGTCACAAAGGATCCGATCGCCCGGGCGCAGGAGAATACACGGCAGGAAGCTTACCGGGCCGTGCTTACAGACGCTTCCTCATTTGAAGAAAGAGCAGACTTTGATGCCGGGAGCGCGAAGTCACTTCTGGAAGAAAACGGCTATACTTCTGATGAGATCACCACTGTCGTGGAAGGTCTTGATGACAGCGGAGAGACAGTAGGTTATGTCATAAATGTAACTTCACATGAAGCGTACGACGGAGATCTTTCGCTTTCTGTAGGGATCGCCGCCGACGGTACGGTAAAAGGAATCGAGATGCTCTCGATCAGCGAGACTGCCGGACTGGGAATGAAAGCAGACGAAGCAGACTTTAAAGACCAGTTCAAAGACCAAAACGTCGAGAAATTCACATATACAAAGACCGGAGAAGACGGAGACGGCATGATCGATTCGATCAGCGGCGCTACGATCACCACAAATTCTGTGACAAACGCAGTGAATTCCGCTCTCGTATATTATCAGAATGAGTTAGGAGGCAGTGTCGATGAATAAGTGTACAGAACGTATTTTTAACGGACTTATAAAAGAGAACCCGACGTTTGTCCTCATGCTCGGAATGTGTCCGACACTGGCTGTCACAACGTCAGCGATCAATGGTATCGGCATGGGGCTCTCAACAACAGCCGTTCTCATCATGTCCAATATGCTTATTTCCATGCTCAGGAAGATTATTCCGGATTCTGTCAGAATGCCGGCTTTCATCGTTGTCGTGGCATCTTTCGTGACTATCGTGGACTTTCTTCTTGAGGGATTTGTTCCGAGCCTGTATGATTCTCTTGGACTTTATATCCCTCTGATCGTGGTAAACTGTATCATCCTTGGACGTGCAGAAAGTTATGCTTCTAAAAATCCGGTGCTCCCGTCCATTTTTGACGGTGTCGGCATGGGACTTGGATTTACTGTCGGTCTGACATGTATCGGTATCGTAAGAGAGCTGATCGGCGCAGGACAGATTTTCGGCATGGATATTCCGCCGATCAGGATTGCTTCTATCTCTCTGGAATATGAACCTGTTGCCATCTTTGTTCAGGCTCCGGGAGCTTTCCTTGTGCTCGCATGTCTGGTGGCTGCTCAGAACAAAGTGAAGATACGTCTTGCAAAGAAAGGGAAAAAGGTGCCAAAAACTTCAGGCTGTGCGGATGGATGCGCTTCCTGTTCAAGCAGAGGCATCTGCGGCGGACACCCTGCCGGATATGTGCCGGATAACAAGACAGATGATAAGAAAGAACAGGAGGAGGCATAAATGCAGGAATTAATTTTGATCGCAGTCGGAACTGCGTTCGTAAACAACGTTGTACTTAGCCAGTTCCTCGGGATCTGTCCGTTCCTCGGCGTTTCAAAAAACGTAAAGACAGCAGCCGGAATGGGCGGCGCTGTAGTGTTCGTCATTACAATCGCATCGTTTGTGACCGGACTGATCTACAAATACATACTCGGCAATCCGAACATTATGGGCGGAGAGCTGGAATATCTGAACACGATTGTATTCATTCTCGTCATTGCGGCACTTGTACAGTTCGTGGAGATGTTCTTAAAGAAATCAATGCAGTCTCTCTACAATGCGCTGGGCGTATATCTGCCTCTTATTACAACGAACTGTGCAGTGCTCGGAGTTGCACTGACGAATGTAGAAGAGGGATACGGACTTCTGACAGGCGTGGTGAACGGATTTGCCACAGCGGCAGGTTTCCTCATCGCCATCGTACTTATGGCGGGAATCCGCGAGAAGACAGAGTACAATAATGTGCCTGAGGCATTTAAGGGAACGCCGATTGTGCTTGTGACAGCGGGACTCATGGCGATTGCATTTTACGGATTCTCAGGATTAATATAGGAGGGAAGATGATATGAGTATCACAGGTATTATTTTAGCTGTCGCTGTTGTGGGCGGCACTGGTCTGTTCATCGGCGTCTTCCTTGGGATCTCCGGGAAAAAGTTCGCTGTTGAGACAGATGAGAGAGAAGATGCTATCATGGATGTACTGCCGGGTAACAACTGCGGCGGATGCGGATATGCGGGCTGTTCCGGCCTTGCGGCTGCAATCGTGGCCGGAGAGGCTGAAGTGGGAGGATGTCCTGTGGGCGGTGCGCCCGTCGCGCAGAAGATCGGAGAAATCATGGGCGTGGACGCTTCTGCCCAGGAGAGAAAAACAGCTTTTGTAAAATGCGGCGGCACTTGTGAGAAAGCAAAGACAGAGTATGAATATTATGGAATCAAAGATTGTGTCATGGCGAGCCAGATGCAGGACGGCGGAGCAAAAGGCTGTGCTTACGGGTGTCTTGGATACGGCACCTGTGTGAAAGCCTGTCCCTTTGACGCGATACATATTGTGGATGGCATTGCCGTCGTGGACAAAGAAGCATGCAAGGCATGCGGAAAATGTATCAGCGCCTGCCCTAAGCATCTGATCGAGCTGATACCTTACAAGCAGCGGACTTTTGTGCGGTGTAATTCCAATGAAAAAGGAAAAGCGCTTATGGATGTCTGTCAGGTGGGCTGTATCGGCTGCCGCCTCTGCGAGAGGAGCTGTGAGGCAGGGGCCATAACTGTCAATAATTTCCTGGCACATATCGATGCTGATATATGTACGAACTGTGGAGTTTGTGCGGAAAAGTGTCCGAGAAAGATCATTCAGATGTAATTTCACATCTTGCAGAAGAAACCTGGAAGCCGAAGCATATCTGCCGGCTTCCAGGTTTTGCTTTTACTCTGCTGTATCCAGAGAGATTTCATCGCTGCTTGTGTGGATCCCGCCATCTTTGGTCACGAAGACAGCTTCCACATTGTCAAGGCTTCGGATCAGCTTAAGCCCGTCCTCCAGACCGAGGGCAAAGCAGGTAGTGCTCAGCGCGTCGCCGTCTGTGGATTCATCGGATATGATCGTCACCTGATCCAGGTCATTTTGTATCGGATATCCGGTATCCGGATCAAGAATGTGATGATAGATGACTCCGTCTTTTTCAAAATACCGTTCATAATTTCCGGATGTTACTACAGACTGATCGCTGATTGCTACAGATGCCATGACAGTGCCTGTATCGGCAAAGGGCCTTTGCAGGCCAATCCTGAAATCGGAGCCGTCCCAGCGTCCGCCCAGGGCAAGCATATTGCCGCCGAGATTTATAAGAGCGTGTTCAACGCCTTCGCTTTTGAGATATTCTTTTAATCTGTCGGCAATGTATCCTTTCGCGATGCCGCCCAGATCAATCTTTGCTTCAGGGTCGGTGAGCGTTATGGTATTGCCCTCGACACGGATGCAGCGGTAATCGATATGAGATACAGCTTCTTTCAGAGCAGCAGCGTCCGGAAGTGTCTGATCTTCATTGTCTGTAAAATTCCACAGGCTGCTGGCGGGAGCAACAGTGATATCAAAAAGGCCGTTCGAGATATCGCCGTACTCTATTGCTTTTGCTATGAGTCCGGCAGTCTCGGAAGAAACGGTCACAGGTTCTCCGCCGGCCTGGTTTATCTTAGAGACTTCGCTTGTCTCTATCGTGGCGCTCAGGAGTTCTTCGTAATACGCGCACATCTCCTTGCAGTGTTCCATCACTTCCTCTGAGGCTCCCCACGCTTCGATCTGCACTACTGTGTCAAAATACATTCCGCTCATCGTCACAGAGCTGTTATCAGGAGGTGTCGTGCATCCCGGCAGAGAAACGGCCGCCAGAGCGGCGGTGATCAGAACCGGAAGGATTCTCCTGCACGCTGCTCGCGCTGCGTTTGGAAATACTGCTCCGGTATTTTTCAGATTTGCCTGTTCCAAATGTTTCTCTCTCAATAATCTTCTCCTTATTCTGTCTTTTGATTTCTGTCATATTGCGGCTATTATTATAACCGATTTTCCGCCAGAGGACAACGGGCGGACAGATAAGAGACGTACAGGTATTGAGATTGCATAATAAAAGAGGGTATGCTATGATAACTTAGGTGAAGAGCTGGCTATAGCCAGCCGGAGGTGACTGGCCATGAAGAAAAACGATCTGATACTCGCAGCAGTCGTTATCCTCGCAGCGGCAGCCGTCTTTGCTTTTCTGCATTTCCGGCAGGACAGCGGCATCCGGAGCGCAGAGGTCACGGTTGACGGAGACGTTTTCGGGACTTATGATCTGACGGAAGATCAGACGATAGATATCAATGGAACAAACCGTCTTGTGATAGAGGATGGACGTGCTAAGATGGAGTGGGCGGACTGTCCGGACCAGGTCTGTGTCCATCACCAGCCGGTATACCGGGACGGCGAGAGCATCATCTGTCTTCCCAATCAGATCGTCATTTCTGTCGAGAGCACTCAGGAGAGCGGTCTGGACGGGGTTGCCCGGTAGAAAGGACAGGGATTTGAAAAGTAGAGCAGCTTATTTTGGAGTATTTACAGCGCTGGCGCTGATCCTCAGCTATGTGGAGACGCTGATCCCGATCCAGTTCGGAGCGCCGGGCATCAAACTCGGCCTTGCCAATCTGGTCATCGTGATCATGCTCTATAAGACGGACCGGAAGGAAGCGCTCCTGCTCTCTGTCGTGAGGATTCTGCTTGCAGGGTTCATTTTCGGCAGTATGTTCAGTATCATATACAGCCTTGCAGGCGGCATATTCAGCCTGTTCGTGATGAAGTTCCTTGCAGGAAGCGGCAGGTTCGGCGTGGCAGGAGTGAGCATGGCAGGCGGTGTGTGCCACAATATCGGACAGCTTATCGTGGCTATGATTGCAGTGGAGACGTATCAGGTAGGGTATTATCTGCCTGTGCTCCTCATAGCGGGAGTGCTGACAGGCGCTGTCATAGGCACAGCGGCAGGAGAGGTCTTGAAGAGAATACGAAGCCTGGAGTTTCAGTAGCGCATGATTACAGAAATTAAAATCACACAGAAAAGGGATGAAAGATATGATCTCATATATAAGAGGAGAACTTGCAGCAGTAGAAGCGCAGAAAGCAGTCGTTGATGTGGGCGGAGTGGGATATGGAATATATATGTCCCAGCAGGCGCTGTCTCTGCTCCCCCAGCCGGGAAACGAAGTGAAACTGCATACATATCTCAATGTAAAAGAAGATGCAATGCAATTGTTTGGGTTTCTTACAAGAGATGATCTCGAGATCTTCAAGCTGGTCATCGGTGTGAGCGGAATCGGTCCGAAAGGCGGACTTAATATCCTCTCGTGCATGTCGCCGGATGAACTTCGTTTTGCCATTATGTCCGGGGATGCAAAGGCCATATCTGCGGCTCCGGGCATTGGGAAAAAAACGGCAGAAAAGCTGATACTCGAACTGCGGGACAAGGTAGATATAGAAACTGTGCTGGATCACGCCGCTCATGGAGCCGGGGAAGAGACTTTTGTACCGGAGGCGGAAAGTGGTATGCAGGCGGAAGCCGTGCAGGCGCTCGTGGCGCTCGGATATGGAAGTGCAGAAAGCCTCCGGGCAGTCAGAAAGACATCTTTGGACTGTGCGACAGTTGAGGACATCTTAAAGGAAGCGCTGCAATATCTCTTTTAGGCAGACGAACAGGCTGAAAGAACGTGTCACAGAAAAGAGGAATACCACGGTAATATGAAAAAGAGAATCATTACGACAGAAAATCTGGAAGAAGATATTAAGATAGAAAGCGAACTGCGCCCTCAGATGCTCACTGACTACATTGGGCAGGAGAAGGCAAAACAGACGCTCTCAGTCTACATAGAAGCGGCAAAAGCCAGGGGAGAGGCTCTGGATCACGTCCTTTTCTACGGACCGCCGGGGCTTGGGAAAACGACCCTTGCGGGAATCATAGCCAATGAGATGGGGGTAAACATGAAAGTCACATCCGGTCCGGCCATCGAGAAGCCGGGCGAGATGGCGGCGATCTTAAACAGCCTGCAGGAACATGACGTGCTTTTTGTAGATGAGATCCACAGACTGAACCGGCAGGTGGAGGAAGTACTCTATCCTGCAATGGAAGACTATGCCATTGACATTATGATCGGAAAAGGCGCAGGGGCGCGGTCGATCCGGCTGAACCTCCCGAAGTTCACACTGGTGGGAGCCACAACAAGAGCCGGCATGCTTACAGCTCCTCTCAGAGACCGTTTCGGAGTAGTAAACCGGCTCGAATTCTATTCCGATGAGGAATTAAAGACGATCATCCTGCGTTCTGCCAGAGTCCTGGACGTGGAGATAGAAGAAGAAGGCGCTCTGGAACTGGCCAGACGCTCCAGGGGAACTCCCAGGCTTGCCAACCGTCTGCTGAAGCGGGTGCGGGATTTTGCACAGGTGAAATACGACGGGAAGATCACAAAGAAAGTCGCTGACTATGCGCTCGATCTTCTTGATGTGGATAAATATGGACTGGATCACATTGACCGCATCATCCTTCTGACCATGATCGAAAAGTTTCAGGGCGGTCCTGTGGGACTTGACACGCTTGCAGCCGCAATCTCCGAGGATGCAGGCACGCTGGAAGATGTGTACGAACCATACCTTCTGAAAAACGGTTTTATACAGCGCACGCCGAGAGGACGGATTGTGACAGAACTTGCATACGGACATCTTGGCATCCCGGCTTATTCTGAATAACTGTCCGGCCCGCGGCTTTCAGGTGGATGATCTCCGAAAAAACAGTTGGTTTTTACTGGTAAATAGTTTATAATAAGCTGTAAGAAACACGAGGAGGATGCTATGAGTTCAGCAAAACATTTTACAGAAGTACTGATCGGGGGAAAAGTATATACTTTAAGCGGTTTTGAAGGCGAAGAATATCTGCAGAAAGTATCTTCCTATCTGAATCATAAGATAACAGAATGTGCGAACAGCGAAGGATACAGAAAACAGAGTGCTGATACAAGAAACGTGCTTCTCGCCCTGAACATTGCAGATGATTATTTTAAAGCAAAGAAGCAAGGGGATTCCCTTGAAAGTGATATCGAACTTAAAGATAAAGAGATGTACGATCTGAAGCACGAACTCATCTCCGCCCAGATCAAACTGGAAAATGCAGAGAAAGAGCTGGCGAAATTAAAAGATGAGAACAATGATCTCCAGATGCAGATAGTAAAACTCGAGACTGAGATGAAAAACCGCAGAAGATGACTTACCAGGGCTGTCAGGAACGACAGCCCGTTTCATTCACCTTTTTTACCGGAAAAGAGAGGACAGATATTTGAAACAAGATCATTTTATGATACCTGACAGGAAAATAGAGATACTTTCGCCTGCAGGCTCCTACGCCGCTTTTCGCGCAGCTCTCAGAGCAGGAGCCGACGCCGTATATGCCGGAGGAAACCGGTTTGGCGCAAGGGCGTATGCACAGAATTTTACGGAAGATGAACTGATAGAGGCGATCCGGGAGGCACATTTGTATGGAAGGAAACTGTACCTCACCGTAAATACTCTTCTCAAAGAGCAGGAGATCTGTTCTCTGCATGACTATCTTGCACCTTTCTATGAGAGCGGGCTTGATGCGGTTATCATTCAGGATCTGGGAGTGGTGGAATACATCCGGACTCATTTTCCGGGGCTCGACATACATGCGAGCACACAGATGACAGTCACAGGTCCTTACGGCGCCAGATTTGCGCAATCCCAGGGCATCACCCGGGTCGTTCCGGCAAGAGAACTTTCCCTGGAAGAGATAAGAGAGATCCGCAGTGGGACGGGACTTGAAATAGAATGTTTTGTACACGGCGCTCTTTGTTACTGCTATTCCGGACAGTGTCTGATGAGCAGCATGATCGGCGGGAGAAGCGGGAACAGGGGGCAGTGTGCGCAGCCATGCAGACTGCCCTATACGTTTGACAGGGAGAAACGGTATTATCTGAGCCCAAAAGATATCTGCACCCTGGAGATCATACCGGATCTCATTGATGCCGGGATCGATTCTTTTAAGATAGAAGGACGGATGAAGAAACCAGAATATGTCGCTCTGGTGACGCAGATGTACCGCAGATATACGGATCTGTATCTCGAAAAAGGAAGAGACGGATTCTCCGTGCGGCCGGCGGACCGTGAGATGCTCATGGATCTTTACAACCGGGGCGGATCGTCCTGCGGATATTACAAGATGAGGAACGGGAGCGGGATGCTGTCTCTTGACCGTCCCAACCATGCAGGAGTACCTGCGGCGGCAGTACAGTATCAGAAGGGAAGAGAAGTACACGCATCCGCGCTTACAGATCTGCAGGCGGGGGATGTCCTTGAGATTGCAGGCAAAAAGAGCAGCTATACACTTGGAAATGCAGTGGCAAAGGATGAGAAGTTTACGTTCCTTGTCCAAAAGGGAGTGCGCCTGAAGAAAGAGAGGGTGCTGTACCGGATTCGGAACGCATCCCTTCTTCAAAGGATTGATGAGGATATCATCGGGAAAAAACTGCAGCAGGGAGCGCGCGCCCGGCTCTTCCTTACAGCAGGGAGTCCTGCGCTTCTTCACGTGTCCTGCAGAGGAGCAGAGTATGAGGCAGTCTCCGAAGAAATTGTACAGGAAGCGCAGAATCGTCCGATGAACAGCGAACGTATACGCGCACAGCTTTTAAAGACGGGGAATTCAGAGTTTTACTTTGAGGAATTATCCATCCATATTGAGGGGGAGATCTTCCTGCCTGTCGGACAGCTCAACCAGTTGAGACGGACAGCTCTTGAAGGACTTAAAGAAAAGATACAGACTCTCTATGACCGAAAAAGCTCTCCGATCCCCGATCTGCCTGAAACACATTCCGGCAGGGCTGTATGCGGCGGAATAGATCCTGCGGCGTCTACAAAACGGCCGCCTGCCATCTCCGTATCTGTTGAAACGCCGGAACAGCTCCTGGAGACAGCGTCCTGCATCAGCGAAAAACGGGTTGCTGCGGACCGGATCTATATCAACTGTGAGCTTTTATCCCTTTTCGAGAATCCGGAAAGGCAAAATGCGGTATACGAGGCTGTCCATAATCTGAAACGAAATGGCACAGAGGCGCCGGAGATCATTGCGGCTCTGCCTCATGTCTTCCGTCAGACCGAGGAAAGCTATATGGAGCAGGTACTGGCACAGATTCTGGGGCTGCCTTTTGACGGGGTGCTTATACGCAGCCTGGATGAATTTGAATTTCTCAGAGAACATGGATTTGACAAAAAGATGATTCTGGACCATAATCTATATGTGTTCAATAAATATACAAAAAGATTCTGGAATGATTCAGGCGTTTCTGAATTTACAGCTCCTCTGGAGCTCAACCAGAAAGAACTCCGGTGTCTGGGAATCGAAGACTGTGAACTGGAAATATACG
The DNA here is from genome assembly GCA_019116885.1 of Candidatus Mediterraneibacter pullistercoris. Taxonomy (GTDB): domain Bacteria; phylum Bacillota; class Clostridia; order Lachnospirales; family Lachnospiraceae; genus Mediterraneibacter; species Mediterraneibacter pullistercoris. The sequence continues at coordinate 20,083 of DXAU01000006.1, read as the reverse complement.
GACATGCTCCTGTTATGGTATCTGCCCAGTGTCTGTTCAGAACCACGGGCAGATGCAGGAAAGGCTGCGGACTCTCATTCCTTACGGACCGGTATGAAAACCGGTTCCCGGTCAGGGCGTATTGTCTGTCCTGCTACAATGTAATCTACAATGATCTGCCGCTGTCTCTTATGGACGAAGCGCATACGGTCAGACAGATGCGGCCGGAAAGCGTGCGGATAAGGTTCTCTGTAGAAAGCCCGGAACAGGTGCGGCAGGTGCTGGAGACAGCAGATGATACCTTTGGGAGAGGAAGGGCAGATCACAGGGAGCGGACGGATGATAGCGGCGGCGCAGTTTTTCATAACAAGAAATATACCCATGGACATTTCAGAAAAGGGATATTATAACTGATGATGGTGATGCTATGATAAATATTATGATACAGTTGTCAAAATACGTTATTATCGTTTTGATGGCAGCATATACATTTTCCTGTTTTTCTATATTTACCAGGAATTATGAGGACGAAGAGAAGAGAGTGCTGATCCGACAGGACGTACTGTTATTCCTGCTGCAGTTTATTGCATTTGTCTCCATGTATCTGGCGGCGGACGATATGCGTATCCTTTTTCTGTATGCAGCGCTTGCGGCAGTACTGCTCGCAGTGATCCTGCTGTACAATTTCATATATCCGAATGTATCAAGGCTGGTCGTCAATAATATGTGTATGCTGATTACGGCAGGCATGATTATGATCACAAGGCTGTCTTCTGACAATGAAGCCCCTTACGGAACTGCGATACGCCAGCTTATATTTGTGGTGCTGGGTATCCTGTTCGGGCTGGTCGTTCCGATTCTTATCAGAAAACTCACTTTTCTGGATAAGTGGACCTATATATATGCCGGAGCAGGCGGAGCAGCTCTTCTTGCGGTGGCGCTGTTTGCATCGCTGTCCGGTGGTGCAAAGCTCGGTTTTGAGATTATGGGGATCAATATCCAGCCTTCGGAATTTGTGAAGATTCTGTTCGTGTTTTTCGTGGCTTCGAGTCTGAACCGTTCAACGGAATTTAAAAACATAGTTGTTACAACAGCGATCGCAGCCGCGCATGTGCTCATTCTTGTAATTTCAACCGATCTGGGCGCAGCGCTGATCTTCTTTGTCGTATATCTTGTGATGCTCTATGTGGCCACGCGACAGCCTCTGTATGCTGTCGCCGGACTTGGAGCCGGTGTGCTTGCGGCGATCGTGGGATATCATCTTTTCGGTCACATCCAGGTCAGGGTAGAGGCGTGGCAGGATCCAATCGGCACTTACAGCGGCAGTGGATATCAGGTGGCGCAGTCTCTGTTTGCAATCGGAACAGGAAGCTGGTTTGGTACCGGCCTCTTTCAGGGACAGCCGGACACCATACCTGTCGCAGAGACAGACTTTATCTTCTCTGCGATCACGGAGGAGCTGGGCGTGATTTTCGGACTGTGCATTATCCTCATCTGTGTGAGCTGTTATGTGATGTTCCTGAATATTGCGATGGAACTTCATGAGCGTTTTTATAAGTATGTGGCGCTTGGACTTGGAACATGCTATATCTTCCAGGTATTCCTGCAGGTAGGCGGCGTCACAAAATTTATCCCGTCGACTGGCATGACGCTCCCGTTTGTCAGTTATGGAGGAAGTTCGATGCTGAGCACCATGATTATGTTCGGCATCATACAGGGGCTGTATATAGTCCGTGAAGATGAAGAAGAGAAGCTGGAAAAAGAAAAGGAGGACAGAGATGGCTTGGGAAGAGCAGCAGCCAGAAAAGCGGCGAAAAACAGACCGAAAGGCAGGCCGAAATTCGAGGAAGTCCCCAAACAGCGGAGCCGGAAAAAGCAAGGCGCGCGTCCGAAATAAGGAATTTGCCTGGATTACGTATTTATTTGTGATCCTGTTTATAGCGCTGATGGGATATATCGTCTACTTTACGATTGCAAGAGCGGGGACATTTGTAAACAGCCCTTACAACCAGCGGCAGGATGCTTTTGCCCGTGACGTCATCAGAGGTACCATTACGGATCAAAACGGCAGCGTTCTCGCCGAGACCCGGGTTGCAGAGGATGGAACTGAAACAAGGTATTATCCGTATGGTTCCCTGTTTTCACATGTTGTAGGCTACTATAATCCGGATCTTGGAAAGACCGGGCTTGAGTCTGTAGAGAATTTTGAACTTTTGACTTCAAATGCCTTTTTTGTCGAAAAATTACAAAACGAATTTAATGGCGATAAAAATCAGGGCGATACCGTGGTGACGACGCTCGATGCGGAACTTCAGCAGGCGGCGAGCAATGCGCTTGGAGATTACAGAGGAGCTGCCATTGTTATGGAAGCCGACACCGGACGGCTGCTTGCCATGGTCTCAAAGCCGGATTTCGATCCGAACGAGATAGCGGCCAACTGGGAGACACTGAATACAGACGAACAGAACAGCCCGCTTTTGAACCGCGCTACAGGCGGTTCCTATGCGCCGGGTTCTGTATTCAAGATTGTGACTACGCTGGCTTATATGAGACAGTACGTCAACTATAACAGTTATACGTATGACTGCAGCGGCTCAATTACCGTGGGCGATACGACGATTCCCTGTGCGGGCGGCAATGTCCACGGGCACGAGGATCTGCGGAGCTCGTTTGCCAATTCATGCAACTCATCTTTCGCAAATCTCGGACTGCAGCTCGACGTCTCGGGCTACAGGGATACGGCAGAAGACCTTCTCTTTAATGCCCAGCTTCCGAGCATTTTGGATTACACGAAGAGTTCTTTTGTGCTCGATGAGAGTTCACCGGATTCAGAGATTATGATGACGGCTATGGGACAGGGGCGTACTACGGTAAGCCCATATCATATGACCCTTATCACACAGGCTGTTGCCAACGGCGGCACGCTGATGGAACCGTACCTTGTGGATTCTGTCACAAATTATACAGGAACTGAAGTGCGCAGGAACGTACCTAAGAGTTACGCCAGACTCATGTCTTCTGACGAGGCGGCGCAGCTTAAGGATTATATGACGGCAGTTGTCAGCGAGGGGACAGGCTCTGTGCTCAGCGGACGGTCATATACTGTGGCAGGAAAGACTGGTACGGCAGAATACAGTTCTGACGACAGTGACAGGACGCACTCCTGGTTTACCGGATTTACGAATCCGGACAATCCGGAACTTGTCATCACCGTGATCACTGAGGGATCAGACGGAAGTACAGGCGGAAGGGCGGTTTCCATCGCAGGTGCGATCCTTGACGCCTATTATAATTAGTGGAAGTATATATCTATGCGGTTAAGACTATACTGTGATCTGTATGTCAGTGAACACTGGCAGGAAAAGAAGTTAAAGATTGTGAAAAAGCTCAGAAGAGGACGGCTCCAGCCACAGGTATATGTGCTTGCTCTTTCACAGGGCATGCAGAATCACCTGGAGTTCTATTCGAGTGCGTTCCTAAAACAGCATTTTTACGACGACTCGGACGTCTTTGTCGTAGGGATTGCAGATGGCCGTGAAGAATGTCTTATGATGACCGAACAGATTGCAGACAAAGTATACCGGGAAACAGGCGGCGCCGATCTGAGAAATTATATACTGGAACGGCAGAGCGAATACGAAAAGACAGGGCGGTGATCGGATGCTGCATATCATATTCCTCATTTTGAAAATACTGGGTTTTGTGATTCTGGGAATACTCGCTCTGGCAGTTCTCATTCTGGCACTCGTCTTTCTGTGTCCGCTTGGATATAGAGTGGAAGCCTCGGCCGATAACAGCCTTGAGAGCCTGAAAGGAAACGTGCGGTTCCACTGGCTGCTGCATCTTGTGTCAGGAGAGGTTTCCTATGAAGACAGTTCTCTGTCATGGTCCGTCCGGGCAGCATGGAAGAAACTGGACAGCGGCACAGAGACAGGGCAGGATTACGCAGACGCGAGGAAGGACGGCGCAGATACAAGGCAGAACTACACAGATGCAAGACCGGACAGCGCACAGACACGGCAGGACTGTTCAGATGTAAGACAGACCTGCGCAGACGAAAGCGGGGATGAGGCAGTCCGCCCGGCACGTGCCGCTGAAAAAAAGGAGAAGACTACGGAACAAGAAGAATCTGACGACACGGAACAGGCGGGAGCAGTTGGCGGCCGGAACAGTGGAGACAGAAAACGCACAGAGAAAAGCGGGAGAAAGAAGCTGGGCTTTTTTTATTCGATATATGAAAGAGTACGGCGGTTTTGGGGAAAGATAAAATATACTTTTCAGAAAATATATGATAATATAAGATCATTAAGGAAGAAAAAGGACAGGCTGACCGCTTTTGTCCAAAATGAGATCCACAAAGCTGCCTTTGCACGCCTGCGTAAAGAGACGAAGAAACTTCTCAGGTCTCTTTGTCCGGAACATGCTCAGGCGGATCTTGAGTTCGGTTTTTCTGATCCGTCACATACCGGATATGCACTCGCAGGCATCAGCATGCTTTATCCTTTTATCGGCCCTCATTCGCAGATCACACCGGATTTTGAACAGAAAGTATTTAAGGGATCTCTGGTTGTAAAGGGCCGTATCCGTCTGGTCAGTGCTCTGATCTTCGCGTTAAACATGTTCCTGGATAAAAATGTGAGGATTACATTCCGCCATATCAGGAAGTTCAGTTTATAAATGTAAAATCATGGTCATATGAGGAGGAAAAGAAATGGCTGAAGAAAAGAACAATTTCAAGACAACACTGGAGTCGCTCTTCCGGGGAATGGACGGGGTCGTGTCGTCCAAGACTGTAGTCGGGGAAGCGATACACATAGACGGCACCATCATCCTTCCGCTGGTCGATGTATCTTTCGGAATCGGAGCGGGAGCTTTCTCAGGGGACAAGAAAGAAAAAGGAATGGGCGGCATCGGCGGAAAGATGTCTCCGAGCGCTGTGATCGTGATCCAGGATGGCAGGACAAGACTTGTAAACATTAAGAACCAGGATACGATAACCAAGATTCTTGACATGGTTCCGGACGTGGTCGATCGTTTTACTGCCGGAAAAGAGGAGAAAATGACAGAAAAAGATGTAATGGATATTCTGGATTCTGAGGAAGAGGATGATAAGTGACCGGAAAACACGGAATATTATCCTTATGTCAGTCATAAGATAGAGCAAGGGATTCTCCCGGAAGTGAGAAGATGAAAAAAGTATGTGGTTTCGCGCTGTTCTGGATAGCGATAGGAATGTTTATCATGATGCTGCTTCCGAATCTTGTGTGGGGCGTGATACTCACCATTTTATTTCTCGTGCTCGGCTATCGCTTGTTCTGCTGCTGAAAAGTCTATAAAACCCCGGGATTATTTTTCATCCCGGGGTTATTTCGTGTCTGTCATATGGAATTTTGTCTGGTTACGCACGTTCAACACGTCCGGATTTCAGACAGGATGTACATACATACATTTTTTTGGATCCACCCTCTGTCTTGACTCTGACAGATTTTACATTTGATTTCCACATTTTTGGTGTTTTTCTATGAGAGTGGCTTACATTGTTACCAAAATGAGCCCCCTTTTCACAAATAGCACATTTAGCCATGACTGCACCTCCTAACAATCTGAACTCGTCATATAGACTCATAACACTGACATTCTATCAGAAACCCATTTTTATTGCAAGCATTTTTTAAAAAATCCGGGCAAAAAAAGAATGGTTGTTGTAAAATTGAAGAAGTAATAGTATAATAATCATGTTATTTATGGCAAAATCCATTAAAAACTGGAGGTATACATTGATGAAGGGAAGTATGAGCACTGAGCTTGGAATCATCACGGTCAATCCTGAAGTGATTGCCAAATACGCCGGTTCCGTCGCTGTAGAGTGTTTTGGCATCGTCGGAATGGCGGCAGTAAATATGAAAGACGGACTGGTAAGGCTCTTAAAAAGGGACAGCCTGACGCACGGAATTCAGGTAGAGATCTCAGACGATAACACTCTCACCCTGAATTTTCATGTCATCGTTTCTTATGGCGTGAATATCCTTTCTGTTTCTGACAATCTTATGAGCAATGTCAAGTATAAGGTTGAGGAATTTACCGGTATGACGGTAGAAAAGATCAACATCTTCGTTGAAGGTGTGAGAGTGATAGATTAAGGAGGATATTATCGTGGCTGTTAAAACGATAACTACGGAGATGCTCCGGAAAATGTTTCTGGCAGGAGCAGCAAATCTGGAAGCAAAAAAAGAATTCATCAATGAGTTGAATGTGTTTCCTGTACCGGACGGAGACACAGGGACAAATATGACACTGACGATTATGTCAGCAGCAAAAGAAGTACAGGCGCTTGCAAATCCTGATATGGTTTCCATGGCAAAAGCAATATCCTCAGGCTCATTAAGAGGCGCAAGAGGTAATTCAGGCGTCATTCTGTCACAGCTTCTCCGTGGATTTACAAAAGAAATCCGCGAACATGACGAGATTGATGTCGAAGTTCTCTCAAAAGCATGCGACCGTGCGACAGCGACCGCCTACAAGGCAGTCATGAAGCCGAAAGAAGGTACGATCCTGACAGTGGCAAAGGGAATTTCACATAAAGCAGCGGAACTGGCGGAAACGACGGACGACCTGGAGGTATTTCTTCCAGAGGTAATCCGCCATGCCGAAAAAGTGCTCGCGGAGACTCCGGAACTTCTTCCTGTCCTTAAAGAAGCAGGAGTTGTAGACTCAGGCGGACAGGGGCTCCTGGAAGTGATACGGGGAGCATACGACGCTTTTCTCGGAAAAGAGATCGATTACACGGCGATTGAGAAAGGCCAGGGGGCAAAAGTGGTAAAACCAGACCAGCAGGCCCAAGCGGATATCAAGTTTGGCTACTGTACAGAGTTTATCATCATGACGGAGAAAGAATTCACGGAAAAGGATGAATCCGAGTTTAAGGCATATCTGGAGTCTATCGGTGACTCTATCGTATGTGTGGCGGACGATGACATTGTAAAGATCCATGTTCACACAAACGATCCCGGCCTTGCCATCCAGAAAGCGCTGACATACGGCCAGCTCTCCCGCATGAAGATTGACAACATGCGCGAGGAACATCAGGAGAAACTCATCCGTGATGCCCAGAAAGTTGCGGCGCAGCAGGCCGAGGAGCAGAAGACGAAGAAAAAGAACGAGCCGAGGAAACCGGTAGGATTCATCGCTGTGTCGATAGGCGGTGGAATGAATGAAATCTTCCGTGAACTTGGCGTGGACTGCATCATCGAGGGCGGCCAGACAATGAACCCGAGTACGGACGATATGCTTACAGCCATCGACCAGGTGAATGCGGATCATATCTTTATTCTTCCGAACAATAAGAACATCATCCTTGCAGCGAACCAGGCGCAGACACTTACCAAGGATAAAGATATCATTGTGATTCCGACAAAAACTGTTCCACAGGGGATCACTGCTGTGATCAGCTTTATGCCGGAGGCTGATGTTGACACGAACATGGAAGCAATGCAGGAAGCTGTCAAAAATGTCAAGACAGGTCAGGTAACCTATGCTGTGCGCGACACAAAGATCGATGATAAGGTGATCCATGAGGGAGATATCATGGGCATCGGAGATCAGGGCATCCTGTCAGTGGGACAGTCCGTGGAAGAGACGGCGAAGGAAATGCTCGCCCAGCTCGTAGATGAAGATTCTGAACTGATCAGTCTTTATTACGGGCAGGATGTACGGGAAGAGGACGCAGAGAAATTTGCCAGAACCGTCGAGGAGCTCTATCCTGACGTGGATATCGACGTCCACATGGGCGGACAGCCGATCTACTATTATGTGCTTTCCGTTGAGTGATATATTTGACTATTAGATCATGCAGATACCAGGGCGTTCTTCCAGGAGGGAGAGCGCCCTGCCTGTATATATGGAGTTTGGTGTATGGATAAAAAAAACAGCATAGCTTCTCTGAAAGGGATCGGTGAGAAGACAGAGGCGCTCTTTCACAAGGTGGGCGTGTACAGGATTGGTGATCTGATCCGGTATTATCCCAGAGGATTTGAGATGTTTGACGATCCCATCCCGATCAGCGAGGCGGAAGAGGGCAGAGTGTGTACGGTTGCAGGCTCAGTATTTGGCAGGATCAGTGTGTCCGCAGGGAGAAGAAGACAGGTCACTGCCCTGAACTTAAAAGACCTGACAGGTACAATGAAAGTAATCTGGTTTAATATGCCTTTTTTAAGAAATACGCTTGGAAAAGGCGGAGTTCTTATCCTGCGCGGCAGAGTCTCAAGAAGAAAGGAAGGACTTGTGCTCGAACATCCGGAGATCTATTATCCTGCCGCAAAGTATGAAGAAAAACTGCACACGATGCAGCCGGTGTATCCGCTCACTGCCGGTCTTACGAACAATACAGTGATAAAGGCTGTGAAACAGGCGCTGGCCTGCACAGATGATTCGGATGATATCCTGCCGGAATATCTGTCCGCTGAGAGGGCTTTCCTTCCATACAGGACATCTGTCGAGAAGATGCATTTTCCCGGTAGCCGGGCGGATTTCGCTGCAGCGCGCCAGAGATTCGTTTATGAAGAATTTCTTACGTTCATCCTGTCCCTTCGCCGCATGAGAGAGGAAGATAACCGGGCGGAAAACACTTTTGTTTTCCGGGATGTCCCGGAGACAGACCGGTTTCTTGCAGAACTCCCATACAGACTCACCGGAGCGCAGATGCGTGTATGGGAAGAGATAAAATCGGATATGAAGGGACAGCATGTCATGTCCAGGCTTGTACAGGGGGATGTGGGATCCGGAAAGACGATCATCGCTTTTCTCGGACTTCTGTTTGCGGGCCTCAACGGATATCAGGGCGCTATGATGGCTCCCACAGAAGTACTTGCAAGGCAGCATTATGAAAATATATCCGGCATGCTGAAGCGGCATCACCTGCCGCTGAAAGCAGAACTGCTGACCGGTTCTATGACGGCGAAACAGAAGAGAGAAGCATACGAACGGATCGAGTCAGGAGAAGCGTCTATCATAGTGGGGACGCACGCTCTGATTCAAGATAAAGCGGTTTATCATGATCTGGCACTTGTAGTGACAGACGAACAGCACCGTTTTGGAGTCAGACAGAGAGAGGCGCTGGCTGGAAAGGGAGCAAAGCCCCATATCCTTGTAATGAGCGCAACTCCGATTCCCCGGACCCTGGCGATCATTCTCTACGGAGATCTTGATGTCTCAGTGATCGATGAGATGCCCAAAGACCGGCTGCCCATAAAAAACTGTGTCGTAAATACAGATTATCGTGAAAAAGCTTATGCATTTATGAAGAAACAGATATCTGCAGGACGTCAGTGCTATGTGATCTGTCCTATGGTTGAGGAGAGCGAGAGCATGGAAGCCGAAAATGTCATCGATTATTCCAGGATGCTCTCCGACGAGCTGGGAAATGATATTACAGTAGGATATCTTCACGGCAGGATGAAACAGCAGGAAAAAGATGAGATCATGAGCACATTCGGAAAAAATGAGATACAGGTGCTCGTCTCGACTACGGTGATCGAAGTCGGCATCGATGTGCCGAATGCCACTGTAATGATGATTGAAAACGCGGAGAGATTCGGACTGGCACAGCTTCATCAGCTCAGAGGACGTGTGGGAAGAGGAAAATATCAGTCCTACTGTATCTTCATGACTGCTTCAAGGTCAGAGGAGACAAAAGAGAGGCTGGATATTCTGAATCATTCAAATGACGGTTTTTTTATCGCCAGTGAAGATCTCCGGCTCAGAGGACCGGGCGATCTCTTCGGCATAAGACAGAGCGGAATCCTTGATTTCAAGATTGCGGATGTGTTCCAGGATGCATCGCTTTTAAAGACGGCAAGTGAGGACGCCTCCAAAATGCTGTCCGATGATCCGGCTCTGGAAAAGCCATGTCATGCAAAGCTCAGGCGGTATGTTGACGGGAAGATGCAGGAGATTCTGCTTGAGACTACGCTTTAAAATCAACTGCTACGAATTTCCAGTTTAAAAGATCAGATACTCCACATACTATAGACGTAACATAAATGACCAGACAGCAGATGTGTGATGATCGGCTGCATCAGAAGAAGCGGCGGATTACATACAGATGCAGCCGGAGATTTGTGTTACAGATACAGGAGAGTAACTTCACGAAAGTTACAAAAATGCAAAAGGAGGAAATTGATCATGGCAAGTCGTTCATCAAACAGAGCAGCAGTGCCTGAGGCAAAGGGCGCTCTGGACAAATTCAAGTACGAAGTAGCCAACGAGCTGGGGGTACCGTTATCAGACGGTTACAACGGTGACCTTACTTCCAAGCAGAACGGATCTGTAGGTGGATATATGGTCAAGAAAATGATCGAGCAGCAGGAAAAACAGATGGCAGGCAAATAACCAGACCTGATATCATCTGGATTTTCCAGACAATCAGAGAAAAGCGTCCGGGATTGACCTGGGCGCTTTTTTCTGCTAAAATGCAGCATATCAGGAAACGGAGTGGCATTTTTATGAGAGTAATCGCGGGCAGTGCGAAAAGTTTACGATTAAAAACACTGGAAGGGCTGGATACAAGACCTACCACAGACCGGATAAAAGAGACGTTGTTCAACATCATCGGGCCATCGGTCTATGACGCCGTCTTCCTCGATCTGTTCAGCGGAAGCGGCGGGATCGGCATCGAAGCTCTGAGCAGAGGCGCCAGGGAAGCTGTCTTTGTGGAGAACAACCCAAAGGCTATGGCGTGTATCAAAGAGAATCTGAAATTCACCCGGCTGTGGACGAAAGCTGCTGTCATGACATCCGACGCAGTTGATGCGCTCTGTCAGCTTGAGGGAGAGAAGGTTTTTGATCTTATCTTTATGGATCCGCCGTACAACAGAGGGGAAGAGCGCAGAGCGCTCCATTACCTCAGCGGGTCTTCTCTTGTATATGATGATACCTTAATCATCGTCGAAGCCTCCCGGGAGACGGATCTGTCCTATGTTGAGGAACTCGGGTTTTCCATCATACGGGAAAAGATCTACAAGACCAACAAGCATGTGTTTATTGAGAGAGCGGGGATTGAAGAGATATGTTGAGAGCGATCTATCCGGGCAGTTTTGATCCGGTCACATACGGACACATCGATATTATTACAAGATCGAGCAGGATTGTAGACGAACTGATCGTCGGAGTATTATGTAATAAAGCGAAAATGCCGTTGTTTTCTGTGGAAGAACGTGTTAAAATGTTAAAAGGAGTGACGAAAGATCTCAAAAACGTGAAAATCGTACCGTTTGATGGCCTCCTTGTTGATTTTGCGGCGAAGATGGAGGCAGATCTTATCATAAGAGGACTTCGTGCGATCACAGATTTTGAGTATGAATTGCAGATGTCACAGACCAACCATAAACTGGAACCAAATGTAGAGACGATGTTCTTGACGACCAGTATCGAATATTCATATTTGAGTTCTACCACGGTAAAAGAAATTGCTGCTTTTGGGGGAGATTTGTCACAGTTTGTGCCGGAAGCAGTCGCTGTGGAGCTTAGAAAAAAGATGAGTACAAAAGGAGAGTGTAACAAATGAGCAGCCGTATTGAGCAGATTATCGAAGAGATCGAGGAGTATATTGACAGAGACTGTAAATTCCAACCGCTGTCAACGACGAAGATCATTGTCAACAAGGAGCATCTTGACGAGCTTCTTAGAGAACTCCGAATGAAGACTCCGGAGGAGATCAAGCGTTATCAGAAGATCATTGCGAACCGCGACGCCATACTCGCCGATGCCAAGGCCAAGGCAGACGCCATGATAGAAGAGGCCCAGGTACAGACGACGGAACTTGTCAGCGAGCATGAGATCATGCAGCAGGCTTATGCACAGGCAAACGAGATCGTGACACAGGCGACAGCACAGGCTCAGGAGATTATCGATAATGCTACAGAAGATGCCAATGCGATCCGCATCGGCGCGATCCAGTATACGGACGATCTGCTTGCCAATGCCGAGAGCATTATCGGTCATACGCTTGACAGCTACACAACAAAATATGACGGGCTGATTAATTCTCTTCAGGAGTGTTATGATACGGTCCGTTCCAACCGTTCTGAGCTGGTGATCTCTGAGGACGACACCGGCAGCTATGATCCCCAGGAGTAGCGGGAGTGTCAGAAGCACGGAGACAGCATGACTGCTCAGAATATGCGCATATATACAAAACCCAACAGACTGGCTGCCGCTGCGGCAGTCAGTTTTTGCATGATATAAGGCAGGAGGGGAATACCGGTATCTTTGAGCATGCACTGTGTCTGTGCCGCGGCGCAGAACCCGCCAAAGGAGGTAAGGCCGAGAATAAGCGGATAACTCACCGTGATATCAGAAACTGATCGGTGGATCATGAGGATGCCGTTTGTCATTTCAAGAGTCGGCATGAAGGCGGCGATCACCGGATATTCGCCGCTGATCCCTCTGCCAAGAGCGATCAGGACTGAAAAGAATATGATATACAGGCCGACTTTGACGATTGCTTCAAAGCTGTCCGTCAGGCAGGCGTCAAGCATTGTAAAATCAAACGGCTTTCCGGAAGTCCTGTCATCTTCTGCCAGGGAAGAAAAATGTCTCTTACCTTTCAGATAAGATCTGCGGAACACCAGACTGAGACATGCAGGAACCAGGATCAGGATCAGCAGCGAGGGGATCATAAGCTCCTCTTTGCCGAGTGTTTTCCATACAATAAAATTCATGATAAATATCGGGCTTGTATTATTACAGAAAGAGAGCAGATAAGCCCCCTCATCCCTTGATATCCTGCCTGAGCGTACAAGATCCGCAGATACTTTTGCGCCCATGGGATATCCGCACAGGAAACCGGCGATCACTGCGAAAGCGCCGTTTGGCGATGTCCCAAACAGCGTGGAGAACAGCCTGCCGGTCAGCCGGGATATGACGGCCAGCCCGCCGCCTGCAAGCATCAGCGCAGACATGAGCATGAACGGGAACAGGGTGGGGAATACGATCTGAAACCACAAAAGCAGACCACTCTCGGCGCCGTCAAAGACTGCTTTTGGCGAGAGCAGCATCGCCAGAAATAGAAAGACTGCCATCAGTCCTGATATGATCTGTCGCATCGATAGTACTCCGATCCTGATGATTCATCGTCATTTTAGATATATGACGATAGTATGTTCTTTATGAACCGCTCATATAGTAAAAGAAAAAAGGAGTCCTACTTGAAATACATCACAAGATTAAGTCTTCTTTTGTTTCTAATCGTCTTTTTCTGTTCTCTCTGGATACCGAAACTTCGTTATATAAGCGAGAGCAGCCGTCTGAATGATTCAATAACACAGAGCGCAGAGTTCAGATGCCAGCCTGTGGATGAACAGACTGCGGAAGTGATCCGTGATATGAAAGATCCCGGGGAATATCTGGCCGTATACTGGCTTGAGAGCAGATTTGGAGAAACCGCGGGGAATCTATCACCCGATGAATCCATCTCCATGCGAAAACGCTGGGAGAGAGCGGACGGATGGGGAGAATACTTAAGTGCCTGTCAGTCCATATGGGATGATCTCGTTTATTTCCCTGTCGCATCTTCGGAGAACGCGGGTTTCGGCGTGTCATTTGAGGATTCGTGGATGTTTGACCGGACATACAAGGGAGAGCGCGGACATGAGGGCACAGATATCATGGCTGAAAAAAACGAGCGGGGCGTGCTTCCGGTCGTAAGCATGACTGACGGAGTGGTACAGAATAAAGGGTGGCTGGAACTGGGCGGATACCGTGTCGGCATCAGAACGCCTCACGGTGCATATTTTTATTACGCGCACCTTGATTCCTACGCGGATATCGAAGAAGGCGACGAGATAAAAGCAGGAGATCTGCTCGGATTTATGGGGGATACCGGATATGGGACCAGGGAGGGGACAAAAGGGAAGTTTCCCGTTCATCTTCATCTCGGAATCTATGTGTACAGCGAAGGGGAGGAGATCAGCGTCAATCCCTATCCTGCCCTGAAATATGTTGAAGAGAAAAAGATCGACTATCAGGGGAGATGATGATATACTATCGATTGTGGAGGAAAAATGATGAATCTGCCATCAGCATTTGAAAAAGAGATGAAACGCCTGCTTGGAGCGGAGTATAATGATTATATCGACTGTTTTGACGAACCCCGGCACTACGGCCTCCGGGTCAATACTGCGAAGATTTCTGTGGAGGACTTTCTGAAGATCTCCCCCTGGCCGCTGAAAAAAATTCCGTGGATACATAACGGCTTTTCTTATGACGGGGAAAGATTTCATCCTGCAAAACATCCATATTATTTTGCAGGACTGTATTATCTGCAGGAGCCGAGCGCTATGACGCCCGCGGATCGGCTGCCCGTTGAACCGGGAGACCGTGTGCTGGACGTGTGCGCTGCTCCCGGCGGGAAGGCAACGGAACTTGGAGCCAGATTAAACGGCACAGGACTGCTTGCCGCCAATGACCTGAGCAGTTCCCGCGCGAAAGGACTCTTGAAGAATCTTGAACTTATGGGGATCGGGAATATTCTTGTCTTAAGTGAAGAACCAGGAAAGCTCATCCCGTATTTTAACGGATATTTTGATAAAATACTGATCGATGCCCCCTGCTCCGGTGAGGGGATGTTCCGCAAAGACCGGAAAATGATCCGCGCATGGGAGGAACACGGACCGGAATATTTCTCAAAGATCCAGAGGAGCATCATCACCCAGGCGGCGCAGATGCTGCGCCCCGGTGGGATGATCCTTTACTCGACATGCACATTTTCCCCTGCGGAGAATGAACAGACGATCGAATATCTCCTGAATCAGTATCCGGAGTTTGACCTGTGTGAAATAGAGGGATATGAGGGGTTCTCCTGCGGCATGCCGGAGATGACTGCATCCGGAGACGACAGGCTGAGACGGACGGTAAGGATCTTTCCTCACCGGATGAAAGGCGAAGGACATTTTCTGGCGCTGGTCAGGAAGAAAGGAAACGGCGCTCCGTCCGCAGCAGGGCGCTCCGCCGGATCTGTCCGGAAGAAACTCCCGGAAGAACTTACAGATTTCCTTGCAGGCGTCAAACGTCAATTTGATCCGGGTCGTATGGATATCCGGGCGGACAAGGTATATTACATGCCGGAAGGACTTCCTGACTTAAAAGGCATCCGCTTCTTACGCACAGGCCTTTTCCTCGGCGAACTTAAGAAAAAGAGATTTGAGCCGAGCCAGGCCTTCGCCATGAACCTGAAGAAAGAGGAGTATGCGCGCACGATCGATCTGTCCGTTTCCGACGAACGCGTCATTAAATATTTAAAAGGGGAGACTCTGGATGTGGGGGATCTCGTGTCTGTGAAAGATAAAGGCTGGTATCTTGTCTGCGTGGACGGATACCCTCTGGGATTCGGGAAACTCGCAGGGCAGACGCTGAAAAACAAATATCTCCCGGGATGGCGGTGGCAGTCGTCATGATGATAAGACTGGATAAATATCTCGCAGATATGGGACTTGGCACGAGGAGCGAGATCAAAAAAGAAATCCGGAAAGGCAGCGTATCAGTAAATGGCGTCTCGGCATGCAGGCCTGAGACAAAGATCGATACGGACCATGACGAGATCACGTTCCGGGGAGAATCTGTCGCCTATGTGAAATATGAATACTATATGCTGAACAAACCGGCAGGCGTGGTATCTGCCACGACCGACCGCCAGGAAACGACGGTGCTCGAACTGATCAAGGAGAGGAAAAGAGACGGATTGTTTCCGGTTGGAAGACTTGACAAAGATACGGAAGGACTTCTCCTTCTCACAAATGACGGCGGGCTGGCCCACAGGCTCCTGTCGCCGAAGAAACATGTGGATAAAGTTTATTTCGCAAGGATAAACGGACGCGTAACCGGGACGGATGTGGAAAACTTTGCGCGCGGAGTGGATATCGGTGATGACAGGCCGACGCTTCCGGCAGAACTGGACGTCTGCTCTTCAGGGGAGTACTCTGAAGTCAGACTGACGATCCATGAGGGCAGATTCCATCAGGTCAAGCGCATGTTCCAGGCTGTCGGAAAAGAAGTGATCTATCTGAAGCGCCTTCAGATGGGCACTCTCTCCCTCGATAAATCGCTGAAGCCGGGAGAGTACCGCAGACTGACAGAAGAAGAGGTGGAAAGATTATGCTCACAGGGAAGAAAGCTGTAATATTTGATATGGACGGATCGCTGGTGGACTCTATGTGGATCTGGCCGGAGGTCGACCGGATCTATATGGAAAAATATCATCTTACCGAACCGCCCGAATTTCATAAAGATATTGAAGGAATGAGCTATACGGAGACTGCTCAGTATTTCGTCGATACTTTTCCATCTCTTGACCGCACGCTGGAACAGGTGATGCAGGAGTGGCGCGATATGACGATCCATCTCTATGCGACGAAAGTATTTCCAAAGCCCGGCGCTGTCGATTTCCTCAGAGATATGAAGAGCCGCGGTATAGTTCTCGGAATTGCCACGAGCAATGACCGGGCCATCGCTGACGCAGCTTT
Source organism: Candidatus Mediterraneibacter pullistercoris (assembly GCA_019116885.1). GTDB lineage: Bacteria > Bacillota > Clostridia > Lachnospirales > Lachnospiraceae > Mediterraneibacter > Mediterraneibacter pullistercoris. Next base: position 3,590 of record DXAU01000006.1, on the reverse strand, counting down.
AAATGCCCGCGGTCTGACGCCATACTTTGATTCTGTGCGCACATCCTGCGAAGTATCTGCAGGCAAACCCGCGCCGGACGTCTATCTGAAAGTGGCGGAGGATCTTCAGGTAGATCCGGCGTCCTGCCTTGTGTTTGAGGATATTCCCAACGGGATTCTCGCGGGCAAGAATGCAGGGATGGAAGTATGCGCTGTTGACGATGAATTCTCCAGATCGCTTGAGCAGGAAAAGAAACGGCTCGCCGATTATTTTATCCATGATTTTAACGATATTTTCAGACATACTTATGAGAGGTGCGACGAACTGACGTGACACGCAGTGATTTTTTACCGGTAAACAGTTATGAAATGAAAGAGAGAGGATGGGACAGGGTGGATTTCGCATATGTGATCGGAGACGCCTATGTGGATCACCCGTCGTTTGGACATGCAGTCATCAGCCGGGTACTGGAATCCCGCGGTTACCGCGTGGGAATCATCTCCCAGCCGGACTGGAAAGATCCAAAGAGTATCCAGGTCTTTGGGGAGCCGCGTCTTGGGTTTCTCGTATCTGCCGGAAATATGGACTCTATGGTCAACCACTACAGTGTATCCAAAAAACGCAGAAAGACCGACGCCTATACACCTGGCGGGGAGATGGGAAGAAGACCGGACTATGCGTGCATCGTGTACGGCAATCTGATCCGCCGGACATATAAAAAAACACCGGTTATCCTGGGCGGGATCGAGGCAAGTCTGAGAAGGCTGGCACATTATGATTACTGGTCTGACCGGCTGAAACGCTCCATACTTCTGGACTCGGGGGCGGACATCATTTCCTACGGCATGGGTGAACGCTCCATCACAGAGATTGCAGACGCGCTGGATGCAGGGATTCCGGTAAGCGAACTGACATACATCGACGGCACTGTAGTAAAGATAAAAAGGAAAGACTGCATCTATGACTCAGAATTTCTTCCGTCCTATGAGGAACTCAAAGCTGACAAAAGAAAATATGCGGAAAGTTTCTATACACAGTATCTCAATACAGATGCATTTAACGGAAAGCGTCTGGCCGAGCCGTACTCGGATCATCTGTTTGTCGTGCAGAATCCTCCGGCAAAGCCTCTGAGTGAAGCGGAGATGGACGATATTTATGATCTTCCGTACACAAGGACGTTTCACCCGTCCTACAAGGAAAAAGGCGGCATACCGGCAGTCTCGGAAATCCGGTTCAGTCTTATCAGCAGCAGAGGATGTTTCGGGGGATGCAGTTTCTGTGCTCTTACATTCCATCAGGGCCGGATCGTGCAGGCCAGGAGCCATGAATCTCTCCTGCGCGAAGCAGAAAAGATTACGAAAGACAAGGAATTTAAAGGATACATCCATGACGTGGGCGGCCCGACTGCTGACTTCCGTCATCCGTCCTGCGGTAAGCAGCTCGAGCACGGAGTCTGCAGAAAACGCCAGTGCCTGTTCCCGAAGCCCTGCGCAAATCTTGACGCGGATCACAGCGACTATGTATCGCTTTTAAGAAAACTGAGAAACCTGCCTGGAGTAAAGAAAGTATTTATCCGCTCCGGAATCCGCTTTGATTACCTGCTGGCTGATAAGAAGAAAGATTTCTTAAGAGAGCTCTGCCAGTATCATGTGAGCGGCCAGCTCAAAACAGCTCCGGAGCATGTAGCGCAGCCTGTACTCTCCCTGATGGGAAAACCAGACCACAGTGTATATGAAAGATTTACCGGGGAATTTTACAAAATGAACGAGAAGCTCGGGAAAAAGCAGTATCTTGTTCCTTATCTCATGTCCTCGCACCCTGGTTCCACGTTAAAGGAAGCCGTAGAACTAGCAGAATACTGCCGTGATCTGGGATATATGCCGGAACAGGTGCAGGATTTTTATCCGACGCCGTCCACTCTGTCCACATGCATGTATTACACGGGCGTCGATCCCCGGACAGGCAGAGCAGTCTATGTGCCGAAAAATCCCCATGAGAAAGCGATGCAGAGAGCGCTCATCCAGTACAGGAACCCGCAGCTCTACGATCTTGTCCTGGAGGCCCTGAGACGTGCGGGCCGTATGGATCTTGTCGGATACGGACCCAAATGTCTGATCCGCCCGGCACGCGGCCGGAATCCCCGCTTTGACAGCGCCGGGACAGTTCCGCACCCAAGAGGAAAGAAAAAGAAAACGATACGCAATATCCATAAAAAGAAGTGAGGCGATGTTATGAAAATTGCAGTTGTTACAGGCGCGTCCTCGGGGATGGGAAGAGAGTTTGTCCGTCAGATCGGATACTTTTACCGGAATCTGGATGAGATCTGGGTGATCGCAAGGAGAAGAGGACGGCTGGAGGCATTGGAGAAAGAGAGCAGAGTACCGATTCGCATTTTTGACGGAGACCTGTTAAAAAAGCAGATCTATAAACAGTATCACAGTGAACTCAAAGCATGCAGACCGGATGTGCGCATGCTTATCAATGCCGCAGGCTTCGGGCGCTCCGGCACTTTTAACGATATCGCGTCAGAGGATAAAAAACTCCAGACGGATATGGTGGATCTCAACTGCCGGGCGCTGGCGCGGATGATTCAGATTACGCTTCCCTACATGAATAAAGGAGGACGGATCATCAATCTGGCATCAGCGGCAGCATTCTGTCCGCAGAATGGTTTCGCGGTATATGCAGCTACAAAGGCGTACGTTCTAAGTCTCTCAAGAGCACTTTCTTCAGAGCTTCGTTTCCGCGGTATTTCCGTGACAGCCGTATGCCCCGGACCTGTGGATACTGAATTTTTCCGTGTGAGCGGAGAACTCACCGCGCCGCTTAAAAAACTGACCATGGCCAAAGCGCCCGCTGTTGTCCGCAAAGCGCTGAAAGACAGCCGGAAAAGGCGGGAAGTCTCAGTGTACGGCGCAGCCATGAAAACTGCGCGCATCGGTGCAAAACTGCTGCCTCACAGGCTGATCTTAAAGGCAGAGGAGAAGTTATGAGAGAGATCATCATAAATTCAAACGAAGCCGGACAGCGGCTCGATAAGTTTCTGTCCAAATATATGTCACTCGCACCTAAGAGTTTCTTCTACAAGATGCTCCGCAAGAAGAATATCACGCTCAATGCAAAGAAAGCTTCGGGACAGGAAAAACTCTGCGAAGGGGACGCAGTCAAATTATTCCTCTCTGACGAGACGATCGAGAAATTTACAGAAAGAAAATCTGTGAGTCAGCAAAAAGGAATCGCAAAGGCAGAGCTTGACATATTATATGAAGACAGGAATACAATTTTTATAAACAAGCCGGCAGGAGTACTTTCACAGAAAGCGTCAAAAGACGACATATCTCTTGTAGAATATGTGATAGGATATCTGCTTGAGAGCCATCAGATCACCGAAGAAGAGCTGCGCACCTTCCATCCGTCTGTGTGCAACCGTCTGGACCGCAACACAAGCGGTATCGTAGCCGCCGGAAAGACGCTGGCTGCGCTTCAGGAGCTCGGAGCCATGTTCCGGGATCACAGTGTAAAGAAGTATTATCTCTGTCTTGTGGCAGGAACTGTGTCAAGAGGAGCGCGCATCAGCGGATTTCTGACCAAGGATCCGCGCACGAATACG
>DXAU01000055.1 GCA_019116885.1 Candidatus Mediterraneibacter pullistercoris | reverse complement strand
TGGGAGATTCCCGAATGCTGGCAGGCCGGAAATAATTCCTGCCGGCTGAACAAATATAGAAAAAAACAGGAAAAGGACCGGACGAAAAATCTGATTCTTTTTTGACAATCATTCTCAACAGGTGTATAATTTGGTTAGAAATAACTAACCAAAAAGAAAGAAGGTCTGTTAAGTGGGAAGGTATTACAGATTGTCAAAATCAATCACGGAGGAGATGGCTGCAGAGATCATAAGAGAGGCAAGAGAGGTTGAAAATGTCCGTGAGGCGGAGTTCCTGGAAGATTGTTCCAAAATCCTGGTAATGACGGAGAAGGAGAACTATCCGGAAGTGATGACAAAGCTTGTCAATATTTTCAGCCGAGTCGGACGCGGGTGTGAGATCTCTTTCGCAGGCTTTGCATATCAAAATGAGTAGCAGAAGAAAATTCCTGATCCCGGCAGCTCTTGTACTGATCGGCGTCTCTCTCTGGAATATCCTCCCTGATTATCTGGATAAGCGCACCTCATCCCAGACCTATGAAGACTTGAGAGAAGATTATACAGAGGTTCGGGCAGGGGACGATACAGAACAGAAGAAGGACTGGTGGCTCACAGATGTACTGATCCGGTTCGATGAGTTAAAAGAGCAGAATCCGGATATCGTGGCATGGATCCGCTCGGATGATCCGGGAAGTACTGGGATCGATTACCCGGTTCTCTATTCAGGGGATAATGAAAAATATCTGAGAAGAGATCTGTACGGAGAAGACCATATCGCCGGGAGCATCTTCCTGGAGGGGCTGAACCAGCCGGATTTCACGGACTATTATACGATCATATACGGGCATAACATGAATGACGGGAGTATGTTCGGCGGCCTGAAGAAATATAAAGAAAAAGAGTTCTGGGAAGAGAACCAGTACTTCACCCTATATACGGAAGATATGGCATATCGGTATCAGGTATTCGCCTGCCAGAATGCAGTAAGCGGAGGAGATGTCTATAAGATCGGATACGAACCGGGAGAAGAGTATCAGGCGTTGATCGACGGCATGGCCAATGGTTCCCTGATCGACACAGGCATCCATCCGGACAGCAGCCATAAGGTCATGACACTGTCCACCTGTACCGGAGACGGATACAGCAGACGGTTTGCAGTCCACGCAGTCTGTGTGGACGCGCAGAGTACGGATACTGCCGGGGAGCAGGAATAACCGTGAAAGGATAGTGGAATATGAAGAAAAATGAAAATCTGTCTGCCGCCGGGGAGATCGGCACGAATGTCCCCAAAAATGCAGAGGAGATGGAAGAAGATTTCCTCGAGGTGATCTATCAGCACTGGCGGAACGGGGAGCCGATGCGTTTGGTTGATTTTGCAATGGAGACCGGAGAAAACAAGACACATCTTAGAAGCCTTGCCAGGCGCCTGATGAATCATCGGTATATTAAGATGGAAGATGATCTGATCATCCTGACGGATATAGGCAAGATGAGAGGGAAAGAGTGCCTTGACCGCCATCATAAACTGACCCAGTTTTTTCAGATGATCAGCGGGATGGACCAGCAGGAGGCGGAGAGGGATGCCTGTCGGGTTGAACATACGATCAGCCGGGCAGCTATGGAAGGGATCACCAATTTCCTGATTCGTGGCGATGTATATGACAGAAGCTATTCCAACATGGATCTGTCCCTTCTGTTTGAACCGGGGACTTACGAGATGGCGATGGAGATTTATGAAATCGAGCGCAGACAGCCCAGGGTTATTGCCCGGGAGTGGAAGCTTTTTGAACCATATGTCTGTTTAGAGGTAAAAGACGGCGAAAGCCGTTTCTGCATCCGGAAAAGGAATCGGGAAAAGATGGTAAGCCTGTGGTACAGGAAAAAAGAAGACTGGATACAGGCTGACAGTGATTCGGCACAGATTTACCTTCCAACGTATCTGTTTGAGTATTCGGTCAGCGCACAGGCTCCTGTCACAGAAGGTAACCTCGTGATCGCGGTGACCGAAGACGGGAGAGATCCGCTTATGCTGGACTGCAGGGAAATCAATGTACATGTAGTGTGAAGGGAGGAAAGGTATGGCAACGGGAGATAATTTAAAACGGGATGGAAGGCCCTCTTTACTACAGATACGGTATCTGATCGAGCTGAAAAAACTGCAGCCGGTAAAACGGGGATTTCAGGTGGTCATAGCAGAGCGGTGTCATGTGTCCAGACCCGGCATAAATAAAAGCCTGAAAAAAGCAATTGAGCAGGGACTGATCACGCAGTATTATACGTTCACAGACTATGGGGAAGAATGGATAAAATCCTATGAAAACCTGATCGACAGGCTGGAAAAATATCTGGACGATATTAATATCCCGGAATCAGAAAAAGATAAGCATATCCGGATGATGGTTGAGGATATGGATCCTTTTCTGGTGGAATCTATCCTTTCCGCCCATGAGGAACTGGTAAAACCACAGAACAGGAAATATAAAAGCCTGATGAAGGACTTCGAATACAACATAGAAGAGGGAGATCATCTTCCTGTCCGCATTGTAGTCTACCGGATGACCCGGCGAAAGAACGGTGAAAGTCCATTTTCTATGGGAAACAGAGCGTTTGATTTTACAGCCGAACTGACGAAAGAAAACGGGGATGCATACCTTCTGCTGCATCCCTGCGAGATGCAGGCAAGATCAAGACTTGACGGGAAGATCATGACTGGTAAAATCCAAAGCCTGAAATATGAATACAACGGAGTACTGCAGCTTGTGGAAGAACTGAGAGAGGGAACGGAAGTTATAAAACTCCCGTTGGAAGCGTTTAAGATTCATATTGGTACGGGCGGTGAGATTAAGGGAACACTGCCGATCACAGTGACCTGCAGCGTTGGCAACGGACATATGCCGGAGAGCACAGCCCTATTGGTGTTTTGGATGTGATAAGGAGGGTATCCTGGTGGAATAGTATCATTACAATATAATAAAGATTTGAAAATGGCATAAAAGACAGAATATATAATAAAATATAATTAAAAGTCAGAAAATTAACCAAGAAGAAACAAACTTGTTTAAAAATATGCTTGACAGTAACTGGAAGCATATGGTATATACTTGTTAGGGTTAGTAATGACTAATCAAAGAAAGAAGGAACTAACCGTATATAGCCAAAATTACTCTTGTTTTTTGTGGTGTTTCGACTAGGGAATGGCGGATGTGTATGGTTCCCTTCGAAACACCATTATTTTTATTTGCCCGAATGGGCAAGAAAGAGCAATTTATGAAAAAGCTTTTTAAGAAGTTCGCGGCGATTGGTATGGCAGCTATGATGATCATGGCGATGGGAGTAACGGCATTTGCGGCGGAGTCAGAAGAACAGTACAAGGAAATTCCAATTGCGGCTACGCTGTATAAGGATGGAACTTTTGGGACGGATGAACAAGATGAATCAATGGGGAATCCTGCTTTTTCAAAGGGAGGGGTGATGAAAGTCTGGTATACTGTTGATGAAAGCGGTGATGAGATAGTTACTCAGACGCAAATTGTTTTAGATACATCCTCTGTTACATATATGGGATTTATTACCGGATGGATGACTGAATTAAACATTGATGGGGTTCAGTTTGAAACTACCGCAATGGATGGAGACGGCAACATCACACAGTTTACAGGAACATATGATTCTGAAATAGTTCTTGGCCAAGCTTATGATGCAACAGTAAATATAAGTGTTGGTGGTTTTATGCCAATGAATAGTCAGGGCGATATTGTCTTTACAGCACAATAAAATAACTGAACACAATTTTCAGAGTAAACTTATTAAGAAAGATTAGAAGGAGCGATAAGAGATTATTGCTCCTTCTTCTAGGAGATGGGATATGCGTACTAACATTAGTCAATTAAAAAGAATAATAATGATTTTTTTAATGATTGTTATGGTAATTACCGTTTTACCTCCGTCATTTGTGAATGCAAG
>DXAU01000054.1 GCA_019116885.1 Candidatus Mediterraneibacter pullistercoris | reverse complement strand
ACACACCCCAAGAGCAGATTTTACACCGCAAGGGCACACTTTTTAATTTTACCCATACCTTGTATCAAACTCGGTATGATTATTTCCAGTACGGTGGCGATTTTTCCTTCATCAGTCAGCAGGTCGTTGCAGCCCTCTGCCAGCAGTACATTGACCATTAGACGAATCACTTCACGGGGTGTATAGTGATCACCGGCCTCGGCGTTTTCAGAAAAACGACGGATAATATCCTCGAAAATGTAGCCCATCTTCATGCTGTCTACATGGGTGGGGTACAAATCCAGTTCAGAGAACTTTTTCACCACGCTGTAAAGACGGTTGCTCTTATCCATTTTGTCGATCTGGGTGCTGAATTTCAGCAGCTTTTCCAGAATCAACTGGATGTTAGCAGAAAAGCCTTCAATGTAAGACTTGAGGTTGGACGCAATGCTGTCGCTGTCATCCAGAAGGCGTTTCAGGGTAAATTCATTGGTGTTGTAAAAGGGATATTTGGACACCTGGCAAAGAAGCGCAGCTGGGAGGTTAGGGTTCTGCTTGTACTTTGCCACAACTGCATCTTTGGTTTCCTCCAAAGCGCACTCAAACCGGCGGATGATGACCATGGGGATAATAACGTCCTTATATTTATCCGAGGTATAGGCACCACGGAGCGAGTTGGCAATGGACCAGACCAATCCGACTTCCTTGCTTACGTCAATGGACGTATCATCAAACATTACTTCGTAAAAATACTTATCTCTCATTTTATGGGTTCTCCTTCTCTATTCTTTTGAAAAGACGCAAACAGGGCGGAAACACTTTCAATCTGGTCGGGAGTCAGATTACAACCTTCTAACTTCCTCATTGCATCCACTAAATCCTTGTTTTGTGTGATGGTTCGGCAAACATCGGGCGGAGGAACTTTCCGAATCGCCATATACAAATGATCCATGTGGTGGTGCGTCTGCAAATCCGGCTTTAGCTCCTTAATCAGCTTGTCATAGACATCCGCTGTCGGAGCGTTGACACCATCCTCTATGTATTTCATGTTGGAACGGGGCAGGCCAACCCTTTTGGCTAATTGAGATTGGCTGAGCGTTCCACGGCAATCACGAATCAATAAACCAAGTTCGATGATCATATCTTTAGCTCGTTGATCTACAGCCACCTTGTTGGGCAATTCGGCACCTCCTTTCTGGAAATTGTTCTATGTTCTATAACATAGAACAATTATACTATATTCACTATTTATAAGTCAAGTTACACGGTCTCCCTTAACAATAAAAACACGCTACCGACTAAGCCGATAACGTGTTTTTAAGTATGAGTCGCTATCCTTATATCATATGAAAATGTTTCAATGCCTCTACAATTGCCGCTTCCTTTTCCGGCGGGCACTGCGGCACTTTTGCATCTTCCTTCTTTGAAAGGTTATAGTTCTGTCCCATATCCAGCCCACACTTCCGCTTGACCTGGGAGATATACAGGCTGGACACTTTCAACCCATACTTCTCCAGCACATAGGCTTTGATCTCGTCATAGGTAGCCTTGCTCTCCGCCGCTGTCAAATCCAGCTCGTCCAGATTCAGCTCCACCTCAATATGCTGCTTGGTATTAAGTTTGGACAAAAGTACCACCGTCTCCACATGCACCGTCATCGGAAACATATCCACCGCCCTGACTCTTTTCACCTCATACCCACTCCCACACAGCATTTTCACATCCCTTGCCAGCGTCGCGGGATCACAACTCACATAGACGATCTTTTCCGGCTGCATCTTCACGATCGTATCTAAAAGGACCGAATCACATCCTTTCCGCGGTGGATCTACCACGATCACATCAGCATATGCGCCTGCATCACAGGTGCTGCTTCCGCAATATTCAGGCAGCACTTCCTCTGCTCTCCCGACGAAAAATTCCACATTGTTGATCCCATTGATCCTGGCATTTTCTCTGGCATCCTCGATTGCCTGGGGAATGATCTCGACCCCATACACTTTCTTTGCTCTCTGAGCAAGAAACAAAGAAATTGTTCCGATCCCACAGTACAGATCCCATACCGTCTCGCTGCCATTTAAATCCGCATATTCCAGCACAGTCGAATATAGTGTTTCCGTCTGCACGGGATTCACCTGATAGAAAGACAGAGGCGATATCTGATATTTGATCTCTCCGATACAGTCTGTAATATAGCTCTGTCCCCAGAGCACACGGTAAGAGTCTCCCATTATCACATTTGTCCTCGCTGTATTTACACTCACCGATATGCTCGTCATTCCTTCAATAACCTTCAGCCGGTCAACCAGCCATGATACATTGGGAATCTCCCCGCCGTTTATCACAAGGCAGACCATAATCTCATCTGTCGCAAAGCCGTATCGCATCAGCACATGCCGGATCAGACCATCACCCGTCTTCTCATTATAAGCTCGTATCCCGTTTTTCTTCATAAAGTCCAGGATGATTTCCAGGATCGTACGGTTCACCGGTACTCCAAGTGCGCAGTCCGTGTTTGCAATGATATCATGCGTCCGCCCTGCGTAGAATCCGGCATATGGCTCCCCTGACTTGTCTGTTCCAAACGGGAACTGAGCCTTATTCCGATATCCGAAAGGCTGCTCCATTCCTGCGATCGGCTCCATGACTTTATCCAGGATCATCTTATCTACCCCGCCGATGCGCTCCAGATCCTCCCGCACTTTCTGTTCTTTAAAAACGAGCTGCCTGTCATAGGCCATTTCCTGTATCTGGCACCCGCCGCACTGACGGGCATATCTGCAGCGGGGCTCTGTACGGTATACTGAGGCTTCAAGGATCCTCATAAGTTTTGCATAACCATAATTTTTCTTTGCTTTCATGACCTTCACTTCCACCTGGTCCCCGATCACTGCATCTTTGACAAAGAGGGTATAGCCGCCTACTTTTCCGATCCCCTCTCCATTTACTCCTATATCTATAATCTCAATAACCGCAGTGTCATTTTTCTGCATCATTTTCTCTGTCTCTCCTCTCACTCATCCACAAAACTCCATCCGTCAGATCTGCTGACGTCCGTCGTTCGGGCTTTCTGCATCCGGCGTCAGGGAATAAAGCGGGGACGTACCCCGCTCCACTGTCTCATGCAGCGTTCTACGTCCCCGATGTTCTCCGAAGATTTGATTCAAACAGACGGTTATATCCAAGCCATTCTGTCCCTGTCTTTCCTTTAAATATCTCTGTCAGCGTCTGCATCTTGGCATCGGCATTATCCGCCAGGTTCAGAGCCAGCGCCTCTGCCAGGGCCGGTTTCTTAGGAGAACCATATTCCAGTTCTCCATGATGTGAGATAATGCAGTGCTTCAGCTCATTTGCGAGCGTTTCCGGAAAATCCGGAACAGATCTCAGAGCTTCATTGACCATCTCCACTCCAATCACAATATGGCCTATGAGCTGTCCCTCATCCGTATAATCGTTATCCGGGAATGAAGAGAGTTCCCTTGTCTTTCCGATATCGTGGCAGATAGCCGCGGCGAAGAGAAGATCCCTGTCAAGGATCGGATATGCCCCTGCAAAATATTCACACAGATGCAGCACGCTCAGGGTGTGTTCCAGCAGTCCGCCGGAAAAACCGTGATGGACTGTCTTTGCGGCTGAATGTCCTTTGAATTTTTTTATAAATGCTTCATCTTTCACGAAATAATATTCCAGAAGCTGCTTCAGATAGGTATTTCCGATCTGCCGGATATATGCGGTCAGCTCTTCATACATTGCCGTGACATTCTTCTCAGTCGTCGGCATATAGTCAGACGGTTCATATTCCCCTTCTTCGGCTTTCCGGATCTGCTTGATATTGATCTGGAGATTTCCGTTATAACTGATCACTTCCCCATAGACTTCGATAAAGTCTTTTTCATCATAATCCGCGATTCCCTGAGAGTTGGGATCCCACACTTTTCCGTCGAGTATCCCTGTCTTATCCTGCAGGAGCAGATTGTCATACGGCTTCCCGTTCCTTGTCTCCGCAGAACGTTTCCCTTTGCACAGATAGACGTTCCTGATCGTCTCTCCCTCATGTAATCCGTTTATATATCTCATGTCCAACCTCTTATCTGTCTATTCTTTACTTCTCTTTGCTTCCAACTGTCACTGTGAAATCCACTTCCACATAACCGTCAGCCCCGCGCCGCTGTCCTTTCAGGCGTATTGCCCGTCCTGTCTTAGACTCCAGCAGAGCGCTCTGGTAGGTAATGATGCTGCCCACATCTTTTCTGTCCACCTGGCATATGATGTCTCCACTCTGTATTCCGGCCTCCATTGCCGGCGAATCCGGATCTACATCCACTACATAGACTCCGGCAGGCATGCCCTGTTCCTCTTTCAGCTCCTGGGTTACTGTTGTTCCATATATTCCGATATACGGCACGCTCTCGTTATTGGCCAGAATCTCTATCACTGCTTTGAGATCCGAGACTGCATAGGCATTTACCATACGGGCATCTGTTTCCCATACGGATGCCAAAATCATGCCGATGACTTCCCCGTCCATATTAAAAAGTACGCCTGTTCCATCTGTCTCAGCAGCAATATCTGTTGCCAGTACACCGCACTCTCCGTCATAGAATAACGTCTTCTGATCCGTGGAACTGACGATTCCGTATCCCATGCCCCCCGGATATCCGAACATGTTTCCGAGCGCCATCACGACGTCACCCTGTTTTACCAGGTTTGAATTGCCCAGTACAGACACCTTCACTTCCGCCCATGTATCATCTGTTATGCTTCCCCTGGGCACGCTGAATACAGCCAGGCCGCTGTTGGCATCCCTCTTTTTAAGCGACGCGCTGTAAGTGCTTCCGTCCTCAAACATGACTGTCCACCGGGATGCGCCCGTACACACCGAATCATCCGCCAGGATAAGGAGTTCCTGTCCATTATCTGCCGTGATCACTCCGGTCACTCCGCTGTTCATGCCAGTCAGCTTTTCATCCTGGTTTTCCTCTGACAGCACCGGCTCCACAGAGGCAAGCCCCTTTTTCGCCTCATCTGCACGCTCGTTCATCGAAGCCATCATCTGCTCGTAACTGGCTGCATCCGGAGTCTGTACGGCAGCGTCTGTTTCTGACGCATCCTCTGCCGGCTCCTCCGCCGGCTCCTCATCTTCCGGAATGGTCACTGTCTCAAGCTCTCCTCTGAACATATCCTGCATCCATGGTTTAAGCGCAAAAAAACCAAAGCAGGCAAACACTCCCAGTATCACTCCGTAGATCGCGATTCTTACGAGCTGTTTCACAAGCTGCTGCCTGCTGATCGGTTTTGATTTAATCGTTTCCTGTAAGAAAGAATACTTCTTTTCCTCCGGTTCCTCCGGAACCAAATTCTGCTCTTTATCGTTCGGCATGGATGTTCTTCCTCCAAAACTTAGTATAACCGATTCAGTCCGATAGTTCAATCATTTACTTGCCAGGACTTCCCTTTATCCGAATAATGGGGTAAAATATTTACAGAACATTGTTTAAGGGGAATCTATGAATCAGAAAACACTAGCAAAACTTGAATTTGATAAGATCATCTCCCGCCTGGAAGAGGAGGCGGGTTCTTTCCGGGGGCGTCAGCTCTGCCGAAGGTTAAAGCCGATGACCGATCTTGAGAAGATCAATACTTTCCAGGAACAGACTGCGGCCGCTTTTACGCGCATCATCAAAAAGGGGAGAATCTCTTTTTCCGACGCGGCTCCTGTGGAAGAGTCCATGAAACGTCTGGAGATTGGAGGCGCTCTGAGCATTTCTGAACTTCTGCGCATCTGCCGTCTGCTCGCCAACACAGCACGGGCCAAATCCTACGGCAGACACGACACACAGGAAGATGCTGCCGACTGTCTGGATGCTTTCTTTGATCAGCTCGAACCTCTGACAAACCTTTCATCTGAGATCGAACGCTGCATCATCTCAGAAGAGGAAGTGAGCGACGACGCCAGCAGTACATTAAAGCATATCCGCAGGAGCATGGGTGCTGTCAATGACCGGATACACAGCACGTTATCCGGGCTGGTCAACGGATCTCTGCGCACCTATCTGCAGGATCCCATTATCACGATGCGCGGCGACAGATACTGTATTCCCGTAAAAGCCGAGCACCGGTCCCAGGTCCAGGGACTTATACACGATCAGTCGTCCACCGGTTCCACACTGTTTATCGAACCTATGGCTGTCGTAAAGCTGAACAATGACCTGAAAGAATTATACGCAAAAGAGCAGGAAGAGATCCAGGTGATCCTTGCCCGGCTGAGCGAGGAGACTGCACAGTATATTGATGAGATACGCTCTGATTACCGGGCCATGACAGAGCTTGATTTCATATTTGCCCGCGGCGCTCTCGCCTTATCCATGCGCGGCAGCCGTCCCGTTCTGAATGAAGAAGGACGCATCCATATCCGGGAGGGGCGGCATCCCCTGCTCGACCAGGAGACCGTTGTTCCGATCACGGTCACACTTGGAGAGGATTTTACTCTGCTCATTATCACAGGTCCCAACACAGGTGGAAAGACCGTCTCCCTCAAAACAGTGGGGCTTCTCACGCTGATGGGGCAGTCAGGGCTCCACATTCCCGCCGGAGACCGCTCGGAGCTCGCTGTGTTCCGACAAGTCTACGCTGACATCGGAGATGAGCAGAGCATCGAGCAGAGTCTGAGTACATTTTCTTCTCACATGACAAACATTGTCTCGTTCCTGAAAAAAGTGGACGAACGCTCCCTTGTACTTTTCGATGAACTGGGAGCCGGAACAGATCCGACAGAGGGTGCCGCCCTGGCAGCATCCATCCTCTCCTATCTGCACAGCAGGAATATACGGACTATGGCAACGACTCACTACAGTGAGCTGAAAGTATATGCGCTTTCCACCCCGGGTGTAGAGAATGCCTGCTGTGAGTTCGATGTTGAGAGTCTGCGTCCGACTTACCGGCTTCTCATCGGTATTCCCGGCAAGAGCAACGCTTTCGCCATATCAGGCAAGCTGGGGCTGCCCGATTTCATCATCGAAGACGCAAGGAAACGGCTGAGCGAACAAGACATCTCTTTCGAGGATCTTCTGACAGATTTGGAGGCCGGAAGGCGCACGATTGAGAAAGAACGTGAAGAGATCGCCGCCTGCAGGAAAGAAGCCGAAGCGCTCAGAGAACAGGCGCAGAAGCGCCAGGACCGGCTCGACGAACAGAGGGACCGCATCCTGCGGGAGGCAAACGAAAAAGCCAGCGCTATCCTCCGGGAAGCGAAAGAGGTTGCCGACGAGACGATCCGCAATTTCCACAAGTTTGGTAAGGAGAACATCTCTGCAGCAGAAATGGAAAAGGAGCGGGAACGTCTGAGAAAGAAGATAAAAGATACTTCTTCAGCATCAGTAAAGAGTTCTCCCAGAGCCAGAAAAACCCACAGACCGGAGGAGTTCAAGCTTGGAGAAACTGTGAAAGTCCTCAGTATGAATTTGACAGGCACTGTGCAGACTCTTCCTGATTCCAGGGGCAATGTCACGGTTCAAATGGGCATCCTTCGCTCACAGGTCAATATTTCCGACCTCGAGATCACAGAAGATGCTGACATGCATACTCCAAAGAAGCTGAAACGGACTTCCCGCGGCAAGATCAAGATGAGCAAATCTCTCACCGTCAGCCCGGAGATCAATCTTCTCGGAAAGACTGTAGATGAAGCCGTGGCAGAACTCGACAAATACCTTGATGATGCACTTCTCTCGCACTTGAGTACTGTGCGCGTGGTACACGGCAAGGGAACGGGCGCTCTCCGAAAAGGCATCCACGAATATTTAAGGCGCCAGAAACATGTCAGGTCATATCACCTCGCTGAATATGGCGAAGGGGACGCCGGTGTGACGATAGTAGAACTGAAATAATACAAGGAGGACTCCAGCATGATAGGAAAACAGAAGATCCTTATTGTAGACGACGATGAAAACATTGCAGAACTAATCTCGCTTTACCTTACAAAAGAGTGTTTTGACACAAGGATCGTTTATAACGGCGAGGATGCACTCACGGCATTTGACTCATATCAGCCCAATCTGATCCTTCTGGATCTGATGCTTCCGGGCATCGACGGCTACCAGGTATGCCGGGAGATCCGGGCGCGCGCTTCCACTCCGATCATCATGCTCTCGGCCAAAGGCGAAGTATTTGACAAGGTGCTCGGTCTGGAACTCGGCGCTGACGACTATATCATGAAGCCTTTCGATTCCAAAGAAATGGTTGCCAGAGTGCGCGCTGTGCTCAGGCGCTATCAGCCGGTCAAAGCGGAGACTCCCGATAAGGAGCAGGCGAAATGCGTGGAATACGACGGACTTGTCATCAATCTGACAAACTACTCTGTCCTCTGCGACGGACAGCATGTCGAGATGCCGCCAAAGGAGCTGGAACTCCTTTACTGCCTTGCGTCCTCTCCAAACCAGGTGTTCACAAGAGAACAGCTTCTGGACAGGATCTGGGGCTATGAATACGTTGGCGATACCCGGACTGTTGACGTTCATATCAAGCGTCTCCGGGCGAAAATCAAAGACCATCCCCATTGGAGCCTGAGTACAGTATGGGGGATCGGGTACAAGTTCGAGACGAAATAAGGAGTCCTAAAATATGAAAAGTATACTCCATCTGAAATTCATCGCACTGTACATCATTTTCGGATTCCTGTGCCTTTTTACGACCGCAACGCTCACCGCCCAGCTCATGACGAACCAGCTCATGGAAGACTCCTCACAGACGCTTTACCGGGAAGCTACTCTGATCGCCAGCGACTATCTGCCCTCGTATTTCACGGATGATTCCTCTATCTACGCCGTGCAGGCTCAGCTCGCAGCGATGCGCCTTTATCTTGAAGCCTCTCTCTGGTTCGTAGACTCTGCGGGCACGATGATCACTGCTTCAAACATGGAGAACACTTCCGCGCCGGATGTGATCGAAGATTTCAATCCTGCCGAAATTGGCGGAAACCAGTATATTTCCGGCACATATCACGGATATTTTGACGAGGAGGTAATCACCGTGATGGCTCCTGTGACTCAGGGGTTTTCCACAAGAGGATATCTTCTCATCCACAGCCCTGTATCAAGCATAGAAGAGAGATGCCGCCCGCTTATGATCCCTGTATTCATCACCCTGGGCGTTATTTTCGTGTTGTCTTTTATCTTTCTTCTGGGTTTCCACTTCTTTGTTCACCGTCCCCTCAGACAGATATCCGAAGCGGCGCGTCAGTATGCTCTGGGGAATCTTGAATATGAAATCCCTGTCTACACACACGACGAGATGGGGTATCTGTCCGCATCACTGAACTATATGGCTGCGCAGCTAAAAGACATGGACGACTATCAGAAGAAAATCGTGGCGAATGTTTCCCACGATTTCCGGTCTCCGCTCACTTCTATGAAAGGTTATGTGGAGGCAATGGCCGACGGGACAATTCCGCCCGAACTGTACGAAAAATATCTGAAGATTATCCTTTTTGAGACGGAACGTCTGACAGATCTGACAGGAGATCTTCTCACCTTAAACGAATTTGACACAAAGGAGCTGCTCCTCGACAAATCAGAGTTCGATATACAGGAAGTTATAAAGGGAACCGCAGAATCCTTTGAAGCGGTATGCACTCCGAAGCACATCTCCATCGAACTGATTATGATGCCCGCCCCGGTTCTCGTCTATGCAGACAGGCGGAAGATACAGCAGGTTCTCTACAACCTTCTGGACAACGCAATAAAATTCAGTGAGAACAAATCTTCTGTCACAGTGGAGATCTCAGAAAAAAATGATAAGGCTTTCATATCCGTGAAAGACCACGGTATCGGCATCCCCAGAAAAGATCTGAACAAGATATGGGAGCGCTTCTACAAGTCCGATCTGTCCCGGGGCCGGGATAAAAAGGGAACAGGCCTGGGACTCTCCATTGTCAGAGAAGTCATCCAGGCCCATGATGAGCATATCAATGTTATAAGCACAGAGGGAGTCGGCACAGAATTTATTTTCTCTCTGAGCAGGGTCATGTGAGACTCCCAGGCTTCTGTATCACTGGCAAAGCCCGGTTTATTCATAGAGCATTGCCTGTATTTCCGGATCGTCCATATTTTCAGAGTCCACCCAGATGTATCCGGTATTCACCTGTGCTTCGTTTCCTATCTCAAGAACGGTTCTCGCAGCCGCAACGACCGTGGCATATCCCATTCCGAACGGATTCTGCACCACGAGTCCGTCTATACTGCCATCTTCGAGCGCCGCGATCTGATCTGCTCCTGCATCAAATCCCATCATGACGATCTCTTCGGTCTTTTCCATGCTTCTGAGCGCCTCAGCGCCAAGGAGCACCGTCTCGTCATTTGTTCCGAAACAGCCCTTCAGATCCGGGTGTTTTTCCAGATAATATACGATTGCATCCCGGTCACTCATTCCCGACGCAATGGAGTCGATATCTTCCAGCCTGGTGCGCGCCTCTTCAGAGATGGTATTTTCATCCTCTGCGTTCGTTTCCCCGGCACCGCCCGCATTATCCTGTGCAGAGCCCCCCGTATCCGTAAGTCCTGATGCCGCCTCACTCCACTGAGCAAGCTGTTCTTCTGAAACATTGAGTTCCTCTGCTGCCGCCTGACGCTTTAGTTCATCAATCTGGTCCAGATAGATTGTCTCCACGACAGAGACATTCGGGTGGTTTTCGCTGATCTCTTCCTTGAATCCTGATACGCGCTGTCTGGCATTGCCCGACACAGAGTCCTGCACGATCAGAGCCACCTCTCCGCTGTCACCGACCGCCTCGCAGAGTCTGCTGGCTCCTGCCGCGGCCGCCCGGGCATTATCTGTCATGCATGTACACTGTATGCCCTGATAACTGTTCCCTGAGTCAAACGCAACGATGGGGATACCATTTTCTATGGCAAGGTCAAACTGAACCGCTGATGCATTCTCATCTATGCTTGCAATCGCTATCACATCGGGATATCTAGCCATCTCTTCGTCAAGGATATTGACCTGTTCATCTATATCCTCATTGTCTGACGGGGCGTTAAAGAGCACCTTGATCTCATCATCTCCGCTGTATCCCAGATTTTCATTTATATCTGCCGCGGCCTGCTCCACCCCGGCTCTCACCTGCTTCCAGTATGGGGAATTCTCTGTCTTTCCTATTACGGAGATATAAGTTCCCGGCTCCAGCTCCAGGTCTTCCACACTGGCATAGGCTCCCGGTAATATCGCATCAAGGTTTGCCTGCCACTCCGGCTCATCCGGAGTATCTCCCGTGAAAACGTTCTCATCGTTCTGACTGCTGCAGCCGCATGCTATCATGCCCAGACATACGGCAATTGAAACTAATGCTGCTAATTTCTTTTTCATCCTGCGCCTCCATCTGCTTTTTACTGGTCTTAATACCATGACAGACCGTCTGCTGTAATGACTCAG
Organism: Candidatus Mediterraneibacter pullistercoris; assembly: GCA_019116885.1. GTDB lineage: Bacteria > Bacillota > Clostridia > Lachnospirales > Lachnospiraceae > Mediterraneibacter > Mediterraneibacter pullistercoris. Next base: position 9,003 of record DXAU01000054.1, on the reverse strand, counting down.
CACCATTTTTCTATCATACACCAAAATTCTTAAAAAGGAAGTGATTTTTTTCTGAATTTTAAAAAAAGTACTAAATTTAGAACATCCAAATCTCTTGTATATTCATCTTCATTGTATTAAAATGAGAGTATCGAAAAGGGATAAAGCTTTTTCGGAAATCAGAAAAGGAGGGTACATACTATGGCACACGTAATCAATGACGAATGTGTAAGCTGTGGTTCTTGCGAAGGCGAATGTCCAGTAGGCGCTATCTCCGAAGGTGATGGCAAATATGAGATTGATGCTGATGCTTGTGTAGACTGCGGCGCATGCGAAGCTGCATGTCCGACAGGCGCTATCATAGCTGAGTAATTTATAGAAAATCGCAAAGTGATCACACGCAGAAGAGCCGCTGAACAAAGGCAGAAACGCCGGTGCAGCGGCCTTTTTGTGCCCTCTCAGACCGCCCTGTCTGTGGAATCAGGTAACAATTTGACGAACGATTATTGAAGTTGAGCAAAAGGAGCTGTGCTATAATAACATTAAAGTCAGGGACTTGTCCGAACCTGTTCCTGAGCTTTGAAGCTGATATCAAGGAGGTATAAATATTAATGGGTGAGGTCAGATTCATGATTTCTGAAGCCGCGAAGCAGGTCGATGTGGAATCCCATGTTCTCAGGTACTGGGAAGAAGAACTCGGCCTTACGATCGGGCGGACAGAGATGGGCCATCGATATTATACAAAAGATGACATCCAGCTCTTTTGCTGTATCAAGAAGCTCAAAGATGAAGGAATGTTGTTAAGAGATCTGAAACCACTCATACCAGAACTTAAGGCGACCAGACTGAAACTAAAATCCGCAGAAGAAGAACAGAAAACAAAGGAACAAAGCGTGCCCTGTAAGGAGAGCAGCTCTCTTTCCCGCACAGACACTCCGGCTCCTGCCGCTTCTTCCAGTTCAGCGTCCTTAGCCGGCGAGGTAGTGATCCCTCTGGAAAAGATGGATCAGATACGGGCTCTTTTCGGCGAAGTATTCCGTGAGGTCCTCACTGAAAACAATGGTGTATTAAAAAAAGACATCAGCAGTACAGTGACTACTGATGTCATACATGAGATGGATTTTCTTCTGCAGGCAAAAGAGCGTCAGCAGGAAGAACATTTCCGGAAACTCGACACTCTCATCCGCCAGCAGCAGACGAACCGGAAAGATTCCGCCAAATCCAGCCCCATCCTGAAGCTGAGGAAAATATTTACATAACAGTTCCTGCCGGATCCGCTGTGTAATACCTGCTCACTGCTGCCGCAGTTCATTTCCAAAACGTGTGTACTGCGGCATCCAGGCGAGACGGACCGTCCCGATCGGGCCATTCCTCTGTTTCGCAATAATAATCTCAGCGATGTTCTTATCCTCTGTGTCCGGGTTATAATAGTCGTCTCTGTAGATGAACATACATACATCCGCGTCCTGCTCGATAGCTCCGGATTCACGAAGGTCGGAGAGCATCGGCCTCTTATCAGTCCTCTGCTCGACCGCACGGCTTAACTGGGACAGCGCAATGACAGGTACATTGAGTTCACGTGCCAGCCCTTTCAGCGACCTTGATATCTCGGATATCTCCTGCTGGCGGCTCTCATTCCTCCTGCCGCCGCTGCCGCTCATAAGCTGCAGATAATCTATGATGACCAGATCAAGCCCGATCTCCAGTTTATACTTTCTGCACTTTGAACGCATCTCCGATATAGATATCCCAGAAGTGTCATCTATAATCATCCGGGAATTTCCGATCGTCCCTGCTCCCTCCACCAGCTTTTCCCAGTCTGTGTCCGAAAGATTTCCTGTTCTTAAATTCTGGGCGTCTACATGGGATTCCAGTGAAAACAGACGGTTTACGAGCTGTTCTTTTGACATCTCCAGACTAAAGACAGCGACCGCGAGTTTCTGCCGGAACGCCACATGCTGGGCTATATTAAGCACAAACGCCGTCTTTCCCATAGATGGTCTTGCGGCAATCAGCACAAGATCCGAGCGCTGGAGCCCGGACAGTTTATAGTCAAGATCAATAAAACCTGTCGGTATCCCTGTCACATAACCTTTTGTTTTTGACGCCTTCTCTATCACATCAAGCGCATTGAGTACCACCTGTTTGATCGGGACATATTCCTGGGCGTTTCCGTGTTCCACGATCTCAAACACCTGTTTTTCTGTCTTCTCAAGTATTTCCTCAAGCGGCTGGTTCTCCAGATAGCATGTGTTTGCAGTCTCTTCGCTTATCCTGATGAGCCTGCGCAGCACCGCCTTGTCTCTGACAATCTCCGCGTAGTATTTCACGTTTGCGGAAGTCGGTGTGCTCACAAGGAGTTCCCGGGCGAATTCCAGGCTGCTGACTTCCGGCGGGACGTCCTTTTCTTTCAGGTGCTCCTGCAGAGTGATCAGATCCACCGGCTTTCCTGCCTTGAACAGATCCACCACTGCATCAAAAAGGATACCGTATGCCGTCTGATAAAAATCTTCTCCCGTAACAATCTCCGAAGCAACCATCACGGCGTCTTTATTTATCAGCATCGCCCCGAGCACAGCTTGTTCAGCCTCGGCGCTGTGGGGCGGTATCCGTTTCATTGCTGCCTCTATATCCATATGAGAATACCCCTTACGCTTCTTCTTTTACAACGACTTTCAGTTCCGCTGCAACTTCCGGGTGCAGTTTTACACTGACGATATGAGTTCCAAGCGTCTTGATTGTCTCTTTAAGCTGTATCTTTTTCTTGTCAACATCAAGTTTCATCTGATCCTTGACCGCCGCTGCGATCTCTTTGCTGGATACTGAGCCGAATGTTCTGCCGCCCTCTCCTACTTTGATCGAAAGCTCCACATGCCCCCTGGAAAGCTCTTCTGCAAGCTCTTTCGCCGCCTCGAGATTCTCCAGCGCAATCTTTTTCTCGTTATTCTTCTGGAGTTTCAGGTCATTCAGATTCTTTGCCGTCGCTTCCGCCCCCAGCTTCTTCGGCAGGATAAAGTTCCGGGCGTATCCGTCGTTTACATTTACAATCTCTCCTTTTTTCCCGAGAGCTTTTACATCCTGTAATAATATCACTTTCATCTTTATATATCTCCTTCCTCGATCATATGGTCTATCGTCTCTTTCACTGCATTGATGACGTCTTCCATCTTCATGTGCTCAAACTGCGCTCCGGCAGAATTGATATGGCCGCCGCCGCCCAGCCTCTCGGCTATGATCTGGACATTCACCTCGTCGATAGAACGGGCGCTCAGATAAATCTTTCCCGCATACTCTGTCAGCACAAACGACGCCTTTATTCCGCTGATGTCCAGCAGTTCGTTGGCTGCCTGCGCCGCCAGCACGGTCGGGCTGTCTATATCTCCCGGGCACTGCGCGATGGCAAACTCCTCACGGTATACTTCTGCCATGCGGACCGCCTCGGCTTTCGCCCTGTATGACTTCATGTCGTCGCGGAACATCTTGCGCACCCGGGTAATATCAGCGCCGCATCTCCTTAAGAAGGCCGCCGCCTCAAATGTACGGACACCCGTCCTGTTCATGAAGTTTCTTGTATCGATCATGATACCTGCATACAGACACTCTGCCTCCACTGCCGGAATTTTGATGTCATCGGCAATATACTGCAGCACTTCCGCTACCATCTCGCAGGTTGAGGAAGAATACGGCTCCACATATGAAAGCACCGCGTTCTCTATAATATTGCTGCTTTGTCTGTGATGATCCAGCACAGCGATCATCCGTGATCTTTTCAACAGTTCCGGACAATCGGTCATCTGAGGCTTGTTTGTATCGACGACAATCACCATCGTATTGTCTGTGATGTAATCCAGCGCCTGATCTGATGTCAGGAAGATATCGTCTTCATAAGCCGGACTTTCCGCGATCTCATCATACAACGGCTGAACCGATTCCGTAACTGTATTGATAACGATATGCGCTTTCTTCTCCAGGCTCACAGCCGCCCGGTAGATGCCCATACATGCCCCGAACGAATCCGGATCCGCTATCTTATGCCCCATGACTATAACCTGGTCTTTTGTCACAATAAATTCCCGGAGCGCCTCTGCCTTAACACGTGCTTTCACCCGTGTGTTCTTTGCAGTCTGTTCTTTCTTGCCCCCAAAATATGTGATGCCGCTGCAATCCTTGATGACTGCCTGGTCTCCCCCTCTTGCGAGAGCAAGATCGATCGCAACACGGGCAAACTGATAACTCAGCGCATAAGTGGCGGTATTGAGTCCGAGCCCGATACTCAGTGTCGCTGACCGGGCATTTCCGATGTTTACTTGTTTTACTTCTTCCAGGATAGAGAATTTGTCTTCCGCAATCATTCTGTAGCTTGATTTCCGGAGTACGATAAAGTACTTGTCCTTCTCCATTTTCTTCACGATGCCGTCTACATCGCCGATGTATTTATTGATCTTCCTGTCAATAAGCGCAACCAGCAGAGACTGGCGCACTTCCTCGACGCTCTCCATGACTTCATCGTAATTGTCTATATAGATCAGCCCTGCGATCATTCGCTGATCCTCATTTTCCCGGATGTACGCATTTAATTCCGTCACATCCTGCATGGACACTGCCACGAAGAATTCTTCCTCTTCCGGAATCTGCAGCAGTTCTTCTTTCTCACTGAATCCCTGAAGCGAGACACGGCGCAATTCTACCTGATAATCTCTGTCGCGGTAAGTCACTTCCAGTTCGACATGCTCCATATCGTCTTTCGGGTACACCCCGGGATGAAGTTCCGGAATCATCCGGTTCAGGTACTTTTCCTTTCTCTGTCCGTCATTCAGGATTCCGAACGCATTGTTCGTCCAGAGGATGCGCCCGTCCTCAAGAGTGATCGCGTAGGGCACTGCCAGTTCTTTGAGCAGAGTATTCTCAATCCCTTTATACTGCGCTGAGAACTGGATCAGATCCGCAAGAATAAGCGATCGGTTATAAAAGTACAGGCCGCCTGCAATTGCCAGATATATCAGGATGAATACGCTCATGATAAACCCGGCTCTCTTGTCGATCACATAGACCCAGACGTCCACTGCAACCAGCAGGATCGTCATAATCAGGGGCCAGCTCATGTACATCCTGAGCTGCCCTTTTAAACGCATTCTGTTCTTCTTTTTCATAATCAATACACCTCAGCCGCGCCTGTGTACAGACACGCACAATGCTTGTCACAAAAAGAGCCCTTCCTGTCTCTTTTCAATACTAACGATTTATTATACCATTTTTTCCTGGATTATGCCACTGTAGAATTTTCCTTAGATTTATAAAAATATGACAAAAGAATGAAAAGACAGTAAAACAGCATGCGCCGCCTTCAATTCCGGCGGCGCACATTATATATTTAGCAGCCCCTATTACTCCTGAATTCATCCGAAAATTTAATCTCCGGCAGTTTTTACTTTTACGTCATTGAAGAATGTTGCTCCTTCTAATACGACAGTATTCTCATAACCATAAAAGCGCATCCTGTTCTGCAGGAAATAAGCTCTCTTGCCTCTTGCGCAGACAAGCAGCAGCTTCTCATTTTTATCAAGTCCCTCGATCTCTCCAGTAACTTTTGCCAGATTCACAAAAAACGCTCCCTGAATCGCAGGCTCCGGCTGTACGTCCACCACGCGGTATCCTTCGGCTTTTCCGCCGGCGTACTCTGCCGGAGTCATGCTGACAAATGTGCCGTCAATCTTGTTCATCAGCACGTAAACAGCCTGGACAAAAGGATGTATCGCCGTAGAAAACGGAGGAGCGTAAGCAAAGTCCAGATTTTCATAGTCGTCGAGCTTTGCGCCCATGCTGATTCCCATAACCGCGATGTCCACCATCTTATCTACTTCACCCGGTCCGAACACCTGAACTCCAAGGAGCTTCCGGGTTGTTTTGTCTGCAATCAGTTTCGTTATGAAAAATGAGGCGTCCGGATAATAATGGGCCTTATCGTCCGTGGGAACGAGGGTAGTAATCACATCGTATCCGGCCTCTTGAGCCTGGGCCTCTGTAAGTCCGGTGCGGCCGATGTTCAATCCCGGCAGCTTTACAACCCCGGTTCCAAGCACTCCAGGATATGCTTTCTGCGTGCCTGTGAGCACCTGTGCCAGAGTGCGTCCCTCCAGATTTGCAGAAGATCCCATAGGAGACCATTGACGTTTTCCAGTAATCCGGTTCGTCACCATCACACAGTCTCCCGCTGCGTAGACATCGTCGAGACTCGTCTTCATCTGGCTGTCCACAAGAATTGTTCCCTTAAACATCTCGATTCCTGTATCTTCGAGAAAAGCAGTATTTGGACGGATGCCTGCAGCCATAATCAGAAGCTCGCACGGAAATGTTCCCTCTGACGTGCTGACTCCTGTTACCTTATCTGTTCCAAGCACGGACGACGCTCCTGTTCCGGTAAACACACGGATTCCTGAGTTCATGAGATGCTTTTGGGCATATGCGGCCATCTCAGGATCAAGAATATTGGGAAGGATCTGCGGTGCAAAGTCGATCACTGTCACGTCGATCCCTCTTGCTTTCAGATTTTCAGCTGCTTCAAGACCGATAAAGCCAGCCCCGATCACAACCGCTTTCCTGACATGATTTTTCTCTGCGTAAGTACGTATGCCCTCTGCATCATCAGGAGTCCTCATCTTGAATACGCCCGGGAGATCCTTTCCCTCAATAGGGAGCTCAGCCGGAGATGCTCCGACGGCAAGGACCAGTTTATCATAAGTGAACGCCTCTATGTTTCCTGTCTGAACATCCTTTACAGCAACCGTTTTTTTCTCTGCATCCAAAGAGACAGCTTCTTTTCCCGTGCGCACCTCAACGCCTGTCAGTCCTGCGTATTTCTGAGGCGTATTTACGATCAGTGCGTCTTTCGCTGCGATCGCTCCGCCCACATAATAGGGAAGACCGCATCCGGCATAAGAGATATCCTGATCTTTTGTGATTACCGTCACCTCTATGCTCCTATCTTCTCGTTTGAGCTTTGCCGCAGTCTTTGTCCCGGCTGCTACACCACCGATAATAAGTACTTTCATCTTCTCTACCTCTCTTTTCTTTAAGTCTCTTTCATGCCTCTCAACAGATCTTTATTCCTGTGGCAGCAGTTTTCTTCATCTGCACATTCCGGCCTCAGAACCGGACAGACAAACACGTCGCCGCCGCTTATCGTAAGCGCTCTGCCGTTTACAAGCATATCGGACATCTTTCGACGTGCCTCGTCGTAGATCCGCGTTACAGTCGGTCGGGAGATCTGCATCCTTTCCGCACACTGTTTCTGTGTCATCTGCATGTAGTCCAGCAGGCGGATCACTTCGTACTCATCATAAGTAAGATTCACATTCCCCGATGCCGGACAGCCTTGCGGACTGAATCCGGAAGTGCGCGGGATTGAACAGATACATCTTTGTTTCTGCGGTCTTGCCATGATCTCCTCTCCCTTCTGTTCATTTCATTCTAACTATTAAGTATACATTGTTTTGAACATATGTCAATAATTATCTTCTAAGATATTTAATAACATCGGTTGCTTCTTGTATTACTTTCAATTATCTCCTATAATCTATATATAAGCTTCAAAGCAGAACTTGTGGTGCACCGAATATATAAGAAAGGGGAAGCCTATGAAACATTATTATTTCAACAACAGTGCTGATCTGCGCGGGAATCATCAAGTCCACACCGGAGACTGTTCTTTTATTCGATCGATAACCGATAAAACTTACATCGGATATTATTACAATTGCTCCAGCGCCATCAGAGACGCAAGAATACAATATCCTTACAAATCTTTTAATGGATGCTATTACTGTTGCCGCGAATGTCATAAGGTCTAAACTCTGGTCAGTTTGTGCTGTCCTTTTCGCCGCCCCCGGGATACTCATGCCCGCCAGAGCCGGTGCGCTCCTTTTGTCCCTTTTTCTATTTTCTGATAACATAAAAACCCCGGGAACACCGACTAATCGGTATTCCCGGGAATTATTCAGTGACTCCGAGGGGAATCGAACCCGATAGTCGTTCTAAAAAGCGCATAGAAAGGAGGTTCCCGCACATCATCCAAGCAGGTGTAACCAAAAGTGTAACCAACGCTTTCATGCACGCAGTCCGCAAAGCACCCACAGATTTTCTTATCTCTGTCTACAGTAAACAAGTATTTCAAAAATGTCAAGTAACAAAGATTTCTGACTCCTTTTTCCTTGTCCGCTTATTCATGTCCTAGCGTTCCGCAAAGCGGATGCACAGAGCACCGGGAACCCATGGGGCGGTGGGGTGTCTGTGCAAGCGTCCTGTCTATAAATCAGAAAATCTCCCCCAACAAACTACAGCATAGACTAACTTGATCCCCCATGGGAGACGGGCAGAGGGGGCAAGCGATTTTGCTTAGATGTAAATGTGCTTTTCAACATTTACTTCTAAAATCGCTGTTTTAGGGGGGTGACGGAATGGTACACGCATAATAATTCCGATGTCTGAATTTCTTTCATACTTTAAGTATATAGCCAACAGACTAATACCATTTCTAAATAAAACTACATATTAATAAAAAGAGGAGTACCAGATGGGCTGGTACTCCATAGAGATTTATTTAACTGCACCACAAGAACATTTATAACCAACAGTTACTGTCTCATCCCATGCTTCCTTGTCAACTACAGTTACCCAATTTTCAACCCACTGCTGTTCTGTTGCTGCGTCATGATAAATGGTATCAACCTGCTTAGAAACATTACTACTGTAGCTTAAAGAGATACATCCAGTCTTATTGTAATGAGCTCCACTACCTAAAGGCATGTCATTAATGCCAAGATACCCAGATCTTAAGATTTTACCACAGACATTACATACAGTACAATAATCATAAACAGGTTCGCTCCACGCCTCATGTAGGATTACAATACATGTGTTACAACTGAATAATTAAAAAGACGGAAATACAGTTTCTGTGTTATATTTTTAGCGACCAAACCAAAACACAACAAGAAAGGATGTATTTCCGCATGGCTAGTATAACAC
>DXAU01000005.1 GCA_019116885.1 Candidatus Mediterraneibacter pullistercoris | reverse complement strand
CCCGTTTACGGGTAGCAAGTAATCCTGAGCGTGGCTGGCAGGCCGATAAAAAGCGCACTTGTGCGTGGCTAGTAGTATTAGGGCTATGCCCGAAAATGAAAAACCACCCGCTGTGTGGGTGGATATTTATTCTATGTCCATAAATACGTTTTCCCGTCAATACTATATTTCGGATTTGGAATTGTCAAATGAATCTGAATGGAATAAAATAATCATGGTGTTGTTTATGAATTATACATATATTTTAAAATGCAGTGACGGCTCTCTTTATACCGGCTGGACCAATGATCTGGAAAAGAGGATCAGAGCTCATAATGAGGGGAAGGGAGCAAAATATACAAAATCACGCCGCCCGGTCTCGCTGGCGTATCATGAGACATTTCAGACGAAAGAAGAAGCCATGCGCCGGGAGTGGGAGATAAAGCAGATGACCAGACAACAGAAGCTGGATATGATCCGGGCGGACGGAGAGCACTCCGCCTGTGGATGGGACAGCGTCTGTTAGGAGTGTCAAACGGCTTTACACTACAAGGTCAAAATGATAATATGGATTAAGAAAGCCGTATATACGTGATAATGAAAAAGTGAGGACTGCAGATGAACGAAAAGAGAATCGAATCGCTGGTAAAACTGGCAGAGTTACGCAGAGAGATCTCTCTCTATCTGAATGTGGACGGACGTCCGCAGGATCGGGAAGCCCGCAGAAATGCGGAAGAAAACATAAGAACCCTCTCTTCTATTATGAGAGAGGAGGGTATTACAGACAAGACGCTTGAGACCGTGTACAGTGATGTTGAACATGTAATTTCAGGCCGCAATAACAAAGACATAATAATTGCGAAACTGGAAGAGGCGTTCAGGCTGAAGACCGAACAGAAAATCAGTCAGGAGATAAGGACGGAAATCACCCCTGAATTGTATATAGAAGGTGAGACAGCGGATCTTCTGTACCACTATTTTGACTTAATCTCACTGGACACATCAGAAAATGTCACACTGGTATTTGATACATGCCGTAAGACTGCATATTCCAGACCAATGCTGTCGTTCCAGCATACAATGCAGCTCATGGAGAAATATCCGAATCTTTTGTCCAATGAAAACTATGCCCATCCGGGATACGTATACAAGGAATCAAAGCAGCATACATTCGAGAAATGCCCGATCTGTGGCGGGGGGGGGGTACCCGTACTTCAGAGCGTTTGCCTATGAGATGACGAATTTTTCCTACCCGCATCTCCCTGTGAAACTCTGGATGAAATGCGGCACATGCGGTATGATGTACACATGGAAGTTCGCAGAAGAATTTCTGGCATTATCCGATCAGAAAAGGATGGTATATCCGCGGCCGGAGAAGCATCTCGCGACATCTTCAGGAAGCAGCGGAACAGTGCTTGCCATTTGGTCTGATATCTTAAACCATATAAAGAGATATTATACAAAGGGAACAAAACTTCTCGAAGTTGGTCCTGGAAGGGGCGACCTGCTTGCCGTCGCCATGGAAATGGGATACCAGGTGTCAGGTATAGAGATCGTGCCTGAAGACGCCCAGAGAGTTTCGGATTTACTGAATATCCCTCTGTGGAATGGAGACTTTCTCAACTATGACGTTGAGGAGACTTATTCCGTGCTGGTGATGGGGGATATCATAGAGCATGTTACTGATCCTGTGAAAGCACTCGAAAAAGCAAAGTCGCTTCTGGAAGACGACGGAATATTGTGGCTTTCCACGCCAAACTTTGAGAGTGCATTTTCCAAACTGCACAAATTCGAGGATCCTATGTGGAAGACCTCGAATCACATCACATATTTTTCTTATCAAGGCTTTAAAGACATGGCAGAAAAATGCGGATTTTCCGTTGAAGAATACAGTGTCAGCAGACGCTACAACGGATCTATGGAATTAATATTGAAGAAAAAACTGCAGTAGAAAGAAGGGGGCGTTGCAAAATAGATGAGTGATTCATCTATGGAGCAACGCTCCTTTTTCGTGTCCAAAAACAGAAAACGGACCCCGAAGAGTCCGTAATCCGTGGTATAATTAATTATGACGAGTAATTCAAAATACCATAAAAATTATACCGAATTCGGCGAACCTTATCAACTGGTTTTGCCATTAAATTTGGAAGGTTTGGTTCCTGATGATGACTCTGTCCGACTGCTGAGCCACGAACTGGAGGAATTGGATTACAGCTTGCTGTATCAGGCTTACTCTGCCAAAGGCAGAAATCCGGCAGTGGACCCTAAGACCATGTTCAAGATCCTGACCTATGCGTATTCCCAGAACATTTATTCATCCAGAAAGATTGAAACGGCATGCAGACGAGATATCAACTTTATGTGGCTGCTGGCAGGCAGAAAAGCGCCTGATCACAGCACGATCGCACGTTTCCGTACGGGATTTCTGGCTGATGCATGTGAAGATCTTTTTTACCAGATGGTAAAACGACTGCAAAAAGCCGGTGAATTGTCAAAAGAGACTGTTTTTATCGATGGCACAAAACTGGAAGCATGCGCGAACAAATATACCTTCGTCTGGAAGAAATCCGTGGGAAAATGGGAGACAAAAATGCTCCGGAAAATACAGGAGGCAGTATTTCTTCTGAATCAGGAGTATATACAGAGTTTTTCCGTAACGGAAGAAACAAGGACACAGGATCTTCAGAAAATCTGCCATTTCCTGGAACAGATCTGCAAAGAACAGCATACTGTTTTTGTCCATGGCAGAGGCAGACGGAAAAGCCGGAACCAGAAATATCTGGAGCTGTTCCGCCGTTTCCTGGAACGCCAGACGATCTATGACTGGCATACGGCCAGCTTCCAGGGACGGAATAATTATTGCAAGACAGATCCGGATGCTACGTTTATGCATATGAAAGATGACCATATGCGGAACGCCCAATTAAAACCGGGATATAATGTACAGATCGCCGTGGACAGCGAATATATCGTAGCAGCGGATATTTTTCAGGACCGGAATGATGTCTGGACACTGGTTCCGTTTTTAAAAGAAATGGAGAAAAAACTGGGTTTCCGATATCCCAGTGTGACTGCGGATTCCGGATATGAAAGCGAAGAAGGATATACCTATTTACGGGAGCAGAAACAGAAGCCTTATATCAAACCCCAGACCTATGAGAAATGGAAAAAGCGGAGCTTCAAAAAAGACATCAGCAAACGGGAAAACATGGGCTATGATGAGACAACAGATATTTATACCTGCCATGCAGGGAAAAAACTGCAGCCGCTTTTCATAAAGAAACAGAAAAGTAAAAGCGGGTATGAATCAGAAGTCACCGTCTATGAATGTGAGGATTGCAACGGTTGTCCTTACAAAGAAAAATGCACGAAAGCAAAGGGAAACAAACGGCTGTATATTTCGAAGAGTTTTTTGGAAAAGCGTCAGGAATCTTATGAAAATATACTGAGTGAAAAAGGGATCCAGTACCGAATGAACCGTTCGATCCAGGTGGAAGGAGCATTTGGGGTTCTGAAAAACGACTATGAATTTCAAAGATTTCTGCTTCGGGGGAAAACAAAAGTAAAACTTGAGATTCTTTTGCTGAGCATGGGGTATAATCTGAACAAACTGCATGCGAAAATACAAAACGAACGGACGGGAAGCCATCTGTACGAGGTTAAAGAATCCGCATAATAAAGCTAAAAATAAGATGCCTTATTAAAGTATGCCAAAAATCAGGAGAATATCCACAGATAAGAGGATAATCTCCTGATTTTTCTATAAACAGAGCGAGGGTCTCGCTCAATCATCTAATTTGATGATTTTGCGACACCCTCTCTTTTCGTTCATAGGAAACCGGAGTGCGTTTTACGCCAGATAGTCCTGATAAATATAGCCGCTGTAGCCGCTGCAGCTTACCGGCACCCAGCCGTTTACAGTCTGGCCGGTCACGGTAACGCCTACGCCCTCCATAACCACGGCAACGATGGTGCTGCCGGATACGGCCTGAGCCCGCATGTTCACGCCGGCTGTGGTATAGCGCACATTGGCTCCGGTGGAGGAAGTGCTGATGATAGGAGCCGCAGGAGTGTCATCCAGGATCTGCACATCGGATCCGCCGCTGATGATCTGTACGCTAGACTGGCTGTCCGTGGTATCCACGGCGGAAGCTGCGGATGTGCCGGAAGCGCTTCCGCTCATCAGGGACAGCATCAGGGAGATGTTGG
>DXAU01000053.1 GCA_019116885.1 Candidatus Mediterraneibacter pullistercoris | reverse complement strand
AAAACCGGCATACGAGATTCTTGAGACATATAAAGGGACAGACCTCGAGGGCAAAGAGTATGAGCCGCTCTATCAGTGTGCGGCTGAGGCAGCAGAAAAGCAGAACAAGAAAGCGTTTTATGTCGTATGTGACGAGTACGTTACACTGACAGACGGTACCGGAGTCGTTCATATCGCACCGGCATTTGGTGAGGACGATGCGAATGTGGGAAGAAGATACGATCTTCCGTTTGTACAGCTCGTAGATGAAAAAGGAAACATGGAAGAATCCACACCGTTTGCAGGGCTGTTCGTGAAAAAGGCAGATCCCGAGGTGTTAAAAGATTTAGATGCAAGAGGCCTGCTCTTTGACGCACCGAAGTTCGAGCACAGCTACCCGCATTGCTGGAGATGTGACACGCCGCTTATTTACTATGCACGCGAGTCATGGTTTATCAAGATGACAGCCGTAAGAGATGACCTGATTGCAAATAATAATACGATCAACTGGATTCCGGAAAGCATTGGAAAAGGCCGCTTCGGCGACTGGATCGAGAACGTCCAGGACTGGGGCATCAGCCGCAACCGTTACTGGGGAACACCGCTCAATATCTGGGAGTGCGGGTGCGGACATATGCATTCCATCGGAAGCATTGCAGAGCTCAAAGAAATGTCCGATAACTGTCCGGACGATATCGAGCTGCACCGCCCGTACATCGACGCTGTGACAATCAAGTGTCCGGAGTGCGGCAAAGAGATGCACCGCGTGCCGGAAGTGATCGACTGCTGGTTTGACAGCGGTTCCATGCCGTTCGCCCAGCATCACTATCCGTTTGAGAACCAGGATCTGTTTGAGAAGCAGTTCCCGGCAGACTTCATTTCCGAGGCAGTGGACCAGACGAGAGGATGGTTCTACTCCCTGCTGGCAATCTCAACGCTGATCTTCAACAAGGCGCCGTACAAGAATGTCATCGTCCTTGGACACGTGCAGGATGAGAACGGACAGAAGATGAGCAAGTCCAAAGGAAACGCGGTTGATCCTTTCGATGCGCTTGAAAAATACGGAGCAGATGCAATCCGCTGGTACTTCTATGTCAACAGCGCACCGTGGCTGCCGAACCGTTTCCACGGCAAAGCCGTGACAGAAGGACAGAGGAAATTCATGGGAACCCTCTGGAACACATATGCTTTCTTTGTTCTCTATGCGAATATTGACAACTTTGACGCAACAAAATATATACTGGAGTATGATAAACTTTCTGTAATGGATAAATGGCTCCTGTCCAAGATGAACACGATGGTAAAATCTGTAGACGATGATCTTAACAACTACCGGATCCCCGAGGCGGCGCGCGCACTCCAGGAGTTCGTGGACGATATGAGCAACTGGTACGTGAGAAGAAGCCGTGAGCGTTTCTGGGCAAAGGGAATGGAGCAGGATAAGATCAACGCATACATGACACTGTATACAGCGCTTGTGACTGTATCGAAAGCTGCTGCCCCGATGATTCCGTTCATGACAGAAGAGATCTATCAGAATCTCGTGCGCAGCGTCGATGCGGAGGCGCCGGAGAGCATCCATCTGTGCATGTTCCCGGAAGTGAACGAGGACCAGATCGATCCTGAACTGGAGCAGAACATGGACAATGTCCTGAAACTTGTCGTTATGGGGCGCGCGTGCAGAAACGCGTCCAACATCAAAAACCGCCAGCCGATCGGTCAGATGTTCGTGAAAGCCGCGTTTACCCTGCCGGAGTTCTATGAGGATATCGTATCTGATGAACTGAATGTAAAGAATGTTAAATTCACAGAAGATGTACGCGACTTCACTTCATATAATTTTAAACCGCAGTTAAAGACAGTAGGACCGAAATATGGTAAAATGTTAGGCGGTATTAAAGCGGCTCTCGACAGTGTGGATGGAAATTCCGCCATGGATGAAGTAAATGCGACAGGCGCGCTTAAGCTCGTTGTGAACGGACAGGAGATCACGCTGTTCCGGGAGGATCTGCTCATCGAGACTGCTCAGACCGAAGGATATGTATCTGAGAATGACAACGGAATCACAGTCGTTCTTGACACGAACCTGACGCCGGAACTTCTTGAAGAAGGATTTGTACGTGAGATCATCAGTAAAGTCCAGACTATGAGAAAAGAGGCGGACTTTGAGGTAATGGACCGCATCCGGGTGACCTATAACGGAACGGAGAAAGCAGAGATGATCTTCTCAAAACATGCAGAAGAGATCGCCGGGGAAGTGCTTGCCAACGGGGTAGGGGCATCAGAACCGTCGGGCTATGTAAAGGAGTGGAAAATCAACGGTGAAACAGTTATCATGGGCGTGGAGAAGGAAGGAAAATAAAGCGATGTTCAGCAAAAGATTTGAGAAAGAGACATTTAAGGAGACTGTAAAAGACAATATCAGGACCCTTTACAGGAAAACAATTGAGGAAGCGACCCCGCAGCAGCTCTTTCAGGCGGTATCCTATGCAGTAAAAGACGTCATCTTTGACGACTGGTTTGCGACCCAGAAAGCGTACGACGAAGCGGACGCGAAGACAGTATATTATATGTCCATGGAATTTTTGATGGGGCGTGCGCTCGGAAACAATCTCATCAACATGACAGTATATAAAGATGTGAAAGAAGCGCTGGAAGAGATGGGACTTGATCTCAATGTCATTGAGGATCAGGAGCCGGATGCGGCGCTTGGCAACGGAGGTCTTGGGAGACTGGCGGCATGTTTTCTGGACTCACTGGCTACACTGAATTATCCCGCATACGGATGTGGAATCCGTTACCGTTACGGAATGTTCAAACAGAAGATTGAGAACGGCTACCAGGTAGAAGTGCCGGACAACTGGCTCAAAGAGGGCAATCCCTTTGAACTCCGCAGAGAAGAATATGCCAAGGAAGTGCGTTTCGGCGGAAACATCCGGTTCGAGAAAGATCCGGAGACAGGAAAAGATATATTCATCCAGGAGAATTACGAGTCGGTTCTGGCAATTCCGTACGACATGCCGATTGTGGGATATGGAAACCACGTTGTGAATACACTGCGAGTCTGGGATGCGAAAGCGATCACGGACTTTAAACTGGATGAATTTGACCGAGGGAACTATCACAAGGCGGTGGAGCAGGAGAACCTTGCAAAACTGATCGTCGACGTTCTCTATCCGAACGACAACCACTATTCGGGGAAAGAGCTCCGTCTGAAACAGCAGTATTTCTTCATATCTGCCAGCCTTCAGGCGCTGATCGCAAAGTATAAGAAGAAACACAGCGATATCCGCAAACTGCATGAGAAAGTTGTCATCCAGATGAACGATACACATCCGACGGTCGCAGTACCTGAACTGATGCGTCTGCTTATTGATCAGGAAGGACTCAACTGGGAAGAAGCGTGGGATGTGACAACAAAAACATGTGCCTACACAAATCATACGATCATGGCAGAGGCTCTTGAGAAATGGCCCATAGATCTGTTCTCGCGCCTCCTGCCGCGTATTTATCAGATCGTACAGGAGATCGACCGACGGTTTGTCATCAGGGTGCGCGAGATGTATCCGGGCAATGAGGATAAAGTAAAGAAGATGGCGGTTCTGATGGACGGCCAGGTGCGCATGGCAAACATGGCGATCATCGCAGGATTTTCTGTAAACGGTGTGGCGAAACTTCACACAGAAATCCTGAAAAATCAGGAGCTGAAAGATTTCTACGAAATGATGCCGGAGAAGTTCAACAACAAGACAAACGGAATCACGCAGAGAAGGTTCCTTGCCCACGGCAACCAGCTTCTGGCCGACTGGATTACAGACAAGATCGGAGACGGGTGGATCACGGATCTCTCACAGATCGCGAAACTGAAACCATATGTGGATGATGAGAACGCAAGACGTGAATTTATGGAGATCAAGTATAAGAACAAAGTACGTCTTGCAAAATATATCAAAGAGCACAACGGTATTGATGTTGACCCGCGCTCCATTTTCGATGTGCAGGTAAAACGTCTCCACGAGTACAAACGTCAGTTCCTGAATATTCTGCATATCATGTATCTGTATAATCAGATCAAGGAGCATCCGGAGATGAGCTTCTACCCAAGGACGTTTATCTTTGGGGCAAAAGCGGCAGCAGGGTATTTAAGGGCCAAAGAGACGATCAAGCTGATCAATTCCGTAGCCGATGTAGTGAATAATGACCGCAGCATCAACGGAAAACTGAAAGTCGTATTTATCGAGGATTACCGTGTATCCAACGCGGAGATCATCTTTGCGGCGGCAGATGTCAGCGAACAGATTTCCACAGCGTCCAAGGAAGCATCCGGCACGGGAAACATGAAATTTATGCTGAACGGCGCTCCGACACTTGGAACCATGGACGGAGCAAATGTCGAGATCGTACAGGAAGTCGGAGAAGAAAATGCATTTATCTTTGGCATGAGTTCGGAAGAAGTGATAAACTACGAAAAGAACGGCGGCTACAACCCGCAGGATATCTACTTTAACGACTGGGAGCTTAAGCGGGTCGTAGATCAGCTCATGGACGGCACATATTCGCACGGCGATCATAATATGTACAAAAATCTGTATAACTCTCTTCTTAATACACAGTCCACGGACAGAGCGGATATGTATTTTATCCTGAAGGATTTCCGCTCCTATGCAGACGCCCAGAGAAGAGTGGAGGAAGCATACAGAGATCAGCAGAGATGGTCAAGGATGGCTATGATGCAGACTGCCTGCAGCGGAAAGTTCTCATCTGACCGTACGATCGAGGAATATGTAGATGATATTTGGAAACTCGTAAAAGTAGATGTTCCGTCCGGTCAGGACGAATAGGAGGGTGCTTATGAATTATAGCTATGAATACAGGTATGAATATCCGATCAATCATGGAATGGGAGACCAGTCTGCACTTGCAATGCTTCTGACGGTATATCTGGTCGTGATCGCAGTGATCTTTGCGTGTACACTGGCAGGTTACATCTTTCACTCAATTGGCATGTACAAGATCGGAAAACGCATGGGCCGTGCTTATGCGTGGCTTGCGTTCATTCCCTTTGCAAGAGACTACTTCCACGGTGAGCTTGCAGGGGAGATCCCATTGAAGAAAAAGAGTATCAAAAACCCTGGTATATGGAATCTGATACTTCCGATCATCTATGGCGCTGTCCTGGGTGTAATCATCATATTCTTCAGCATTGCAGTGGCGGGCGTCGGAGTGGCTGCCCAGACAAACAACATGGGGATGGGTGAAATGGCTGCGTTTACGACGACAGCGGTCGGACTGTATATAGCAGTGCTTATCCTGGTTATCGTGTATTCGGCAGTGTATTCTGTGCTCAGGATACTGATTGACATTCAGATCTACGAGAGATTTACTACCCGCAACATGGCAGCGGTGCATGCCGTACTCTCCGGAATCGTGCCGTTCTATGAAGCACTCTGTTTCTTCGTGCTGAGAAACAAGCCCTTTCAACCGGGGATGGAGCCTAAGATAGCGCCGCCGCCTGTTCCACCGGTAATGCCAGGCGGACCAATGCCGAACGATCCGGCGCCAAGGGGTCCGATGCCGGGACAGCAGATGCCGAACAATCCGGCGCCAGGGAGTCCGATGCCGGGACAGCAGATGCCGAACAATCCGGTGCCAGGGGGTCCGATGCCGGGACAGCAGATGCCGGACAATCCGGCGCCAGGAGGTCCGATGCCGGGACAGCAGGACAATAAAACAGAATAAAGTAAGAGCAGCTCTTCATATACTGAATATATGGAGGGCTGTTTTTTATGAATCGATATGCCTTGGAACAGAAATTTAAGTCGGCCGCCGCATTTCTGGTGATATTGATACTTCTTCCATATATCGTTTCTGTGTTCGTGAACGGGGCGGATGTAAGAGAAGAGGACGGCGGAGACATTTATGTAAAAGTAAAGGTGCCTGATACAGAAGAAGCAGACGGCCTGGCGGAGATAAGATGGACAGATTATCTTGCGGGAATTCTTGCAGAAGAGATATCCGAGGACTGCGAAATAGAAACGCTGAAAGCACAGGCAGTGCTGATACGAACGCAGATATACAGAACTGTCGGAGACGCGGAGGACAAAATCCTTACCGAGAGCTATCTGTCACGCGAAGAGATGGAAGATAAATGGGGAGCAGAGAATTACCAGAAATATCATGACAGATATATCCGGGCAGTGGAGGAGACAGACGATACAGTACTGATGTATGGTGATTCCTATGCCTGGACGCCTTTCCACCAGTCCAGCAGCGGCATGACCCGCAGCGCGGCCGAAGTGCTCGGAAGTAAGGACTATCCGTATATTGCGCTCAGGGAGTGCCCGCTGGACAAGGAGGCTGACAACGAGATCAGGACATTCAGATTTTCCTATGACGAGATCCAGGATCTGTGCCGTGATTTTCTTGTGGCGGCAGAAGACGGAGAGAAAGCGGCTCAGGGGTATACATTTGAAGATTTTGAGATAAGATCCTGCGATTCTGCCGGATATGTAAGTGAGCTGAGGATCGGAAATACTCTATGTACAGGGGATCAGTTTCGGGACGCGCTCTCTCTTCCTTCAAGTGCGTTTACACTCAGCGAAGATGGAGAAGACGGGTTGAAGATAACCACCACAGGAAAAGGACACGGCATGGGGATGAGCATATGGACTGCGGATCAGATGGCCCGGGAAGGGAAGACATACGAAGAGATACTCGCCTTCTTTTTTGAGGGCACAGAGCTGAGAAATGATATACAGGAGACAGGATTATTCTGACTGCGCGAACTTTAAAACGATCTTTTGAAATGTGCGGAATAAAGCGATCATTTTCTGGCAAAAATATAGCCAGAGGTGATGACAATGAATAAGAATGAAAGACCGTCTTTCCTGAAAGGAAAGGGCGCTGCCGTTGGCATTGTGATCTGTTTTGTAGCTGTCATAGCACTGGTTGGGGCATATACGTTCAGCAACTACCAGAGGGACATTGATGAACAGATGGCAAAAGCTGAAGAACAGGCAGAAGAATTTACAGAAGATATGGAAGAAAACATGGGAGATACAACAGAAGAGACGACAACGGACGATATCGTCCTGCCGGAGACGACAGATGATCTGACAGGAAATACGGACGGCGGACTGGCAGGGCAGTCAGATGAAAGTGCCGGGAACAGTACAGATTCCCAGAACAGCACGACAGATGGAAGTGCCGGAACAGATGGCGGTTCGGCAGTGTCAGCAGAGGATACATCAGGCGTATGGTTCAGTGAGGAGAGTACTCTCGCATGGCCTGCCAGCGGCGCGGTGATTATGGGATACAGTATGGACCAGACTGTATTTTTCCAGACGCTGGAACAGTACCAGTATAATCCTGCTATGATTATCGGCGGAGAAGTGGGAGAGACGATAGGCGCTTCTGCTGCCGGGATCGTGACAAATATCGAAGAGACAGCACAGACAGGAACGACAGTTACTCTTGATATGGGAAACGGTTACAGTGCCGTATACGGCCAGCTCACTGACGTACCGCTGGCTATCGGGGACTATGTCGGTGCAGGAGAGACGCTTGGAACTCTTGGAGAACCGACGAAATATTACAGCGTAGAAGGTCCGAACCTGTACTTTGAAATACTCAAAGACGGCGAGCCTGTAGATCCGATGAACTTTATGGAGTAGACGCAGAGAACTGCGGCTGATAAAGAGGCTGGAAAGCAGCCGGATACAATTGTTCTGTATCCGGCTGCTTTTGCGTGGGCGACGAGCCAAAGTCCGGGCCTGCCCGAGACCCTGGCGACCGCTTACAATCCCGGGATGTGCCTTTTGGCACTTCCGGTGATTGTATCAAGAAAACCACGCGATAGTCGCGTGGTTCCATGAAAGCTTTAGCGGTGTATTCAGAAATAAAAACTCCTAATGTGTATAATAAAAACGTGACCTGCCAGTTACGTAAATAAAAACACATTAGGA
>DXAU01000052.1 GCA_019116885.1 Candidatus Mediterraneibacter pullistercoris | reverse complement strand
ACGGCGGAGGATAAAGGCTCGGGAAGTTACAGCGCGGGAGAAAATGAGGTCGTGATCCCGTGGAATTCCGTGCCTGAGAACTGTTGGAAGGACAACATTGTGGGTATCGCTCCGATGAAGGGAGAGACAACATCGTTTCAGATTCCCAATGGGACGATCGAAGAATTTCAGGAGAAGTGGGAAACACTTGGCATCGATGATCTGGAAATACGATTCTATGACATGGGATATACGCAGCTTAAAGAAAGTCTTGAGAACCGGGAGTTGATGTCGGCTGTATTTCTGGTAAGCGGATGCGTGATGGCGGTCATGATCCTGTGCTTCTTCTCCAGCCTGTTCATTACCGGACAGAGGGAGCGTATCACGGCAGAGCGTCTCATGGGTCAGACGAAACGAAAGTGCGCTCTCTCGATCCTGACGGGGATGTTTCTTTTAAGCGCGGCAGGATGCATCGTGGGGAGTGCAGCGGGCTGGATGGCGTCAGAGAAAGCGGCAGAGAGCATCGGGAACACACTTGAGTTCGACCGGACATACAGCGATAACGCAGTTGCGGATGCAGAGCCGGCAGAAGCGCCAAAGCCGCCGGGAGCCGGGCTTCCCTGCGCGACAGGAGCCGTCCTTCTGGCAGCATCCGCCGCAGTGTCTGCCGGATATATGGGAAAGACGCTCAGGAAAGAGCCTCTGAGGATGCTGGGTGAGATCGAGGAGTGATTCAGAAGAAAAGATAGATGAATATTTGTGCAAACGTGCGGTGAAAGGGAGAGGACAAAGGGGCTCTCAAAAGTAAATCTGAATCAGCACTTTGAAAAAAGAAAACACCTTGCTTTTGTCCGCAGCAGCGTCAAAGCAAGGTGTTAAATTATAGTTTTCTGACATAAAGTCTATACGTCGGAGTTTCTCCTGATTTTAAACTGTCTGATCTCTGAACGGATATTTTCCGCATCGCCAAGAAGCTGCTGTGTAGCTGCGGTAGTCTCCTCGCTGGAAGCAGCGTTTTGTGTCACAACGGAAGATATACGGGTGATCTCATCATCAATCTTATTGATATGTTCCTGTTGATCCTGGGATGCAGAAGCAATCTCTTTCATTGTCTGAGTGATCCGGGCTGATTTGGAAACAATTTCGTCAAATGTCTGATTTGCCTCGTCTGCCAGCCTATTTCCCTGTGCGGACTTTTGAATCATCGTTTCAATAATATCCCTGCTTTGTTCTGCAGCCTCGGCAGATTTCGCCGCCAAGTTTCTCACTTCATCCGCTACAACGGCAAATCCTTTTCCTGCCACACCGGCCCGTGCTGCCTCTACCGCGGCGTTAAGCGCCAGAATATTGGTCTGGAAAGCGATATCATCGATCGACTTCATAACAGCGGCAACCCGCTCAGAAGATGCATTGATGTCGCTTACCGCATCCCCCAGGGTTGTCATATGTTCTTTTCCGCCCTGTACCGACTGTTCCATACTCGCGATCTCCTCAAAGGCATGTCTAGAGCGTTCTACATTCTGGATAGCCAGGTTATTTGCTTCTTTTGCGTAGCCGGAAAGATCTTCTACGGCTGAGGCCTGTGTACAGCAGCTGTCAGCCAAAGCCTGGCTGGCTGTGGATATGTTCGCCGCCTCGCTCGCTACAGACTCTGATATCTGTGAAAGCTGAGAGAAAGTGGTATTATTCTGGCGTACAAGATAACTGAGGCTTTTGCCGAGTCTGTCTCCAGCTGAGCGTACTTTGGAAGTAACGGTCAAATCTCCGTCGGCAATCTGCTCGATCGCATCCGAATTTTCTCTTGTGGCGTTTACCATTACCTGGAACGCCCCCATCATCCGGTTGATTTCAGTCGTACTGCTCTTTGAAAGCTCTTCTTTTTTCACGTTCAGGTTATCGATACCGGTAGATATCTCCTCCAGCCAGTCGGACATCTTCAGAATCGGCTCGGATATTTTTCTTGAAAGCCGGCGGCCAATGAGCAGTGAAGCGGCAATCGCTCCTATACCTGCCAGCACAAGTATCCCCTGTGTGATAAGCGCCATAGTTCTGGCTCTTTCCCTTGTACTTTCTGCTGTCTCCTGAAGACGGCTGCTAATCGCGTCTAATCCTTCACCAATGGTCACTACCTTGGGCTTGAATTCTTCTGCATAGCGGTCATATGCAGCGTCTTTATCACTGTGGCTTAATTCTGTAAGCTCAGCGGCCTGCAAATGAATCTCCTCATGAGGACTTATTATTCCGTTGAGGCTTTCAGCGATCTGAGGATCACTCATCAGTTCTGCGCCATCACCATTGATCCATTGGCCAAGGGCACAAGTTTCAGGGTCAAGACTGCCTTCAAATTCTGCGCCGGTGGTGATTGAGTCACTGAGCTGTTCCAGCCATTTGTAATGAGCTGCGATAACGGACTGTGCCTCTTGCTGATGATCCTGGTATGAAGCAACGTCTTCATATTCCCGCCGGATCTCAGTCATCATTAAAATGGAAATAACAACCAGAAGAAGTACGATACCGGAAAAAAGGAAATATCCGTTGAATATCTGTCTTTGAATTGTCTGTTCCTGCGGTTTCTTTGCGTGATGCTTTTTTGTGCTGCCGTTATGATTTTTTTTCTGTATACTGTGTTTATTCATTTCCCCTGCTGCTATTTGAGACACACCCTTTCCTTTGTTCCCTGCCGTTACAGTCTGAGTTCAGATATCTGTCATACCATACGGCTTATCTTTCGACTTTTTTCGATATTTTCATTATATTCTACCCTTTTTTTAATGACTTTGTCAAGAAAATGGAAATTCTTTGTATTTATGAGCTGTAGGATTACAATACATGTGTTACAACTGAATATTTAAAAAGCGAGGATAGACTCTTTTGTGTTATATTTGAATCGCCAAACCCAAAATACTAACAAAGGAGTTTCCTCGCATGGCAAGTATAACACAAG
>DXAU01000051.1 GCA_019116885.1 Candidatus Mediterraneibacter pullistercoris | reverse complement strand
TGAAAAAAGCTCACGCCGCCTGCACCGATGACAGTATTCTCATCGTATACCAGATATGCAGTATGTGTATTATTGCAAAGTGCCTTTTCGTAATATGCATAAGACGCCCGCCTTACTTCACTCATATCCGCATCGGCCGGCAGCCGATTCGCAGCCCGCAACACTTCTATTCTTGTTTTTGTAAGCACATCAATATCAGATGGTTCTGCTTTTTTGTATCTTAATTTCATATTCTTTATTTCACCTCTGCACTGCGAAGCGCCTGCTTTGCCTTTTCTTCGTCTTTTCTTGCAACAAACAAATGATACTCATATGCCGCTGACGCATCAATAAACGGCGTTCCATGGAATCTGCCCGGATTTGTCATCGGATTGGATTTCGATGTGTACTCAATCCCATGATCCACAAGAACAGCTTTTGCACGATTATAATCTTCCATATCTCTTGTGAAATAGACTTCTTTCTTGAAAATCATCTTTTCTCCTCTTCTCATCCAGTATCTGTAATGGCACCGTTTCTTCTTACATACCTGGTAAATACCACGGCGGTCTTGACGCTGAGCAGGAGCAGGCCATTGATGTAAAACAGATAAAACGCCAGACATAATCCGACTGCAAACACAAATCCCCATTTCATGGTATCAGCCGCGCCTTTCTTTCCTTTTCTCCATCACATAATTAGTCAACAATGCTCCTTTTCTCTCCACCTGCTGCTCCCTCACGACCTGATATCCTCTCTTTTCAAAAAAGGGCCTCGCCGTGATCGAAGCATGTGTTGTGATAGTCTCTGCATCCGCTGTCTGCTCCAGGCGGTCGCAGAGAGCAGTTGCAGTTCCGCATCTCTGGAAATCTTTATGTACGTACAATCGGTCGAGATATCCTGCACTGTCCATATCCCCAAATCCTATGATCTGTTCTGTGCCTTTCTTTCCACCTGCGGCTTCTGATTTCTCCGCTGTTGCTACTAATGTAATATGCTCCTGAAATGAGGCGTTCCACGCTTCCATATCTATATTGCCGTCAGCCCACGCATTGAGCTGTTCTTCCGTATAATCCGCCGCATTGACCGTATGTACTGTATTATAGAAAAGTTCGGCTATCTCTTTGATATCTTCCTGTCTGTATGCTCTGATCTTCATCTTCACGCTCCAATTCCTGTTCTGATACAGAGAAACACTTCATTAATATTTTAAAACAAAGTAAATTACATAAACCCAGCTCAGCAATCCATGGAAGATTGCCCATCCGACAGAATGCCATGTGCTATAACTGATTACCATTGCCAGGGCGCTTCCGAAAGTAATTCCTGATTTCACTGTTTTTTTGACTGTTGTCTGCCTGTTCTCATCCATTATATATCCCCTCCGTCGTCATTCTTTAGCTCTGCCAAAATACTTCGGTTTAAATCCTTTCATCTGTTTTGAATTATCATTCCCTGTCGGTGTTCCCACCTCGATCAGATTCCCGTCCGGATCATAAAAGCGAATTACTTTCTGTCCCCAACTGTGAGTAGTAAGTCTGTTAACATATTTGACTGATGGATATATTTTCTCAAGTTTTTGGACAAACGCCTCTATATCACGCTCTTCAAAATACAGTTCACAGGCATTACTTTCCGGAATAATATCTTTTTCCAGAAATTTCTCCCAGATCTTTCTGTTCTGAAGCACAAGCCCTTCGGTTAAAATCATATTTCCGTCATTATCAAGCACCATATCAAGACCAAACAGATCATGATAAAACCGCTTTGACCTCTCAATATCCTCAACAACGATCAATATATTTTTTAATCTCATCGGTACACCTCTTTTTTTCGCTATTTCAGATTTCCTCCGGCTTATCAAAAACACACTGTAATCTCACTCAGCCGGCGTCCAAAGTCCATAATCCGCAGTTCCATTTTCCCATTGCCCCTGCACCAGATATACATGTCCCGGCTGCGCCGTGAATTCGGGATTTCCTTCCTCATTCTCCTGCACTTCTACAGATGTTCCTTTCGGTATCCATGCCGTATCATCCGGATACTGCCCCAACAGAGCGTCCTCCCATGAAAGGATCTGAACACTCTCAGGTTTTACATCAAACACCAATTCCATCTGCATCTGTTGTGAAAGTTTTTTCACTTCCGTAGGCGCTGTCTGCAGGATATGCGGCGTATCCGCAGTAATCGTATGACTTTCTCCATTCTCCTCATAAGTCCATGTATAACTCAGGGGCTCCGGGATCATTACCGTCACATCTGCCAGATTATCCGTATAGCGTACGTTCAGTTCAGGAAATTGGGAAGGGTCTTTCTCCACAAAAAATTCTTCCAGAAAATGACTGTGTTCTTCGATGTACTTCTGATTTTCCTGTTCCGTTCTTTCTATTTTTGTAATTCCATTGTACTGACCAGGATAAGACTGGGCCATAACTCCGTTTCCATAAATATTCACCACATCGCCGTTATTCAAATCCTGCTCTGAAATCTTTTCCCCCTTTTCATCATAAATCTCTCCCTGCGGAATTGTTCCGGTAAAAGGCATGCTGTTTTCCAAATTGACAAAGATATTATCACCGTTTTCTTTTTTTAAATAAACAGCCTGCATAGTATGGCCGCTATCCGTCCGTGTCTTATCCGACGTTTCGTCCTGCACAAAATAGTTTCGTATTCCTGCTGCCGCTAAAACGATCAGTATCAGCAAAGCCACACCGATACCAGCTATAAGTTTTGTATTTTTGCTCATAAAGCCTCCCACAGATAAAATTCGGATAAATACCGATTTCCAGTTCCTTATTTGTTCTTATTTACTTCCCCTGTTCTATATAATCAAGCAACGGTTCCAGATACTTTTTATCCGTCCAGTCGCACTTCTGTCCGACCGCGCACATGAGCGCTGTCATCCACGGCTCATATTCGGACGGATCTTTTTTCCTGACTGATTTCTGAAGCATCCTGCACATCGTGCGGTCTGTAAATGTCATCGCATCTTCATCCCATGCTCCACGTCCGTAGAAAAGAGGAAGATCTTTTAAATCGTCTTTCAGATTATGGTTTTTAATTTCTTCTAATGCTTTATCATCGTACGGAGACGCGCCGACGCAGAACACCGCTGTGTGTTTCCCCGACAATGCATTTTTATTCTTTCTCAGGTATGAAATCCCGGCAATGCCCGAGGCGTAGACAGCGCCGCACAGCACGACAGTATCATAACCGTTCATCGTATCTGCTTTCGCCTTTTTTGCCTCGATGACATCAAATCCTGTCTCCTCTTTCAGCCACTGCGCATACTTTTTCGTGCTTCCGTATTTACTCTGATAAATAATAATTCCTTTCGCCATATTTTTCTCCCTGTGGTCCATTTTTAAACAACAATTTTTTTCGAGATCAAAACTTTCTTTCAGTCTCCAAATGCCTCGACTTCCCCTTTGTCTGCCGTAAATTCATATTCCAGCCCCGTATCTTCCGCGCCCACGAGCCGGATACGGTTTTCCCCTTCTTTTACTTCTATTGTTTCCGATGCAGACATCCCGCCGTCTTCTCCGGCGCTACATTCCAAAAGCGTGGACACTGTGCCGTCCGGATCGACATAGACAAGTTTCGCTTTTCCTGATGTAACTGTCAGACGGCAGGAGATATTCACTTCTGCCTGCTCTTGAGCATCAAACTCCCATATCGTATCCACTCCTTCCAGTCTTTCTGCTGAACCGGACACCGTGTTTTCTGACTGGCTGCCACTGAAGTTTATCAGATTATAGCTGTTATAATCTGCGGCGAGCGCTTTCTCATCATCATACACACGGGCCCCTGTATTCAGGGCGCATCCCGGGAGCAGCATAATGGACAGACCTGCTGCAATTATTTTCCACACCTTCTTCATCCTCTGCATCTCCTTTCCGCTGCATTTGTG
The DNA here is from genome assembly GCA_019116885.1 of Candidatus Mediterraneibacter pullistercoris. Taxonomy (GTDB): domain Bacteria; phylum Bacillota; class Clostridia; order Lachnospirales; family Lachnospiraceae; genus Mediterraneibacter; species Mediterraneibacter pullistercoris. The sequence goes on along the minus strand of DXAU01000051.1, from coordinate 51,220 downwards.
TTTATTATAATACAAAAGAGAGCATAAAAGTACCTTTTCTTCTATGCTCTCTGCTGCAAAACACAATTTTAAAAATCCTCTTACATTCTCTTTACTTTTCTCAGCACTTTCCTGCTGTTTCCCCACTCATCTTCTGAAACTTCAGCCACATATCCGCCGCCGTTCTCCACCTGCCAGTGGTAGAACCCGTGCCTATCCCCGGCAAGCTCAGAAAGTGCCGCCATGATCGTACCCCCGTGTACGACGAAAGCCGCGCTGTCTGCGCCGTTCTCGAGAAGTCTGTCGATCCATCTCTTCACTCCGTTCACACATCTTCTGCGAAAGGATGTCTGATCTTCCCCTCTTGGAAATGCAGTCATTCCTCCGGACTCCATCCACCGGATATATTCCGGCTCATTTTTAAGCTCCTCGTATGTCTTTCTCTCATATTCACCAAAATCGCACTCCCGGAGCATCGGTTCTGTGACAATCTCAAGTCCGGGATAAATGAGCTCTGCTGTCTGGATGCACCGCTTCAGGGGACTTGCGATGATATACTGTACAGGCGGATACAGCCCGCCGGTACATTTTGACTGACACTGACGGAACTCTTCCGCCGCACGTTCAGACACGTCTTCATCTGTACGTCCGATATATTGTCTTTTTTCATTTCCCGGTGTGCACAGATGCCGGATGAATACTGTTCTCATGATGCTGCCTTTCCGCATATCCTGTTTATATGATTTTCCCGGCCAGTACAATCACCGCCAGCATTGCCAGCTCACACATCTGCAGGAAGTATCCCGCCAGATCCCCCGTTGTTCCGCCGAACTTCTTTCTGCTCATCCTGTAATAATACGCGAACACCAGAAGAGCCGCCGCGATCACTGCCGCTGCTGCGGCTGCAGAAGCGACGCCCTGCTGCCACCCGAGATACAGCATGATCCCTGCACAGATACATGCCCATAGGATAAGCACAATACGAACTCTCTTTTTCTGTGCCCCGTCCCGAAACGTCCTGAGCAGTCCGCTGTTCTTAGCCGGATGAAAAGACACGACAGAGATCCCGCTCAGGGACCGTGAAAGAGGATACATACAGGCGGCTGTCGGCAGCATATCAGGCTCTGCCTCACTCCACAGCGCCAGTACCGCCACAAAGTAGACACACAGCCCGATCACGGCAAATGCTCCCGTATGCGGATCTTTGAGTATCTGCAGTTTCTTTTCTCTGTCACCGTAAGAGCTGATCGCATCGATCGTATCCGCATATCCGTCCAGATGGATTCCTCCTGTAACCAGAACAGGAATCAGAGACATCACCGCGGCAAAGAAGAACTTTCCGCAGGATGCGTACTCTAACAGGAAGTATCCAATGCCAAGTTCAAGCATCCCCGTTATCACCCCGACTACAGGGAAAAAACACATTGCACACTTCATATTTTTTTCATTCCAGTCCACGGTCGGAACGGGGATCTTGGAATACATGGATATAGCTATAACAAGTGAATTCAACAGACGCATTTCATATTTTCCCTTTCCTGACACTGCGGCTGCACAGCAGTTCTGACGCCGGCACAGCTCAGCAGTTCATCCGCTCCATTCGCCAAGCCGCACTTTAGCTCTTGCTGCTATTCATATTCTTCATACTGTCCCACATGAATCTCATCAAATGTACTCATCTCCCGGTATACGGCGAGTCCCATCTCGAGCAGCGGAATTGCCGCCACAGCTCCGCTCCCCTCTCCGAGCGACATATTACATTCAATGTATGGCGAGAGGTTCAGCGCCTCAAGCACCATCCCGCCTGCCGGCTCTCCTGACTTATGGGAAGGCATCATGCAGTCTGCCGCCGCAGGACACAGTCTTGCAGCGCAAAGAGCCGCCACTGAGGAGATGAAGCCGTCAATGATCACGGGAACATGGCACAGCGCTCCGCCGAGGAACACGCCTGCCAGACCGGCAATATCCAGTCCGCCCACTTTGGAAAGCACATCCAGAACGTCCTCTTTGTCCGGACGATGCAGTTCGATCGAACGGCGGATCACGTGGATCTTCCGGTCCAGTCCTTCTAAGCTCAAACCTGCGCCGCGTCCGGTCACTTCCGCAGCATCCCGTTCAAGGAGCACAGCCGCGACCGCGCTGCTCGTCGTAGTATTTCCGATTCCCATTTCTCCCGTAGCCAGCAGATCATACCCCTGTCCTGCCAGTTTTTCGGCAACAGCAATTCCGGTGAACACAGCCTGTGCCGCCTGTTCTCTCGTCATGGCAGGTTCCAGAAACATGTCTTTCGTCCCACTCATCACCTTGTACTCCGGCTTCGTCACCGCAGGTACATCGGAAACCATTCCGATGTCCACCGGGAAAAGATCTGTGCCTGCGATCTCCGCCATCAGACATACACTGGTTGCACGCCGTGTAAAGTTCTCCGCCACGATTGCAGTCACTTCCTGCCCCGTCTGAGTCACTCCCTCAGCGACGACACCATTGTCGGCGCACATGATCACAAGCCCTTTTTTCCTGATCGTATAGTCCGCTTTCCCTCTGATCCCGGCCATGCGCACTACCGCCTCTTCCAGTTTGCCAAGACTGTTCAGCGGCTTTCCCACTGTTTTCCAGTGTGCTTTTGCCGCTTCCATGCTCTCCCGGTCAGCCGGACGGATTTCTGCCAGTTTCTGTTGTAATTTCTTTTCAAACTCCTCAGACATTTTCCTGTTCCTCTGCTCTCTTCCTTTATTGCCGGATCTGTCTTCATTTGTCCGGTGTCCACTCCTTGCAGCGCCCGATGAACCGGGAAGCGAATTCCGGCATGGACGGCAGGTACAGATGAGGATATCCCGCAAACAGATTTCCACTCATGTGGATACATCCCCATTTTCTTTTCCCGTCTGGTTTTGCTGCCGTACAGTCATTCCCTGCGTCAGTACTGTCCCAGTAATGGAATTCATGTCCTTTTATTGTCTCACCGGGCAGAAGCCAGCCAGCCGGTTTATCAGACGTTATATTTACATACCCGAAACGTACCAGCTTTCCCGTGGGATAGGTCTTCCCCCTTATCACCCCTGCCATAGGATAGACATTTCCGTTTCTGTCTTGCAGTTCCTCATGGAGATACATAAATCCGCCGCACTCGGCAAGACAGGGCATCCCGGCATCCAGGGCGCTTTTGATCTCATCTAACAGCCCGCTGTTTCCAGAGAGCCTTTCGCTGTAAAGCTCCGGATATCCGCCGCCCAGGATCAGACCGCTGATATCCCGGGGAAGTTCTTTATCCCTAAGCGGACTGAAAGGAGCCAGTTCGCATCCTGCTTCTTCCAGGAGTTTCAGATTCTCCTCATAGTAAAAGCAGAACGCCTGATCCCGTGCAATGCCGACCCTGACTCGTTTCTCGTCCGCCGTTTTGTCCTTTCCTCTTGTAACTGCTCTTTCTTCTCCCGGCCCAAGCGCAGGCGCTGTCCTGGCAATTGACAGAATCTGGTCCAGATCCACGCTCCTGGCCAGTATCCTTCCGGCTCGTTCTGCCTGTTCTTTCAGATCTTTCATCTCCTGAGGCGTCACAAGACCGAGGTGGCGGCTCTCCAGGTGGAATGTTTCGTTCTCAGGGATATATCCCACCACGGGGATCTCATGACCGGATTTTTTCAGCTCCTGCTCCAGCATGTCTTTCAGTCTGGGATAAACCATCTCGGACACCCGGTTCAGCAGGATTCCCCGGATATTGCTGTCGGCACGGAATCCGGCCATCCCACGGACAAGCGCCGCAAGAGAAAGCGCCGCTCCCCGGCAGGGAACTACAAGTATGACGGGGATCTGAAGTGTCCTCGCCACATCGTAGGAACTTCCCGCATCCGTATCCATTCCCCGTCCGTCATAATACCCCATCACTCCTTCTGTCACGGTAAGATCCGCACCGGACACATGCCGGATAAATCCTTTTGTCAGCTCTTCCTTGTCAGAAAAAAACAGATCCAGATTTCTTGAAGCCACGCCCAGTACTTCTCTATGGAACATGGGATCAATATAGTCCGGCCCGCATTTGCATGCCCTTACATCCATGCCTCTTTCCCGGAATACGGACATCAGGCCGCAGGAGATAGCTGTCTTTCCGCTGCCGCTTGCCGGAGCGGCGATCAGTATTCTGGGCATCTTCATCTGTCCGGGCTCCTTTCCGTCTCTGCCGGATTTTCCTTTCTGTCTCTCCCCGAGGAAATGATATACACCGGATTCTGTCCGGTCATCATGTGGTATCTTCCGAGCACGCGGGCGCGCGCTGCCGTGATCTGTGTGATCTGCGCGTCTTTGAGCAGCCCTTCCTCTATGGCGTCCATAACTTCACTGACTGTCTCAAGCGATATGGCATTGATTACAATCCTCGCGGATGGATTCTTGTCAAGCACCGTACACAGGATCTCCCGGAGATTTCCGGAACTTCCGCCGATAAACACATGGGTCGGCGGCTCCAGATCCCGGAGTGCCTCCGGCGCTGTTCCCTTTATGATGCGTATGCCATCTGTCCGGAATTTCTTCCGGTTCTGTACAAGAAGCTCAGCCGCCTCCGGCTTTTTCTCGATGGCATATACCCTGATCCGGTCTCCGGAACGCGCCGCTTCCACAGACACCGATCCGGTTCCCGCTCCGATATCGTATACCACTGAATTCTCCGCAAGCTCCATCTGCGCCAGGCTGACAGCGCGCACTTCTGCCTTTGTCATAGGCACATTGCCGCGGATAAATTCCTCATCCCGGATGTGCGGTCCTGTTCTCTTATCCGGATTCGGATTCAGGATCATCGCCGCGCACAGCCCGTCTGCCGCACCTTCTTCCAATTCTCCCGGATGTCCGGACAGAATCTGCTCGTCCGGGTAGGATAGCCTGCTGCCAATATGTACCGTCACATCATCCATCCCGTATTCCTTAAGCCGTGTAATCATCTTCTCCCCGGAGTCTTTTCCTCCCAGAAGCAGGAACGTCTTTCCATTTTTGTTCACTGTCTGTATAAAATTTTCTTCCTGTCCGTGGAGACTGAGCACAGCTCCGTCTTCCCATGTCGTCTTCAGCCGGGCGGCAAGACAGATGACCGAGGAGATCCCCGGGATCATTGTCACATCGTACCGGTCAGAATCTCGTGCAAACATTTCCGAGAGTTTCTTTGCTCCGCTGTGGAATCCTGTATCTCCCGAAAGCAGCACCGCCACATGGACATACTCCGGGTGCGCCTCTATATACGCAAATATCTTGTCCGAATTGTACTCGCATAATTCCGGCACGAGGGACTCTGCCTGCTCCGGCGCGTCCCCCTGTCTCCCGGTTCCATACCGCAGCTCCCTTGCAGAGGAGAGCATCCTCTCTGCACCAATCATACAGTCGCAGGCGCGGACCGCCTCTGCTGCCTCCATGGTCATGGACGCCCTGCTGCCCATGCCGATCCCGATCAGAGAAATCTTCTGCCTCTTTTCACACATCTTTATACCCTCTCGGCGTTACCATTCTTCCGTTTAGCTCCATCGTATTTGAGTTTCCGACAAATACTGTCGTAAACATATCCACCTGCGTGTCTTTCAGCCGTTCCAGAGACAGGATCTCGTATGTTTCCCCATCTCTTCCAATATTTCTGACAATCCCGCATACCGTATCCGGGCTGCGGTACTCCAGAATCATTTCACAGGCTTTCTTCAGATAGTCCGCCCGCTTTTTACTGGATGGATTATAGATGGAGATGACGAAATCCGCTTTTGCCGCTGCCCTGATGCGCCGCTCGATCTTCTCCCATGGTGTGAGCAGGTCGCTCAGGCTGATGACTGCGAAGTCATGCATCAGCGGCGCTCCAAGGACCGCCGCCCCTCCGGATGCGGCCGTGATGCCTGGTACAATCTCGATCTCCACATCCGGATAATCTTTCCCGACTTCGCAGATCAGTCCGGCCATGCCGTAGATTCCCGCGTCTCCACTGCACACCATTGCCACATCCTGTCCTTTTTGTGCCTCTGCAAATGCCATGCGGCAGCGCTCCGCTTCTTTGCGCATCGGTGTGCTCAGAAATGTTTTGTCCGGAAATTCTTCTCGGATAAGGTCTATGTATACTGTATATCCGATAATCACCGGACATTTCTCCAGCGCCTTTCCCGCCTGTATCGTCATCTGGTCAGACGCTCCCGGTCCCAGCCCTGTCACATATATCTTACTCATTGCATTTTTGCTCCGTTTCTCTGTATACTGATGATACTCACTGCTCTTTTTCTTTCCGCTCTGGCACGGATGCTTTGCGGAATTCTGTTGCAAAAGACGGATCATAGAGCTTTGAACGGTCATATTCACTGTTCAGTATCCTGCCCACCACAATAAGCGCCGTCTTTGTCACATTCTCCTTTGCGGCAGTTTCCTCAAGGTCTTTCACCGTACAGTGCAGAACTTTTTCCTCCGGCCATGTCGCCTTGTACACGATGGCCGCTGGCGTATCCGCCGCGTATCCGCCGCGGATCAGTTCCTCTGACAGTTCTCTAAGCATACCCGTGCTTAAAAAGATCACCATGGTCGCCTGATGCGCGGCAAAACTCCGGATCGACTCCCTCTCCGGCACCGGCGTGCGTCCTGCCATCCTGGTGATCACCACAGACTGGGAGACTCCGGGCAGTGTATATTCTGCGCCCAGGGCAGCGGCCGCCCCGCAGAACGAACTTACCCCCGGACATACTTCATAAGGGATATCCAGTTTCTCCAGTTCGTCCATCTGCTCCCGGATCGCTCCGTACAGACATGGATCTCCGGTGTGGAGACGGACGACTTTTTTCCCCTCCCGTTCTCCCGCAGTCATAACTTCCATCACTTCTTCCAGTGTCATCTTTGCACTGTTATAAATCTCGCAGTCCTCTCTGCACAGAGACAAAAGTCCCGGATTCACAAGCGATCCGGCGTAAACGACGATATCGGCCTCTTTTAACAGATTCTGTCCGCGCACTGTGATGAGATCCTCTGCCCCAGGGCCTGCTCCCGCAAATGTGATCATCTTTCTTTTCCTCCTGTCTGTTTTTCCTTTACCACAAGCAGGGAGTAATAACCTGCCTGTTCCGGAATCTCCTGTGCGCCCGGATATATTTTCTCATTGTCCATTCCGCAGTTTTCCACCATTACTGCGTCCAGCCCTTTTTCTGTCAGCATGCGCTTTACTTCGCCCATCTTCCGTCCTGCTTTCATGAGCACTTTCGTGCCCGGCAGATTCAGGCTTCCTTCAATATCATAGGACGCCGGGAGTACATGAAGCTCCTGGCGGTTCTCAACAAGAGAAATATCCATCCGGGCCGCCGCTGCACAGAACGATGGGATACCCGGTATGATCTGCGTGGTATATCCCGCGCGTTTCAGACGCTTGTGTACATACATACAGGTAGAATATACTGTAGGATCTCCCAGCGTGAGAAATACTACATTTTTATCTTTATCAAGCAGTTCTGCAACTGCCGCCGCATCCCGGTCATGGATCGCTTTGAGCTTTTCTTTCTCTTTAATCATCGGCATCGGAAGATAGATCCGGTCCTTTTCCGCAATCGCGGAAAACGCCCCGGCTGCGATCTGATATGCCACGCACCTCTCCAGATAAGCCGCATTTCTTTTGTCTTCGTTTCCTGCCCTCTCAAACACCGGCTCCTCCAGTGTACTGTCCGACACAGGTATGGCAATCACGCTGCACTCCTCTATGGCCCGGACTGCCTTTATCGTCATCAGTTCCGGATCACCCGGACCTACTCCTGCTCCTGTAAATCTTCCGCTCATGTGCTGTCCTTTCCTTTGTTATCTGTAATGATTCTCCTGTTCCCGGGGATGAGTGGGACGCGTAGCCTGCCGCTCTGTCCTCTCCAGCAGTTCTGCTGCGTTCTCTGTCTGTCCGAGTATCCCCTCTTCACTGGAAAACACAACCGCTCCGGTCTCCAGCTTTTCTCCCGATCTCTGCCGCAGACAGAACCCGATCCGCTCCATCACTGTTTCCATGACATCCTGAAGCAGACCTTTTTCTTTCAATATCTGTATGGCTTCTGTTGTATTCAGACATGCCATGATCGCCTTCACCACGGCTGTGTCTGCTCCTGCCATGGCTGCATGGGACGCAAACACTTCCATCCTGCAGTCCGCCTGTCTGGAATGGGTGTTCATGACTCCCGCCGCAAGCTTAATGAATTTCCCTACATGACCGATCAGAAGGAGTCCTTTCATCCCGAGCAGTTTCGCATCGTCGATCGTCTCTCCCACGTAGTTGCTGCATTTTACGGCAAGATCCGGATCGATCCCCAGGCTCTCCGTCAGGAAATCGGCTCCGTAATTTCCCGGAACGGCATAGCAGTAAGTATGTCCCCTCTCACGGAGCATTTTCATTTCCAGGTAGATCGTATCTGTAAGCGCTTTTTCACTCATGGGTTCCACAATGCCTGATGTGCCAAGCACAGACAAACCGCCCATAATCCCGAGCCTGGGATTAAATGTCTTTTTTGCCGTCTCTTCTCCATCAGGAATCGAGATGAGCACTTTCACAGTCCCGCAGTAACCATGTTCTCTGCATACACTCCCGACTTCCTCTGTAATCATCCTTCTTGGCACTTTATTAATCGCCGCCTGCCCGGCCTGCTGCTCCAGTCCGGGCTTTGTCACACGGCCCACACCGCTGCCGCCGTCCAGGATGATCCGAAGTCCCGAAGAATCACCGATTCTTTCTACTTTTGCGAAGATCAGCAGCCCATCGGTCACATCCGGGTCATCGCCGCTGTATTTTCTCACCGCACACTCCACATATTCTGACATTCGTGTAATAGATTCCACATCCAGATACAGTTCGATGCCCTTTGGCGTCATCAGCCTGACATGACGGATCTCTTCCCCGCCGAAAAGCATCATCGCCGCAGCCTTTGCCGCCGCAGCCGCACAGCTTCCCGTCGTCCAGCCATAACGCAGGCCGGAACGGGTTCTGCCGATCTCCCTGTTCATTTCTGAATTTCCTCCAGCATCTGTGCCGGGTTGTCTGCCGCTTTTACTTTCCCGAAAGCCCTGATGATCACGCCCTCCTCATCAATCAGATAAGTGGTCCTAACGACGCCCATCGTCTTCCTGCCGTACATATTCTTCTCTTTCCACACGTCGTATGCCTGGATGCATGTAAGTTCTGTATCAGAGAGCAGTGTAAACGGAAGCCCGTATTTCTCCTCGAATTTCTTATGAGATGCCACACTATCTTTGCTCACTCCGAGCACGACTGCTCCTTTCTCCGTAAACTGCGGATACAGTTCCCCGAATCCACATGCCTGCTTCGTGCATCCGGGCGTGTTGTCTTTCGGATAGAAATAAAGGATCACCTTTTTCCCTCTGTACTCCTCAAGTGTGTGCATCGTTCCGTTCTGATCCGGCAGTTCAAACGCCGGTGCCTTTGTTCCTGTTTCTAACATTTTTTCTCCTTTCCCTGTCTGTCCTATTCCATTGTTTCCTCTATATGTTCCATAAATATCCTGCGGATTCCTTCCAGTTCGCCGAGACCTTTCATGATGACGCGCACTTCATATCCCGCTTCCTCAAGTTCGCTCTTCCATGAGTCCTCGTCCCCTGCCATGTCATTTTTGGCATGATCGCCTGCCACCAGCATAAAAGGCATGAGAGCGATCTTTTTCTTCTCTGCGATTTCCAGCTTGGCCATCACATTTTTCAGCTCGGGGAAACTCTCCACAGTTCCTACCAATACCTGATTATATCCCAGTGCATGGAATGTATATTCCAGTGTCGGATACGCCGAATTTGCATGGTGATCCGTACCGTGGCCCATAAGCACAAGCATTTCATCGTCGGAGAGAGCTGTTTCAGACATCACTGCGTGGATAGATTTTTTATAATCATCCACACTGCTCAGCAGTGGTTTCCCTACCCGGATTCTCCGGAACAGAGACATATTGTCCATCAGCTCTTCCATCATCCGGTCATTCTCGATGCCGTTTATGATGTGAGTCGGCTGGACGATGACATCTTCAATCCCGTCGGCGGCCATCCGTTTTACTGCTTCCTGTACCGTATCGATATTCATATTTTCCGTGCGCTTTAGTTTTCGGATGATCATACCGCTCGTAAATGCACGGTACACACGGCAGTCGGAAAATTTCTCCGCGACTTCTCTCTCCATAACTTCAATCGTCTTTTCCATTGTATCAAGATGGCTCGTCCCAAAACTCACCACAAGGATTCCTTTCTGCATCTTTTCCATTCCTTTCTCTATATGTTTTCTCCGGACACAGATTGTAACAGTTCATCCACATTTTTCGGCGGAGCCGCCTCTTCTGGTATCAGCCCCTTTTCTTTCAGTCTTTCATGCATCTTGAGTACCGCAGGCGCTTCCAGGCTTGCCGTCTCCAGCGCAGATCTGTTGGAACAGACTTCAAAAGGCGTTCCCTGGAGGAGCACTTTTCCCCTGTGCATGAGCACAATCTCATCCGCCCAGGAATAAGCATAGTCAATGTCGTGAGTTGACATCAGCACTGTAATGCCTTTTTCTGTCAGATGGTCCACAATTTCCTGCACCTTTCTCGTATGCTTTGGATCGAGCGCTGCCGCAGGCTCATCCAGTATCATCACTTCAGGATGCATGACAAGGATGTCGGCGATGGCGACCTGCTTCTTCTGTCCGCCGCTTAAAGCATGTGCAGGGCGATCCTGAAACGGAGTAATTTCCAGCTCTTCGATTACGCTCTCCACTTCTCTTCTCACAGTTTCTTCATCTGCTCCCAGATTCAGTATCCCAAAAGAGATCTCCTCGTACACACTGGCGGAAAAGAGCTGATCGTCCGGCTCCTGAAATACGATCCCCACTCTGCCCCTCACATCCAGAAGCCCTCTTCTCGTGTACTCAATCGCCTTTCCATTGATGCATATTCTGCCTGTATCCGGCTTTCGTATTCCATTCAGGCAAAGAAAGAACGTAGATTTTCCCGAACCGTTTCCGCCCATGAAAGCAACTTTTGCCCCGTGCCGGATCTTAAGATCCAGACCATCCAGCGCTTTCTCATTATTTCCCTCATAAGTGTAAGACACATTCTGCGCCTCTATCATCCAGCCTTTCTCTCGCTTCATTTCATTATACTCCATATTCTTACATTCATCCACACACAAAAGCCGTACTGTTACGATATCCAGAATAGGATCAGTTCAAACAGGACGATGGCTGCGATCTCTCCCGCCTTTGCCGGATGCGCTCTGGACAGCACCCGGATCTTTCCGTCATAGCACCGGGACTCCATCGCGTCATAGAGAGCGTTCGAGCGTTTCAAAGCCAGGATAAAAAGAGCGGTTCCCATTGCCCCGAATGAACGAACCCTTGTCCTGAAGTCCCTGTTCCCAAGCCGCGCCTGCTGAGACATAGTGATTGCTGACGCCGTTTTGAACAGCACAAAGATAAAGCGGTAGATCAAAAGCATCAGTTCAATCAGAAGGTAGGGAAGACGCAGCTTCTTCAGTGCGCCCAGTATATCTGTCATAACGGTATTAAGCGACAGGAAATACAGACAGGTGACCGCCGAAAGCGCAGTCGCACACAGTGTAACCGCCTGATGTATTCCGGCCGTGCTTCCTGTAACATACCAGTTCCCTATGCGAAATGCAAATGCATCCAGAGGATCTTTCGATACGTTTACCACGATCGCCGCAGTTCCTGCGGCCAGAAAAGCAAGTGGTATCATCAGTAGTTTTATATAACGGGAAAGGGGGATTCCCCCCTTTCCTACTGTCAGAATTCCATTGACGGCAAATACCAGCACTGCCACTCTGAGCGAACGGCTTAAGACACACAACACAAGAGTCAGCACGGCATACACGAGCTTCTCTGACGCATTTACATATCTTAGTTTCGACTGGTAACTCAGTTTATCAATCAGGAGCATCTTCTTCTCCTGTCTTCTTCATCCATTTTCTGCGCTCCACGAAGCGTCCCATAAAAAAGGCGATCACTCCCACACCGATGCCGGTCTGCACGCAGAAGAGCAGGCTTTCCAGCTCCCCGGGCAGTTCACCGCCAAGCGCTGTCTCAAGAACAGGCGTAAACCACGGCTCATACTCTCCGTGGATCTCTTCCACCATCACACTCCCCGCATCATCCGAACCGCCAAACTGTGCTCCTTTTAAGACAGCTACCGGAATAACGGCGATCAGAACCGCAATGACGAGCAGTATAACAACAGTTTTTGTATTTTTTGTCATTGTTCCTGCGCCTCCTTTCTTCTGCTTAAGAATCCAATGCTCCTAAGCTCAGGTTTCGCATAAGTCTCAAGGCCTATTACAATGACCACTGTAAGGATTCCCTCAATGACGGCAAGCGGCAGCTGTGTTGGTGCAAACACGCCTAAAAACTTCACCGCAGAAGCCGCCACGCCGCCCGCCTCCGACGGGTAGGCAAGAGCAAGCTGTACACTTGTCACACAGTATGTAAAAATATCGCCCAGAAATGCGGCCAGGAATACACTGACCCGGCGGTTGACCCTTACAGACTGACACAATTTATAGATACCAAAAGAAACAAGCGGACCTGCGACTGCCATGGAAAATGTGTTGGCTCCAAGCGTGGTCAGGCCGCCGTGCGCAAGCAGCACAGCCTGAAAGATCAGGACGATGATCCCCAGCACGCTGACTGCGGCAGGCCCGAACAGCATCGCTCCGAGTCCTGTCCCCGTCATATGGGAGCAGCTTCCTGTCACGGACGGGATCTTCAGCGATGAGATCACGAATATAAACGCCCCTGACATAGCAATCAGTATGAGGTTCCTTCTGTTTTCTTTTACTCTGTTTCTCAGTGAAATAAACCCTGCGATCAGAAACGGCAGGCAGATGACTCCCCACGCCACACAGTAGCCTGCAGGCAGGTAGCCTTCCATGATGTGCATCGCATTGGATGCAGGTGCGACGGCAAACAGCGCGATAAATGCGATGTATGCCCCAAGTAAGATTTTCTGTTTTTTTGGCATTTTCTTTCTCCTTATGATTATATTCCCGTAATCCCCAGATCCATTTAAAAGTGAATATTCTGACTTAGGCATCATCACAGGTATCTCTGCCTTCCCAGGGCATCTGCCCCAGTGGCTCTGATCGAGACACCGCTCCGCCAATACAGCAACGGGTATTGTGCAGGATTTTCACCTGACTTCCTCGCAGTCCGCTCACCTGACAGTCTTTCATCTTTTCTCTCAGTGCAGACTGGTTCTTTTAAATGTATGCCGGATCTGGCTTTGTACAGCGCCCGGTAATCCATTCGGGCGTCGTACTAGTACTCTATCCCTCTTCTCGCCCGGATCCCCCGGTCAAAGGGATGCTTTATCTTGCGGATCTCCGACACATAATCTGCCAGTTCCACAAGCTTTTCGTCCGGATCTCGTCCTGTCAGAACAACCTCCAGACTTTCCGGTTTCTCCTGCAGAAAAGCAAGCGCCTCTTCCTGTGGGATCAGTCCATACCTGTATGCTGCCATGAATTCATCCATGACAAGGATATCGTAAGTTCCCCCGGCTGTCATCTCCGGGATACTGCTCCACACTTTTCCATACATATGGCGGACTTCCTCTTTCTCACGCTCAGAAAGCGTATTGAAAAAACCGTATGATCTTTCCAGATGGACAACGCTGATCTCCGGAACCTCATCCAGAATCTTAAGCTCTCCCGACTCCTCATTTTTGAGAAACCGGACAAAAAGCACTTTTCTGCCGCATCCTGCCGCGCGGACTGCCAGTCCTGTCGCCGCCGACGTCTTTCCTTTTCCGTCTCCGCAGTAGATATGGATCAACCCCTGTTTCATCTCATCTGTCCTTTCTGAAAAGTCTTTTTTATTTTATCACAGATACGGTCTGTCTGACAAGACAGACCGTATATTGACACAGTTTTTTATATATACATACGGCAGACAGACACAAAAACCCCTGCAGCAAATGCTGCAGGGGTTGTCCTGTTTTTATTTAATTATCTAGTAACGAACATAGATCATGTTGCTCTGGACAGGTCCGACTTTAACAACATCTCCACTGTGCGGAGCATGTATCATCTGGCCGCCGCCTATGTATATACCGCAATGCGTTGCACTTGTACAGATATCACCCGGTTGTGGATCGCTTACTCTCGTCCATCCCATAAATGTGGTCGTTGTTCCAAGGCGTGTATAGCTTCCTGATATACAGTAGCTTACAAGACCTGAACAGTCGAAAGTACTCGGTCCGACTGCGCCCCATACATAAGGGCATCCCAGTTTGCTGTATGCACGATCAACAATTGCATTTCCGGTAGAAGCATTATATTCCGGCGCACTTGATGTGTTCCCTGTACTTTCGTTAGAATTCTCCACTGTAGTTTCAGTAGTGGTTTCACTGTTCTGCTCTTCAGCCGCTGCCGCTGCCGCCTGAGCCGCTGCTGCCGCCTCTGCTTCCCGTCTCCGTCTTTCTTCTTCCTGACGTTCCTGTTCTGCCTGGACTTTTCTTGCTGCTTCCTGGATCATTCCATCCAGATCAGATATCTGAGCCTCCTTGGAAGAAATCGTCGCATTCAGTTCTTCTTGCTGGCTCTGATACTGAGCTTCGAGACTTTCCAGATTAGCCATCTCTGTCTCAAGCGTCTGCTGCAGCTCTTCGATTTCCTGAACTGTATTTGCATATTCCTGGAGCTGTGCACGATCATATTCATGTACTTGCTGAGAATACTCAGCCTGCGTCAGCATACTCGAAATATCGCCGGAAGACATCACCTTTTCCATCGTCGCAGTTCCGCTGCCCGCCTCGTACATATATTTGATACGGAGCTTCATAGCTTCATACTGCTCGTCTTTCTTCTGCTGAGCGACTTTCAGATCCTCTTCTGCCTGAATGATCTCCTCACCTTTGGCAATGAGCTGTTCTTCTAAATCAGCAATTTTTGACACCAAAGTGTCCAGCTGTGACTGGAGACTGCTCAGCTCGCTTTGAGCGCTTGACTTCTGATTTTCAAGTTCTTGCTGCTGATTCTGCAGATCCTCCAATGTTTCAGGTGCAGCCAGTACCGGAGTCACTGCCATTGAACAAATCAGGGCTGTAGCAATCAATGCACTATGTACTCTTCTTAATCTCATCTCTTCACCTTTCCCTATTATATTATCTATATCCCCACATATATGCATCATACAACAGAAATTCATGTTTTTCAACATAAAAATGTCAAAAAATCATTTCTGCAGGGAATTTATCTTCCGTAACCGTAACTCGTAATAGATTATAATAAATTTCATCAGAAATTTCAATAGTTTTTTAACATTTTTGTAATATTTCACTACATATGTTTCCACATGGGGCAGACATGCTATTTGCACGACAATCACCGGAAGCGCCAAAAGGCACGTTCCGGGATTGTAAGCGGTCGCCAAGGTCTCGGGCAAGCCCAGACTTTGGCTCGTCGCCCACGCAGAAAAAGCCCCCGCAGATAATACTGCAGGAGCTCTGTTCTTACTTTTTTTCTTTCTTTTCTGTTCGATTAGGTCATTATTCCACAGTTTAATATCGCACATAGATCATTCCGCTGTGAACAGGGCTGATCTTGACGACGTCGCCTGTCTGCGGCGCGTGGATCATCTGCCCGTTTCCTATATAAATACCGCAGTGCGTTGCGCTTGTGCAGATGTCGCCGGGCTGTGGATCACTCACTTGCGTCCATGTCATAAAGTCTGTTGTAGTCCACGTATGTACATAGTTTCCTGTCAGAGCATAGCTCACAAGGCCTGAGCAGTCAAAACTGTCAGGACCGGCCGCGCCCCACGCATATGGCTTGCCGAGCTGGCTGTATGCGCGTGAAACCGCCGAGTTTCCTGCGGATGAATCATATGCCGGAGGTTCCGATGAGTTTCCGCCATCTGTATCACTGCTGTTATCTGAGGTTCCGCTTTCACCAGCTTCATTCGCAGCAGTATCTGTTTCGCTTTGATCCGACGCATCCGCATCATCACTCTCCGCAGTCTGTTCCTCGCTCTCAGCTGCCGCCTGTTCTTCTTCAGCCTGGCGCTGCCGTTCTTCGAGAATCTTTCTGGCAGCTTCCTGAAGCATGCCGTCAAGATCAGATATCTCATCCTGTTTGGATGAAATCGTTGTATTTAATTCCTCCTGCTGTTCCTGATACTGAACTTCAAGCTTCTCCAGATTTGCCATTTCTGTTTTGAGCGTCTGTTCAAGCTCTGATATCTTCTGGACTGTCTCGGCATATGCCTGGAGCTGCGCTCTGTCATATTCATGCACTTTCTGGGAATACTCTGCCTGCGTCAGGATACTTGTAATATCTCCTGAGGACAGTATCTTCTCTATAGCGGCAGCATCTCCGCCTGACTCATAGACATACTTGATGCGGAGTTTCATCGCATCATACTGAGTCTGGCGTTTCTCTTCCGCTGCTGTCAGATCCTTTTGCGCCTGGCTGATCTCCTGACCTTTTGCAATAAGCTGTTTCTCCAGTTCAGCGGCTTTCGACATAAGAGATTCCAACTGCGACTGCAGACTGCTTAGTTCACTCTGCGCAGCCGACTTCTGACTCTCGAGATCTGACTGCTCGTCCTGGAGACTCTCTATCGAATCTCCGGGCGCTGCATATGCCGGCGTCACTGCAAGCGAGCAGATAAGGGCTGCCGCGATGAACGCGCCGCGTACTCTTCTATACCTCATTTTTACACCTTTCGTAATCAAATTTGCATCTGTTTTCACTTCTTTCTATAATACAGCAGAATCGTACGATTTTCAACAAATTTCAAAAACTATTCACAGAATCAGTAACAGTTCAGATTCGTATATCCCATCAGGCTTTCATCGACTTCTCTCGCCGCCTCGCGCCCCTCGCGGATTGCCCACACAACCAGCGACTGTCCTCTGTGCATATCACCTGCGGTAAATACATGTTTTACATTTGTCGCGTATTTTCCAGGCTCAGTTTTTACGTTCGTCCGCCCGTCAACTTCCACGCCGAACGATTTCGTAACATACTCCTCGCTTCCGAGAAATCCCGCTGCAATCAGGACAAGATCCGCATCTGCCGTATACTCGCTGCCGGGGATCTCTGCCATATACATCCTTCCGGTCTTCTCATCCTTTTTGCTCTCCAGCTTGATAAGTACGGCTTTGCACAGTTTCCCTTTCTTATCTTTCACAAACTCTTTGACCGTCGTCTGGTATACCCGGGGATCGTGCCCGAATACAGCGGCCGCCTCCTGCTGGCCATAGTCCGTCTTGCACACTCTCGGCCACTCCGGCCACGGATTCGTCTCTGTTCTTTCATCCGGCGCTTTCGGCATCATCTCAAGCTGCAGCACAGACTTCGCGCCGTGGCGGATGGAAGTTCCCACACAGTCATTTCCTGTATCTCCGCCTCCGATGACAATGACATTTTTCCCTTTTGCAGAGATGTAAGAGCCGTCTTTTAATTTCATATCATTCGCCCACAGGGCTTTTGTCGTGGACTTCAGGAAATCCACCGCAAAGTAAATCCCCTCTGCATCCCGCCCCGGAGCCTTGATGTCACGGGGATGTGACGCACCGCAGGCAAGGACAATGCGGTCATATTCTTTCAGGAGCTGAGCGGGCTTTACATCCTTTCCCACATTGCAGTTCACACGGAACTCAACGCCCTCTTCCTCCATGACCTTTAACTTTCTGTCAATGTACTGCTTCTCCAGTTTCATATTCGGGATACCGTAACGGAGCAGTCCTCCCGGTTTATCCTCCCGCTCAAACACAGTGACAGAATGTCCCCTTCTGTTGAGGAGATCCGCCGCCGCCAGCCCGGACGGGCCGGAGCCGATGACAGCAACCTTCTTCCCGGTGCGCACTTTCGGCGGACGGGCTTTTGCGTACCCCATCTCATAGGCATTTTCAATGATGGCATACTCGTTGCTCTTGGACGCCACCGGCTCCTGATTGAGCCCGCACGTACATGCATTCTCACAGAGCGCCGGACATACCCGGGAGGTAAACTCCGGGAAGTTGTTCGTCTTTGCCAGGCGGTAGTAAGCTTCCTCCCAGTTGCCGTTGTAAATCAGATCATTCCACTCCGGCACAAGGTTGTGCAGAGGACAGCCGCTGGCCATTCCCATCAGATTCTGTCCTGACTGGCAGAACGGCACGCCGCAGGCCATGCACCGCGCCCCCTGCAGTTCCTGCTCTTCTTTCGGAAGCGGCGTGTAGAACTCATTGAAATGCTTAATTCTCTCAAGCGGCTGTTCCGCTGTTTTGTCTTTTCTTGCATAATCCATAAATCCTGTCGGTTTTCCCACTTTTTTACGCCTCCTATCTTCCGTTTTTGATCTTGTTGAATGCTTCGATCTGGGCTTTCTCTCTGCTTAAGCCTTTTTCTTCCATCTGGATGATCGCTGCCATCATCTTCTCGTAATCTTCCGGGATGATCTTCTTAAACTTCGGAAGATATTCTTCAAAATGATCCAGTATGCGCTTTCCGACTTCGGAATTGGTGTACGACACATGCTCCTGAATCATGCCCTTTAACTCCTGCACATCGTACTTATCTGTCACACGGCGGATCTTTACCATCGCTTTGTTGACTCTCGTGTAGAGTGTGCTGTCCATATCAAGGACATAGGCGATACCACCGCTCATTCCTGCCGCAAAGTTCTTACCGACTTTGCCGAGGACAACAACGCATCCGCCGGTCATGTATTCGCAGCCGTGGTCGCCCACGCCCTCGACTACAGCGCGCACACCGGAATTTCTTACACAGAACCTCTCGCCTGCGACTCCGCCCACATACGCCTTGCCGCTCGTTGCCCCGTAGAAGCCGACATTTCCTATAATAATGTTTTCATCGGATTTAAACTTCGTTCCGTTGGGCGGGCATACGACAAGCTTGCCGCCGGAGAGCCCTTTCCCAAAGTAATCGTTGCTGTCTCCGACAAGCTCCAGCGTCAGTCCTTTCGGGATAAACGCACCGAAACTCTGTCCGCCCGCGCCCTTACATTTGATCACAAAGCTGTCGTCCTCCAGCCCGTCCGGATATCTTCTCGTGATCTCGGAACCGAAGATTGTACCGAATGTACGGTCCGTGTTCGTTACGTCGATTTCCACCCCTCTCTTCTGGCCTTTTTCAAGAGCCGGAAGGAGCTGTTTTACAAGCACTTTCTCATCCAGTGTTTTCTCCAGCTCAAAGTCATACACTTTCTTTGGATTAAAGATCATGCCTTTCTTCTGCTTCGCATACGGATTGTACAGCACGCCGGAGAGATCCAGTGCCGCCGCACGGTCAGAAGTGGGCTCGTCTTTCACTTTCAGAAGGTCTGTGCGTCCGACCAGCTCATCTACTGTACGCACACCCAGCTTTGCCATATATTCTCTTAACTCTTCTGCAATGAAGCGCATAAAGTTGACCACATATTCCGGCTTGCCCGTGAAGAGTTTCCTCAGCTCCGGGTTCTGCGTCGCCACGCCCACCGGACAGGTATCCAGATTGCAGACACGCATCATGACGCACCCCATGGTCACCAGTGGAGCCGTAGCAAATCCGAACTCCTCTGCTCCAAGCAGCGCTGCGATCGCAACATCTCTTCCGCTCATAAGCTTGCCGTCTGTCTCGATGCGCACGCGCTCTCGAAGACCGTTCTGGATCAGCGTCTGGTGTGTTTCGGCAAGCCCCATCTCCCAGGGAAGTCCGGCGTTCTGGATCGAACTTCTTGGAGCCGCTCCTGTTCCGCCGTCATATCCGGAGATCAGGATCACGCCTGCGCCGGCCTTTGCCACACCTGCGGCCACTGTTCCAACGCCTGCCTCGGACACCAGTTTCACGGAGATCCTTGCATTTTTGTTTGCGTTTTTACAGTCGTAAATAAGCTGCGCAAGATCCTCAATAGAATAGATATCGTGGTGCGGCGGCGGTGAGATCAGGCTCACACCCGGTGTCGAGTGGCGGGTCTTCGCGATCCACGGATAGACTTTGCCGCCCGGCAGATGTCCGCCCTCTCCCGGCTTCGCGCCCTGCGCCATCTTGATCTGGATCTCCTGGGCGCTCACCAGATATCTGGAAGTCACGCCGAAACGTCCGGATGCCACCTGCTTGATCGCGGAGCAGCGGTCTGTATCCAGTCTCTCGATGTCTTCACCGCCCTCTCCGGAGTTGGATTTTCCGTGGAGACGGTTCATAGCAATCGCCAGCGTCTCGTGGGCTTCCTTGGAAATGGAACCGTAGGACATAGCGCCCGTCTTGAATCTGGTCACAATGGAATCCACACTCTCCACTTCCTCGACCGGAACACCTTTCTTCGGATAGTTGAAGTCAAGCTGTCCTCTTAAGTTGACCTTCTCGCCCTCTTCATCCACCATCTTCGTGTACTGCTTAAACATCTCATAATCGCCCCGTCTGGTGGACTGCTGAAGCATGTGGATTGTCTGCGGATTGTAGAGATGCTCCTCTCCCCCGCTCTTATATTTGTGGCGTCCCACACTGTCAAGGGTCATATCTCCGTCAAGCCCGAGCGGATCAAATGCCTGCGTATGGAATGATGTGTAATCTTCCGCAATCTCTTCGATGCCGATACCGCCCACACGGCTCACTGTATCCGTAAAGTACCGGTCGATAAATTCCTTTTTCAGGCCGATCGCCTCAAAGATTTTCGCGCCCTGGTAAGACTGGATCGTGGAAATACCCATCTTGGATGCAATCTTTACGATACCATGGATCACCGCACTGTTGTAGTCATCCACTGCCGCATAGTAATCTTTGTGGAGCAGTCTGGATTCGATGAGCTGACGGATGGATTCATGTGCCAGATACGGGTTGATCGCACAGGCGCCGTAACCCAACAGCGTCGCAAAATCGTGTACCTCCCTGGGTTCACCACTCTCCAGGATCATCGCCACGGACGTTCTCTTCTTCGTGCGCACCAGATGCTGCTGCAGTCCGGATACCGCCAGAAGCGACGGGATCGCCACATGATACTCGTCCACGTCACGGTCAGTCAGGATCAGGATATTGGCTCCGCCCCGGATCACCCTGTCGACCTCAACGAAAAGATATTCGATCGCTTTCTCAAGGCTTGTGTTCTTATAATAAGTGATCGGGATCTCTGCGACTTTGAATCCCTCTACCTTCATATCCTTGATCTTTAAGAGATCTGTATTGGTCAGAATCGGGTTGTTTACACGGAGCATCTGGCAGTTCTCTTCTTTCTTCTCCAGCAGATTTCCGTCTTTCCCCACATAGATCGCAGTGGAAGTCACGATCTCCTCCCGGATCGCGTCAATCGGCGGATTTGTCACCTGTGCGAATAACTGTTTGAAATACCCAAACAACGGCTGCCTTTTCTTTGACAGAACCGAAAGAGGAGTATCGATACCCATGGCAGCAATTCCTTCTCCGCCGCTCTTTGCCATCGTAAGGATCGACGACCTGACATCTTCATATGCGTATCCGAATGCTTTCTGCATGCGGGTACACTCTTCTTTCGTGTATTTCGGGATATCTTTGTTCGGTATCGGCAGATCTTTGAGCTGGATCAGATTACTGTCAAGCCACTCGCCGTAAGGCTCCTCGTTCGCATATTTTTCTTTCAGTTCCTCGTCGTCAATGACCCTACCTGCCACTGTATCAACCAGGAGCATCTTGCCCGGATGCAGACGCTCTTTCACAAGGATCCTGGATGGATCAATATCAAGCACTCCCACCTCCGAGGAAAGGATCAGATTGTCATCATCCGTGATATAATATCTCGACGGACGCAGACCGTTCCGGTCGAGCACTGCCCCCATCACGTCTCCGTCAGAGAACAGGATCGAAGCCGGACCGTCCCAGGGCTCCATCATCGTTGCATAATACTGATAGAAATCTTTCTTATTCTGGGACATACTCCGGTTGTTCACCCACGGTTCCGGAATCGCGATCATTACCGCCAGCGGAAGCTCCATGCCGCTCATCACCATGAACTCCAGTGCGTTATCAAGCATGGCGGAGTCTGATCCGGATGTGTTGATCGCCGGAAGCACCTTGTGCAGCTCGCCTTTGAGCTTCCCTGCTTCCATCGTCTCTTCCCGGGCGCGCATCTTGTCTGCGTTGCCGCGAATCGTATTGATCTCTCCGTTGTGCACAATGAAGCGGTTCGGATGTGCTCTCTGCCAGCTCGGAGCCGTGTTCGTGCTGAAACGGGAGTGTACCATCGCAATGGCGGACTCGTAATCCTCATCCTGCAGATCGCCGAAAAACTGGCGGAGCTGTCCCACAAGGAACATTCCCTTATAGACGATCGTCCGGCTGGAAAGGGAAACCACATATGTATCATCGCTGCTCTGCTCGAACACGCGTCTTACTACATAGAGGCTCCGGTCGAAATCAATCCCTTTCTGTATCTTCTCCGGACGTTCGATAAACGCCTGCATAATACACGGCATACAGTCAACCGCTGTCTTTCCGAGCACTTCCGGATGTACCGGCACTTCTCTCCATCCGAGGAAGTTTAAGCCCTCTTTCTTGACAATGACTTCAAATATATTCTTCGCCTGATTGCGTTTCAGCTCATCCTGGGGCAGAAAGAACATTCCGACTCCGTAATCCCTTTCTCCTTTCAGATCAATACTTAGCGGCTTACAGACTTTCTGGAAGAACTTGTGCGATACCTGTAAGAGGATACCGACGCCGTCTCCGGTCTTCCCTTCCGCATCCTTTCCGGCTCTGTGCTCCAGATGCTCTACGATCTTAAGCGCTCCGGCAACTGTACTGTGGCTCTTCACACCCTTAATATTTACGATCGCTCCGATGCCGCAGTTGTCGTGTTCAAAACTTTCACGGTACATCCCCTGTGGGGCTTCTTTTGCTCTTCTCATGATCGCTGTCCTCTCCTTTGTCTTTTATGGAAATGACTATACATGATTTTTTTTAGTTTGTAAACAAGAAATCATTTCTAATTGTCAGATAATTTGAAAATTTAATAATTATTTATTTTTATTCTGAAAATTAGCACTGTTCTTATTATCAGTAAATATTCCTGATATCATGGATCACTCCTATAATTCCATAATCCTCTTTCTTTATAAAGGCAAAAAATGTGGCAGAAGGGTTCTTCTGCCACACACAATTTTAAATTGTTTTTTTGTTAAAACATATCTGACGGATTAGAATCATCTGACGCTTCTTCCGATTTTACACTGCCCGGCATCCTCTGGACCAGCACGAACATTACCGAGCAGATAAACGCCCCGGCAATGACCGCTCCCGCCATACGCATCGGATCAGCCGCAAGCCAGCTGAACAAACCTGCCTGGGTAAAGACAACAGAACCTGTGTTGAGCAGTATATGGAGCAGTATCGGCGCTCTGAGAGAACCAAACTTCTCATACAGATAAGAAAGCAGTATACCCAGCAGAAAAGTATAGATCAGCTGAGTTGTGCTGGAATGTATAAACGCAAAAAGCAACGCCGAGCAGACTGCAGAATACCAGAATGGCTGCCGTTCTCTGAACCGTTTATGGAGTATCCCCCGGAACATCAGCTCTTCCGCAACAGGAACAATGATTCCAAGTCCGATGATCTGAACCGGAAGCCCCGCCGAATACGCGATCTGCGCAGTCTGCTGATATCTCTCGTCATAGAACGCAATCTGAGCCATTGCCATCAGGCATGTAGCCGCAATGCCGCCGGCGATCCCGAATACGAACACTGTCCAGTATTTCGATAACGGAGCCTTATCCGGAAGGCAGATACCAGCCTGCTGTTCCAGTTTCCGGTCCCGGTAAAAAAGTATCCCTGTCATAATGATCGTCCCAAGCGCAGAGAGTGACAGGATCTCGATCTGATATCGTGCGATCGTCTCAAACGCCGGTTCAAGCATCTGCATATACAAATCCAGAAATTCCTGCAGCGTAGGAGCTGTCTCCCTCACCTTACGGAGCAGTTCCGGATATGCCCGTATGATATAGGGCGCCTCGATTATAAACTGTGCTGCAACCTGAACTGCAAACTGAATTGCCAGATATCCGAACATAGGGCCTGCCATGCTCCAGAATGGACTTTTTCTGCGAATCTGATTCATGATATTTCACCCGCTTTCTCAAGTATCCATGCGCGCATCTCTTCCTTACTTCCGCGTGCCGTTCCCTGCACCATTTCAGGCTTTCCGCCGCCGCGCCCGTTGAACGCAGCGTTGAATTCTTTCGCAAAGCCGCGCATATTTATTATCCGGCCATCCTGTTCTCTGCTGCCAATCACATACCGGTATCCATCGTTGTCATTCCCGTGGAATACCGCGCACAAACCATGCCCGGCTTCCAGCACAAGATTCATAAGAATGCGCATGGAGTCACCTTCTACATCTTCAGCAAAAACGCAGACAGGCTTTCCATCCTTTGGAATCAGCTCAGTCTTTGCGGCAATCAGCTTTTTCTCTTTCTCAACAAGCGCATATTTCAGGGCATTTGCCTCGTCTTTCAGACGCTGTACGGACTCTGCAATCTCGTTTTCTTTCGCGCACAGAAGAGCGGAAATCTCTCCTGCCTGCTCCTGTTTCTCCGCATAGTCCGCAAGCGCGCGGACTCCGCAGAGCATCGTCACCCTGGAGCCTCCCTTGTACCGCTGCACATGCGTCAGTTTAATCACACCGATCTCACCGGTACGGGACACATGGGGCGCACAGCACGCGCACACATCATATCCGGGTACCACGATGATCCGCACCTGTCCTTCAATCTCGATCTTACTTCTGTATTCCATTTCCGCCAGCTCTTCTTTCGACGGATATAGCGTCTGTATCTCAAGATTCTTCCACACAGCACGGTTCGCCTCGCGCTCGATCTCCGAAAGCTGTTCTTTCGTCAGTTCCCCGTCAAAATCCATCGTGCAGTCTTCGCTTCCAAGATGGAACCCCACATTATGATATCCGAACCGGGAATTGACAAGCCCCGACACAATATGCTCACCGCTGTGCTGCTGCATCTTCATAAACCGTTCTTCCCGGTCAATCATTCCGGCCACACGAATCCCCGGCTCAAGCGGTGCATCCAGCAGATGCAGGATACGGTC
Organism: Candidatus Mediterraneibacter pullistercoris; assembly: GCA_019116885.1. Taxonomy (GTDB): domain Bacteria; phylum Bacillota; class Clostridia; order Lachnospirales; family Lachnospiraceae; genus Mediterraneibacter; species Mediterraneibacter pullistercoris. Next base: position 26,239 of record DXAU01000051.1, on the reverse strand, counting down.
TTCCTTTTCCTGCACATCCACAACCCGGACACCGCCCAGCACACCGGTATCCGCATACTGGCCGCCGCCCTCCGGAAAGAAAGCTGTGCGGTCCAGTTCTGCCGCCCACAGATGAGGCTGTCCCTTTCCGGATTCATCAAAGTCTGCTCCGGCCGGTTCGCATGAGATCACTTCCGCCTCAAACTCTGCGAGATGGCTGTCCTGATAAAAAAGTTTCTCCGTCATGATCTGATTACATCCTTTCCGGCGCCTCGAAACCGAGCAGATCAATGCACGTCTCAAGCACACGTCTTGTCAGCACGAGAAGCGCGATATATCCGGATTTCTTCTCTTCATCCTCCTCTGACAGAATCTTTGTCTCATGGTAGAATTTATTAAACTCGTTGGCAAGCTCATAAATGTATGCGCAGAGCTTGTGAGGCGCTGTCTCCTCATACACTGCATCAAACACGTCATTAAATTTGAGTGCCTGCAGCATGAGTGCTTTCTCATACTCGTTTACTGCCGGAAGTATCTTAAGATCTTTCGCGGCGCCGCCGTTTTCCTGATATTTGTTCAGGATGGACTTGATACGCACGATCGTATAGAGGATGTACGGTCCTGTATTTCCCTCAAATGATGTGAATCTGTCCACATCGAACACATAATCTTTGGATGCCTGGTTGGAGAGGTCCCCGTATTTGATCGCGGCCAGACCTACGATCTGGGAAGTGCGCTCCGCCTCTTCCGCCTCCACCGTCCGGTTATCCATGATCTTCCGGTACATCTCCTCGTTGATCTCGCGGATCAGGTTTTCGAGACGCATCACTCCGCCCTCGCGGGTCTTGAACGGCTTTCCATCCTTTCCGTTCATCGTACCGAAGCCGAGGAATTTAAGCCTCGTGTCAGGACGCACGATGCCTGTCTTCTTTGCGCAGCGGAATACCTGGGTAAAATGCAGTTCCTGACGCTTGTCCACCACATAGATAACTTCATCAGGCTTATAATCTTCTTCTCTCTCTACAAGGGTCGCAAGATCCGTCGTATCATACAGAGCCGCCCCGTCAGATTTCAAGATCATGCACGGCGGAACTTCTTTTTTATCCGCCTCCTCCTGCACATCTACAACAAGGGCTCCCTCATCATAGCGCGCATACCCTTCGTCCTTTAACATCTGCACCATGTCAGGAATGTACTTCTGCGCATCCGCCTCACCTTTCCAGAGATCGAACTCTACATTCAGTTTCTCATAGTTCTTCTTGAGATCAGAGACAGACACATTCATGATGTGGTTCCAGATCGCCCGGTATCCTCTGTATCCGTTCTGCAGCAGATAGGTGGCATGTAATGCTTCTTCCCTGTAATCTTCGTGCTCTTTCGCATATGCGCTTGCGGTCGGATAGATCTCTTCAAGCTCTCCGATCGTAAAAGGAGCTTCCGCCGGATAGTCTCCCGCGTATGACTCGTCAAAGTAAGGCAGGTCCGGCTGGCGTTTCTTAAGCTCAGTAATGATGAGTCCCATCTGATATCCCCAGTCTCCCAGATGGATATCCCCGATCACGTTGTTTCCTTTATATCGCAGGATTCTTTTCACACTCTCTCCGATAATCGCGGAACGCAGATGTCCCACGTGGAGCGGCTTCGCCACATTCGGCCCGCCGTAATCAATCATAATGGTCTTCGGCGCCTTTTCCTCTTCAACGCCGAGTTTCTCTTCCGATGCCATATCATTCAGATAGGACGCCACGCTCTCTTTGGACAGCTTCAGGTTGATAAAGCCCGGCTTCACGACATCCACCATCTCAAAATATGCACTGTCTTTCAGATACGGCGCCACGTCTTCCGCAATCATAAACGGCGCTTTCTTATATTTCTTCGCTCCCGCCATGGCTCCGTTGCACTGGTATTCGCACAGGTCCGGACGGTTGGAAAGAGTCACTTTCGCCAGCTCTTTGTCATACCCGGCTTTTGAAAACGCCTCTTCCATCTCTATTGTAATCAGCTCCAGTAAAGTCTTCAAATCTTTCCACACTCCTCTTTATCCGTATGAAAAATATTCTACCATGTATAGATGAGGACGGCAAGTTTTCGTTGGAAATTCGTGTTTGTCTGTTCTCTCCGATAAACACGGATCTGCCAGCTTGTGAAATTTATTGATTTATTTTATAATGAATCCGATTCAATATAAGAAAAGGAGATCTGTTATGATAATAGGTTCACATGTCGGCATGAGCGGTAAAGAGATGCTTCTTGGCTCAGCAAAGGAAGCAGTCTCTTACGGTGCCGATACTTTTATGTTTTACACCGGCGCACCCCAGAATACAAGGCGGAAAGATATAAGCGAGCTGAATATCGAGCCTGCCTGGGAATATATGAAAGAACACGGAATCAATGACATCATCGTCCACGCGCCGTACATCATTAATCTGGGAAATTCCGTGAAACCGGAAACGTTCTCTCTCGCTGTAGAATTTCTCGCCAAAGAGATCGACCGGACGATCAGATGCAGGAGCCGCACACTTATCCTTCATCCCGGAGCACACGTAGGCGCCGGGGCCGAGGCCGGCACCGCCCGGATCATCGAAGGCCTGAACGAAGTTCTGACTCCGGATACCGACTGCTTTATCGCACTTGAGACTATGGCGGGAAAAGGCTCTGAAATCGGCCGTTCTTTTGAGGAACTGGCCCGCATCTATGACGGAGTAAAATGCAGCGGGAAACTGAGAGTATGTTTCGACACCTGCCACACAAGTGACAGCGGGTATGATATTATTCACCATTTTGATGATGTTATGGATGAGTTCGACCGGATAATAGGAAAAGACCAGATCGCGGTATTTCATATTAATGACAGCAAAAATGTCCCGGGAGCTGCAAAAGACCGTCATGAGAATATCGGCTTTGGAGCGATCGGCTTTGACGCGCTTAATTATATCGTCCATCATCCTGATTTTGAAGAGATCCCGAAGATACTGGAAACCCCTTACATTCCCTCTCCTGCCTCACCGAAGAAATCTTACGCTCCTTATAAATATGAGATCGAAATGCTCCGGAAAGGCGTGTTCGACCCGGACATGAAAGAAACCATCATCAAAGAAAACGAAAACCATCTTGACATTTCCCTTTAACAAATATATCATTGTATTATATTAATAGTACAGTTGCAGAACGGGGACATCCCCGTTCTGCAGGGAACTGCCAGAGGCAGTTCCCTCAAAAAAAGAATACGAGGTGATCGAATGCCATGGGATCTGGATAACGACCGTCCTATCTATCTGCAGTTGATGGAACGTATACAGCAGAACATCATATCCGGTGTATATCAGCCAGGGGATAAACTCCCCTCTGTCCGCGATCTTGCCGTGGAAGCCTCAGTGAATCCGAACACAATGCAGAAAGCCCTTTCTGAGCTGGAGCGCTTCGGACTCGTATATTCCCAGCGGACAAGCGGGCGTTTTATTACAGACGACGCTTCCATGATACAGAAGATGCGATCCGAGCTCGCGCACGCACATATCCGTCAATTTTTCAGCCAGATGCATGATCTGGGATTTTCTGACACAGATACACTGGAACTGATACAGGACACATTAAAGGGGGAAGATCATGAGACCGATTCTTGAATGTCAACGGCTGACGAAAAAATACGGCAGCTTTTTTGCACTTTCAAATGTGACGTTTTCACTCGAACGAGGACAGATTGTAGGCCTGCTCGGCCCGAACGGCAGTGGAAAAACTACGCTTATCAAGCTTGCAAACGGATTGCTCAATCCCACCGACGGGCACATTATGATTAACGGACTGGCTCCGGGAACCGCCACGAAAAAAATCGTTTCCTATCTGCCCGACCGCAGCTTTTTCAACGAATACATGCGGGTAAAAGACATGCTCGCATATTATGCCGATTTCTACCGCAATTTCAGTATGGAACGGGCCGCGAAAATGCTTGATACACTGGAGATAGACAGAAGCAAACGACTAAGCGCACTTTCAAAAGGAGCAAAAGAAAAAGTACAGTTGGTGCTCGTTATGAGCAGGGACGCCGATCTGTATATTCTCGACGAACCGATCGGCGGAGTAGATCCTGCTGCCAGAGATTATATCCTTCAGACGATACTGACAAACTACAGTGATAATGCGACTGTTCTGATATCCACACATCTGATCTCAGACATCGAAAATGTGCTGGACCGTGTCCTGTTCCTGCAGAACGGGCAACTCACTTTGAACGCGACAGCCGATGAGATCCGTACACAGTACGGGAAGTCAGTGGACGCTTTATTCCGGGAGGTATTCAAATGTTAGGAAAACTGATCAAATATGACCTGCAGGCCGCTTCGAGGATCTTTATCCTGATCCACGGCATCTATATTCTTATCTGTCTGGCAGCACGCTTCTTCTATATGGATAAGCTGAATTTTGATAATCCGACAGAGCTGCTCGTCACATCTCTTGCACTGTTCATGATCCTTTACATTGTCCTTATTTCAGCACTGGGCATATTTACTTCGCTCCAAATTGCGTTCCGGTTCTATAAAAATCTCTTCAGCAGGGAAGGATATCTTTCATGGACACTCCCTGTCTCTGGAGTACAGCATCTGTGGGGGAAACTCATATCCGGCTATATCCTCCTGGTTATTGATGCGACTGTGATTGCCGCAGGTATCCTCATTTTAGTTACCGGAAAGAATGTGACTGATGCCTACAGTGTCATAGCGGACTCTGTGACCAATGAACTTGGCATGACGATCAGTTCATTTGGACTTTTCGTATATTTATTTGTTCTAGTCAGCTGCATAAGCAGCGTAGTGATGATTTATTTCTGTATCGCGGTCGGCCAGCTATTTCCCGGGCACCGTGTGCTCTGCGCGATAGCTGCATATTTTATCACCAGTTTTGTAATACAGATCTTCAGTCTGCTTCTCATGGCGCTTATGGGCTGCTTTCCAGGATATGAGTTCTACCAGTCCAAAGGTGCAGCGATGACAGTTTATATGTCGAAGCTATTCTTAGCGAGTGCGATACTCATGCTCCTAATCCTGGTCATTCAGTATATCGCCACTCATTACATCATGAAAAAGAAGATCGATCTTTTATGAGACAGTAACGGATGGAATAATCTTTCTGTTATCTGTTCCTCAGAATATATTGTATCCGCCCCGGAAATGCCTGTTGCTTTCCGGGGCGTTTGACGTCTTTTCTATTCAGGCTTTCCCACCTGTTTAATGATCTGGTTCACATATGTGCTCAGTCCCGCCACAAGTGTCCCCTGTACAATCGCGGTAAAGATTGCCATTGCAATATCACGGCCTGTATCAAGTGGGCACGTCGCTGCCACCCAGACTGCACATACCACAATACCTATCGCGCCAAGGATCAGCGGGATATACTTATCCGGCACGGCCTGAGCTTTTTTCAGTCCTGTCCCCACAAAATACAGTACAGCCGCCACAACGATGAGCTCCGGTTTTACATAGTTCATGATCTGTTCCATATTTCTTTCCCTCTTATTTCATTTTTGCTGGCAGTTTGCTGACTTTTCCAGAAGATACGCCATCATGCCATTCCTCACAATATTCTATGAACTGTACCCATAGCAGGAGCATGACCTCTTTGTTATTTGCGTAAAAGCAAATCACCGGAAGTGCCAAAAGACACATTCCGGTATTGTAAGCGGTCGCCAAGGTCTCGGGCAGTCCCGGACTTTGGCTCGTCGCAGACACAAAAAAGACATCCTCGTGGATGTCTCAGACTTACCTGTTCTGCTGCTTTTGATTCCTGTTGTCACTTCCGTGTTTCGTCTAAGCAGATACAGACATATATTAAGAAAAGATAAAGCGTCTGAGCGGAGTCGAACCGCTGCACATGCCTCCGGAGGGCATTGCTCTATCCACTGAGCTACAGACGCATCTCAACTGCGGAAGGGGAACAGCAGTGCTCCCCTTTCACAGCCTTATTTATCCTAGCACAAATTGTCCGAAATGTAAAGTGCCTAAATGCTGCGACATGATCAACTTTTTCTGTGTCTGTTCCGCACACGCCGATTTATCACGACTGCCAGCGCAGCAGCGGCAGAGATGGTGAAAACCGCAGCTTCAGGCAGAGGATCAAATGCATCCCCGGTCTGCGGCACAGGCGGCTCCTCCGGTTTTTTTGGTTCTTCCGGCCTTTTCGGCTCCTCCGGTTTTTTTGGTTCTTCCGGCCTTTTCGGCTCTTCCGGCTTTTTTGGCTCTTCTGGTTTTTTGGGTTCTTCTGGTTGGGCTGGTTCTTCCGGCTCTTCAGGCGGCGGCTCCAGCTCCTTTATATAGATCTGCTGCATTTCCTCCGCCAGATCTTCATGGCTGCTGATCTCCATATCTTCCTGATATAAATATTCAAACACTGCTATCGTCCACCCTGCGAATTCTGACGCATCAAAAGAAAACGCCACTTCCACATCCATTTCAGAGGCTTCCGCTGTAAACACTGTCTCCCCCATCAAGACCTCGCCGTCAGGGTCATTGTTCTCACGGAGCGGATGCCCGGTATCTTTATTCATCAGCACGCCTTTCAGCCGGTATTCTGCCCCGGGCTGTAGATCTGTCATACTCACAGTGTCAATTGCCTGTACCATTTCCGGTTCGGCCGTCCGGTCTTTTGTTTCTATATTGTGTACGCTTGTCTTTACTATTTTCGTCGCATCATTTTCTATCACTGCTGTTTCTGACGCTTTCCCACATATTCTGCCGTCCTCGGACACTGTGAACTCATGGACGGTATCATCCAGGACATATCCGGGGATCGTGTCTGTCTCCTGTATGCAGTATGTCCCCGGAACCAGGCGTTCCAAAGTTACTGTACCGTCGTCTCCTGTGGCAACGACCATTTTCCCGGTTAGTTTCACCCCGGTCTGCATCAGTTTTTCTTCTTCTGTGTCCACCTCATTTTCTTCATCCGGCCCAGGAACAGGCAGCTCTGATTCAGGATCAGACGGGACTATCTCCGGTTTCTGCCACACTTCAAACGTGACTCCCGGCAGATGTTTCTGCGAGCCTGTCTCCACTTTATCTATAGTGAGGCGCGTCGGGGTATTTTCTATCGCAAGATTCTCCATAACAATCTCCGTCTGCTGATCTTGATAAGCAAGCGTAACTTCCCATGTCCTGTCGCTTCTCACATAGCCCTCCGGCTGATTCGTCTCAGTGACTGCATATGTTCCCAGAAACAATTCTTCCGACTGTGCCTTTCCCTCTTCATCAGTAGTGAGCTCCGACACCGTCTCACCATCCCGCGCGCGGACAGTACCGTCCGGAGTGACTATGTCTCCAACGGCGGTAATCTTAAACTCTGCTCCCGGAAGAGGCGCGCCGGACTCCTCGTCAGTCTTGATAATGTTTATCTTTCCCATGACCGGATCATCTGCAAAAGAAACGACCAGAGGCGTATCCCATCTATAGTCTCCCGATATTGTGAATCTTATATCTTCCTTGCTCAGCAGATATCCCTTTGGAGCCTCGATCTCACGAAAGTAGTACTCGCCTGCAGGCAGCATATCCGGCAGTATAAATGAGCCATTCTCATCCGTCTGAAATATCTCATGCACCTGTTTCTTCGGATAATATGTCGTCATGGTGATGCTTCTTTTTTGAGCATCCAGAAGCCTGAATTTCACATTGGCAGCCGGGATTGCCATACCTGTGGAACTGTCTTTTTTAATAAGCTGTACCGGACACATCATCGCCTTATCTTCAAGAATATAGTAAAGCGTCTGCCCTTCTCCTGAGATTGTGACTTCAAAATCTTTGATCCGCATCAGGCCCGCCGGTGTATTTTTCTCATGCACAATGTATGTACCATATGCAAGCCCGCCCCGGTCTTTCTTTAACTGCTCTGTAGAAGCAGCCCCATACTCATCTGTTACAATCTCCACAGTTTCCCCGGTAGTCTTTGACGTAATCTCAAAAATGATTCCTTTTAACGGTTTCATCTGATCTGCGTTTTTATCCGGATTCTCTGCAAACTTAAGCAGTCTCAGATCTCCCCGGACCACTTCTTCCGGCACTGCCGGGGCCTGGTAAGTATTAACATTTTCTGCTTTCCCGGAAGCAGTGATCTTCCTTACATAGACTTCGCTGTTTATCAGATAGCCTGTGGGGGCTTTTATTTCCTGTATCGTAACTGTGCCCAGAGGCAGTACGTTCGCTCCGGCCGAGTTTTTATAAAAAGGATCTCCTGATACTTTCTGAGAGTCTTTCAGATTTATCCGTCCTGACTGATCGGTTCTGAGCACCCACTTTCTCACTGGCTTTGCCCCTTTTCCCGCCGGGTCGCTGTCATAGTATCCGGCATAATATTTCACCTCAAATCTGGCATCTTCAAGAGACGCTGAGCCTTGTGGGATATTTTTTCCCGTCTGGGCATCTCTTTTCTGCAGTACCAGACCTATGGGAGCGCTCTGCGGCTGGTCCTCCGCCCGGACTTCTATCGTCGTGTCTGCTCTGACTTCCGCAGTGTACACTTTTTTATCCAGGGCATAGCCTTTCGGAGCTGTCAGCTCTTTGACATAATACCTTCCCAACGGCAGTTCTACCTCATCGGCAGTCCCGTCGGCAAGCGTTCTCAGCTCAGCGGCTTTGTCCGTGCATGCTGCGTCGGTATATACTCCATATACTGCATTTTTCAGAGCATAGCATCCATTTCCATCTGTGATCCCTGTGTTGGCGGATACTTTTCTCAGACGCAGCTTCCCGTTATAATCCCTCTGTACGGCAAACAGTTCAGAGAGCCCCTGATACCCTATCAGGTATCCCTCACTGTCCACAGAGCCATCGGCCGGCTGCGTCTGGGATCTTGCATAGATGCTCCCCTGTACTTTACCTGTCAGTTTATTGACAGATGTGACTGTATAAGTGTAATTGTATTTCATTCCCGCTATGGGAGCTGCTGCGGAATGTTGCGCACACTGAGCCCTGACGCTCCCCTCTCCTGCCAGGATACCGGTGAAATTCCCCAGGCGGACGCCATGAACTGTATGTCCGTTTCCGCCGTCAACCGAGAGAACCGTACACGCACCGTAAAACTTATCCCCCTTTTCCGGAAACTGTTCGCTGGCTCCGGCTGCTGCCGGAACTGCAGCCCTTGCCTGCGTTTTTGCAGATGCTGCTCCAAAGGTTATATAGATGATCTTGTCTGCCTGTGTCGCAGTAATCTCCCGTATATATGTAGTTCCGGTTTCTGTCGAAGACGGCTCAAGCTCTATTCCGTCACTGTTTACGACAGATATGGCAATTGTCGTTTCTGACCGGGCTTCCGCCTCCAGCCTGACATATGTCCCTGTTTCCATAGTCAGCTTTTTTTCTCCGGAATCCAGTACATGCTCGGTTCCATCAGGGTCTGTCAGTTTCACTGTCCCGTTTCCCCGGATGCGAAAAGTCTGGCTGACTGTCTGCTCTCCTCTTTCTGCCCATACGGTCTTTCCTGATGTGAACAGGCCGGATGCCAGCAGCATGAGGGCAATAACCATCATCCTCTTTACAGAGTGTGTCATCCTGCCTCCCTCCCCGCCCGGCGTTCTGCTCCGATCCGGAGTCTGCCAGTCCTCCGTTCATACAAATATGCATGGTCGCTTAAGATTTCTTCCTCCGCAACCTGCGTCCGGTTAATATCTCTGACCATTTCATCCAGCTCTGAACAGCTTATTTCCTGCCGGCATGGCGTGATCACCACCTCATGCACACTGCTCGGAAGCACATAGAAGTCTGTCTGCAGAATATTTCCGATCATCTCCAGGATATGCGGATAGGCTATACAGGCCGCACCATAATTTCTCAGATTATTTGACAGGATGTACATACTGTCACTGGCATCCATGTTTCCGTCGAGAAGGTTTTCATGCTCCGGCGCGCTTTCAGATTCTGTATTTTTCTTCAGCATTTCTCTGAGTGCATAATTCATGGTAAAAAACTCAGCCGGAAGCAGTTTTTTTATATTTCTCAACGCCTCCCGCCACAGCGCGTCTTTTCCCACTTTCCAGCGCCCCGCATGGTCCTCATTGATCACCATTGCCGCAGTCCCTTCTCCTGCCGCTTCCAGAAGCACATAGAACACGATCGAAAGGTCAAGGAATGTGATATGCGGCACCGTAGAGAGGAAGTTCCTGTTTTTTGAAGTATTTATCATCTTAAAGACAATGTGCTCTCTCACATTCTCATAGTCCAGCACTCTACTGCAATCCCACGACTTTTCCTGCCGGATATTTTTATAAAAATTGATAATGTCGCCAACGACAGTCTCGATTGATTCGCCCGCCAGATAGCTTTCGTAATATTCTTCCAGATAGATCGTGGGGGAGATGTTGACTCCCGGAATCTCAATAAGAATCCCCGTCCGCTCTGTACCGTTATTTTTTTCTGCCGTATACAGGCCTGCCTTAACACCTCCTGTCATTTTCTGATTCATCTGCTTCTCAACCGCGCATGTGAATTCTCTGTAATCCATCGTTCTCCTTTCTTAAACGCGGTCCATCTTAAATTAAATGAGAAAACCGGTACGAAATGTACCCTGATGATTTAAAGATAAATAAATGAACAATATTATGTGATCTTGATTATAGACGAGTACACCCTAAAAAGCAATGGTGCATATTTCACAAAAAGTTCTGCCGCATCAGTGACCGGTCAGATCATTGATACGGCAGAATCTCTGCTTTCCTTCATGCAATTTGAAAGCCTGTCTTTCAGGTTTCTCCTGTTATACTCTCGACAGATACTCTCCTGTACGGGTGTCGATCTTGAGTACATCCCCGGTTTCGCAGAACAGAGGCACATTAACGACAGCGCCCGTCTCTACAGTTGCCGGCTTTGTAGCTCCCTGTGCAGTATCTCCCTTAAATCCCGGCTCTGTCTCTGTGATCGCCAGTTCCACAAAAAGCGGCGGCTCTACGGAAAAGACATTTCCCTTGTGGGAACAGATCTTGACTGTCTCGTTTTCTTTGACGAATTTAAGAGCGTCTCCGACAACCTCAGAGTCAAGTGCAATCTGATCATATGTCTCAACATCCATGAAATTATACAGATCTCCGTCTTTATAGAGGTACTGCATATCCTTTCTGTCGATATGTGCATTCTCGAATTTCTCAGTAGGGCGGAATGTCTTCTCCACTACGCCGCCACTGATGATATTTTTCAGCTTTGTTCTGACAAACGCTGCTCCCTTTCCCGGTTTTACGTGCTGGAATTCCAAAATCTGATAAATATTCCCGTCAATCTCAACGGTAATGCCATTTTTAAAATCTCCTGCTGCGACCATTTATCTTCCTCCTTCGATTTGCGCGCCTTACCGGCACTCCATTTAATAATTCTATACTAATTTCCTTGCTTTTTCAATCTTTTTTTATAGAAATGGAGGACGATCTTCTCGATACGCCTTTTGAGTACAATCTGTATCTCCTCCCTGGGATGGATCGGTTTCACAAGGATGCTGTGTATCCCGGTACGCCTGGCTCCCCAGACGTCCGTGAAGAGCTGGTCTCCTACAAAAACCGTATCTGTACGGCCAGTCCCCATAATTTCCATTGCCCTGATATAGTTTTTTGTCGAAGGTTTATGCGCATTAAAGATATAATTTGTACCGATATCCTGATTGAACATCTTCACACGCGGTTCCTGATTATTCGAGATCAGGCAGGAACGAAACCCGATATCTTCAAGTCTCCGGAACAGTTTTTTCGCGCGCTCGTCCGCAGGCGCGCCATGAGGCACGAGGGTATTATCGATATCAAAAATGACTCCTCTGTATCCTTGTTCATACAATTTTTCAAAAGGGATGACATAGGTTGAAGCTACATATTCATCCGGGAAAAAACGCTCAAACATTATCTCTTATCCAACTCCATCAATCTGGTTATCAGTTCTTCGCATATCTGAAGTATCGTCTTATTGTCCGTTTGTATCACAACATCCGCCGCTGCTTCGTATTTCTCCCGTCTCTTCTCCATAAGATCCGCGATAAAATCTACGTTATTATTCCCCTCCAGCAGCGGTCTGTCCTTGCTGTCCTTGACACGCTCGTATATTGTTTCCGGACTTGCAGTAAGAAGGACCACTCTTCCGTTTTTCTTCATCTCCACAACATTTTCCTCGCGCAGGGCCGCGCCGCCGCCGCACGATATGATGCAGTTGCTGCCGGTCTGAAGTTCTCTTAACAGTTCTGTCTCCAGATTGCGGAAGTACTCTTCCCCATATGTCGCAAAAATATCCGGGATGCTCATCTCCTGGCGTTCGGAGATTTCCTGGTCCATCTCCACCAGTCTCATGTCAAACACCATACTGAGATAATCTGAAATTGTAGATTTCCCGGCCCCCATAAAGCCGATGAGCACAATATTGTATGGAAACAGCTTTCTCGCCTGAATCCGTTTGCTGTTCCTGAGTATCCGCCGGAACACGTCCTGGATCTCGGACTGGTATTTATTATTCTTAAGTTTTTCATCAAGCTGTCTCTGCTGCTTCTCCTCCTGTGCCGGCTGAAGGATCGGCATACCATACTTCTCTTTGTAAGCCATGATCTTCTCGATGATGCTGTTCCGCTCCACGAGAGCGTCTATGATCTTATCATCGCAGAGCGCAAGCTGCTCCCGGTACATTTCCAAGTCATTCATGTATTTTCCTCCCTGGTTGCTCTACAGTCAGTTTTCAACCCTTTATCGTATCCTGAATTTCTATATCACTAAAGCAAATCCAACTGTTACAGTATAACAATTTTTAGAACTGATAGCAAGGTCGGAAAACTATTTGAGTCAGTACCTGAGCATCTCTTTTTTGATCAGTTCATCTTTATCTCCCCTGAAATAGGGTATCGTATGGACAGTGTTTGCCGAGGATGCCAGCAGATGTATCTCCCCTTTCTTCAGCCCGCATGCCCGGGCGATAATGTTCTGTGAAAACTCCGCGTACTGGATATCACAGTATCGTACCGAAAGATACTGCTTTGCGAAATATCCCCGGACGAGCTTCAGGAATCTCTCATCTGCTCCCATTCCGGCTGTCCGGTATTTCAAGACCAGTACAAGAAGCGGAAGGAGGATCAGAGCTGCCGCCCCGGCCAGCACATGCGTCCGGAACTCCCCGCCTGTCAGCTCATTAAACAAAACGGCTGCTGCTCCCACACAGATCGTCCATACCGCTGCCGGAAACGCCCATGCCGCCCACACAGATGCCGGAAGCGGATCTGTCTTTTGTTCCGCAGAAAGCTCAAACTCCGGGAGCAGGATATGGAGCCGTTTCCTGAGTTCAGCTTCTGTACAGTAGAGCACGAGAAAAGAGTTTCGTTCTTCCTTGTCGTCACCCATTCCTACATTGACGATCTCAGCCATATAGCGCCGGCCGATTCTGGCAAGAAAAGACTGCCGCACGATCAGTGCCTGTATCTTATCTACAGGGATCGTATACTCTACTTTTTTAAAAAACCCATATCTGATACGGATCTTGTCTCCACGGCGTTTTGCCCGGAATCCGAAATATCTCACAAAATCCTTTACCGTATCCCACAATGTTGACACAACAATAAAAGCTGCTACGAGTATCCCGGCAGCCGCTCCTGTCACGGACTTCATCAGGTCAGCGTGCCCTAGCATCTCAGCCGCACTGATGACAGTTCCCACAAGCGCAAGCAGGAAGACGAATACAGATATCAGATTGACAGAAAATGCGCCATGCTGAAAAATATCTCCAATGTCAGCACGAACATCATAATCACCGCCTGTATCTAGGGTTTCATCTGCATCCGGGGAAGATCTGTATTCCGGCCCGGCCCCGCATGTCCCGGCCGCTGTGCCTGTCTCACTGTATGTCTCCAGTATCCTCGTGATCTCCTGCTGGAACCAAAGCGCATCCGGCTTTTTGAGCACGATCTTTACATCCGTACTATCTGCCGTGGACAGGCTGTTTGTGTCCAGCTTGACTTTACATGTCCCGAACAGCATCTCAAAAATATTCTGTTCCAGGTTAATATTGGAAATATTATGTATGCCGATTGTATTTTTCTTTTTATTGATCCTGCCTTTCTCTATCACAATGGCATTTTCTTCTATAGATATGTAGGTTCTTGCCCAGATGAGCACCTGGCTGATCAGGCTGACTGCCAGAATGGCCGCCACCCCAAGAAAGATCAAAAACCCCTTTCCTGTGATAAAAGAAAGATCTGTGTCGGAAATCTCGTCCATATTCTGAAAAAGCGCTGTAATGACGAGTACGGCAAGAGCTGCGGCCGCAGCTCCTGTCTGTTCCAGAATAATAGATATATGGTTGCGGAACTTTCTCTCCCGCCCTGTATTTTTCTTATTCATCTTAGTTTCATCCTCTCCCGTCCGGCTGCTCCTGCTCCGTCTGCATCTTTCCTTTTATCTGAGCTTCACGCTGCGCGGCTGCGATCTCGTTAACCCTCTTCCTGAGTCTGTCCGCAATATGTTCTGCTTTCTCTTCTTCAATAAACGACAGCGTCACGTCTCCGCCGCCGGTCGTCACGACTACTTTCGCCACGTGGAAGATCTGATCGATCGGTCCTTTTTTCGTCTGCAGCTTATGCAGGCGTTCAATCGGCACAATATTTCGCTTTACAAAAATGTATCCTTCGATGATATCGATACATTTGTCATTAATGCTGTAACGGTATCTGTGATATCTGAAATACGGACTTAGAAACACATCAATGAGCGTCAGTACCGCCAGTGCAAGAGCGATCCCTTTTCCCACCTCGATATCTTCCGGAATTATCCAGAACCAGCTGACCGCCCCGATAACGGCAAGGACAATCACGCCTGTAATGATTCCTGCCGCATACATACAATACAGAGCTCGTTTTGAAAGTTTCTCGTATGTTGTGGTTTCATGCATGCTAATAATACCTCCCATATGATTGTATTAAACATTTGATACAATCATATGGGAGACAGATAATTTTGTCAACTTATTTCTCTGCCAATCTGCTCTTCTATCCTCAGGAGCCGGTTGTATCGTTCTGCATGTTCCATACCGCACAGTGAGCCTGCCCGGATATAAGCTGCACAGGAAGCTACAGCGATATCTGATACCAGAGTATCTGCGGTCCGGTTTCCACTGTGCGATATTTCGATAAGACGTCCTGCTTCTCTCGCTTTTTTTACCACTGCGAAAATTTCTGTCAGAGTCCCTGACAGTCCGATATCAACACGTACCGCATCGTACCACCCGGATTCCTCTCCATCCAGAGCAGCCATCATATCTTCGCCCAGGCGATACCCTGTCCGTTCTGCCGCATCCCTTATCACACGCAGAATCTCTTCCTCATCTCTGAGTCCGGACTCAGGGCCGCTCTCCTGATCCCGCATTTGGGCCGGCCCCCTGGATCTTAATATGTGTCCGATCTCATGATACACCCGTGAACATGCCCAAAGCTGATCATGAAATGGACTTTTAGCCGCTGGAACAATCACAGCTCCCTGGATATCAGGCACAGTTTCTGCACACGGGACGCTGGTCATGATCTCAACTACAGGCACTGGCATCCTGTTTGCCTGCGCTCCGCCAAGATATCGATACAAAGGTATCCCAAGAGCTCCCGCCGCTGTCCTGGCCGCTGCTGCCGAGACTCCCAGGATGATCTCGCCGCCCAGCACATGTTTATCCATAGTTCCGTCCAGCCTGACTGTCTCACTGTCGATCTCTTCCTGATCGAAAATGTTCTTTCCAATGAGTATCTGTGCGATATGGCAGTTAATGTTTTCGATCGCATGGGCCGCGTCCTCACTTCCGGTTCTCTCCTCACCGCAGGAAGACAGCAGTGACACAGCCGCTGTCCCGATAATGTCCTCTCCTGCAAGGATCTCTACTTCCACTGCGGAACAGCCTCTTGCGTCAAGAATCTCTCTTGCATATATATCACGGATCGGTAACTGTCTCTCCATCTCTCCTGTCCTCCCTTTCAGTCTTTTCTGATACTGATAACGCCTGTCTTTTCGTGAAAATAGCATCTGCTTTCAGAGGCTTATTATCTCCGCGGGCTGTCAGCTTGATGCATTGACTTTTTATCTTCCAGAGATTACAATTCGGGTAGAGACTCAAGGTACGTTCTTTCACAAAGAACTCCGAGATATCCGCGAAAGAAAGAGAAACGGAGAAAAAAGATGAAGGACAAATTTCAATATTTTTTTATGCTGACATTCAGCACACTTCTTATTTCATTCGGCACTTATTTTTTCAAATTCACGAATAATTTCACATTCGGCGGAATCACCGGCCTTGCTGTGCTTGTGGCAAAGACCGGCCTTGTATCTGCGGGAGACTTCAACCTTATCATGAGTATGCTCCTGCTGCTCATCGGACTGATCGTTCTCGGGAAAAAATTTGCCGCAAAGACTGCATACTGCAGTATCCTTCTCTCTGTTGCCCTTTCTGCGATGGAAAGGATCTGGCCTATGTCCGGGCCGTTTACTGAGCAGCCCATGCTGGAGCTGTGCTTCGCCATTGCGCTGCCTGCGCTTGGTTCTGCTATTCTCTTTAACATCGGGGCCTCCAGCGGGGGCACAGATATCATTGCCATGATACTGAAGAAATATTCCAGTTTTGATATCGGGCGCGCTCTCATAATATCGGACGCCCTGATCACTGCCGCAGGTTTTTTCATTTTTGATATAGAGACCGGGCTTTACTCCCTCCTTGGTCTTGCGATACGTTCCTTTATGATCGATACATTTATCGAAAGTTTTAATCTGTCAAAATATTTTAATGTAGTATGCGACTCACCGGAACCAATCTGTGATTTCATCGTACATACCCTGGGCAGAAGCGCCAGTGTATGTCATGCAAAAGGCGCATATTCCGGAAAGGACAAATATATCATATTCACAGCTTTAAACCGCGTACAGGCAGTACGTCTCAGAAACTATATCCGGCAGAATGATCCCGAGGCGTTCATACTTATTTCAAATACGAGCGAGATCATCGGCAAAGGATTCCACAGTGTTTAGAACAGA
The DNA here is from genome assembly GCA_019116885.1 of Candidatus Mediterraneibacter pullistercoris. Lineage (GTDB taxonomy): Bacteria > Bacillota > Clostridia > Lachnospirales > Lachnospiraceae > Mediterraneibacter > Mediterraneibacter pullistercoris. The sequence continues at coordinate 9,273 of DXAU01000051.1, read as the reverse complement.
AAATGAAACGGAGAAAAACCATATGAAACATCTTGTCATCGCAGAAAAACCCTCTGTCGCACGGGATATTGCCCGCGTGCTTAAATGCAGCCAAAAAAACGCTTCCTATATGGAAGGGAATGATCATATCGTCACATGGGCTCTCGGGCATCTGGTGACGCTGGCAGATCCCGAACAGTACGGGGAACAGTACAAAACATGGAACATGGATACACTCCCCATGCTGCCGGACAGATGGGCGCTCGTCGTCATAAAGCAGACGTCCCGTCAGTATAAGGCTGTCAGGGAACAGATCTTCCGGAAAGATGTATCAGATATCATCATCGCCACTGATGCGGGGAGAGAAGGAGAGCTTGTCGCCCGCTGGATTCTGGAAAAAGCAGGCAGCAGAAAACCGGTCCGGCGTCTCTGGATCTCTTCTGTGACAGATAAAGCGATCCGCGAAGGTTTCGGGCATCTGCGCCCCGGCAAAGACTTTGAGCCCCTCTATCATGCAGCTCAGGCACGTGCAGAGGCAGACTGGGTCGTCGGGATCAATGCGACGCGCGCACTTACCTGCAAGTATAACGCCCAGCTCTCCTGCGGACGGGTACAGACACCTACGCTTGCCATGATAGCGGCCCGGGAAGATGAAATCAAAAACTTTACTCCCAGAACTTATTATGGTCTGAAAGCCTTAGCCGGCGGAGCTGTATTTACATGGTCTGACGCGAAGTCCGGTTCCGGACACTCCTTTGACGAGGGAAGAATCCGGAACATCTGCCGCACGGCGGAAAAGCAGATGCACATCACAGAAGTAAAACGAAAATCCAAAAGATCATTCCCGCCGGCTCTGTACGACCTCACCACCCTGCAAAGAGAAGCTGACCAGCGTTTCGGTTTCTCAGCCAGAATGACATTAAATATCCTTCAGCGCCTGTATGAAGAACACAAAGTGCTCACCTATCCGCGCACAGATTCCCGGTATCTCACAAGCGATATGACCGGAACGCTCAAAGAGCGGCTGGACGCATGTGCAACAGGTCCTTACCGGAAGACCGCAGCCCGCCTCTCCCGGCAGGATATCGCGGCGAACAGCTCCTTTGTAGATGACGCCAGAGTATCCGACCACCACGCCATCATACCGACGGAGCAGTTCGTTGTGCTGGAACATATGACAAATGATGAGCGAAAGATCTACGATATGGTCGTCCGGCGTTTCCTCGCTGTACTGTCACCGGCATGCGAATATGAGGATATCAGTGTCACAGGTATGCTCGGCCAGGAGACATTCCACGCAAGATCCTCCGTTGTCAGGAAAGCCGGATGGAGGGAGATCTACGACGCCGGATGGCAGGATATTGACGAAGAAACGGACTGGAAAGGCGGAGCTGCCGGAATTTCAGGCGCATTATCTGTTCCACCGGACAGCACAGGCGTACAGTCCGAGAAGATACTCGCAGATTTGAAAACAGGTGATCTTCTCACTGTCTCTTCCCTGTCTGTAACAGAGGGCAGGACAACGCCGCCCGCTCACTTTACAGAGGGCACGCTGATCGCCGCCATGGAAGACCCTGTCCGCTACATGCAGCATAAAGACCGTACTCTGGCCCGCACGCTCGGTGAAACAGGCGGACTTGGCACGGTAGCGACACGGGCCGATATCATCGAAAAACTTCTGGGAAGTTTTCTGATGGAGAAGAAAGGGCGTGAGCTTCATATCACATCCAAAGGACGCCAGCTCCTCTCTCTCGTGCCTCCGGACCTGAAAAGCCCCGAACTTACTGCACAGTGGGAGACGCGCCTTAAATCTATCGCACAGGGAAAAGAGTCTGCCAAAGAGTTCATGACAGAGATCGAGGATTATACAAGATCCCTGATCCGGGAAATCAAAGAATCAGAAGGAACTTTCCGGCATGACAATGTAACACGCCATAAGTGTCCTCAATGCGGCAGGCTGATGCTCGAAGTAAACGGCAGGCATGGCAGGATGCTCGTCTGCCAGGATCGCGAATGCGGCCACAGAGAGACAATCTCAAGACGTACGAATGCCCGCTGTCCCATCTGTCACAAGAAAATGGAACTGATCGGAAAAGGCGACGCCCAGAGATTCGTCTGCTCGTGCGGACACAAGGAAAAACTCTCCGCGTTTCAGGAGCGCAGGAAAAGAGAAGGAAAAGGTGCAAATAAGAGGGACGTAGCAGCTTATATGAAGAAGCAGGCAAAAGAGGCGAATGAACCTGTCAATAATGCATTTGCAGAGGCGCTCAAAAATCTGAAGCTGTAAAAATAGATTTGCCGGGAAAACTTTAGTCGGTTCTCCGTCCAAAGCTCTCCCGGCAAATAATGGTTCACAGCGCATAATAATGTGGAATAATGTCTTCATAGCTCCCGTCTTTCATGAGGAATCCCCCTGGAATCTTCCCAAGCCGGACAAATCCCAGCCTCTCATACAGGTGAAGCGCATGGGTATTGCTGGCGACCACCGCGTTAAACTGCAGGATGCCAAACCCCAGATCTTTCCCTTTCTTCATAGAGTGTTTCACCAGTTTTTCTCCGATATGCTGTCCCCGCACATCTTTTCTGACGGCATAGCTGGCATTGCAGATGTGACCGCAGCGGCCCACATTGTTTGGATGCAGGATGTACAGTCCCAAAGTCCTGCCAGTGTCTTTGTCAATTGCCACGCCGGTAAAGGACTGTTCCCGGAAAAACTCAGCTCCGTTTTCTTCCGTCAGCAGTTCTGTCTGGGGAAACGCTTTCCCGTCCTCTACAACCTGATTCCATATTGCAGCCGCTTCTTTCAAATCATCTTCCTTATATTCTCTTATCAGAATCTTCATCTTATGTCTCTCCTCCGATATCAAAGGGATTTCTATATTATCACCTTACCTGAAGAAATGATCTCCAAGCTGATAGCCGCTGCCGCCTGCGCTAAAGTAAAGGCAGTCTCCAATCGGGTTGCTCCCCGCCAGCGCATCGGCTGCAGCCTGCCTGGCCGAATCTGTATATCCGCCGCTTGCCAGAACTGAGTCCAGCCATCCGGTCATTGCCGGAGTAAACTGTCCTGACTGGTAGATCACATCCGTGATCGTATCTGGAAAGGAACCGCTCCTTACACGGTTCATCACGACAGCGCCGACTGCAACCTGTCCCTCATAGGGCTGATTGCCAGCCTCGCAGTAGATGAGCGCTGCAAGAAGCTCCTGCTCAGAGGCTGAAGCGTTTACCGCAGAGGAACTCTGCCCTGAAGACGCCTGTTCCATCTGTGCCTGTGCTTTCGCCGCTTCCGCCGCTGCTTTTTCTTCTGCCCGTTTCTTTGCTTCCTCTGCCGCTTTTCTTTCTTCTTCCAGTTTTTTAAGATAGGCTTTTTTTGCGTCTTCTGCCGCCGATTTTGTCTCTTTTACTGTATCAGCGTGTACCTCGCCTATGATTTCAGCAAAACCCCAGGATGGCTGCCATGCTGCTTTATCTGAGAAAACCTCCACAGTTTCCGAACCACTCTGCAATGTGTCCGCCTGAACGCCTGCTTCGCTGTGTATACCAACAGACATCAGGGTCTCCGGAATATCACTTTCTGCTGCCAGGCTCGTAAATCCTGTTAACAAAGTCATACTTGCTGCAGCGGCATAAAACGCGCGGAACATCCGCCTGTTCTGATTATATTTCATATACTCCTCCTCTAACTTATTGCAATATCTTTACGAATATCTTTTAAATATATATGTTATTATTTTCGTTTTTATTACAGATATTACAATTTTGTTACAGACGGTATTGTAATATAAACTTTTCAATTTGTCAACTTTTTTGTTTCTGCCGCTGTTTTCCCCTGTAAAAACGCTAATATACTTTCTAAGTACCCATAGAAGCCGCTGCCCACGCTGACAAAACTGATGATTTATGACAGACGCATCCTGAAAACCGGACTGATCTTCTTATAGATGAGAAATACGATAGTGGATACAAGAACTCCTTTCAGGATATTGAACGGACCAACCGCAAAGACCACAAATGTTGTCAGGTTCGTGATATTCGGATTTACCGCTGCTCCCATCTCCACCAGGGCATCCATCGGCATCCCGAACGCTGTTGCATAAGCAGGCAGGAGTATAAAAGCGTTGACCGCACATCCCACAACAGTCATAGTCACAGTTCCGACCGCCATGCCTGCAAGAGCTGTCATCCTTGTTCTTCTCCTCCTGTAGATCAGACCAGCCGGAACGCAGAGCGAGCATCCAATGATAAAGTTCGCCAGTTCTCCTACCCCTGCAGTATCCGTCCCTGTAAACACAAAGTTAAGCAGAATCTTTACAAACTCTATAAGTGCGCCTGCAAATGGTCCCATGGCAAAGCACCCAACCATAACAGGCACTTCACTGAAGTCGATCTCGTAGAACGACGGAGCAAACGGAAGCGGAATTTCAAAAAGCATCAGGATAACGGAAAGCGCTGCAAGCATACCAATATTCGCAAGCGCCCTGACTCCAAACTTCCTCCCGGCATCTTCCTGTGGCTTCACCGTAGTTTTGATTTCTGTACTCATCTTTCTTCTCTCCCTTTTCTACCACCTAAAAGCGGCACATTTTATTGAAAAAGGCAATCTTCACGGAAAACCTGACCGCTGATCCGGAACCACTAGAAAACAATCACAAAACCCCTGGAAGTTATCTTCCAGGGGTTGATTCCATATCTAACGGACCGCCGCCTGACGCATCCATACAGACGGCTGTTAATCTCTTCTCTCATCCAGACTATACTGTCGGTACCGGAATTCTTTCCTTCAATGGGAAAGTCACCGGTTCGGCTGCCGTTAAAGCAGTTCGCGGACTATACCGCCGGTTGGGAATTGCACCCGACCCCGAAGATTTTATTCCTTTTACGTATATTAATATAACTCTTTATAAGCACGATTTCAAGATTTTTTTAATAAAGCAGAATTCTTCTTTTGAAATCACACCAAAAATAAGATAAAAACAGCTTTCACAATTATTTATGCTTTTGTTCATAATCCATTCAAAAGTTGAACACACTTTTTACACAACTTGCTTATATACTATAATTGTTCTTAAAAAGAACACTTTTTCATAAACTTTTTCCCCCTTTGAGCCGCAGAAATGCGGCTCTTCCTTTTTGCCCTGATTAAACACCGGGGAAAATGTTTACAAAACAAAGAGGCTGCCTGTTCAACTCTACTTATGCAGACTTTCTTGCACCGCAGGAAGAACACTTATAATAATCGGTATAACTCTGCTTTTCATAGTGTCCTCGATCTTCTTTATGAGATCCGGTCTTTACTCTTTTAGTTTTTGTGACATTTTGATAATTTCCATAATAAACGCCGTTATATAAGCCATTGGAATCCGCATTTTTCATCGCATGTTCTATAATCTCCTTCAGATCATCCCAGGTAAAACCATTTTCAATCCAATAAGTAGGCCCGTTGGCTGTATAACTTCCGTCGCCGTTTTGAGTATAAAAACGCGCTCCGGGAATCGTCTGTACTTCATAGTCATCCACTGTTACAATATTCGGCACCCAAACCTGTTTCGTGGCTTTATGAGCTCTCCATTTATGGGTATGTTTTACTTTTCTGGAAGCATTAAAATCAACTTTTCCGTTTCTGATGTACCATACTCCGTTTTGATTGGATGCCAGTCCAGTATAGGAGAAGTCCACTTTCCCATTCTTAATGTACCACCAGCCGTTGGAATTTTTGGCTACCGTATTGGAATTGAAATTGACTTTGCCTTTCTGGATATGCCACCAGCCTTTGGAGTTTTTGGCCACTGTATTATCGAAAGTAACCTTCCCTCTTACAACGTGCCACCAGCCGTTCTGGCCGTTGACTTTTCCTTTAATCACGCTGTTTGTACCAAACTGAACCTTACCGCCTTTGCAGTACCACCAGCCGTTTTTGTTCTCCCCAAATCCGTTGTATTTGAAGTTCACCTTGCCGTTCCTAATATACCACCAGCCCTTAGAATTTTTGGCTACCGTATTGGAATTGAAATTAACTTTGCCGTTCTGGACATGCCACCAGCCTTTGGAGTTTTTGGCTACCGTATTATCAAAAGAGACTTCGCCTTTCACAACATGCCACCAGCCATTCTGGCCGTTGACTTTTCCTTTAATCACGCTGTTTGTACCAAACTGAACCTTACCGCCTTTGCAGTACCACCAGCCGTTTTTGTTCTCCCCAAATCCGTTGTATTTGAAATTGACTTTACCGTCTTCAATATACCACCAGCCGTTGGAATTTTTGGCCACCGTATTGTCAAAAATAACTTTCCCTCTTACAACATGCCACCAGCCGTTTTCTCCATCCACCTTACCTTTTATGACATCGGTAAGACTGGTGTCAGGGCGTCCGTCCGTATAATAGTACCACTCTTCACTGCCAGGGCTCTGATGAAACCCGTTCCATCCTCTCGTATCCGTTTCAGTGGAGATCTGTGAGCCTTCTGGACCAGCTGCAAAAGTATGCACCGGAGCAATACACATTCCGAGCATTAATGCCCCGATAATGGCACAAATGTTTCTGCATTTTTTCATAAGTTTTCCCTCCTGTATATCTGTAATCTGTCACTATGTCGATTATACCATATACAGGAAATATATAACAGTCTGTATCATCTGACTTCTTACAGATATCTGAACCCGGAAGACTGTCCAGTAAGTCTTCCGGGTTCATTAATTACAGTACTTTGCCCCGTATTTTCCCCCAAATATGCGCCTGCATATAATCATAGGCCCTGTCATAGATAAACAGGCCGATCTGACCTCCTGCAATTACAACAGCCATGACTCCATTGGAGATAGACTGAGAAAAAAGCATATCACGAAACAAAAACACGATCGGGAGATAAACAATATTAAAGATGACAAATTTTGAGATCCAGAAAACTTTATGACGCTGTCTCATTTCATGGCGCTTCTCCAGCCACCGCCAGACAGCCTCTATTCCCCAGATATAGAATCCCATAGCCGCAAAAGTAAGTACATAAAATTTATTGGGCGCTGTGATAAACCCGAGCAGCACCGCTGCCAGATAAAAACCGCCGCCCATCTTAAGGCCAAACTCACGAACAACTATTCCAACGAAGAACGATGCTGCCGCAAGCAGAAACAACGTACTTGTCTCAATAATGCTGCCTAGAACCATGAACACCACAGTCAGCGCCAGCAATAATCCCCCGAGCGCTACTGTCTTTGCCTTTACATGCATGAGCAAAGATCTCCTCCCATACATTCACATAACTGGTCCGCAATACACAGATCACAGCATATATTTCCGGTTCCACAGGATGAATAGCCGCCGGTTCCATAGCCATTTCCATACGGACTGTTCTGATATCTTCTGCTGCTAAAGTCAAGCTGATTTAAAAGCTGCCTATACTGCAGATTGTTCGGTTCCATGTTGACCGCCTGCGCCGCATGATCTCTGGCCAGTACATTATTGCCAAGCCCTGCATTGGCACAGCCGCTCAAATAGTACCAGAGCGCGGAACGTTCCGGCACCTGATCCAATGTATTGAGCGCTTCCCGGAAACGTCTGCTGTTGATATAATTGACAGCGGCCTGGAGCCTTGGATCCTGCTGAGCGCTCTGATAGCTGCCTGAGCTTCCGTAAGATGATCCACCGTAAGAATAGCCGCCTGAACTTCCCGACGATGAGCTGCTTCCATAAGAGTAACTTTCAGAGCTTCCTGATGAGCGTTCGTGCATGATCGTATCATAAGCTTCCTGCACCTCTTTAAACTTTTCCTCTGCCAGATCTGCCAGCGGATTGTCCACGTTAGCGTCCGGATGATATTTTCTGGTAAGATCACGATACGCCTTTTTTATCTCATCATCCGACGCGCTCTGGGAAACCCCGAGTACATCATAGGGATTTTTATTCATAATTTCTGTTCCTCACTTTTTTTCATCTGTATCTTATTATAACGATTCCAGACTCCATCATACAATATATTACGCAAAATGTCTATATCTGCAAGACAAGGAAGACGCTCAAATTCTGCCGCGCACTCTGCGATCATCATGCAGAGTATCTGTTTGATCCTCTCTTCGTAGCCCGGTTCCCCGTATAGTTTCTTCAGAGGATTATATCTTCCCTTTTTCAGGTCATCCGGCAGATCCTCGTATGCATCCATAAGATAGATAAATTTGCCGAGAAAGAAGCCCATCCTGCGCAGTTCTTTTTCCCACACATCCTCTTTATATAGGAAGAGTTCTTCCATAAGGCGGCCAAAACATCCTGCTGTCCGGTCAATATCCGTACTCTCCTCTTTCTCACAGGCTGCCAGTTCCAGAAGCGACGTGCGTATCGCTTCACTCTGTCTCGGATACTGTCTGATAATCTTCTTTGCTTTTCTTTGGAGTATACTCTTGGACATATAGCTTGTTACTTTTCTGTCATCACGCCAGTCGTCATCCATATGATGATAGGCAAGGAGTACGTTCATTGCCGCGGCATATGAAGTGATCTCATTTCTTAACATCATCTGCTTCTTCAGAGGATGAACTTTGCATCGATGCATCTCCATGGCCGCTGTACTTTCATATAGAGAGGACAAAAAGATAATGGCAAATGTCATGTCGTAAGTAAGCGTCATCTGTCCTGAAAAGCCATAGTCTTCTTTCAGCATCCGGCAGAGCCCGCAGTAGTATGCCTTATACTTTTTAAAATCCTTTACTTTTAATTCCGGTTCACATATCGTCACATAGCCAAACATACTGATCTCCCGTTCATGCATTCTGCGGTACGTCTCTTACCAGAAAAGAGGCCCTGTCTGCTCAGGGAGCGTAACCTGCAGTATTAGACGCCGTGCAGATATTATACCACGCGTACAGCAGGAGAAATATGATTTTTTTCTAAATATTTTAAAACCAGCTCCCTATGCACATTCCTCTTCTATATATTCTTTATATTCTGATTCACTCGCAAACAGCATGTAAATCCCATCTACAAATCCCATATATCCTTCCGCCGTTGTATAACCTTTCATGTCTGCACCTCCATAACCTTATATGTTCCTGACTGGTTATAGTGTACAACATTACATGTACTATAAAACGGACTTTACTCAGACTCTCATAAAATCATAACACAAAAAAACACCTGAAAGAAACTCGATCAGGTGCTTCTACTATTCTGATTGTATACCTTCAAAACTACATACAAAGAAAATTCATCCTGCCTATTCCCGCTTTGGTTATGCCCTCGACCTATTAGTAGCAGTCAGCTCCATACATTACTGCACTTCCACCTCTGCCCTATCTACCTCGTCG
>DXAU01000050.1 GCA_019116885.1 Candidatus Mediterraneibacter pullistercoris | reverse complement strand
TCACACCGGGCAACTTCACATTCCGTACAAGAGAGTTCGAGCAGATGGAGCTTGAGTTCTTCTGCAAGCCGGACACAGACCTTGAGTGGTTCGACTACTGGAAGAGCTTCTGCCTGAACTGGCTGTCCTCTCTCGGACTGAAGGATGATGAGGTTCGTTACCGCGACCACGACAAAGAAGAGCTTTCCTTCTACAGCAAAGCAACGACGGATGTGGAATTTCTTTTCCCGTTCGGATGGGGCGAGCTGTGGGGGATCGCTGACCGTACAGACTACGACCTGACACAGCATCAGGATGTATCTGGTCAGGATCTGACGTACTTTGATGATGAGACAAAAGAGAAATATATTCCTTATGTTATCGAGCCGTCACTGGGAGCAGACCGTATTGTGCTTGCATTCCTGTGCAGCGCTTATGACGAGGAGAATATCGGAACAGAAGAGAAGCCGGATATGCGGACTGTGCTTCACTTCCATCCGGCACTCGCTCCGGTCAAGATCGGCGTGCTGCCGCTTTCCAAGAAGCTGAATGAGGGCGCTGAGAAGATATTCGCAGAGCTGAGCAAATACTACAACTGCGAGTACGACGACCGCGGAAATATCGGAAAACGCTACCGCCGCCAGGATGAGATCGGAACACCGTTCTGCGTGACTTATGATTTTGAGTCAGAAGAAGACGGTGCAGTTACGGTGCGTGACCGTGATACAATGGAGCAGGAGAGAGTCAAGATCGAAGATCTGAAAGCATATTTCGAGAAAAAATTTGAGTGGTAATCTTTATTCGGGGACGTAGTAAAACTCAGTTTTACTACGTCCCCGAATAAGAATCGGGATGTCCCAAACTGAACTTTGCCCTGTCCCAAACCATGAAAGGGGTGAAGCAATGCCGCGTACTGCCCGAAGAAGAAGTGCCTCCGACATATATCATGTGATAGCAAGAGGAATTAACAAAGAACCTATTTTTAAACAGAAAAGAGAGAAGAACAATCTCATAAGGCTTCTTTTGAAGCATCTTAAAGATCATGATATTGAAATACTTGCGTATGTCATTATGTCAACGCATTTTCATATTCTGATTCGTGTTGATCTGAAGCTCTTATCTAACTATTTGGCCATAGTCTTGGCAGAATTCGCAGAATATTACAACTATAAACATAATCGAAACGGACATGTGTTTCAGGACAGGTTCAAAAGTGAATGTGTAGAAACAGAAAGATATTTCTGGAACTGTCTGAGGTATATCCACATGAACCCGGTCAATGCCAATCTCGTAAAGAATCCATTAAACTATAATTTCTCAAGCCTTAAGGAATACCAAACCGAAAAAAGTCGGATAATACATCCAAAAGCAATAGAAATCTATAAATCAGAATTCACGGATTTTGAAGAATATCTCGAGTTCCATAGCAAAGGGCAAAAACAGGTATTTATAGATGTGCCGGAAGAAATGGAAATGCAGCTTGTGAAAGCGGCTGTGATGATTTTAAAGCAGAAAGCCCACATACTTGGTCTGGAAGGGCCTTATGAGATTATTGAAAACAGGGAACTGAGAGAGCGGTTTAAAGTTCAGCTTCGTGAAGAACTGAAACTTACAAAAGCAAAAACAGAACGATTGTATCGAGATGTAAAAAGTTGTATAATCGGAAAGTAGCTAAAAAGGGACAGGGTAAAGTTCAGTTTGGGACACAGTAAAATTAAGTTGGGGACGTAGTGAAATCGGGTTTTACTACGTCCCCGAAGAAAGGCGGTATAAGCAAGATGGGAAGAAAAAACGCATGGAGCACTTACAGCAGAGAACAGCTTACAGAGCTTGACAGTATCAATGAAAAATACAAATCCTGCCTGAATGCGGGGAAGACTGAGCGCGAGTGCGCGGGGCTCAGCGTCAGCATGGCAAAAGAAGCCGGATACCGTGATTTAAACGATGTGATAGCAGCAGGCGAGACACTCAAAACAGGCGATAAAGTCTACGCCCTGTGCATGGATAAAATGCTCGCTCTTTTCCGCATTGGAGAGGAGCCGATTTCCTCGGGAATGAATATCCTCGGCGCACACATTGATTCGCCGCGCATCGACGTGAAGCAGAACCCTCTGTATGAAAACGAGGGTCTTGCGTATCTCGACACCCATTACTACGGAGGCATTAAAAAATACCAGTGGGTAGCCCAGCCTCTCTCTCTGCACGGGGTAATCGTGAAAAAGGACGGAACTACTGTAAAGGTATCCATTGGAGAGGAAGAGTCCGATCCGGTCTTCGTGATCACAGATCTGCTTGTCCATCTTGCACAGGAGCAGATGGAGAAGAAAGCATCTAAAGTAATCGAGGGAGAGAAGCTGGATCTGCTCATCGGCAATCGTCCGGTCGAGAAGATAATCGATGAGATGGAAGATGGAAATGAGGATAAAAAAGCAGAGCAGAAAGAAGCGGTCAAAGCAAATGTCCTGCGCCTTCTGAAAGAGAAGTATGATATGGACGAGGCGGACTTTACTTCAGCCGAACTGGAGATCGTACCTGCCGGAAAGGCGAGAGACTGCGGGCTGGACCGCAGCATGATCCTCTCCTATGGACAGGACGACAGAGTATGTGCATTCACTTCTCTGTTCGCAATGCTCGACGTCACAGAGGCGAAGAAAACCGGCTGCTGTCTCCTTGTAGATAAGGAGGAGATCGGGAGTGTGGGCGCGACAGGGATGCACTCAAAATTCTTCGAGAATACGGTCGCTGAGCTGATCGCTCTGACAGAAGGCGAGTCTGAGCTGAAAGTCCGCCGTGCACTGATGAATTCAAGGATGCTCTCCTCAGATGTAAGCGCTGCATATGATCCGATGTATGCAGAGGCGTTCGAGAAGCGAAGCTCTGCATTTTTCGCAGGCGGCATCACTTTCAACAAATTTACAGGGAGCCGCGGCAAGTCCGGTTCCAATGATGCCAATGCAGAGTACATCGCATCCCTTCGCAAGGCGATGGACGATGCGGGCGTGGCATATCAGTTCGCGGAGCTTGGCCGCGTGGACCTTGGAGGCGGCGGAACGATCGCGTATATCATGGCAAACTATGGGATGGAAGTGATTGACAGCGGAGTCGCTGTCCTCAACATGCACGCACCTTATGAAGTGACGAGCAAAGCAGACGTATACGAAGCTGTGAAAGGATACCGCGCGTTCCTGAAGATGGAATGAAATGTCCGCGGCGCCCGGTTCCCGGGATGATGCCCGCAGGCGGCAGAACATGCGGAAAAGCCGATATCACAGATATACAAAAAAATGGCGGAAATATTGTATATCTTTCCCAATAAAACGCTTGACGCATTGGAATGAAACCATTAGAATATTATATGCGAATCATTGGCAAAATATTTGCAAATTTTTTGAGGAGGTCATTGGAACATGGCAACAAAATGGGTTTATATGTTCACGGAAGGTAACGCGACTATGAGAAACCTTCTTGGTGGAAAAGGCGCCAACCTCGCTGAGATGACAGGCCTTGGACTCCCGGTACCGCAGGGATTCACTGTTACGACAGAGGCTTGTACGCAGTATTATGAGGACGGCAGACAGATCAATGACGAAATCATGAGTCAGATCATGGATGCTATCACCAAACTCGAGGGGATCGCAGGAAAGAAATTCGGAGATAAAGAGAATCCGCTTCTCGTATCCGTTCGTTCCGGTGCAAGAGCTTCTATGCCAGGTATGATGGACACGATCCTGAATCTTGGTCTTAATGAGGAAGTTGTAGAGACTCTTGCAGAGGCATCAGGTAATCCGCGCTGGGCATGGGACTGCTACAGAAGATTTATCCAGATGTACTCTGATGTAGTTATGGAAGTCGGTAAGAAATACTTTGAAGAGCTTATCGATAAGATGAAAGAAGAGAAAGGCGTTACACAGGACGTTGATCTGACAGCAGAGGATCTTAAGACTCTGGCAGGACAGTTCAAGGCTGAGTATAAAGAGAAGATCGGTAAAGATTTCCCGTCTGATGCAAAAGAACAGCTTATGGGCGCTGTACAGGCCGTATTCCGTTCATGGGACAACCCGAGAGCAAATGTATACCGCCGTGACAACGATATCCCGTATTCATGGGGAACAGCTGTCAACGTACAGATGATGGCGTTCGGTAACATGGGAGACGACTGCGGTACAGGTGTTGCATTTACACGTGACCCGGCTACAGGAGCAAACGGTCTTTTCGGAGAGTTCCTTACAAACGCACAGGGCGAGGACGTTGTTGCCGGCGTTCGTACTCCGATGCACATTTCCGAGATGGAGCAGAAATTCCCGGAAGCTTTCAAACAGTTTAAGGAAGTATGCAATACTCTGGAGAAACACTACAGAGATATGCAGGATATGGAGTTTACTGTAGAGCACGGTAAACTGTACATGCTTCAGACACGTAACGGTAAGAGAACTGCACAGGCTGCTCTGAAGATCGCCTGCGACCTTGTTGACGAGGGTATGAGAACAGAGGAAGAAGCTGTAGCTATGATCGACCCGCGTAACCTTGATACGCTGCTTCACCCGCAGTTCGACGCTGCTGCGCTGAAAGCTGCTACACCGATGGGCAAAGGTCTCGGCGCTTCACCGGGAGCTGCATGCGGTAAAGTAGTCTTCACAGCAGACGATGCTGTAGAGTGGGCTGAGAGAGGAGAGAAAGTTATCCTTGTCCGTCTTGAGACATCACCGGAAGATATCACAGGTATGAAGAGCGCGCAGGGTATCCTGACAGTCCGCGGCGGTATGACATCCCACGCAGCCGTTGTTGCACGTGGTATGGGCGAGTGCTGTGTATCAGGATGCGGCGACATCGTTATGGACGAGGCGAATAAGAAATTCACACTCGGCGGAAAAGAGTTCCACGAGGGAGATCCGATTTCTATCGATGGATCCACAGGAAATATTTACGACGGAATCATCCCGACAGTAGACGCTACGATCGCAGGTGAGTTCGGACGTATCATGGAGTGGGCTGATAAATACAGAACAATGAAAGTCCGCACAAACGCAGATACACCGGAAGATGCAAGAAAAGCCGTTGAGCTTGGCGCTGAGGGTATCGGACTCTGCCGTACAGAGCATATGTTCTTCGGCGAGGGAAGAATCGATGCTTTCCGTGAGATGATCTGTGCTGAGACAGAGGAAGAGAGAGAGGCGGCTCTTGAGAAAGTCCTTCCGTATCAGCAGGGAGACTTCGAGGCTCTGTATGAAGCTCTCGAGGGCAACCCGGTAACGATCCGTTTCCTTGATCCTCCGCTTCACGAGTTCGTTCCGAC
>DXAU01000049.1 GCA_019116885.1 Candidatus Mediterraneibacter pullistercoris | reverse complement strand
AGCAGCTCCAGGTCTATAACCGCAGGGACTATAATCAGTTCCCCATGAGGCCTTTGGCCTGGAAATCGCCACAGACTGTGCTGGAAGAATTTATAAAGTATGGTGTAACATATGTTTGACAAACCTACATTCTTTTCAATCTTTCATTTCAAAAGTCCCCTGCAGTTGTTTTCTTTCTCTTCAGGAACACTTCCGCGATCTCCAGATCCTCCGGTGTGGTGATCTTGATATTCTCATAGGAACCGTAAAACAGCCGCACAGGGACACCGAGCATCTGCTCCGCCGCCATGGCATCGTCTGTCACACTGACCACTTCTTCTGCCATAAGCATGGCATACGCTTTCCTGATCAGCTCTGTGTCAAAGACCTGGGGGGTCTGCACGATCCACACACTGCTGCGGTCAGGCGTCACAGTCACAATATTACCAGGGTCCGCGATCTTGACCGTATCTTTGGATGGCATTCCCGCCACACAGGCATGGTGTTCCGACACACATTCATAAGCGCGCTCTATGATCTCTTCATCAACAAACGGACGCGCCCCGTCATGGATGTAGACATATCCTTCTCTTGTCTCTTTCAGGCCGTTCCAGACAGAATCATACCGTTCGGCACCGCCAGGAATGATCTTCCGCGCCTTGGATATACCATACTTTTCAACGATATCTTGCCGGCAGTAATCTTCTTCCCCGGCGCCGCACACGAGAATGATCTCATCAATCCGCTTTGAATCCTGAAAGGCGCGCAGAGAATAATAGAGCACGGGCTTTCCGCCCATGAGCAGATACTGTTTGTGTACTTTTGTTCCCATCCGCTTCCCGCTTCCTGCCGCAAGTACGACAGCGGTGCAGTATTCTTTCTTCTCCATCCGGTCTTCTCCCTGCCGAAAACTATGATATTGGCCTAGCACTTTCTTTTTCCAGCGGCTTACTTACCGATCTCCGAGTTTCAGGTTCGGCACTGCGTTAAGATCCCATCCGTGCCGCGTTCCTGCGAGATATTCGTAGAACGCCGCAGCCCCGATCATTGCCGCATTATCTGTGCAGTAGATCGGAGACGGATGATAGAATTTCACACCCTTTTCTTCGCACGCCTGTTCCATGGCTGCGCGCAATGCGGTATTGGACGCCACCCCCCCGGCGATGGCGAATTTATACATGCCATAATCTTCTACAGCTTTCATCGAATTTTCAACCAGAACTTCAACGACAGCTTTCTGAAACGATGCTGCAATATCTGCCGGGTCGAAGCTCTCGCCTTTCATCTTACATCCGTTGATATAGTTGAGAACTGCTGATTTCAGGCCGCTGAAGCTGAAATCATACTCTGCGCCCTCGATATGCGCTTTCGGAAATTTCACCGCATCCGGATTCCCTTCTTTCGCGATGCGGTCGATCTTTGGCCCGCCCGGATACCCGAGACCTATGGCGCGCGCCACTTTATCGTACGCCTCGCCCGCCGCGTCGTCTCTCGTTCGCCCGAGTATGTCGTATTTCCCGTATTCGCGCACACAGACCAGATGCGTGTGTCCGCCGGATGCCACAAGGCAGAGAAACGGCGGTTCCAGATCCGGGTGCTCAATATAATTCGCCGATATGTGGCCCTCGATATGATGCACTCCCACGAGCGGAAGATCTCTAGCAAATGCGATGGCTTTTGCCTCGGCAACGCCCACCAGAAGCGCGCCTACAAGCCCCGGGCCGTAGGTCACTCCCACCACGTCGATATCATCCAGTGTCACATCCGCCTCTTTCAGCGCCTCTTCTATGACCTGATTAATCTTCTCGATATGTTTCCTCGATGCGATCTCGGGAACCACTCCGCCATACAGCTTGTGCAGGTCGATCTGGGACGAGATGATATTGGACAGCACTTCTCTTCCGTTGTGTACGACTGCCGCTGCCGTCTCATCACATGAGCTCTCAATCGCAAGGATATTCAGATCTCTGATTTCCTTCATGTCACGCCTCTCAATCTTCAAACATCAGTTCCGCCGACATTCCGTCTTTGCCGGCCTTTGCCGCCGGAAATATCTTCCGCACATCATCCATATACGGCTCCGGCCTTGTCAGGGACGGACTGTAGTGTGTCAGCCACATCTCTTTCACCTGCGCCGCATGGGCGATCTCTGCCGCCTCATAAAATGTCATATGCTTATACTCCGACGCTTTTGCAGCTTTGTCTTTCTCTCCGTACATGCCCTCACAGATAAACAGATCCGATTTTTCTGCATTTCTCCGGATGGATTCTGTGGGACGGGTATCTGTCGTGTAAGTCAGCTTGATCCCTTTGCGCGGCGGCCCCAGTACCATATCAGGTGTGAAATGGCCATCCTCGTTGTCGATCGTCTCACCGTTCTGGAGACGGCTCCAGTATTTCAGGGGAATTTCCTGTTCCTTTGCCTTTGCGGCGTCGAACTTTCCGGCTCTGTCGATCTCCATCGTATACCCGTAGCAGAGCACATTATGATTGACACGGAACGCTTTGATACGATATCCGTTCATCTCAAACGTCTGCTCTGCGCCCTGAATTTCTTTATAGATAATAGGGAAGGGCAGTTCCGGCGCGATCACGCGCAGACTTCCCACCACACGCTCAAGGCCCTTCGGCCCGATCAGAGTCAGGGGCTCTGTCCTGTCCGCATTTCCCATGGTGAGGAGCAGTCCGGGAAGCCCGCTGATATGATCTCCATGATAGTGGGTAAAGCAGATCACATCGATCGGCTTGAAACTCCACCCTTTTTCTTTTACCGCGATCTGGGTGCCCTCGCCGCAGTCGATCAGCAGACTGCTGCCGTTAAAACGTGTCATCAGCGCTGTGAGGTAACGGTAAGGCAGCGGCATCATGCCGCCGCACCCAAGCAAACAAACATCTAACATATATTTCCTCTGTCTTATTCTTCTATGTCCGCAGGCAGTTTGAAAGATGCAAGCAGCTTATCATAACAAGACTCGCACAGGTCGAAGCTGTGTCTTTCCCCGTCCTTGTCCGAGAAGTATCCCCACGCATAATCTACGCTGAACACTCCCTCTCTGGGGGTTCCCTCTGAAACTTCGATCTCTTTCCCACACTGATTGCAGACGATCTTATTTATTTCTTTTGTTTCTTTTAACTGATACTGGCGCATACAATCTCCTCCTGTGTCTCTGCCTGCCCGTACAAAACCGACGGATGGCAGCAAACAGTTTTTTCTTTTTGTTACGCCTACATTATATCGGAGCGGCAGATCGATTCCTAGTGGAAACTGCTGCCGCTGTTATGCGTTGATTTCCAGTTCCCTGCTCATGAGGATCGCATCTTCCACCGGATTTTCATAAAAGCGCTGACGGATACCGTCCTCTTTAAATCCAGCGCTCTCATAGAGCGCTCTTGCCGCACAGTTGCCGGAACGCACATCCAGAAGGATCTTCTTGATCCCCTCTGATCCGCAGACCGACTCCAGCTCCCCAAGCAGCGCACGGGCTGCCCCTTGCCTCTGCAGTTCTTTTACGACTGCGATCCGGGCAATCTCGGCCTCGTCCGCCGCCGTATATGCAAGTAGATATCCGGCCGTACGTCCTGCCTTTTCCGCGATCAGGCAGATCGTGTTCGTCTGTTCCAGAGTTTCCAGAATCGATTTTTCACTCCACGCATCCGGAAACAGCTGATGCTCCATCTCCGCGACCGCGGCGCCGTCTTCCATGGTCATCCTGCGCACCTGCGGGACGGCATTTTTCTCCCTCTCTGCTCTCTCCCGTTCAGCCTGCGACTTCCTCAGATACTCCGGTCTGAACTCCGCCGCCGTCTCATATCTGCCCACCTCATAATAACGGATCCCAAGAGCGCCGACTGCCGCCGCTCTCTGCCGGTTCATAAAGGACGGCGCAAAGGAATAAGGGACCTTAAGCCCTTCCGCCAGCATTTCTTTATATACGGGCACACCGTCTCCCAAAAACGTAACACGTCTCCGGTAGACGTTCAGATGACGGATCAGTTCCACCACCGGAACTGCCATCTGCATCCTGAGCACCTGGAAGACAGGCTCGTCATACAGACTGCCGTCCTCATTCTTCTTATGAGAAAATGAATAAAGACCAGTATATACCTGCTTTCTCCTGGCATCCATGATCGGGCAGATGATATCCTCGCATCCGTACATGCTGTACGCCATGGCGTCCACTGTCGGCACGTGGATGAGCGGCTTATCAAGAGCAAGCCCCAGCCCTTTCGCCGTGGCAGAGCCTATGCGCAGTCCGGTAAATGATCCCGGACCGCCCGCCACCGCAATGGCGTCTATCTCCTGCAGATCCGCGTCGACCATCCTTACCATCTCATCGATCATGGGAAGCAGCGTCTGCGAATGTGTCTTTTTATAATTTGTTGTGTATTCCGCGATCGTCTGGTCGTCCTCGACGATCGCCACCGTGGCTGTCAGCCCTGAGCTGTCTATCGCCAATACTCTCATAATCTGTCCTGCTTTCTATAATTCCCGTATCGTGATCTTCCGGTAGTCGAATCCCTGTTCCAGATCCTTCTCGATCAGGATTTCCGTCCGCTTCTCCGGAAGGATCTCTTCGATCAGGTTCGCCCACTCAATCAGGGAGACCCCGTCTCCCATGATGTAGTCCTCAAACCCGACTTCTTCCATCTCCTCCACATCACCGATCCGGTACACATCAAAATGATAGAACGGGAGTCTCCCCTCCTCATAGACCTGTACAATCGTAAACGTCGGGCTGTTGACCGGCTCCTCGATCCCAAGTCCTTTTGCCAGTCCCTGAGTGAAGACAGTTTTCCCCACGCCAAGATCCCCGGTCAGGGTAAACACCTGTCCGGGAATCGCATGTTCTCCAAGTTTTTTTCCTACATTAAATGTTTCTTCAGGACTCCTCGTCTCCAATACCATAAAGACATCCTCTTTCTTCTGCACCGCAGCTTCCATTAGTGGTGGAACAGACGGATACCCGTAAATGCCATGACCATGCCGTACTTGTTGCATGTATCGATGACATTGTCGTCTCTGACAGAACCGCCCGGCTGTGCGATGTATTTCACGCCGCTCTTGTGCGCGCGCTCGATGTTATCCCCGAACGGGAAGAATGCATCGGAACCAAGAGCCACATCCGTCAGCTTATCAAGCCATGCTCTCTTCTCCTCGCGCGTAAATACTTCCGGCTTCTCTGTGAAGATATTCTCCCACGCGCCGTCCGCGAGCACGTCCATGTACTCCTCGCCGATATACAGGTCGATAGCATTATCCCTGTCTGCGCGTTTGATTCCGTCCTTAAACGGCAGTTCCATTACTTTCGGGCACTGTCTGAGCCACCAGTTGTCAGCCTTCTGTCCGGCAAGACGTGTGCAGTGGATACGGGACTGCTGTCCCGCGCCGATGCCGATCGCCTGTCCGTCTTTTACATAGCAGACTGAGTTGGACTGTGTGTATTTCAGCGTGATCATAGCGATAGCCAGATCCACTTTTGCAGCATCTGTCAGTTCTTTATGATCCGTCACTATATTGGAGAAGAAATTTTTGTCGATATTGAGTTCATTTCTGCCCTGTTCAAACGTGATGCCGTACACTTCCTTATGCTCCAGAGCCGCCGGCACGTAATCCGGATCTATCTGGATCACATTGTAGTTTCCTTTCTTCTTCTGTTTCAAAAGTTCCAGTGCCTCCGGCTCATAGCCCGGGGCGATCACGCCGTCGGACACTTCTCTCTTGATGAGCTTTGCCGTGTCCACATCGCAGACATCGGACAGCGCGATAAAATCTCCAAAAGAAGACATTCTGTCCGCGCCCCTTGCTCTTGCATATGCACTGGCCAGCGGTGAGAGTTCCCCGAGATCATCTACCCAGTAGATCTTTGCAAGCGTCTCTGTCAGAGGAAGACCTACCGCCGCCCCTGCCGGAGATACATGCTTAAATGACGTCGCCGCCGGAAGTCCGGTCGCTTTCTTAAGCTCGGATACGAGCTGCCAGCCATTGAACGCATCGAGGAAATTAATATATCCCGGGCGTCCGCAAAGCACTGTAATCGGCAGGTCGCTTCCGTCGCTCATGTAGATCTTTGAGGGTTTCTGATTCGGGTTACATCCATATTTCAGTTCTAATTCTTTCATCTTTTTATCCGCTCCTTTGTGATTTCTCACGATCACTGGTTCTTATTTACAATCTTTGTCTCATAGTTTCCGGTCTCGATATCGATATAGCGGACAAAAAGAGAAACCTTGTTGTCCTCGTTCAAGCTGTTCCACAGACGATCCGTAAACGCCTCCATATCATCTGGTATGCCGATCAGCTTCGGCTCGCCTTCAAAGCTCGGGAGCGGGTCTCCATCACACATGTATGTGTGGATAAAATGTCCTTCACCGGCAGCCGGATTTTCATAGGCAAACGTATACCTGTTACAGCTTTCCGGGCTTCCGTTATTGCTCTTTAAGATAGACATTGCATAGTTATAAGAGCCGTTCTCTATATGCATGATACCGGAGATGCGCGGCGTATAGTTCGGCCTGTCGGGTTCAAACTCTCTGGCACGAAGAGACTGTTCAAATGTGAGCTGCTTGTCCATCCCCTCGTAAATCGTATCGGTCTGGTCGCCGTTAGTCACAATCGTCTTGTTGCCGAGTACTCTGACCGGTGCATAGATGATCAGGCTCGGGTCAGTCAGTTTCGACGGATCGAACGCCTGAGTGCGGATTCCTTCTCCGTCCTCCACAAATATGCGGTTACGGCTGTTCTCGCTGCGTCCCATGATAAAATAAGCGGTGACAGCTTTCTTTCCATCCGGCGTTTTCCCGATAATGATTCCTCTTCCGGGATACGAATTATTCTTAAGCTCCTCTTCAATTGACAGCATCTTCATCCCACTGCATCTCCTTTCACTCTTTGTCATCTTCTTCCTCAGGCGAACGTTTCTGCTTCTTCCTGCTTTCGCGCTCTCCGTCCTGTTCCTCATCCTCCTGATGCGGCAGTATCTTAAGCCGCACTCTGCTGATCCTGTTATCTTTCACTTCTTCCACCGAAAAGATCAGGGTGTCCTCTTCGATCACATCCCTGTCTTCTTTTCCAGGTATATGTCCCAGCTTCTCGATCAGATATCCTGAAAGGGTATCATAATTTTCCGTCTCAAGTTTTAAGTCCAGTTCCTCATTCAGATCATCGATCAGCAGACCACCGTCCAGAAGATACTCATTTTCGCTGACCGGTTCAATCTCCGGTATAACTTCTTCATACTCTTCATTGATATCGCCCATGATCTCCTCTACAAGATCCTCGATCGTCACGATACCTGAGAAGCCGCCGTACTCATCTACAAGGATCGCCATGTGATGTCTCGCTTCCTGCATGGAGCGGAACAACTCATCCGCTTCTTTTGTCTCAGGCACAAAGAACGGCTCATGCAGCATTTCCCGGATATTGATCTGTTCCGGACTGTTCTTTCTCAGCTCGATCATCACATCTTTTACATGAAGAACCCCAATGATATTGTCTATATTTTCCTCATAAACTGGTATCCTGTTGTGTCTCGTTTCAAGGATTTCATCGATAAGCTCCTCAAACGGTTCGTCAATATCGATCGTAATGACATCACGTCTCGGTACCATGATCTCCCTTGCCGTTCTGTCATCAAATGCGAATACCGAGTCGATCATTTCACGCTCATCGTCATCGAAGGTCCCGCTCTCATTTCCCATCTTGAGGAGAGCCTTAATTTCTTCCTCCGTGACCGCTTCCTCCTGATCCTCTGTCTTCATGCGAAAGATTTTAAGCACAAGCTTTGTCGAAAAGGACAGTAATTTGATAAAGGGCGATAATATAATCGAAATATAGTGGATCGGCATGACGGTCATCATGCTGAACGCCTCTGCTTTCTGCAGTGCGATCCTCTTAGGCACCAGTTCTCCGAACACAAGGTTAAAAAACATGAGTACAAGAGTCACACCGTTGTATGCGATCTGTGAACTGTAAGGTATACCCGCTCCGCGCATCCATTCTGCCAGTACCGGTGAGATTCCCGATGCCGCAGACGCCGATGAATAGAATCCCGCAAATGTGATCGCCACCTGAATCGTGGAGAGAAACTTCGTTGAGTCTTCAAACAGTCCTTCGATCACTTTTGCTTTTTTATGCCCTTCTTCTGCAAGACTTCGTATCCTGTTCTTATTGACAGATACGACAGCCATCTCTGCACCGGCAAAAAAGGCATTCATCAAAGTGAAAAACAACAACAGTAACAAGTCAAATAAAATAGTATTCCCCGCAGGGTCCGCGTCCATAAAAAATAACTCCTCCTAACAAAATATTATCAGGAGAAGTATATCATGCGCATGCCGTTTACGCAAGATGCAGGTCATATATGGACTACAGCGCTGAATAATCTCAGTCTGCCGCGCCCACATAATCTTCTATAAATCCCTGCATCTCCCCTGCCGGTATCCCAAGCGCAAAAGCAAACTCACTGTAAAGAGCATGTTCAAGGAGCGTCTGATATTTTCTGTCAAGGCTGGTCATGCTCCCTCTGCTCTTCGTCCTTTTATAGGTCGTCTTAAGGACTTTCACCCAGTTTTCCGGACAGTAGTCTGCAATACACTCCTTATATTCCTGCTCCCGGAATTTCTCGTTTTTCACCTGGAGTATCTCAATCTCCGGCATCCGGCGTATGAGGGCCAGTGCTTCCTCCCGGCTGACCGGGCGGCGTATGTTCGTCGCATCCCCGGCCGGAACATAAGCCCTGTCTCCGGCATCGTCCACTGATCTGAGCGTATAATACTGTTTGTTGTTATCCACAAATGAGAAATCAAGCGTTCCAACATCTTCTACCCTGTACAGCCCTCTGCACTTATAAACTACTGCATCTCCTCTGCTGAGCATCAAATACCTCCTTTTCTTTCAGACATACTCTCCCGACCGTTTGCTGCATCGCTGTCTCTTTTAAAGTATAACCAAAGAAAGACCGGTACAACGCTGTAACGGTCTTTCTTTGGTCTCACTATGGTATATTTTAGCACAATTTTAACATTAATGTAAGACTTTCCTTATAAATAACCCATTAATTTTTTTCCTCATCATCTTCCACCAGACTGCCCGCTGCTGCCCGCTGCTCCTTGGAAAACCTCTCTGACTTATATTTCTCCCAGGCAGTCGCCTCTTTGAACTGAGGCGGCTGATTTACAACTATCTGGGGATATGGGATACTGATGTTGTGTTTATCAAAGATCAGTTTCATCTCACGGTTCAGATCACGCTCCATCTGAATCCTGTCATTCTCTGCACAAAGAACCATGATACGGATGTTCACACTGTTATCGCCGAGCGATACGACTCCTTTGTAGTATGGTCCCTCTAGGATATTCGGGATGTGTCTGCGGATGTTAGGGAACTCATCCTCAAGTATACTCTCGACGCGTTCCAGAGACTCGCCGTACTCAATACCTACGTCAACCCATGAATAAGAGTACTCTCTTGTCATGTTTATGACTCCAGTCACATCACTGTTGCTGATAATTTTGATATTTCCACTTCCGTCAAGTATCTTCGTCGTTCGGATACCGATTTCAACTACAGTTCCACGCCATTCTCCTATAGTGACAATATCTCCCACCTGGAACTCACCCTCAAATATGATGAATAGTCCTGCAAGGATATCTGACACCAGCGTCTGCGCTCCAAGTCCGACGATCAACGTCAGGATGCCGGCCGAAGCAAGCAGTGTCGCAGTATCAATCCCGAACAAAGACAGACAGTAGAACAACAGGGCCAGCACAGAGATGTACTTCAGGAAATTGTGCAGGAGTCTGCATATAGTCTCGCCTTTTGCCCCCATCGTCTGAGCCAGCAGGGTGAGAATCCGCTGTGCAATCATAGTGATCACGCTTCCTACACAGATCAGCATAAGCGAACAGGTAAATGCGAAAATATTCACGCCGTGCGCCCACTCTCCATTCAGCACAAACCGGAAGATTGATTGACTGTCAAAAAATTTATCCTGAAACAGCACCGCGATACAAATGATAACCGCAAGCACAGCAAGCAGTGTCTTAAGCACCACAGCGATCTGCTGCTCCGGCGTCTTTTCTTTCCAGGCGATAATGTTGTTCTGCCAACGGCTCGCTGCTGACTTCGTCCTCTTCACGGTCTTGTCCGGCATCACCACGTCTACCATAGGTCCGTGGGAGATTTCCTTCTTCTCCTCTCCCGTTTTAGATGCTGCCGTCTCATGTTCTTTTCTGCTGAATGTCAGCAGAGCGAACACGATCAGCAGGGCGAGCAGACTGGCGATGCCAGAAGTAATTGTCAGAGGCAGTCGGTTGCCCGCCACATTTCCAGACGGCACTGCGATGTAAATGTAGTCGGTACCGATCTCCAGGGACGAAGCATAATAGCTCGTATTGTTTATCGAGATGTATCCTGTATATTCATCAGACTGCTGAGCCGATGTGAGGCCGTATGCAGCCGCACTCTTTCCGATCAGCCTTGCAGTCGGATAATAGACAAACTTTCCGCTCTCGGAATCTATGGCAAATACGATTCCGCCATTTCCGACGCGGATGCCGCTCAGTACCGCATCCAGTTCCATGCTCTGGAGCACATTTTCCAGAAGAGTCGGCTCAATGCAGATCTGGACAAATCCGTTTGCATTGCCCTCTTCATCTCTTAATGTAACTCCTATGTACTGCTCATACTCTTCCGTAAGGTCATTTACCTGCGCATCCTGAATCAGATACTCCATACCGACGAGCAGCTTCTGGAACTCATATGACTGATCTTCCGGATCATCGCTGACCGACATCTCAGTATACGGAGAATTCGTTGCCGTCTGTACTCCATTCCTGTCAAACACGCTGACAGACTCCACTCCGAGCAGCGAACTCAGATCAGCAAGATGATCCCTGTCTGCAAGCCTGGGAGACTTGGTCAGAATGTATGCGGCAATCTGTGCTTTGTTCAGGTAACGTTCATTGTACTGTTGTGTAACGCTTTCGCGCTCGTCTTCATACCCCTTTATCTCCCGCTCTACCTCGGCAAGATGCTGACTGTTGCTGATCGACTGCTGGGACAGCGCAAACAATGTCTGCATGTAGAATGTCACCAGCAGGATACACACAAGGCCGATCACAGACACAGTTCCGATCTTTCTTCCCACCTCAAAATTATAATAGACATTTCCTGACAGCTTCCTGCGCTCCTTTTTCTTCTCCTTGAGCATGATGAAAAAGGCATACGTTATGACAAGTGTGATGACAATAAAAAATGTAAAGAGTATGATCATCACCGTGATATCTCTGGACGAGAGGATCTCATCCTCCGGAACGGCACAGATAACATACGCGTCCTCAACGTGGGCGACGCCGCAGTAGAATCTCTGTCCGTCCACTTCCATCCACGTATAGTTCTCGTCTTCCAGATCATTTACTGAAATCCCCTCGGAAAGGGCATCCATCCCGACCAGATTCTCATCCGGATAATAAAGGAACGTATAGTCCTTATCCGACACGGCAAAAGTAAATCCGTTCAGCCCTACCGTCACAGTCCTGAGCATCGCATCCCACGTGGAAGTGGACGCCAGAAGTTCATCGAGCTCTGACGGTTGTTTCTCAAGCACAGCCATTGTATGATCATCAATCCTGTGGCCGTAATAACGGAACCGTCCTCTGTCTGTCTCCACCTCGAACGCAGCAGATGATTCTTCCTCGCCAAATACATTCCTCAGCTGATTGTACCGCATCAGTGTAAAGTCCGATGATGTATTCTGTGAAGCACCGAGAATATTCCCCTCTCTGTCCAGGATATAGGTATTTTCCGCATCCAGAAGCGT
Source organism: Candidatus Mediterraneibacter pullistercoris (assembly GCA_019116885.1). Taxonomy (GTDB): domain Bacteria; phylum Bacillota; class Clostridia; order Lachnospirales; family Lachnospiraceae; genus Mediterraneibacter; species Mediterraneibacter pullistercoris. The sequence continues at coordinate 14,158 of DXAU01000049.1, read as the reverse complement.
CTTACATTCCTGCAGGTTCGCCTCTGTATAGTCTTCCATCACTCCGTTGCGGAACATAAACGCCATGCTCGCTGCTTTTGACTGCTGTATTTCGTCAAAAGACTTTGTTGTCTGCTCCTCCGCCTGCTTCCCCTGAGCAATCACTTCGTCCATCTGAACCAGTTTCTCGTGCGTACTCTCCCGCTGATTTGCCAGGGAAAGATTTGTCTGCATAAAAAGCAGCAGCGCTCCGAGCAGAATAAGAAAGCTCATCCCGACAGCGATCATAAATACCGCCTTTCGTTTCATTTCTCTGTTCATAGCCCCTCCTAATCCCATTTGTCAATCATCGATCTGATCGTTCCATCGTCAAGCATCTCCTGAATGACTCGGTCCACCTCCGATGAGAGTTCTGAATCTTTCTGCGTGGCCACTCCGTAGTTCTGCTCCGCAATCACCGTGTCCAGAAACTCTCTGTCCTCATCCATGTACGTCTCTGCAATACACCGGTCCATGCAGGCTGCATCAACTCGTCCCTGTTCAAGCAGTACGTCAAGATCCTGATAGGACGGAGCCTTTGTCACGCTCACCCCTTCATACTGTGTAAATGTATCCGTATTCGAGATAATATCTTCCCCGATGATCCCCAGTTCATAAAGCTTCGCGGCAAGGAGCGGGGAAGCGTTAGAACCGGCCATCGTTCCGATATTGAGTCCTTTCAGGTCTTCAATCGCATCAATAAGGGTCGATTTCTCTACAACCACTACCGTACTGTCTGTGTAATATGGTTCGGAAAAATCAAAATTTTCTTCCCTGGACTCAGCAATGGAATATGTCGCCGCAATACAGTCTACCTCCCCGTTCAAAAGCATATCTTTCCTTGTATCCGGTGTTACAGTCACATATTCTACGTCAGAGTATTCGAGCCTGTCCGCCATCTCCGCTGCAATATCTATTTCCAGACCGTAGTACTTTCCCGTCGTCTCATTCAGATACCCGAAATTCATAATGTCACTGCGCACTCCCACTCTCAGAGTTCCCTTTCCGGCATCCTGCATACAGCCGGACATCATCATGCCTGACACCAGTGCCAGAACGGCAAAAAGCGCTGCTTTTCTTTTCTCTATTCCTTTCATTTCCTGCTCTCCTGTCCTTCCCGATCTCTTGTTTCTCTTCACGTCCACGTACACCAAAAGCGGCAAAACAATATTGAATTGCATCAACACCGTTTTGCCGCTGTGCTTTAATACCTCACTGTCCGGCTGCTTATTTGTCCTCGTTCTCTGTGCTTAAAAACATCCAGATCAGAGCTGCGATTGCTGCACCTACAAGCGGTCCTGCGATAAATACCCATACCTGTGAGAGTGCTTCACCGCCTGCAAGGAGGGCCGGTCCAAGGCTTCTCGCCGGATTTACGCTTGTGCCGGTCAGCGGGATGCCGATGATATGAACAAATGTCAGCGTAAGGCCGATCACAAGTCCTGCCACACTTGAGAAAGATTCTTTTGATGTCACACCCAGGATTGCGATCAGGAAAATACATGTCAGCACAATCTCAACGATCAGAGCGCCTGTCATGTTCAGTCCTACATAGGATGCCTCTCCATATCCATTTGTTCCAAGTCCGGTAATAACCGGATCACACATGGTTCCGACGAGCTTCAGAAGCGCTGCTGCCACAATACCCCCGAGCACCTGAGCAATTACATATCCGACAAAATCTTTCCCGTTCATTCTCTTGCTGATGAGCATTGCAAGCGATACCGCCGGGTTAATGTGGCATCCGGAAATATTTCCTATGGAGTAAGCCATTGCCACGATAGAAAGTCCGAAAGCCGCAGCAATTCCAAGGATGCCGAGCACCCCGTCAATTCCGCCCGAAACAGCGGCCGCACCGCAGCTTACAAATGTCAGTACAAATGTTCCGATAAATTCCGCTACATATTTTCTCATTCGTAATTTCCTCCTTCATAATAGTCCGCTGTGAACGTTAGCACAGAGGAAATCAAAAAGCAAGCAAAATGAGGATTATTACATTTTGCCTGCTTTTTTTACCTTTTTCATGTGAATAATATTTATATTCCGGGATTTCTAATTCTGGTAACTTACAATTGAAGTCATAACCTCCTTTGTATCTCTGTTGATATCGGCCCCGGCAACATATTCTCCGTTTTCATAGATGGACACCGGGATAAGCATCACACCGGCTCCTTCCCAGTAGTACTCTTCTCCAAGCTGGAAAACGACGTCAGCCTCCGGCGGCACGTGGAGCTGTTCACATATATACCGCTTATCCTCTTCTGACAGTTCGGGAACTTCGTCTGAAGAAGGTTCCTCTTCCGGTCCCATCCATATTTCACTGCTCTGTGATCTGTCCAAATAGAAGAGCTCTCCCGCTTCCTGGAATCGATTGATACTGTCTCCGGATATGTATTCCATCTCAAGGCTTCCGTTGACTGCCTTGAAACGGTAGACACAATCCCAGTCCAGCGTCTCTCCGCTGACAAGATCCTCTTCAAACGCCATATGAAGTTTATCTTCAATCACTTCATATGTCCCTTCAGACATGAGGGCAACATCGCTGTCCTTTACTCCGCACAGATAATACACCCGTCCGTCATCATCAAAGTGAAACGAAACAACATAATTCCCATTCTCATCCCGGGCCTCTCCTTTCCATGGACCGCCCAGCGTCTCTGGCACATATACGTGATCCGGCCCCATCAGTGCAGTAAAAGTAATCGAATTCTCAGCAAGCACTGTGATCCGTACCTGGCTTTCTTCTTTGTACCAAATATATGTCGTTCCACCGTTTGCCGCCTCAGAGTAGCATGCTTCTCTTCCGTATCCCCGCCAGGTCAGATAGGTATTCATCTTGTTTACACAGAGCATGGCGTCTACCGGGGAACTCTCAGTGACAGGATCCCCGTTCTCATCTCTCACAACACGCCCCTGAGCAGCGGGATCAAAAAACGCGTAATTTGCCTCTCCATTCTGTTCCCATGTATCTGTCTGGTTCTGCGGCTCAAGATCGAAGAACAGATCCGGCTTCGGGATATCAGATCCGGGGAAACACTCTATGTACGGATCAGCTACTGTTTCTCCGGGCTCCTGCCTTGCATCATAGTTGACATTTTGAAGCAGCTCTCCTGTAAATCCGGTCTCTTCTTCCGGCTGTTCTTCCGGCTCTCCTGCTGTTTCTGCAACTTCCTGTTCCTCCGCCGCTCTTTGAGAATTGTGATAGTACAGCGCTCCCGCCGTTCCACCCACAGTTCCTGCGACCAAAACCCCGACAAGGATCTTCACTGCAATACTCTTTCCTGCCATACCTGCTGCCGCCGCTGCTCCTGATGCTCCTGATGCCGCAGCGCTTCCTGCTCCTGCGGCTGATCCTGCTGCCGAAACTGCATCTTCTGCCAGCCCTGAAACATCCCCGGCAGCAGAAGCTCCCAAGTCCGAAGACTGAGCTGCTCTCTCCATAACAGAGGACAGGATGCTGCTCTCCGGTGAAACTGACACCTGAGTATCCCAGTTCCTGAAAAGGAGAAGAAGGAATGGGATCGGGGAAAGTCCGTAGAGTTTTGTTCCCTGCTTTTCCAGCTTCTTTACTCCGGCCTCAATGTTCTTCCTTCCATGCATCAGTCTGGACTTCACTGTGTTTTCATTAATGCCAAGTGTATATGCGATATCTCTGACGCTCAGTTGTTCATAATAATACATCACGATGACCGCCCTCTGTTCCTGGCTCAGCCCGTCCAGGAGCCCGCCTATGAGTCTTGCAGTCTCTTTCTGATCGATGATTTCTTCCGGCAGGCTGCTTATCCGGTCATCCGGAATCTCCGCTGTATTTTCCTCATCACTGGACACAGTCCGAACGCCTGATGGCTTCTGTTTCCTCAAATAGTCCACGGCCTGGTTATGCACGATTCTTTTCATCCAGGCTCTGAACTTGTCCGGTTCTCTGAGCTGATTAAGATTACGGAACGCTTTGACATAAGAATCCTGAAGGACATCCATCACCGCATCCTCATTCTTTATCAGCACTGCCGCCATTTTATATGCGGCCGCATATGTACGTCTGTATAATTCTGAAAGAGCACCCTCGTCTCCCGCCTGCGCCCGTTCCAGCAGCTCTTCGGAGAATCCCTGCTCTTCCCCGCAGCCGGAACAGTATTTTGCATTGTCCGGCAGTTCTTTTCCGCAGTTAAAACATTTCATACTTTTTCCCTTTCCCTTTTTATTCATGTGTCATGATCTATCACATTATACCAGATTTTTGGTACATGGAGCTATTTTATTGCAAGGCAACTGTAACCAGCTCATAATTCACCCTGATCTCTCCCAGAGACTCGCTGTCCGCCTGTTCAAGAGATGTATACGAATACTCCGGCATCCTGGCTGCCATTTCCTCTGTGTCTATACCGCCGTCAGCAGTCCTTATGACGTCTCTTATTATCATATATCCTGCTGCTGTCTCATTTTCCCCAAGTCTGATGTCTCCGGGAAGGGTGGCGTGTATAGAATACGGCACGATCAGGAGATTATAGCTTTCCTGCTGCTCTTTTATCTTACTTGTGGCAAGAAATGCCTCTTCACCATAGGTTATCCCTTCAAAAGAAAGCACGTCATGCTTGGTAAAACGGTAACTGTCTTCTCCGTCTTTGATATAGAAGACATTGTCCAGTTCGTCTGTGATCTCCTGATCGCAATACGGTTGTATCAGTTCCCACATCCCCGGTTCCAATTCGTCTGTCACATAGTAATCCATATCATGCGCGGTGATAACTGTCGTTTCTTCTTTAAGTACATATCCCTCTTCTTCCATCTCCGAAATCAGACTCGCTGAGATCGTAATCTTATCACCATTCTGTAGATTTTCTTCTTTATCTGCCCTGTACCTCACTTTAGACAGTGGATCGCTTTCCGGCATATGATTTTCAATAGAAACTCTCCCGAAAGGATCCCGTCCGGAAAACGAGATCTCTATCCCGTCTTCTGTATTGAAATACCGGCTGTCAAACGGGTCGATCTCCACTCTCTCTTTCAGCCCTTCTACTTCAAATGTTTTCTCCATGTCTCCTGCAACCTTGATTCCACATTCCTTTGCGCTGTCCTTATCATATGAGACGGTTACAGTCACCTGGTCTCCACTGCTGAGTCCCTCGCTCTTGTCCAGACTGCAGGTTATAGAATTCTCAAATCCTGCAAAATTCCCCAGCTCCTCCAACAATTCCTGTGAGAATATCTCTTCATCATCCCCAGCCAGCTCCTGAAAGACATCAACCTCCATGGCTGCTTTATCAAAATACACCTCTGCTCTGCCTTCTCCATCTATACCTGCAAATTCCACATTCATATAGTCTGTCATTTCGATCTCTGCTTTGCTCCCGCATCCGGACAGTGTGAACAATGCTGCTCCAGCCATAAATAATAAAACTAAAAATCTTTTCATTTTCTTTTTCCTCCGCTGTTTTTAGTGTTTGCCGTCCCTGTCCCCGTCTTTGTGATGGGGATCGGACAAAACGATCTTCAATATCTTTTGAAGAAGTTCTTTTGCCGCTCTGCGGCTTAAATGTTTCTGCTCTGCATACGCTCTGATAATGTTATAAATCTCAATGATCTTCTCACTTCCTTTCGCTCCTTTTGTATATCAGACGTAAAAAAACAGCGCCGGGTTTAAAAAATAAAAAAATTTTTTAAAAAGCCTTCCAGAATTTTAATTCTGGAAGGCTTTTAAACCTGGTTATATATGACCTGATATTTATGTTACACTATATTTTTGTTCTATATGCGGGGTGGAGTCTGTAAACACTGTACGGCGCCTTGTAATTATTGTTATAGTTCTTTGCTTCTGCAAATAACGGATCATATACATATCCATTGATCTCTACCCATGAATGTGCTGTATCATCACAAATGTAGACCGTCTTATATCCACACTCATGCGCAAGAAACGCAAAAGCGCACGCATCTGATACACAGCAGCCATTTCCCCGCTCAAAGTGATCATTTGCAAACAGCATTTCCCATCCGGCTTTCTGCCTCGCAACTTTCAGTGTGCGGTATCTCTTATAGGGATGCCTCATAACCCAGTTGAAACACTTTTTCAGTTTTACTTCTTTGCTATCCGATTCATTCGTCACAGATGCCATGATAGATCTCGCCTTCATCATGGTGCGGATCTTCTCATTGTTGTATGCAGAAGAGACCGCTGATCCGTCGCTTTTCAGCCGTATTCCATCCACTGTGCAGTTTCTCATCGGCGCTCCGGTTTCCCGGTCAAAGTAATAATATTTTCCGCTGAGCCTCTGCCAGCCGCGGTAATTGCTGATACACCGTCCATCGACAAATGTGTATTTTACCCCGTTAATTGTTTTGCTTCCGTTAAATGAAAAGTTTACTTTCCCGTCTTCGATCAGCCATGTACCATTGCTGTTTGTTCCCAGCCCATTATAGTTTTTATTTACTTTTCCTTTACTGATATACCACCATGCGGTCTTTCCGTCCACAGTTCCTTTCGCTACAGTTGTAGTGCCGAACTGTACTTTTCCGTCCTTGCAGTACCACCAGCCGTTTTTATTCTGGGCAATGCCATCAAAGCTGAAATCTACTTTTCCGTTACGAATCTTCCACCAGCCGTTCTGGTTCCTGTCAATACTGTTGCATTTGAAGTTTACTTTGCCCTTCTCAACACACCACCAGCCTCTGGAATTCTTCGCTACTGTAGTTTTGTAAGTAACCTTTCCGCCTTCTACGTACCACCAGCCAGATTCACCCTTTACAGTTCCTTTCACTACATCCTTTGCGCTGAAGTTCACTTTGCCATTGCGGATCAGCCAGCAGCCGTTTTCATTCTCTGCAAGCCCGCTATATTTGAAGTCCACTTTACCATTTCGGATCTTCCACCAGCCATTGGAGTTTCTCTCCACACTGTTGCATCCAAAATCCACTTTGCCGTTTTCAATACACCACCAGCCCCGTGAATTCTTAGCCACAGTATCTGTAAATGACACTTTGCTTCCACGCACGTACCACCAGCCGTTCTGTCCGTCGACTGTTCCTTTCACAACACTGTTTACCCGGAAGCTGACTTTGCCATCCTGACAGTACCACCAGCCATTGGAGTTTCTGCCGAATCCGTCATAACTGAAATTTACCCGGCCGTTATCAATGTACCACCAGCCGTTTTCATTCTTCGCTACTGTATCAGTAAACATCACCTGGCTTCTTTTTACATACCACCAGCCGTTCTTTCCATCCACCCGGCCTTTTATAACCGTGCTTTTATCAAATTTTACCCGGCCGTCTTCCACATACCACCAGCCGTTCTCATTTTCCGCAAAGCCTGAAAATCTGAAGTTTACCTTTCCGTCTTCACAGTACCACCAGCCATTGCTGTTTCGGGCAATTCCAGTATAGCCAAAGTCTGCCCGGCCGTTTGTGATCTTCCACCATCCGCTGGAGTTCTCTGCCACTGTGTTCGCGTTAAAATCAGCCTTTCCATTCTTCACATACCACCACTCGCCATTTGAACCTGCTACATTGGCGACTTTAATGACGTCCTGAAGATTCTTATTCCACACTCCACGCGTTACATAATAATATTCATCATCCGCTAAAACAAACCCGGTTCCTGCAAATGCTTTTCCTGTTGCTCTGTCCACCAGACGGTTTCCATCCAGATAGTAACCTGTTTTCGGCTCCTGTTCTGGCTCCTGAGCCGGTTCCTGGCTGCTGTCTTCCCCATCGGAAGTTCCCGGCTGCCCCGCTGTATCTTGCTGTCCATTTTTCTGAACGTCTGTCATATCCATGGTATTTTCTTCTGCTGTTGGATTGTTTTCTACGGCGTATACTTTCTCCGGAGCTGGCGCTGCGACGGCGCAGAACATGAGCAGAGCCATCGTGAGCAATATTCTCTGTACGAATCGTTTATTTTTCATATTCCTTTTCCCCTTTTCCTTTTCACAAAGTAATTTTGCGGCTAAAGCTGATCCGAGTCCCATGCCAGGGCTCGCAGGAGCTGACTGCGAATGTATTTATACGCGGTCTGCTGCCGGACACTTGCCCGGCAGCAGGAATCATAACTTCTATCAGTATGGCACTTCTTCCATAGAGCCATCTGAATAAGTGATCACCTTAATACCATGGCCTGATCCGTCACAGTCTTCATAATATTCGGTAGAAACAACTGTCTTTCCACCGGAAGATCCGCCCGAGGATCCGCCGGAAGACCCGCCAGAAGAACTGCTCGGCTGCTTTGTTCCCTGCACAATAATTTCGTTTACAGGATCTTTTGTCACAGTCTCGTTGACAGCCTCCCTGCTCTCCTCTTTCCCATCTACATAAGTAACTTTGTAAGTAACTTCTTTGGAACCGTTTGAACCAGACTGTTTAACCTGAGTCGTGCCGGCTGCAAGACTGCTCGAACTCTGTGTCTCAGTGGAATAAGAAATTTCTTCAGTCACTGTTTCCTCTTTTATTTCCACTCTCTGAACAACGATTTTCATTCCATCTGTGATCGCCTCTGACTTCTCCGGGGTGATCCGGTCATTTTCTCCCAGTGTGATCCCCTGCTCTGCCAGAAATTCTTCTACTGTTTTCGCGCCGGTATATACGGCATTTTTCTCACCATCCGCCGTCAGACTTACAGCGGGCTGCTGCACAACAGTGATCGTCATTCCATCTGTCAGATATTCTTTTTCATCTGTGTCGACAACCTGCCCTTCCTCAAGGGTAACGCCTGCCTCTTTCACAGCATCTGCCACTGTTCCGCCCACACATTCGACCGGATATTCGGTTCCGTCCGCACCGACTACAGTTACTGAGGCATACCGTTTGACCACGATCTCCATATCATTGCTGACTTTTTCATCAAGACCAGGATCCGTCTCATCCTGTTCTCCCAAAGTGATCTCTGCCTCTTCAAGAACCTCTTTTACAGTCTGCCTGGTATTCGCCGTTACCTCTGTCGTCTCATTCATATCCTGAATCGTAACCTTGCACTCTTCACCACATCCGGTCACCAGGAATGTCAGAAGACCTGCCAGCATAGCGACCAGCAGAGCTTTTCCTGCTTTTCTGTTCCATTTCATATTCTGCTTCCTCCTTTTATTCCGGTTCATTCTCCGGTATTCTCCTGTTGCAGTTTCTAAAAGCACTGCTTTCAACATCTCAAAATCTTATCAGCCGGCAGTCATCGCACCGCTGACGTCCATCTCTTTATCTAGTACCATAACTATGCTGCCATCAGCATCTTCCGTAAATACTCTTATCTGAAAAGCGCCGTCCGGAACCTGCGCCGTATTTAAATACATCAGGTATCCATTATCTGAGCCGGTTTCCGGGTCTGTCACTGTATATCCTTCATACACATTGGTGTTTCCGCCTGCAGTAATTTCAATATAGACATTTGTCTCCGTCTGCATCACCGCCTCATCAATCTGACCGGTAATGCACAGATAATCCGGTCTCATATCCGACAGAAACGCCTCTGCCGTAGTCTCTGTTTCCTCCTGGGCAGCGCTGTAGATATCTACGTCACCTGCATATGGCGCTTCCATGACCGGTGGTCCGGAAGAATGATCGCCCCGGGCAAACTGTCCAAACCGGTCCAGGTTGCGTTCTACGATCTCAAACAGCACTGTGTCCGGCTGGCAGGCGTCTATGCGGGAATCCAGGTGATATACCGTATCCTTTGAAAAAGCCGCCTGTCCGTATTCCTCTGCTATCAGAGGCGACAGCGTATTCCCAAAAGAATCCCGGAACATCAGCAGATTTCCGCTTTTCCCCTGGGATTCGGTCTGAATCCAGACATCCTCCCAGCTTTCTGTATCTGTCACATAAGAAAACTGGCTGTCATATTCATAACGATAATCCCACTCCGGCTGAGCCGCTACAGAATAGAGAGAAACGCCCAGATCTCCTTTTTCTGTTTTTGTCCTGGAGATCGGCACATTTGAAAGATCATTGTGCGCCTGGCCCAGATCATCCAGGATCGTATTATATGCCAGTACTGCGCCCTTTCCGTTCCAATGTGAATCCTGAGCCCGGTACAGCACGCCGCTCTCCTGCTCAAATGGTCCATACAGATCAACATACCGGACTGACAGTTGCTCCAACAGTGGTATCACTTTCCGCCTGTTGTTTGTGTCGCTCGCTTTTACCCGGTAATAATAAGGCATATGTTCGTCATAGAGTGAATTTTTGTTCGGCGCAACCGTAAACGCGAAATCAATTCCCTCCTGAACCATTTTATCCTGCACAATTTTCAGGTTATTCGCTATATTATACGCTCCCCGGTCAGACACAACGTTCTGTCCGAGATAATCATCCAGAGAGTCCGTATAATAGAGCCAGTCATCCGTCCCCACCAGCACAGTGTCCGTGGACGACTCCCGGAAAACCTTTCCCATCACCAGTGCATCCGCCGCCACCATCTGATTGCGAAACGCGAAATGATCTTCAAAGTAAGTTCCTGCCTCCGGCAGAAAGTTTACGTTAAAAGATCCGTCCTCAATTAGGGAGGGCCATTCTGACAGCACACGGTTTTCCGTTGTTGTCTCTGTCTTTGCAACGGACATACCGACAAGCGGGATCAGTCCGATCGCCATACAAACTGTTACAAATATTACGTTCCCTATCTCTCTTTTCATGTCTTTTGTTTCCAATCCTTTTTATTAAACATGTATCTTCTATGTTTTCTCAGAACCTGAAATAGATAAAAGGATTATAAGTTCCCGAGGACAGCCGCACCATACACCAGATCAGCAGGAGAACACATATGATGCTGATTATCAGACGCGCTGCTGCTTTTCTTAAGGAAGCTTCCGGCTGCTGCTCTGCTCCCTCTGCAGCCTCTGTGTCTTCTTCCAGAAATACAGTCAGTCTGTCTGTAAATTTCTGGATCGGCGCCATAAAAATGATCCCTGCGATAAGCATCGTAATGAACCACGGAGTAAGCTGCTGCACTGCAAGACTTACTGCTGCTCCGTCCATGGAAAATCCGGTGAACATCTGGCTGATAAAATATCCGCCCTGGGCAATCGTATCTGCACGGAACAAAACGAATCCCACCATCACTACCACAATCACATAAATATGGGAAAGCACTTTCGGCAGTTTCCTTAATACCGGTATAAAGTCCTCCAGAAGGAGAAAAGCTCCATGGAACAAGCCCCACACTACGAAAGTCCAGTTGGCCCCGTGCCATAATCCTGTACAGAAGAAAACAATAATCTTGTTCAGGCATGTTCTCAGGCGGCCTTTCCGGTTTCCGCCCAGCGGTATGTACAGATATTCTTTAAACCATCCTGACAGGGAGACATGCCATTTGCGCCAGAAATCCTGGATCGACACAGCCCCATAAGGATGAAGAAAGTTCTCTTTAAAGTGGAATCCAAACATACGTCCCAGCCCGATCGCCATGTCGCTGTATCCACTGAAATCATAATAGATCTGGAGCATATACGCAAAAGCCCCGATCCATGCCGACAGTATATTCAGACTGTCGTTTCCCGCGCCAAAGATACGGTCCGCAGTCAGCCCCATCGTATTGGCGATCAGTACTTTTTTGGAAAGTCCAAAGATAAATCTCTGGAGCCCGAACGCCGATTCCTGCGCGGTTACCGTCCGGTCATTAATCTCCAGTTCGATATCCCGGTATTTTACAATAGGTCCTGCGATCAACTGTGGGAAAAAGGATATGTACAGCAGTACTTTAAAATAATTCTTCTGAACTCCTACATTTCCCCGGTAAACGTCAATCACATAAGACAGCGCCTGGAATGTGAAAAATGAAATACCGATGGGGAGCACGATGTTGGGAACCGGAATGTTCAGACCACACATATCGTTCAGCGTATTCAGGATAAATCCGGTATACTTAAATACGCCCAGCATCCCCAGGTTCACAATAACGACGATTGCCAGAACTGCATTTCGCATCTTGCCAGATAATGCTCTCGCTCCAAAATAATTAATGAGCGTACTCAATATCATCAGCAATACATAGACCGGCTCACCGTAAGCATAGAAGAGAAGGCTTGTCACGATCAGAAGCCCATTTTTCCAGCGAATAGATGGAATTATAAGGTGCAGTATATATACAACTGGTAAAAAAATACATAAAAAAATAAGTGAACTGAAAACCATAGTACTCTAAAACTGTTATCTCCTGTATTATTCTCAAAAAATTGTATCACATTATCCTTTTTTTGACAATCAGAAACGCGCAGCAAAACCCCCAGACTAACAGCCCTCTGTCAGTCTGAAGGTTTCTTTCAGACAATTCTGATTCTAGTATAAGTTGACCGCAACTCCCTGCCGGTGTATCGATTGTGATGTGATAGAATATGGCGTGCGGTAATAGATTGAACTGTTACTGCTGAATTTCGCCAGATCTACATCATATGCATACCATGTTCCACCGATCTTCACGGTGGTCCATCCATGAGGTGTTGTTCCGCCCCGTGTAGCCTTGGTCACACCGCGATAAACGCGCACGGGATATCCGGTCGCCTCTTTCACCATATAGCCGAACACTGCTGCATAGCGGTAGCAGTTACCAGATTTATTTTTAATACACTGTTTTGCAAAATCATCCTGCCAGCCGCTGTACCACACCCAGCTTGGATAGACATGTTCATAAGTCCGGGTATATCCCCATCTGTTCGTACGCAGCCAGTTAAAGATTGCCTGTATTTTCTGATTGTTGGACATAGACTTATTGGTACAGGAATTCACAAGCGAACGTACCAGGTCTCTTGTCTCGCTGCGTCCCTGGCTGTCCAGTTTATAGCCATCTGCCACACAGTTCCTAAGCTTAACGCCGTTTCTGAAATAGTAACTTACTCCATTGATTGTCTGCCAGCCGTCCTGGAAGTCATAAGTACGCCCATTCGTAAAGCTGTATGTAAGACCGTTAAAAGTCTTTTTGCCAGTGAAATCAAAGTTCACCTTGCCATTTTCAATGAGCCAGGCTCCCTTCTCATTTACCCCGATTCCATTATAGTTCAGCTTCACCTGACCTCCGTCCACATACCACCAGGCTGTTTGACCGTTTACTTTTCCTTTTATAACACTGTTTGTATCAAACTGGACTTTTCCTTTTTCCAGATACCACCAGCCGTTGTGGTTCTGCGCGAAACCTTTAAACCCAAAGTTTACCTTGCCGTTTTCTATGCGCCACCAGCCGTTTTTATTCCTCGCCACTCCAGTGTATCCAAAATCAACTTTTCCGTTGCGGATGTACCACCAGCCTTTGCTGTTCTTTTCTACACTGTTGCATTTAAAATTGACTTTTCCGTTTTCTATGCGATACCAGCCGTTTTCATTCTTTGCAACACCTGTATAGTTAAAATCGACCTCTCCATTCCTGATTTTCCACCAGCCGTTTCCATTTCTCTCAATACTGTTGCATTTGAAATTGACCCGGCCATCTTCTATACACCACCAGCCGTTCTTGTTCTTCGCGACTGTATCAGTAAATGTAACCTCACCGCGGCGTACATACCACCATCCGTTGCGTCCGTTTACTCTGCCTTTGATCACGTCAGTTTTGCCAAAATTCACTTTGCCGTTCTGAAGATACCACCAGCCATTTTCATTTTCTGCAAAGCCAGTATAGGAAAAATCCACTTTTCCGTTTCTGATTTTCCACCAGCCGTTACCATTACGCTCTACACTGTTGCATTTGAAATTAACCCGGCCGTCCTCTATACACCACCAGCCGTTCTTATTCTTCGCAACTGTATCTGCGAATATCACCTTGCCGCCGCGTACATACCACCAGCCGCTCCGGCCGTCCACAGTCCCTTTGATCACGTCATTTATGCCAAAGTTCACTTTGCCGTCTTCGATATAATACCACCCGTTTGCATTCTTTCCAAAGCCGGTATAGGAAAAGTCGACTTTTCCGTTTCTGATCTTCCACCAGCCTTCGCTGTTCTTCTCTACACTGTTACATCCAAAATCCACTTTGCCATTCTTAACGCACCACCAGCCTCTGGAATTTTCCGCAACCGTATTGATCTGTGAAAATCTGCCGTTTTGTACCAGCCACCACTCTCCGTTGCTGCCTTCCACATTTGTCACTTTTACAATATCCTGGAGAGAGCTGTTCCATCTTCCGTTCACAACATAATAATAGCTTCCGTCTTCCATCCGGGCAAAACCTGTCCCG
>DXAU01000048.1 GCA_019116885.1 Candidatus Mediterraneibacter pullistercoris | reverse complement strand
AGCAGCTCCAGGTCTATAACCGCAGGGACTATAATCAGTTCCCCATGAGGCCTTTGGCCTGGAAATCGCCACAGACTGTGCTGGAAGAATTTATAAAGTATGGTGTAACATATGTTTGACAAACCTACATTTTTTTCATTTCTTGTTTACTGCTTATAATCGTTTCATCTGCGCAGTTCTCATGATAGAATGACACAAGCGCTGTGATATCTCCGTTAAAATAGTGGTCCACAAAAGAAATGGTCTTTGCCTTCAGATATTCGTTCTCCTCCACTGCTGCAGTATACACGAACATCCTTCCCTGTTTTTCATAAGTGAGCGCTCCCTTTGCGACAAGCCTTCGGATAAGCGTCTGTATCGTCTTCGGGTTCCAGTCCGTACACTGAATCAGCCTCTCTGTGATCCCGTTCGTGCTGACTGGCGCATACTCCCAAACCAGCCGCATCACTTCAAACTCTGCGTCCGATATCTGTGGAAATTTTTTCATTTTCTTCCCTCTCCTTTCTCCTACAATTGTAATAGTTTTATTATATATTCTGTCACCTGTCATGTCAAAAAGAATCGGCAGCCAGTCATCCAATAAACCTGTCAAAAACTACAAAAACCCGCCTTATATGTCTGTACAAACAGAAGCGCTTCTTCTATAATAATCTGGCTGCAGCTTTTTGAAACACAGCTACTTTCTCAGAAGACGGACGCTTCTGGTAAATCATATAATTATAATGGAGGATATCTGCATTGAAACAGACGTACACACGCACACTCACTGCATGTTATACAGGCTATGTGGTACAGGCCATCGTAAATAATTTCGCCCCCCTTTTATTTCTGACATTTCAGAATACATATAATATTTCCATGGGCAGGATTACTGTACTCATCACAGTAAACTTTATCGTACAGCTTCTGACCGACTTACTCTCCGCGGGATTCATCGACCGCATCGGTTACCGCGCCTCCATGCTGGCCGCGCACGCTGCATCGGCTGCCGGCCTCATCAGTCTTCCTCTTCTGCCGGAGCTTCTGCCCGATCCTTTTGCCGGACTTCTCATCGCCGTTGGAATCTATGCTGTGGGCGGCGGTCTTCTGGAAGTCCTGGTAAGCCCCGTGGCAGAGGCTCTTCCGACAAAGAATAAAGAAAAGACTATGAGCATGCTCCATTCCTTCTATTGCTGGGGCCATGTGGCTGTTGTATTTTTCTCGACTGTATTTTTCTCCCTGTTCGGTGTGGACAACTGGCGGATCATGGCAGCCGTGTGGGCGCTCGTTCCGCTCTATAACCTTTTCATTTTCCGGAAAGTTCCCATGTGTACACTTACGGAAGACGGGGAAAAGGGGTTATCCTTTGCCGGTCTGGTCCGCAGGCCTACATTCTGGATTCTTATGGGGATCATGGTCTGTGCCGGAGCCAGCGAACAGGCGGTCAGCCAGTGGGCCTCCGCCTTCGCGGAGCAGGGGCTTGGCGTCAGCAAGACTATAGGAGATCTGGCAGGCCCTATGTTCTTTGCCGTGTGCATGGGCAGTTCCCGTCTGCTCTACGGTCTGTACGGAGAAAAACTGAATCTGAAACGGGCGATGATCTTAAGCGGAATCCTGTGCATCTTCTCCTACTTCATGATCTCGCTCTCTCCGGTTCCGGCTTTCAGTCTTCTGGGATGCGGGATCTGCGGTTTCTCTGTAGGAATCATGTGGCCAGGTACATTCAGCATCGGCGCGGCCGCTTTAAAAGGCGGCGGCACGGTGATGTTCGCTTTCTTCGCTCTTGCCGGAGATCTCGGATGTTCGGGCGGCCCTGCATACGTTGGTCTGATTGCGGAACACGCCGGCAATAGTCTGAAGACAGGTATCCAGTGGGCGGTAATCTTCCCTCTGCTGCTGATGACCGGAGTGATGATGATACGGAAAGCGTATGATAAATGAACATACATGTCGCTTGTCTTTTGCCCGGATTTATACTATACTTACAGCAAATCACTCTTATAAAAGGAGCTATCAGTTATGAAATTCATATACCCTGCGGTTTTCCGCAAAAATGAAGACGGCGGTTACCACGCTTTCTTCCCGGATCTGGAGTGCTGTGAAGCGGACGGAGAAACGCTTGACGACGCCATTGAAAATGCCAACGAAGCGTGCCGGACATGGATCACGGTTGAGCTTGAGGAAGACGAGCCTGTGATGCCTTATGTATCTGATATTGAAGACATCGAAGTAAAAGACGGAGATATCGTAAGAAACATCTCTGTGAACATCCGTTTCTATGAAGGATGGGATGAATAAATTCGGATTTTTCGGATTGATAAAGTATCCGCCGGGAGGTATGTATTGTTAGCGCACACGTTTTCACTCGGTCGCGACGTAACGGTACATAAGAGCGCAGGGAACGCGCTCTAAGTACCGACGCCGCTCCAACGGTGCGTACACAATACATACCTCCCGGCTGCTTTCTTTCCCATCCCGAAAATCGAATTTCAAACGAAAAAACAAGACCGGAACTCTCCTGGCTACGGTTCCATCCCAGCTGGTGGGAAAGGGAAGGTAGACGACGAAGCTCCGGTCTCTTCCGATTTATATGAGTATTTGTTGAAAGATGACGCTGTGGCTGAGGATAAGCATACTACTGACCGGATGAGACAGCAGAAAAAGAAGATACTGCATAAGCTGTGCATCGACATGGAGCGTTCCGAATACACCTCGTTCTCCATGTTAGTGATATTAAAAAGCGAGTTCCAATGAACGAGTATTTTAATATCGCGTTATATGGATTCGAGGGTATGAGGTAAAGCGAGTCGGCGTTGCAGTATCTTCTTTTTTCTGTGTCCGCTGTTCGATCAGCATATCTTTACTGTTGCAGCGGTATCTGTTCAATAAATACGAATTCTACCGATACCATACGTCTGCTTCATATGGTTTCAACTTCATACTACCATCTTCTGTAATCTCAGTGTTTTCATAATTCCCCAACACTTTTCTGAATCCGTTAAGATCCGGCGCGCCTTTCCACTGGTATTCTTTTCCGTAGAAGTTGGCTGTCACGATCAGTTCGTGTCCGTCATAAGTCCTGCGGTACGCAAATACGGACGGATCTCTCTGTGCCAGGGGCTCCACATCGCCGTAAGCGATAACATCGGACTCTTCGGAGTCTTTTCTAAGGGCGATCAGCTTCTGATAATAGCGGAAGATGGAGTCTTCATCTTTCAGCTGGTCTGCCGCGTTGATCTTTTCATGATTGCTGTTCACTGCGATCCACGGCTTCTTGCTGTCCTCTGAAGTGAAGCCGGCGTATTTCGAAGCATCCCACTGCATCGGTGTACGTCCGTTGTCGCGGGAGTGGATCTGGATGATGCGCAGGGCATCGGGAGCCGACAGTCCTTTATCCTGAAGGATCTGGTAATGGTTCAGGCTTTCTACA
>DXAU01000047.1 GCA_019116885.1 Candidatus Mediterraneibacter pullistercoris | reverse complement strand
CATTCCTGAATCTTCTGAAAGGATACGAGATACTGGAACTTGCAAGAACCGGAATCACAGGACTTTCCAGAGGAAGTAAGGATGTAGCATATTTATAATTTTTCATTTTTAGGAGGAACGTAAAATGGCAGCAAAAATTTATTATCAGGAAGATTGTAACCTTTCTCTTCTGGAAGGAAAGACAATTGCGATCATCGGCTACGGCAGCCAAGGACACGCACATGCACTGAACTTAAAGGAGTCCGGATGCAATGTCATCATCGGTCTCTATGAGGGAAGCAGCTCATGGGCAAAGGCAGAGGCACAGGGATTTGAAGTTTATACATCTGCTGAGGCAGCGAAGAAAGCCGACATTATCATGATCCTGATCAATGATGAGAAGCAGGCTGCTTTATATAAGAACGACATCGAGCCGAACCTGGAAGAGGGAAATATGCTGATGTTCGCGCACGGTTTCAACATTCATTTCGGACAGATCGTGCCGCCGGAGAACGTGGATGTCACGATGATCGCTCCGAAAGCTCCGGGCCACACAGTAAGAAGCGAGTATCAGGCAGGAAAAGGTACGCCGTGTCTGGTAGCTGTTGAGCAGGACTACACAGGAAAAGCCCTTGACAAAGCACTGGCATACGGCCTCGCTATCGGCGGAGCAAGAGCAGGTATCCTCGAGACTACATTCCGTACAGAGACAGAGACAGACCTTTTCGGAGAGCAGGCTGTTCTGTGCGGCGGCGTCTGCGCACTGATGCAGGCAGGATTCGAGACTCTGGTCGAGGCAGGATATGATCCGAGAAATGCATACTTCGAGTGCATCCACGAGATGAAGCTGATCGTAGATCTGATCTACCAGTCAGGATTCGCAGGAATGAGATATTCAATCTCCAATACAGCAGAGTACGGTGATTACATAACAGGACCGAAGATCATTACAGAAGATACAAAGAAAGCGATGAAGAAGATCCTCTCTGATATCCAGGACGGTACTTTTGCAAAAGACTTCCTGCTCGATATGTCAGCGGCAGGCGGTCAGGCACACTTCCGCGCTATGAGAAAGCTGGCTTCTGAGCATCCGGCTGAGAAGATCGGCGAGGAGATCAGAAAGCTGTACAGCTGGAGCGATGAAGATAAACTTATCAATAACTAATACTTGATCATACAATAAGTAAGAGACGAAACGTCTGGCAGAGAACTGCCGGGCGTTTTGTCATACGGGAAACGCAGATGGACAAAAAGGATGGGAGGGCGCTTTGCCAGATGGATGATAAAATCAGAGCCGATCACAGAAATGACTTCAGCAGAGGCAGTGTTGTCAGGCATATCCTGAGACTTGCAGCGCCCATGACTCTGGCCCAGCTGATTAATGTACTTTACAGTGTCGTTGACCGTATCTATATCGGCCATCTTCCACATACTTCTGCACAGGCGCTTACCGGGATCGGACTCTGCCTTCCGGTTATAACAGTCATCTCAGCATTTGCCAATCTCTTTGGGATGGGCGGGGCTCCCCTGTGCTCGATAGCACGCGGGGGACATGAAGAAAAACGCGCGCAGGCTGTGATGGGAAACTCTTTTGCCATGCTGATCTTCACAGGTGCGGCGCTCATGATCCTTTGTTTGTTAGTGAAAAGACCTCTCCTGTACATGTTTGGGGCAAGTGAAGCCACATACGAATATGCGGATCAGTACATCACCATCTATCTGCTGGGAACAATTTTTGTCATGGTCAGTCTCGGCATGAACAACTTTATCAACGCGCAGGGATTTGGGAAGATGGGGATGCTGACAGTCCTCCTTGGGGCATTTATGAATATCATACTGGATCCTGTCCTGATCTTTGGTTTTGAAATGGGGGTAAGAGGCGCTGCAATCGCGACTGTGATCTCGCAGGGGGCGTCGGCACTCTGGGTGTTCTTATTTCTGACAGGGAAGAGAGCGCTCTTTCGGCTGACCCGCGCCTCGATGAGACTGCGGCTGTCTCTTGTAAAAGACATTGTATTTCTCGGTACTTCTGGATTTGTCATGTCGGTGACGAACGGAACGGTGCAGATTGTCTGCAATGCGGTTTTGGTGCGGTACGGAGGGGATATTTATGTGGGGATCATGACGGTGATTCATTCCGTCCGGGAGATAGCAACCCTGCCGTTAAACGGCCTTACTTCAGGTGCGCAGCCGGTTATGGGATACAACTACGGCGCGGGGTGCTATGGAAGAGTGAAGACTGCGGTCAAATTCATTACAATAGCGGGAATTGCGTTTTCCCTGATCTTATGGGCGGTTGTTTCTTTGGAACCCAGATTCTTTCTTCAGTTGTTTACGCGGGAAAGTGAGCTGATCGAGCGGGGAGTTCCGGCTATGCAGATCTATTTTTGCGGCATATTCATGATGGCGCTCCAGTTTGCGGGACAGTCAACTTATGTGGCCCTGAACAGGCCGAAACAGGCAGTGTTTTTCTCTCTGTTCCGGAAAGTGATTATTGTGGTGCCGTTGACATTACTGCTGCCTATGATAGGAAATCTGGGAACGGACGGAGTGTTCTGGGCAGAACCGGTCTCAAATGTGATCGGGGGCACAGCCTGCTTTGTGACAATGCTCATCACAGTATGGCCGGCCTTAAAAGAGGCATCCGCCTGACGGTGCGGATGCCTCTGAATAAACTATATGATGATTAAGCAATGCTGTTTACAGCTTTTGACAGACGAGAGATCTTTCTGGAAACAGTCTTTTTGTGATAAACGCCTTTGCTTCCAGCCTTGGAAATCTCTACGATCGCTCCATGCAGAGCAGTCTTTGCAGCCTCTGCGTCTTTAGCGGCAATTGCTGTTTCAACTTTCTTTACTGCAGTCTTGACTTTAGACTTGATCGCTTTATTTCTGGCAGCTTTTGTCTCGTTTACTAAAATCCTCTTCTTAGCAGACTTAATGTTAGCCAATCTGTACACCTCCAAATATGACATGAATTGAAATATAAATTTGTATCTCTGCGTTCCGGAGATTCGGACACGGACGTTTCGCCGGAACATACTCATTCATTTTATGCCAACTGGCAGGGGTTGTCAATACATATTTTGAGAAATACTGCAAAAACTGTTTATCAGTTGTTACAGTTTTCGCAAATGAAGCGGTCAGAGCGTGCGGGCTGTAACTTCCAGTATGAAATGGAAAAAGCGAGGACGGGATATGTTGAGGAATTATAGTGTCAGGACAGACCTTGCCCTGGAAGAAAAAGAAAGATTCGAGTCTGATGATGTGGAGATCCAGGGTGTCGTGCTTGAAGAGGAATACGATGAAGAACAGGAGATCCGTGTGACACGGGTGGAGATCCGGACTGAGAACGGAGCGAAAGCAATGGGAAAACCGGTGGGCACATATCTTACGCTCGAGACCCCTGATCTGGCGATGCCTGACGAGGAGTCTCATAAAAACATCTCGGCAAGGATCTGCGGCTATATCCGGGAACTGATCGAAAAGAATACAGGAGAAAAGGAAAAAGATATCTCTATCCTTGTCGTCGGCCTAGGAAACCGCGACGTTACTCCCGATGCACTGGGCCCGTGTGTGGCCGACCATCTGTCGGTCACAAGACATATTGTAAAAGAGTACGGGAAATATGCGATGGGGGCAGACCATGTGAGCCTCATAAGCGCAGTTGTGCCGGGAGTGATGGGACAGACCGGCATGGAGAGTACAGAGATCGTCCGCGGAATTGTAAAAGAGACGCATCCGGATCTGGTGATCGCTGTCGATGCTCTCGCGGCCCGCAACAGCAGGAGACTAAACCGTACGGTGCAGATTGCAGATACAGGCATACATCCGGGCTCCGGCGTGGGAAATAACCGCTCGGGGCTTACAGAAGCATCCCTTGGAGTGCCGGTCATCGGGATCGGCGTACCAACTGTGGTAGACGCCGCCACGATTGTAAACGACACGATGGAGAATTTTATTTCGGCCCTGGAATCATCGGAGTCGCTCAAAGGAGTAGGCGAAGTCCTCCGCTCGTACAATCCGGGGGAGAAATATGAATTTGTAAAAGAACTGATCGCTCCTCATCTGAATGGAATGTTCGTAACGCCAAAAGATGTGGATGAGATGATTCATCAGATCAGCCATACCATATCAGAGGCGATCAATATGCTCTGGACTGACGCTGACAAGTCTCCTGCATAACCTGTTTCCTGTATGCATATGATTTCAGGAGATGAAAAACAGAAAAGGGGGATGCTGCCTTACGATGGACAGACGGACAAAGAAAAATTTCAAACAGGGTGCAGCGGCAGTATCAGCCTTTTTTCTGGCAGCTTTTGTCATCCGGACCGGCGCGGGCGGATACGGAAAGGACTGGAGGTATCATTTCCAGGAACGGATATCTCTTAAGGCGGCGGAGTTGTACATGCCGGTATTTACCTGGACCAGCCGCACACCCGGGCAGGGGATGGAGGAGTGGATCAGGGAAAAAGCGCTCGCCTGGATTCCTCTTGTGACCTATACAGAGGATCATATGCAGTATGACACGTCGATTGAGGATGAGGAGACACTTGCCAAAATACTTGAGGCTCAGGCTAATGATGAGAACATGGTTGATGAGAACGGCAAGCTGATCGGAGAACCGGATGAAGCTGCGGCAGAGGCTGAAAAACCAGCTCCTGCAGTAGATACTTCCATAGAAAAGCTGAGAGATTTTGATTATCTTTTGAGCAATTTTTATACGGTGGACAGTTCCACAATGATAGGAGCAGACCAGTTGAACGCTGATGAACTGCTGGGACGCAGCATGAAGATCGATACGGAAACGGACGGTCCGAAGGTTCTGATTTATCACACACATTCCCAGGAAGAATTTGCGGATTCTACTCCCGGTGATCCAGCGACCAGCATTGTAGGAATTGGAGATTATCTGACAGAGCTCTTAAACGCAAAAGGGATCGAGACGATCCATGATACAGGCGTCTATGACATTATAGACGGAAAACTTGACCGGAGCAATGCCTACGAGTATGCCGGGAAGGCGGTGAGCAAG
The DNA here is from genome assembly GCA_019116885.1 of Candidatus Mediterraneibacter pullistercoris. Lineage (GTDB taxonomy): Bacteria > Bacillota > Clostridia > Lachnospirales > Lachnospiraceae > Mediterraneibacter > Mediterraneibacter pullistercoris. The sequence goes on along the minus strand of DXAU01000047.1, from coordinate 56,126 downwards.
ATCCTTGAGGAGAATCCTACGATAGAAGTGCTCATAGACCTGCACCGCGACGGCGTTGCTGAGGGCACCCATCTTGTTACCGAGGTGAATGGAAAACCGACTGCCAGGATCATGTTCTTCAACGGGCTGAGCCGTTCGCGGACAAACGGAGATATCGATTACCTCCCCAACCCCTACATACAGGATAATCTGGCGTTCTCACTTCAAATGCAGATCGCTGCCGAGAAAAATTATCCCGGATTCGTGCGGCACATTTACCTGAGAGCTTACCGGTATAATCTGCATCTGATGCCGAAATCACTCCTTATCGAGGCAGGGGCTCAGACCAACACTGTGGCGGAGATGAAAAATGCCATGGAAGTGCTCTCTGAAATGCTCTGCGATGTACTTTTGTAAGATTAGCGTGAACACTATATTCACTGTTTTTAATGCTTGCAAACCACAAGGACTAGTGGTATATTATGTAATGGATTGTTCTGCGGTCTGGCAGGATATATAGAAGAACGGGGTTCCGCCACAGGCCACTGGGGATATCTGTAGCGCGGACGACGGAGAAAAGATAGGAGAATGTAAATGGCAGCGAAAAATACATATGATGCGGACAGCATCGCGGTTCTTGAAGGACTCGAGGCAGTCCGCAAGCGTCCGGGGATGTATATCGGGAGCGTCTCCACAAAGGGGCTCAACCATCTGATTTACGAGATTGTTGACAATTCTGTGGATGAGCATCTGGCAGGATTCTGTTCCCTGATACATGTCACTTTGGAAAAAGACGGTTCGGCGACAGTTTCTGACAACGGACGCGGCGTTCCGGTGGACCTGCATCAGAAAGGGGTGTCTGCGGCGCGCCTTGTATATACGACACTGCACGCAGGCGGCAAATTCGACGATTCTGCGTACAAGACAAGCGGCGGGCTGCACGGCGTGGGCTCTTCGGTAGTAAACGCACTCTCAGCCTATATGGATGTCAAGATCAGCCGTGACGGATATATCTACCATGACCGTTACGAGCGCGGCATACCAGTGGTGGAACTTGAGGACGGACTTCTGCCGAAAACCGGACGGACAAAGAAGACGGGAACTACAGTGAACTTTCTGCCTGATGATACGATCTTTGAGAAAACGAAGTTCCGGGCGGAAGAGGTAAAGAGCAGACTTCATGAGACCGCCTACTTAAACCCGGAACTCACAATTGTTTTTGATGACAGGCGCCTGGAAGTTCCGGAACATATCGAATACCATGAACCTGAAGGGATACTCGGGTTCATACGGGATCTGAACAAGAAAAAGGACACGCTCCATGAGCCGGTTTATTTTAAAGGAACAGCCGACGGTATCGAAGTGGAGGCGGCGCTTCAGTATGTCAATGAGTTTCATGAAAATGTACTCGGATTCTGCAATAATATCTACAATGCAGAAGGCGGGACTCATCTGACGGGATTTAAGACAACGTTTACCACTGTCATGAATCAGTATGCCAGGGAGCTTGGCATCCTCAAAGAGAAAGATGCGAATTTCACCGGAGCGGATATCCGGAACGGAATGACGGCCATTGTTTCCATCAAACATCCTGATCCGAGATTTGAAGGACAGACAAAGACAAAACTGGATAATCCGGACGCGTCAAAAGCCGTGAGCAAGGTGACGGGCGATGAGATTGTCCGGTATTTTGACCGTAACCTTGACACACTGAAAACTGTCCTCTCCAGCGCTGAGAAGGCGGCGAAGATCAGGAAGACGGAGGAGAAAGCCAGAACCAACCTTCTGACGAAACAGAAGTACTCATTTGACAGCAATGGAAAACTCGCCAACTGTGAAAGCCGCGACCCGAAGAAATGTGAGATCTTCATCGTGGAGGGAGATTCGGCGGGCGGCTCGGCAAAGACGGCGAGAGACAGAAATTATCAGGCGATCCTGCCGATCAGAGGAAAGATCCTCAATGTAGAAAAAGCGAGTATCGACAAGATCCTTGCCAACGCGGAGATCAAGACGATGATAAATGCGTTCGGCTGCGGGTTCTCTGAAGGATACGGCAATGATTTTGACATCTCGAAACTGCGGTATGACAAGATCATCATCATGGCGGATGCTGATGTGGACGGAGCGCATATCTCCACACTGCTCCTGACACTGTTCTACCGGTTCATGCCGGAACTTATCTATGAAGGCCATGTGTATATCGCAATGCCGCCGCTTTATAAAGCAATGCCAAAGAACGGCGAGGAAGAGTATCTGTATGACGATAAGGCCCTGGAGCGATACCGGAAGACGCACACCGGCCCGTTTACACTGCAGCGTTATAAAGGTCTGGGCGAGATGGATGCGGAGCAGCTCTGGGAGACGACGCTGGACCCGGAGAGACGCCTGCTCAAACTTGTGGAGATCGAAGATGCGAGAATGGCTTCCGGTGTGACAGAGATGCTCATGGGGACAGAAGTGCCGCCCAGACGTGCTTTCATTTATGAAAATGCGACTGAGGCAGAACTGGATATCTAACAAAGGAGACAGATCATGAACAGTGAATCACAGATCATAAGAACAGAATATTCTGATCTTATGAAGAAATCATATATTGATTATGCCATGAGCGTTATTATATCCCGTGCTCTGCCGGACGTCAGGGACGGACTCAAACCCGTTCAGCGCCGGACGCTCTACGATATGCATGAACTCGGGATACGCTATGACAGGCCGTACAGAAAATGTGCCCGTATCGTGGGAGATACGATGGGTAAATATCATCCCCATGGGGACAGCTCCATATATGAAGCTCTTGTCGTCATGGCGCAGGACTTTAAGAAAGGGAAAGTGCTCGTAGACGGGCATGGAAACTTCGGGTCCATTGAAGGAGACGGAGCTGCGGCCATGCGTTACACGGAGGCCAGGCTGACGAAATTTACCCAGGAAGTCTTCCTCGCAGACCTGGATAAAAACGTCATTGACTTTGGCCCGAATTTTGACGAGACGGAGAAAGAACCCCTCGTCCTCCCGGTCCGTGTGCCGAACCTCCTTGTAAACGGTGCGGAGGGAATCGCAGTGGGAATGGCCACAAGTATCCCAACCCACAACCTGGGCGAGGTCATCGATGCGGTCAAAGCATATATGAAGAACGATGCCATCAGCACCAAGCAGCTCATGAGATACATCAAGGGACCGGATTTCCCGACAGGCGGCATTGTTGTGAATAAGGACGATCTGCCGGATATCTATGAAAGCGGTCAGGGCAAGATCAAGATCCGCGGTAAGGTAGAGACGGAGGAACTCAAAGGCGGAAGAAAGCAGCTTGTCATAAGTGAGATTCCTTATACGATGATCGGGAGCGGCATCAGTAAATTTCTAAACGATGTAGCCGGCCTTGTTGAGTCAAAGAAGACAACGGATATTGTCGATATTTCCAACCAGTCCTCGAAAGAAGGCATCCGCATTGTGCTGGAGCTGAAACGGGGAGCGGATGTGGAAAATTTAAAGAACATGCTCTACAAAAAGACACGCCTAGAGGATACGTTCGGTGTCAATATGCTGGCGGTGGCTGAAGGGCGGCCGGAGACGCTTGGGCTGAAGAAGATCATCGAGCATCATGTGGATTTTCAGTTCGAGCTTGCGACAAGAAAATATCAGACTCTGCTCACAAAAGAGCGGGAGAAGAGCGAGGTACAGGAAGGTCTTATCAAGGCATGCGATGTGATTGACCTCATTATTGAGATTCTCAGGGGAAGCAAATCTGTAAAAGACGCCCGGGAATGTCTTGTAAACGGCGTGACAGAGAATATAAAATTCAAGTCCACCATCTCAAAGAAAATGGCTGCGCTCCTGAGGTTTACCGAGCGTCAGGCGACAGCGATCCTTGAGATGCGTCTTTACCGTCTCATCGGCCTGGAGGTAGAGGCGCTGCGGGCGGAACATGAACAGACGCTTAAAAACATTGCCCGGTATGAGGATATCCTGAATAATTATGATTCCATGGCAGGCGTCATTATGGAAGAGCTGGATGCCTATAAGAAAGAATATGCAGAAAAACGCCGTACAGTCATAGAAAATGCAGAAGAGGCAGTATATGAAGAAAAGAAGATAGAGGAGCAGGAGGTCGTGTTCCTCATGGATCGTTTCGGTTATGCCCGTACAGTGGACACCTCTGTCTATGAGCGGAACAAAGAAGCTGCTGACAGTGAGAACCGATATGTGGTGCACTGTATGAATACAGGACGTCTTTGCATTTTTACAGACACCGGGCGGATGCATCAGGTGAAGGTGCTGGATGTTCCTCATGGGAAATTTCGCGATAAAGGAACGCCGATCGATAATATCAGTAATTACTCTACCAGTGAAGAGCAGATTGTCATGGTCTGCGATTCAGAACAGATGAGATTCTCACACTTGTTATTTGCCACGTCGCAGGGAATGATAAAGAGAGTAGAGGGTACGGAATTCCAGGTGTCCAAGCGTACGATCAGCGCTGCAAAGCTGCAGGAGGGGGATTCTCTGATCGCAGTAAAGGTAGTGACAGAGAACCAGAATGTCGTTCTTCAGACAAAGAACGGGTATTTTTTGAGGTTCCCGGCAGCGGATATACCAGAGAAGAAGAAAGCGGCGGTGGGCGTGCGCGGGATACGCCTCCAGAAAAAGGACGAGCTTGAAAACGTATATCTGTTTGAAGAGGGAAAAGAAAGCAAAGTGCAGTATGGAGAAAAAGAAGTCACACTGAACCGTCTCAAACTGTCGAAACGGGACGGGACGGGAACCAGGACCAGATAAGAGAAAATAAAGATAGAGGGGTCACAGCCCCTCTATAAATTCGTTGATATAATATATGGCGGCGCCTACAGCCGCAGCCTCTGTACGGTAATGGCACACCTGGATGTAATCTGCGTTCTGCTCGAACGGATTAAGCGCCGCAGCCTTTTTTCGGAATTCTTCGATATAATCCCCCATGAAAGCACCTACAGCTCCGCCGAGAATAATATCTGAATCAAAACACATACGCAGGTTTTTCACAGCGATAGCCAGATAATCTAAATATTGGTCAAAAACTTTTTTATATCCCTGATTCTCCCCTTTTTTCAATTCCTCAAAAAAAGCGCTGAGATTTTCGTTCGTAAAGTCGGATAAGACTTTTGCCGAGCAGTATGCATCCAGACATCCTTTCTGTCCGCAGTAGCACATCTGTCCATTGGGAACGATACACATATGTCCGAACTCCCCGCCGCGCCAGTTTACTCCTGTGTCGATCTGATGTCCTATCATCCGGGCTCCGCCCACACTGTTTCCGAGAAAAAGATACGTTACGGAATCTTTGGAGTCAGAAAACCAGCTTTCAGCGAGTCCTGCAGAGTTGGCGTCGTTAAATAAAAGAAACGGGTACTTGATGTAAGGTGCCATCCTGTCATAAATATTTCCGGAAAGACGGAGGACAGTAGCGTAGGAGATCGTTTTCTGGTCCTGGTTGATGATGACAGGCATCGAGATGCCAATTCCCAAAAAGTTCTTCCGTACGGTTTCGTTTCGGGATAAAAGCTGTTCAATTTCTTGCCTGAGATTTTCAAAATACTGATCTGAATCTGTAAATTTGCAGCGGATTCTCTTTTTGGCAATAATATCCAGATTTATGTTAATAAGTACAAGAGATAAATGATGTTTTGTAATATCGATACCCAAAGCGTACCGTGCGTCTGATACACACTGGAATACATGGGCTTTCCGTCCGCCTGTCGACTGATGGGCTCCGGCATTGTATATCAGTCCGCTTTCTCTGAGGAGATTCAGATTGTAAGTAACGGTGGGAAGACTGATTCCCAGTATGTCAGCGAGCTGCTGGCGGGTGCATTGTTTCTGTGAATAAATCGTCCGGAATATATTGCCGAAATCTCTTGTTTTATATCTGTCTTCTACCATATAAAATCCCCCGATGATAATACAATTACATATCTAAAATATAAAACAATATGCAAAAAGAGTCAATATAATTCAAATTATCAAATATAATTAGATAAATTATTTTACTAAATAAAAAAGCAATAATGCGGTATTTAGATAAAAAATTAACAATAAAATATATATAATTCACAAAAAATGGATAAATAAATTGTATATAAGAATGAAAATAAATAAAACATTTGACAAAACATTCTGTAGAGAATATAGTTAATACAAGAAGTTAAGAGAAGTGATTTACGGAAGGGAGGAAGGCAGATGAGCGACATCAAGATGAGGGTTGCCGGCGTAGAAAAATCGTTTCCCGGGGTAAAAGCACTCGGCAACATTGATTTTGCTGTCAGAAAAGGCACGGTCCATGCGCTGTGTGGAGAAAACGGGGCTGGAAAATCTACATTGATGAAGATCATCATGGGAATCTACAAAGCGGATCGGGGGCAGATTTACATAGAAGAGAAGCCTGTGGATATCAAAAGTCCGATTCAGGCGATGGAACATGGAATTTCTATGATCGCGCAGGAGCTGAACTACGTCTCCGAGCTGTCGGTGGAAGAGAACCTGTTTCTGGGAAGGCTTCCTGTAACCAGATTTGGGAAAGTAGACTGGAGAAGGGTCCGCAGAGAAGCGAAAAAGTTTTTGGAGGACGAGGGGCTGGCGTATGCGCCGGATCAGAAGCTCAAGACGCTTACAGTATCTGATATTCAAATGCTGGAGATCATTAAAGCGATCACAAATAATGCTGAGATTATCATTATGGACGAACCCACATCTTCAATTACGGAAAGAGAAGTAAAGCTGCTCTTCGAGAAGATAGGAGAACTAAAAGAAAAGGGCGTCTCGATTATCTACATCTCTCACAAAATGGAAGAAGTATTTCAGATTGCAGATGATATTACAATCCTGAGAGACGGCAGCGTGGTATCGACTGACAGAGCGGAAGATCTGGATATGGATACGGTGATTGCCAGGATGGTAGGACGCAAGATAGAAAACGTATATCCGAAAGAAGAGATCGACCATGGAAGTATGGCTCTTGAAGTTGAACACTTTACAAAAGAAGGTATTTTTGAGGATATCAATTTCCATGTTAGAAAAGGCGAGATCGTCGGCTTCGCCGGTCTTGTGGGAGCAGGGCGCACAGAGACCATGCGGGCTGTGTTTGGGCTGGATTCTCACGATTCCGGGATTGTAAAGATTGATGGAGAGGAAGTCAGTGTCAAATGTCCGGAGGAAAGTATAAAGAAAAGAATGATTATGCTTTCCGAGAGCCGCAGAGACGACGGAATCATTCCGCCGAGAAGCGTTCTTGAAAATGCAAGTCTGGCCTCACTGAAGAATTTTATTTACGGCGGATTCGCACACCGGAGAAAAGAGCGGTCGAAAGTTACGGAAATGTTCGGGAAAATGAATGTAAAAACCCCTTCGCTTGAGACAGAGATATCTAAGCTCTCCGGCGGAAACCAGCAGAAGGTGCTGCTGGCAAGATGGATGCTTTGTGATCCGGAAGTGATGATACTGGACGAGCCTACCAGAGGAATTGACGTTGGCGCAAAATTTGAAATATACAGGCTTATGACAGAGATAGTGAAAGAGCAGAGGGCGATCGTAATGGTATCCTCTGAGCTCCCGGAGCTTCTCGGGATGTGTGACAGGATCTATGTCATGTGTCAGGGACGTATCACAGGCTGCGTGGAAAGAAACGAGTTTTCGCAGGAAATGATTATGAAGTATGCAACGGGCCTGAACGTATAACAGAGGGAAAGGAGCTAAGAGAAAATGAAATCAAATGCATCACACTATTTACAAAAATTCAGTATATATATCGTACTGGTCGCGCTGTTCATTGTCTGCAGCGTGCTCAGTCCCTATTTCCTAAACAGCAGCAACCTGATCAATGTATCCAGACAGCTCTCTGTAGGAATCCTGATCGCATATGGTGAAATGATCCTGATTATCAGCGGATTTCTGGATCTGTCAGTGGGTTCGGTGCTTGCGCTTGCAGGTGTTCTTTCTGTATCGACCTATCAAAACACACATTCTATGGCAGCAGCAGTAGCTGTCGCTCTGCTGGTGGCGGTTGTCTGTAATATTGTCAATGCATTTTTTGTGGGGAACTGTAATGTTCCGGCATTTATCGCAACGCTGGGGATGCAGCAGGCAGCCAGAGGAATCGCGCTTTACTACACAGATGGACAGAATATCCTCCAGCTTGGCGATTTTGTAAAGATCGGCCAGGGGATGATCGGTCCTGTTCCCATTCCTGTGATCCTGGTCATACTTGTGACTATCATAGTCTGGTATATCGTAAACCATACAAGATACGGGAGAGGAATCTATGCGATAGGCGGAAACCGGAGCGCTGCGGAAGCCAGCGGAATCAATTCAAAGATCAGCATCTATAAATCGTATATCATAAACGGACTGCTCGTCGGCCTGGCCGGAATGATATTTATGGCAAGAAATAATGCGGGACTTCCAAACGGAGCTGTCGGATATGAGATGACAGGCCTTACAGCAGCCATTGTCGGAGGAACATCGTTTACCGGCGGCATAGGGACGGTAAGCGGTACGATCGCAGGTGCGTTTATCATAGGCTTTCTGGAAAATGTCATGAACCTGATGGGAGTCAACGCCTATATACAGCAGATCGTACAGGGTGCGATCATTGTACTTGCCGTGGCGTTTGATGTGATGAGCAAGTCGAAAAAGACTCAGAAAGTTATCATTGTAAAAGAAGACAAGAAAGAATCAGGTAAATAGCGAATTTCATTACACATTTTAAAATAAAAAATCTATCAACAGGAGAAGAGGAGGATTACTATGAAATTCAAAAAAATCAGTGCAGTGTTATTGAGTGCGGCTATGGTGGTAACTCTTGCAGCGTGCGGCGGCTCAGGCGGCGGCTCGGGCAGCGGCGCATCAGGCGGCGGAGATGATCCGTACAGAGTATGTTTTGTCGCAAGAGCGAGTGCAGACACGTTTGCCGCATGGCTGACAACAGAGATGCAGGAAGCGGCCAAAGAATATGATGACATCGAGCTTACATGTGTCAGCGGCGAGGGAGATGACAATACGGAGAACGGTCTTCTGGAAGACTGCATCACAAAACAGTATGACCTGGTCATCGTTCAGTCCAATAACAACGCGGCCCAGGCTCCGTATGTAAAACAGCTGGTTGATGCGGGAATCCCTGTGATAACAACAAATCCGACGACACATCAGAGCGATCTGGATGGAAGCGACGATGATTCTGTAATGGAAGGAACAGGTACAGTGGACGCTGATCCGGTAGAGCAGGCAAGCGTGAGCGCGAAGCGCGCAGTAGAAGAGGTTCCGGAAAACGCAAATGTAGTAGTGCTCAGAGGGCCTTCCGGAAACTATCATGCAGAGAAGCGCAGAGAGGCATGGGATACTTATTTCTTCAATGAGAGACCGGATGTAACGATCCTTTATGAAGACTATGCAAACTGGAACAGTGATGAAGCTCTGACGCTTATGGAATCATGGGTGCAGTCGGGAACACATATTGACGCGATCATCTCCATGAATGACAACATGGCGGCAGGCGCTATCGAAGCGATCCGCAATGATCCGGACTATGTAAATGCAGATGGCACCACAAGCTTTTTCGCATATGGCGTGGATGGAACAGCGCAGGGATGTCTTCTCATTCAGGAAGGCCTTCTGACTTCCACAGCACTTCAGGATGCATCTGAACTTGCCCAGATGAATATGGAATATGCACATAAAGTCCTGTCCGGGGAAATGGAAGTGACAGAAGTAAACGATTACGTTGACGCCCCTGAGATCAATGCGGATAATGTGGAAGATTATATTCAGATCTATATCGACAATGGTGAAATATCAAGTGATGGAACCTTGGCAGAATAGCAACAGGGCGCTTCCTTTGCCAGGCGTATAAAATGTGTAATGAATGCCTGACAAGCCGCTGCTTGTCAGGCACACTTTTTTAAGGAAAGAAGGAGATCAGTATGAAAATGCAGAAAGCAGCTTACATGAGAGGAACGGACAATATGGTCATCAAGGAGATTCCTATCCCGGATATCGGAGAAAAACAAGTTCTTATCCGGCTGGAATATGTAGGAATCTGCGGATCAGACGTACATTATTATCATTATGGGAATTGCGGTGCGTACAAAGTGGATCTGGAAGAGGATTTTATGCTGGGACATGAATGTGCAGGGACTGTAGTACGCACAGGCAAAGGCGTTTCAAGCCTCAAAGAAGGGGACAGAGTAGCTCTGGAACCCGGGATTACCTGCGGAAAATGCGAGTTTTGCAAATCAGGACATTACAATCTGTGCCCTGACGTGGAATTCCTGGCCACGCCTCCGATTCAGGGGTGCTATGAACAGTACATTGCGTTTCCGGAAGACATGTGTTTTAAACTCCCTGAGAATGTTTCTACAGAAGAAGGCGCGCTGATCGAACCGTTATCTGTCGGGTTTTACGCAGCGGAACAAGGCGAAGTACAGCCGGGTGATACGATCGTTATCCTCGGAGCCGGCTGCATCGGGCTGGTTACGCTCCTTGCATGCCGTGCGCGGGGCGCTGGAAAAGTTATCGTAGCTGATCTTGTGGATGCGAAACTGGAAAAAGCAAAAGAGCTTGGAGCAGATCATGTGATCAACAGCGGAGAATGTGACGCTTTGGACAGGATATCCGAATTGACAGAAGGAAGAGGGGCGGATGTAGTATTTGAAACGGCTGGTTCACCGGTAACCATTGCCCAGACGCCTTTTGCAGTGCGCAGAGGGGGAACGATTACGCTTGTGGGTCTTTCCTCTCAGGAAGAGATCAGTTATAATTTTGCACAGATCATGGATAAAGAGGCACAGATCAAGACTGTGTTCAGATACCGCAACATTTATCCAAAAGCGATCGCGGCAGTGGCGAGCGGAGCTATTGACGTAAAGAAAATCGTTACGCACAGATTTGATCTGGAACAGATACAGGAAGCATTTGACGAGGCTGTAAACAATAAGACAGATCTTGTCAAAGCGGTGATCAAAATTTAAACAGGAGAAAGTTATGTTATATATAGGTGTGGATCTGGGAACATCAGCGGTAAAACTTCTGCTGATGGATGCGGATGGAAAGATCCGGAAAATTGTTTCAAAAGAATATCCTCTGTATTTCCCACAACCGGGCTGGTCAGAGCAGAATCCGGAGGACTGGCTTGAACAGACGGTGGAAGGTATCCGTGAACTGATGAGGGATGAAAATCCTGCATCAGTAGCAGGGATTGGGTGCGGCGGACAGATGCATGGCCTGGTTACGCTGGATGAGAGGGATTGTCCTGTGCGCCCTGCGATCCTGTGGAATGATGGGCGGTCAGGAAAGGAAACCGCCTATCTCAACGAAGTGATTGGGAAAGAGAAGCTGTCAGAATATACAGCGAATATCGCTTATGCCGGTTTTACTGCGCCGAAGATCCTCTGGATGCAGAAGAATGAGCCAGAACTTTTCAAACGGGTGGCTAAGATTATGCTGCCGAAAGATTTTCTGGTATACAGGCTGACCGGCGCGTTTGCCACAGATGTATCGGATGCGTCCGGCATGCTTCTTATGGATGTCAGGAACAGATGCTGGTCCCGTGATATGCTGGGTATCTGCAGTATCACAGAGACGATGCTTCCGAAGATATATGAAAGCTATGAAATTGTCGGCACTCTGAAACCGGAAATCGCGAAAAGGCTTGGGCTCACGGCGGATGTAGCAGTTGCTGCCGGAGCAGGCGACAATGCGGCCGCGGCTGTTGGAACAGGAACGGTAGGAGACGGACGGTGCAATATTTCCATTGGGACTTCAGGGACTGTATTTATCTCAACGGAAAAATTTGGAGCAGACAAATACAACAGCCTTCACTCTTTTGCTCATGCGGACGGGAACTATCATCTGATGGGATGTATGCTGAGCGCAGCCGCGTGCAATAAGTGGTGGATGGAAGATATCTTGAAAACAAAAGATTACAGCATGGAACAAAAGGGGATCAGCAGACTCGGAGAAAATCATGTGTTCTATCTTCCTTATCTAATGGGGGAGAGATCGCCGCATAATAATCCGGATGCCAGAGCGCTGTTCCTTGGGATGTCGATGGACACGACCAGGGAAGATATGACCCAGGCTGTCATGGAAGGCGTTGCGTTCGGGTTGAGAGACTCTCTTGAAGTAGCGAGAAATCTGGGGATCTCTGTCAGGCAGGCTAAGATCTGCGGCGGCGGGGCAAAAAGCGGTTTGTGGAAAAAAATCATTGCAAATGTCCTGAATCTGACTCTGGAAGAGATTGAGAGCGAGGAAGGACCTGCACTTGGCGGCGCGATGCTGGCAGCTGTCGGATGTGGAGAATATCCGGACGTTCAGACAATTGCCAGGAAACTGGTAAAGGTCAAGCAGACGCTGGAGCCATCCCCGGAGCTTGTAAGAAAGTATGAGGAGAAATACCGCCGTTTCAGGAAGATCTATCCTGCGGTGAAATCACTTTATTAGAAAATACAGGAAAAACCCTTGATTTTTACAGGGAAAAGTGTTAAGGTTATTAAAGTTACATAAGGAATCCGGCAGAAGAGTGGACGAAAGTTCACTCTTCTTTGTCGGTAAGGGAATATCTCAGAAGCATATCGCTGTGTTGTGCAGCGTGTGACACTGAAGAAAGGAAGAACAGCGCGTGTCCAGAAGAGAAGAATATGAACAGAAGACGGAACAGCTCCTGGAGCCGGTCGTCACAGGGTTTGGGTTTGAACTGGTAGATGTAGAGTACGTCAGAGAGGGCGGTACCTGGTATCTGAGGGCGTATATCGACAAACCCGGCGGGATCACCGTGGATGACTGTGAAGCAGTCAGCAGACAGTTCTCGGATATCCTGGATGAGAAAGATTATATTGAAGATTCCTATGTGTTTGAGGTGAGCTCTCCGGGACTTGGAAGACCTCTTAAAAAAGAGAAAGATTTTGCCAGGAGTATCGGCGAGGAAGTGGAGATACGCACTTACCGGGCCATAGAACGCCAGAAAGAATTTACGGGAATACTCAAAAGATACGACAGTGAAACTGTCACGATCGCATACGAAGATGAAACTGAGCAGACATTTGAACGTGCAGATATTGCACTGATCCGTCTGGCTCTGGATTTTTAATTATAATATTAGGAGGAAACGTAAGAATGAACACAGAGTTAATGGAAGCATTGACAATCCTTGAAAAGGAAAAGAACATCAGCAGAGACGTGATGCTGGATGCGATCGAGAATTCACTGATCAGCGCCTGCAAAAATCATTTTGGGACTGCTGAGAACATTAAAGTGATCATGGACCGCGACACATGTGATTATGCAGTTTACGCAGAGAAAAATGTGGTAGAGGAAGTGACGAATCCTGCGCTTGAGATCACTCTCGAGGAAGCGGAAAAGATTGATTCTGCGCTTCAGATCGGAGACGTGGCCCAGATACCGGTGCACTCCAAGGAGTTTGGCCGTATCGCCACTCAGAATGCAAAGAACCTGATCCTCCAGAAGATACGCGAAGAAGAACGGAAAGTCGTATTTGACCAGTACTTTGAAAAAGAGAAAGATATTGTGACCGGTATCGTTCAGCGTTATGTAGGAAAAAATATCAGCATCAACCTCGGCAGGGCAGATGCGATGCTCACGGAAAATGAACAGGTAAAGGGCGAGAATTTCAGACCAACGGAGCGCATCAAACTTTATGTCGTTGAAGTAAAAAATACTCCGAGAGGACCGAAGATACTTGTCTCCCGGACTCATCCGGAGCTTGTGAAGCGTCTTTTCGAGGCTGAAGTGGCCGAGGTAAGAGACGGAACTGTGGAGATCAAGAGCATTGCCCGAGAAGCAGGGTCCCGGACAAAGATGGCCGTCTGGTCCAATGATCCGAATGTTGATCCTGTGGGCGCATGTGTGGGAATGAACGGTGCAAGAGTAAATGCTGTTGTCCAGGAACTCCGGGGCGAGAAGATCGATATCATCAATTGGGATGAGAACCCGGCTCTGCTCATAGAAAACGCACTGAGCCCTGCAAAGGTCATCTCCGTCATGGCTGATCCCGAGGAGAAGGTGGCCAATGTGATCGTGCCGGATTACCAGCTCTCCCTGGCGATAGGCAAGGAAGGACAAAATGCACGTCTTGCCGCAAGGCTTACAGGATATAAAATTGATATCAAGAGCGAGACTCAGGCGATCGAAGCAGGTGATCTTCCGGAAAACTACATGGAGCAGATGGGACTCATGGGTGAGGAAGGCTACACCGGCGATTATGACGACGGATACGATGACGGTTACGGGGATGAGGAATATAACGACTACGCCGGTTATGACGGAGCCCAGGAGTATGAGGAAACATACGATGATCCCGGACAGGAAGACGCAGAAGAGATCCAGTTTGTTGAGACGGATGACAGATAAGATATGATCTGAAGGAGAGGGTTATTTGGCAGTAAAAAAGAAGATCCCAATGAGAAAATGTGTTGGATGCGGTGAGATGAAGCCAAAGAAAGAGCTGATGCGCATACTCAGGACGGAGAGCGGAGAGTTTATTGTAGACGCCGCGGGAAAAAAGAACGGGAGAGGCGCGTATATATGCAGGTCAGTGGAATGTTTCCGGCAGGCAGTGAGATCAAAGGGCCTGGAGCGCTCCTTTACGCAGGAGATTCCGCAGGAGGTATACGATAAGCTGGAAAAGGAGATGGGTGAGATTGAAGCAGAAGGATAAGATCCTGTCTCTGATCGGGCTTGCAGTAAGAGCGCGCAGATGTGTGAGCGGTGAGATGATGACTGAGAATATGGTTAAGTCAGGCCGAGCGCATCTTGTGATTGCTGCGGCAGACGCATCGGATAATACAAAGAAAAAATTTCGGGATATGTGTGAATTTTACAGAGTTCCAATTTATATTTACGGAGATAAAAATACCTTAGGGCATGCAATGGGAAAGGAATTCCGTGCATCTCTGGCGATATTGGACGAAGGATTTGCAGACGGGATTCTAAAAGAGATTAATAACCGAGAGGATATTGCATAAAGGAGGTAGTTGATATGACAAAAATGAGGGTACATGAGCTGGCGAAAGAGCTGGGGATCGACAATAAAGAACTCGTGGAGATTCTTCAAAAGAAAAATATGGAGGTCAAAAATCATATGAGCACGGTGGAGGACACGGTGGCTGACCAGATCCGTGCCGAGATCGCTTCCAGAAAAGAAAACACTGCAAAGACAGAGGCAAAAGCTGAGCAGAAGACTGCAGAACAGGCAGAACCGA
Organism: Candidatus Mediterraneibacter pullistercoris; assembly: GCA_019116885.1. Classification (GTDB taxonomy): domain Bacteria; phylum Bacillota; class Clostridia; order Lachnospirales; family Lachnospiraceae; genus Mediterraneibacter; species Mediterraneibacter pullistercoris. The sequence continues at coordinate 40,911 of DXAU01000047.1, read as the reverse complement.
AAGAGAGCGCTGCTCCCAAAAAGAAAAATCTTGCTTTTGTAATACGTCCGCAGAATTCCAAAAACAGCAGCAGGATACAGGGGAGCCGTCCCGCCCAGCGCCAGGCACGTCCCGGCCAGGCAGGACCACGTCCTGCACACGGCGCCCGTCCGGCAGGCGAGAGACCAGTGCGCCCGGAGCGTGCGGCGCATGGCACGAATCCGGCAGGCGAGAAGCATACAGCTGATGTAAAACAGACTGCTGTCCGTCCGGAGCGTTCCGGCCAGACAGTCAGACCATCTGCCGAGGCTGCTCCCGGAGCAGGAGAGAGCAGAGTGGCTGAAGAACGTCCTGCAAGAACGGAACAGGCACAGCAGAACAGCCGTCCGGCAGCAAAGAGTCCGGAGCGTCCGGTACGGACAGAGAAAGCGCCGGAACGTCCGCAGCGTCAGAGTGTTCCGGAGAGACAGCCGCGCTCAGACAGAGGGCCTGCACCAGAGAGACAGCCGCGCTCAGACAGGGGTGCGTCAGACCGTCCGTCCCGTACAGACAGGGGCCAGGGCGGACGCCCGTCAGGAAATGGACGTCCGGGACGCCAGGAGAGAAGCGGCCAGGGTCCAAGAGGAGGCCAGGGTCCGCGCCCGGACCGGAGAGATTCACGCAGGGAAGAGATCAGCACGCCTGTGATGGAACAGCAGAAGAGCCAGAGAAACAAGGCAAAGGATAAAGAACGCGACAATAAGAAGAAAGAATACAGAGACGAGGCGTTCGAGGGCAAAGGCAGAAAAGGAAGAAAGCAGAAACAGGTAGCCGAAGCGAAGAAACCGCAGCCGAAACAGGAAGAGAAGAAAGAGGAGAAGATCAAACAGATCGTGATCCCCGAGGTACTTACGATCAAGGAACTGGCAGACAAGATGAAAGTAGTTCCGTCAGTTATTATCAAAAAACTGTTCCTGCAGGGCAAAGTCGTTACCGTAAACCAGGAGATCGATTACGAGACAGCGGAAGAGATCGCCCTTGATTTTGATATCCTCTGCGAGAAAGAGGAAGTAGTCGATGTGATCGAAGAACTTCTCAAAGAAGACGAGGAAGACGAGAGCCTGATGGCAAAGCGTCCGCCTGTTGTATGTGTCATGGGCCATGTCGATCACGGAAAGACCTCTCTGCTTGACGCAATCCGCGACACGAACGTAACAGATCGTGAGGCAGGCGGAATCACCCAGCATATCGGAGCGTATGTGGTGGAGATAAACGGGGAAAAGATCACGTTTCTTGATACTCCGGGACATGAGGCGTTTACAGCGATGCGAATGAGAGGCGCCAGCTCTACAGATATCGCAATCCTCGTAGTTGCGGCGGATGATGGTGTGATGCCTCAGACGATAGAAGCGATCAACCATGCCAAAGCAGCCGGAGTAGAGATTATTGTGGCAATCAATAAGATCGACAAACCCGGCGCGAATATCGAGAGAGTAAAACAGGAACTCACAGAGTATGAGCTCATTCCTGAGGACTGGGGCGGAAGCACAATCTTTGTTCCGGTCTCCGCTCATACAAAAGAAGGAATCCCGGAACTGCTCGAGATGATCCTGCTCACAGCGGAGGTGCTTGAACTCAAAGCCAATCCGAACCGCACGGCGAGAGGACTTGTGATCGAGGCGGAACTTGACAAAGGAAAAGGATCTGTGGCGACTGTGCTTGTGCAGAAAGGTACTCTTCATGTGGGAGATGTAATCGCGGCAGGCAGCGCCCACGGACGTGTCCGTGCCATGATGGACGACAGGGGAAGGCGTGTCAAAGAGGCAGGCCCGTCCCAGCCGGTAGAGATCCTTGGTTTAAATGAAGTGCCGAATGCCGGGGAAGTATTTGTAGGATGCGATTCCGAGAAAGAAGCGAGAAACTTTGCGGAGACATTTATCGCACAGAACAAGGTGAAGCTTCTTGAGGAAACGAAATCAAGGATGTCTCTTGACGATCTGTTCAGCCAGATCCAGGAAGGCAATCTCAAAGAACTTAATATTGTGGTCAAAGCGGATGTACAGGGTTCTGTGGAAGCTATGAAACAAAGCCTGTTAAAGCTCTCCAACGAAGAAGTGGTGATCAAAGTGATCCACGGAGGCGTAGGAGCGATCAACGAGTCGGATGTGATCCTCGCATCGGCATCCAACGCAATTATTATCGGTTTCAACGTCCGCCCGGATGCAACGGCAAAGGATATCGCCGACCGGGAAGGCGTGGACGTACGGCTCTACAGAGTCATCTACAACGCGATCGAGGATGTGGAGGCTGCCATGAAAGGCATGCTTGATCCTGTATTTGAGGAGAAGATACTCGGTCACGCGGAGGTGCGCCAGACATTCAAGGCGTCCGGTGTCGGCACGATTGCCGGGGCTTATGTGCAGGACGGTATTTTTGAGAGGAACTGTTCTGTGCGTCTGATCCGCGACGGAATCGTGGTATTCGACGGACCGCTGGCATCGCTCAAGAGATTTAAGGACGACGTCAAGGAAGTAAGAGCCGGATACGAATGTGGTTTTGTATTTGAAAACTATAACGACATCAAAGAAGGAGACAACGTAGAGGCATATAAGATGGTGGAGACAGAAAGAAAATAGATCTTCACAGAAGGAGCGGCAATGAGAAAAAACAGTATCAAAAACACACGTGTAAACGCTGAGGTCCAGCGGGAACTGAGCAACATCATACGAAACGGGATCAAAGATCCCAGAGTTGCGCCGATGACTTCCGTGGTAGCTGTGGAAGTTGCTCCGGACTTAAAGACATGTAAGGCATATATCAGTGTCCTGGGGGATGAAAAAGCCCGTCAGGACACGATCAGAGGCCTGCAGAGCGCGGAAGGCTATATCCGCCGGGAGCTGGCACGTACGGTCAATATGCGCAACACTCCGGAGATCCGGTTTATCGAGGACCAGTCCATTGAATATGGAGTGAATATCAGCAGAAAGATAGACGAAGTGACCAGAGATTTGGATAATGGAGCTGAGGAATAGCATGAAGTTTGTATTAAATGATATCCTGAAAGGGAAGAATAAGATCGCTCTGGGAGGACATATCCGCCCGGACGGCGACTGTGTGGGATCGTGTATGGGTCTGTACCTTTATCTCAAAGAACAGTATCCATCTGTCAGCGTGGACGTATATTTGGAGGAAATTCCCGAGGCATACCGTATGATAAGCGGAACAGAAAATATAAAGAGCCAGGCTTCACCAGATGAGATCTACGATCTGTTTATCTGTCTGGACTGCGGAGACGCTGAGCGCCTCGGATTTTCCCGTCCTTTGTTTGAGAATGCGAAAGAGACGCTCTGCATCGACCACCACATCAGCAATGATGCGTTCGCTGACAGCAATTATATTGTGCCCGAAGCAAGTTCCACGGCGGAGATCGTATTTACCCTGGTGGATGCAGAGAAGATAGACAAAAAAGCAGCGGAGGCGCTGTATATGGGGATCGCACATGACACAGGTGTATTTCAGTACTCCTGCACTTCGCCGGAAACGATGGAGATTGCGGCGGCGCTGATGAGAAAAGGGATTGATTCAAGTGCGATCATTGACAGGACGTACTATGAAAAAACATACATACAGAATCAGATCCTGGGAAGAGCGCTCCTTGAGAGCATGCTCATCATGGATAAAAAATGTATCGTATCAGTAATCCGGAGGAAATCAATGGACTTCTTTCATGCGTCACCTGCGGATCTTGAGGGGATCGTAAGCCAGCTTCGGCAGACAGCGGGCGTCGAGGTTGCAATATTCCTTCATGAACTTGCGCCGCAGAAGTTTAAAGTAAGCCTGCGCTCAAAAAAGGAAGTGGATGTAAGCGAGATCGCGAAATACTACGGCGGCGGCGGACATGTGCGCGCTGCCGGAGTAACAATGGAAGGCTCCAGCCATGACGTCATCAATAATATAACGGCCCGTATCGCACAGCAGCTCAGACATGAAGAAGAACAGGACGCAGAGTCATGATCAATGGTATCCTGAATATTTATAAAGAAAAAGGCTATACTTCCCATGACGTGGTGGCGCGTCTGCGCGGGATCATCGGCCAGAGAAAGATCGGACATACGGGAACCCTTGATCCGGATGCGGAAGGCGTGCTCCCGGTCTGCCTCGGCCGCGCCACGAAAGTGTGCGACATGCTGACAGACAGGGATAAGACGTATGAGACAGTCCTGCTGCTTGGCAGGACAACAGACACCCAGGATGCTACAGGGCAGACCTTAAGTGAGGACCCTTCCGGAGATCTTGACCCGGACCAGGTCAGAGAGTGTATCCTTGGATTTATCGGCGGTTATGAACAGATTCCGCCGATGTATTCCGCATTGAAAGTGGGAGGACGGAAGCTCTATGAACTTGCCCGCGAGGGGAAGACAGTGGAGCGTAAAAGCCGTCATGTGGTGATACGTGACATCAGGATCATGGAGATCTGTCTTCCCCGTATCCGCATGGAAGTATCCTGTACCAAAGGTACTTATATCAGGACTCTGTGCCATGATATCGGACAGAGGCTTGGGGTGGGCGGATGCATGGAGCGCCTGCTCCGGACAAAGTCGGGGCGGTTTCATGTGGAGGAGAGCGTCACCCTTGATGAAGTGGAACAGGCTCAGGAAACGGGAGAACTGGACAGACTCCTGCTTCCGCTTGACAGTGTGTTCGCAGATCTGAATAAAGTTACTGTGAAAGACAGGTATGCATCTCTTGGCTATAATGGCAACCCGCTCAGAACAGATCAGGTAGATACAGGGAAGGACTGCCCGGAGGCGGCAGGAGAGTACCGCCTGTATGACAAGAGAGGACATTTTATCGGTATTTACCGCTATGATGAACGGAAATGCCGGTTCTGTCCAGAGAAGATGTTTCTGGATCCGGACCAGATAAGAGAAAGGACATGAGACATTATGGAATATATCACAGGATTCGGACCATGCTGCGGAAAAAAGAACACTGCTGTCACGATCGGTAAATTTGACGGGCTCCACCGGGGACATCAGAAACTGATCGATAAAATAAGAGAATACGCATCCGATGAGTGCGGGACTGTTGTGTGCGCCTTTGACATGAGCAGAGATTCCCTTATGACAAACCGGGAGAGGAGAGAACACCTGGAGGGGAAAGTGGACTGCCTGATCGACTGCCCTTTTACAGAAGAGCTGAAGAAAATGGAAGCCCGGGAATTTATCAGCAGAATTCTCGTAGAAACACTGCATGTGTCTCACATTGTAGTGGGTACAGATTTTACTTTCGGCTGCGGTAAGAAAGGAAATGTACAGATGCTCGCCGAGTATTCGGGAAAATACGGGTATACTGTAGATGTAATTGAAAAAGAGCGCTACCGGGGGACGGTCATTAGCAGCACTTATATTAAGGATGCGCTCGCCCAGGGCGACGTTCATCTGGCGGAGACGCTGCTCGGTTATCCATATGAGATGACCGGCATTGTGCAGCGCGGCAGACAGATCGGACGCAGACTCGGATTCCCGACTATGAATATCGAGCCGGAAGAACATAAGATACTTCCAAGATTCGGCGTCTATGCCTGCAGGGTCAGGATCGACGGGCGCTGGTATCATGCAGTGGGCAATGCGGGCATCAAGCCTACGGTGACAGATGAGCGCCGCCGTCTGCTGGAGGTGTTCGTATATGGATATGAGGGCGACGCATACGGGAAAGAAGTCACGGCACAGTTCTGTGATTTCGAGCGGCCGGAAACCAAATTCGGTTCTCTCGAAGAACTCAGAGAGCGGGTGATGGGCGATATGGAGTACGGGAAGAAATATTTCAGCAGCCATCCGGGACAGGAGCAGATCTGACGGGCATAAAAACAGCTTTACAAGTACCAGGCAGTGTGCTATACTAACCGAGGTTACACATACAGCCGATGTTCGGTAAACGGATCACTCCGACCGTTACTTAATATCCGGCGTTTATAAGATTTTTAAGGAGGAAATGGAAATGATCGCGAAAGAGAAAAAACAGGCAATCATCAAAGAGTATGGAAGAACTGAGGGAGATACAGGATCTCCGGAGGTACAGGTGGCTATCCTGACAGCCAGAATCAACGAGCTGACAGAGCATTTCAAAGCAAATCCAAAGGATCACCACTCAAGAAGAGGTCTTCTCAAAATGGTAGGACAGAGAAGAGGCCTTCTTGCATACTTAAAGAAGATCGATATCGAGAGATACCGTTCACTGATCGAGAGACTCGGACTCAGAAAATAGTCAGAGCCGCGTAAAAGAGAGCGCTGCTGCACCTGGTGCGGCAGCGCTTTTGTGATTGCTATATGAGACATGATGTGATATAATATTCAAGATTGCGGACAGTTTTACGTAACCGAGACCACTGAAAAGCGCATTCGTGTACGCATCAGTGCTTTTTTCAGTAGTTTCGGAGACACCTGTCCGCACGGAAAGATCAAGACAGGAAAAGGAGAAAAAGATGTACAAAAAGTATGAAATGGAACTTGCCGGCAGAACGCTGCGCGTTGATGTCGACAGAGTAGCAAAGCAGGCGAGCGGCGCTGTTCTGATGCACTATGGCGATACTACCGTGCTCTGTACGGCGACAGCATCAGAGAAGCCAAGAGACGGCGTTGATTTCTTTCCCCTCAGCGTGGAGTATAACGAGAGACTTTACGCAGTGGGCAAGATTCCGGGCGGCTTCAACAAAAGAGAAGGAAAAGCTTCGGAGAACGCGATCCTGACAGACCGGGTGATCGACCGGCCCATGCGTCCGCTTTTCCCGAAAGATTACAGAAATGACGTTACACTTGAAAATCTCGTGATGTCAGTAGATCAGGACTGCAGCCCTGAACTGACGGCAATGCTCGGGGCGTCGATCGCGACGAGTATTTCTGATATCCCGTTTGACGGCCCGATTTCCACGACACAGGTAGGCCTTGTGGATGGAGAGTTCGTATTCAATCCGACAGCGGCTCAGAGGGAGGTTTCTGATCTTTCGCTCACAGTAGCTTCTACCAGGGAGAAAGTCATTATGATCGAGGCCGGCGCTAATGAAGTTCCGGAGGCTCAGATGATCGACGCCATATTTGCGGCTCATGAGCTCAACCAGAAAGTAATTGCTTTCTTTGACACGATCGTTGCAGAGTGCGGCAAGCCGAAACATGCATATGAGAGCTGTGCCGTACCGGAGGAACTCTTTGACGCTATCCGCCAGATTGTTCCGCCGCAGGAGATGGAGGAAGCGGTGTTCACGGATGACAAGCAGACGAGAGAGGAAAATATCCGTGTCATCACAGCAAGGCTCGAGGAGGCATTTGCAGAGAACGAGGAGTGGCTTGCAGTGCTCGGAGAGGCTGTTTACCAGTATCAGAAAAAGACCGTGAGAAAGATGATCCTCAAGGATCACAAGCGTCCGGACGGACGTGCCATCGACCAGATCCGTCCGCTCTCTGCAGAAGTGGATCTGATTCCGAGAGTTCACGGTTCGGCCATGTTTACGAGAGGACAGACACAGATCTGTACAGTCACCACTCTGGCGCCATTGTCAGAGGCACAGAGACTGGACGGACTCGATGAGTCCGAGACGTCCAAAAGATATATGCACCATTATAATTTCCCGTCTTATTCTGTGGGCGAGACGAAACCGTCCAGAGGACCGGGACGCCGCGAGATCGGCCACGGCGCTCTTGCAGAAAAGGCGCTCCTCCCGGTACTTCCCGGTGAGACGGAATTCCCGTATGCGATCAGAACTGTTTCTGAGACATTTGAATCCAACGGTTCTACATCACAGGCGAGTGTGTGCGCGTCCAGTATGTCCCTTATGACAGCGGGCGTACCGATCAAAGCTCCCGTTGCAGGCATCTCAGCCGGACTTGTGACAGGCGATACGGATGATGATTATCTTGTCCTGACAGATATCCAGGGACTTGAAGACTTTTTCGGGGATATGGATTTTAAAGTTGCGGGAACACATAAAGGCATCACAGCCATCCAGATGGATATCAAGATCCACGGCCTCACAAGACCGATCATTGAGGAAGCGATCTCTGCAACTAAGAAGGCAAGGACTTATATTATCGATGAGGTTATGAATAAAGCGATTGCGGAGCCTAGACCAGAAGTGGGCCCGTATGCTCCGAAAATTATCCAGATGCAGATCGATCCCCAGAAGATCGGCGATGTGGTCGGACAGAGGGGCAAGACGATCAATGCGATCATCGAGCAGACAGGCGTTAAGATTGATATCGAAGATGATGGTTCCGTATCCATCTGCGGTACAGAGAAAGAGGGAATGGATAAAGCGGCTAAGCTCATTCATACGATTGTAACGGATTTTGAAGCCGGACAGGTATTCGAGGGAAAAGTCGTCAGCATTAAGGAATTCGGAGCGTTCCTTGAGTTTGCTCCGGGCAAAGAAGGACTCGTGCATATCTCCAAGATCGCAAAACGCAGAGTCAATAAAGTAGAGGAAGTGCTTTCTGTCGGCGACGTAGTGAAAGCGGTATGCCTCGGAAAAGACAAGATGGGAAGATTCAGCTTCAGTATTCGGGATGTAGCCGAATAAACAGAGTCTGTAATATTCAGGAATTGGCGCATAACAGGTTTTTAAACAGGAACCTGTTATGCGTCTGCTTTATTGAAGAACAAAAGATTTCCACTCATAAATCGGATAAAAAAGCTCAGACTAAACGTGAATGTATCTCGATGGAGATGCTTGTATTTTGAAATCTTACAGGAAAGAATAAAGAGGATATTTAACGTGAAACGACTGAGCGAATACTTATTTCTTTGGACTTTGGGCGGATCGCTCTATTACAGCTTTGAGATGGCTTTCAGAGGGTTCTCGCACTGGTCGATGTTCCTGCTTGGAGGGCTCTGTCTTGTGTTTTTTGCACAGCAGGGCATCTGGACAGGATGGAGGGCGCCGCTGTGGAAACAGGTGCTCTGGTGCGTGATCTTTGTAACAGCATGTGAGTTTATCACAGGCATATTTGTAAATAAGATCATGAGATGGAATGTATGGGATTACACAGACCAGCCGTTCCAGATTATGGGGCAGATATGCCTTCCCTTTACGATCATCTTTTCAGGGCTGTGTGCAGTCGGCATCCTGCTAAGCGGCTATGTGCTCCATTATCTGTACGGCGAAGAGATGCCGCATTTTCATGTTCTGTGACATACCGGGCTACTGTCTTTGCAGACTGTCGTCAGGCTTTTTCAGAACGAGGAGGAAGACGAGTGCCGCAGCCAGTATGATTGTCACGGAGAATCCGCCTTCCGGACCAAAAGCACCGCCATTCCAGAACGATTTTGACGGATCGGCGGAAGACGAGAGCAGAGAACAGGAAAAATTCATGCCGCTTACTTCCATGCCAAATACATTGCCCTGGACAAAGTTCCATACAGAATGGAACGCTCCGACACCCCAGATATTTCCTGTGCGCAGAAAATACAGGGAGAAGATCATGCCGATCAGCAGGATGTTAATGATAGCCAGCACGGATACACCCGGATTAAAGATGTGGAGAAGCGAGAAGACCAGGGAGTTTATGAATATCGCTGCAGCGACAGGATATCTCCGCCCCACGGACACCATTAAGTATCCCCGGCACAGCACTTCCTCTGCCATTCCCTGTATGCCGAAACCAATGGCAAAGAGAAGAAAAAGGAGAAGAGAGAAATCCGGTGAGATCCCATCGATTGTCAGTGAACCGGTCAGTACATTGAGGAGGGTAACAGCCCCAAAGAGCAAAAGACCAACCCCTGCACCTGCCAGATAGCTGCGCCCGGCGTTTTTCCTGACGAACCCCATCGATGAGGCTGTCCTTTTCTGCAGCACGATACAAAAGAGCATCACAATAAAAATCATGGCTGCGTTGGAGAACAGCATGACAAGAAGGACAGGATCGGAGTCGAGCAGACGGTACAGAAGCAGTTCTATCTGCTGGAAGCTGCTCTCAGAAGCCTGGAGCATAAAGTCCCTGTCCATAATAACTGTGATGACCAGGCCTGCCGTCATGAGGAAGCTCATCGCCATGGAAGAGACAAGGTATACGAGAAAGAATATCAGTAACTCGACGAACCAGTTCTGTCCTTTCTGGCTTGCCGCCGCCTGCCGCATGTGAGGCGGGAAATCCGGTAAACGAAACATAGATACACCTCCTGGATATGTCATATGACCAGTGTATCATGCAGAGATTGGAAAATCTATCCCTTATTTTCAGCAGTTGAAGTCGATTCTCAAAAATGCTATAATACATCCGCGGAAATTTTTTGTTCATTTTACAGAAAAAGGAGTAGGAATGTGGCTGATTTAACACCAATGATGAAACAATATATGGAGACAAAAGCCCAGTATCCGGACTGTATTCTGTTCTATAGATTAGGTGATTTTTACGAGATGTTCTTTGACGACGCACTGACCGCTTCCAGGGAGCTTGAGATCACCCTGACCGGAAAGAACTGCGGGCAGGAAGAAAGGGCGCCCATGTGCGGCGTCCCTTACCATGCTGTGGAGAGTTATCTGAACAAACTGGTGACAAAAGGATACAAAGTGGCGATCTGTGAGCAGGTGGAAGACCCGAAAACAGCGAAAGGTATTGTGAAAAGAGAGGTCGTCCGAATCGTGACTCCGGGAACAAATCTGGATACACAGGCTCTTGATGAAACGAAGAACAATTATATCATGTGTATCGTATATATTGCGGACCGGTACGGTGTCTCTGTAGCAGATATTACGACAGGGGATTATTTTGTGACTGAGATAGAGGAAAGCACAAAGCTGATGGATGAGATCTATCGTTTCTCACCATCCGAGATTATCTGCAATGAGACATTTTACATGAGCGGGATGGATCTGGAGAACATGCGGGAGCGCCTGGGCATTACGATCTACTCGCTTGACGCCTGGTATTTTGATGACGCTGTATGCAGACAGAAGCTGCTGGAGCATTTCAGCGTCTCATCCTTTGCAGGGCTTGGACTTGCAGATTATGACTGCGGCATCATAAGCGCCGGAGCGCTTCTCATCTATCTTCTTGAGACTCAGAAGAACAGCCTGGCCAACCTGACGCATATCACCCCGTATACTTCGGGAAAATATATGATGCTGGACAGCTCCACAAGGCGCAATCTGGAACTGTGCGAGACATTGAGAGAAAAGCAGAAGAGAGGTTCCCTCCTGTGGGTGCTGGACAAGACAAAGACTGCCATGGGAGCGCGGACACTGAGAAAATATGTGGAACAGCCTCTGATCGACAAAAAAGAGATCGAGAAGCGTCTTGATGCAGTAGAAGAACTGAAAAATGAGGCGATCTCCAGGGAGGAGATCAGGGAGTATCTGTCTCCTGTCTACGATCTTGAACGGCTGATTACGAAAATCACATATGGTTCGGCAAATCCAAGAGATCTGACGGCATTTCGGACATCTCTTGAGATGCTGCCGCCCATCCGGTATGTGCTGCAGGATATGCAGTGCGATCTTTTAAAGCAGATATGCGCCGACCTTGATCCGCTCGAGGATCTGTGTTCACTGATACAGAACGCCATCCAGGAAGATCCGCCTGTTGCCATGAAAGAAGGGAATATCATCCGGGACGGCTTCAATGAAGAGGTGGATAAGCTGCGCCGCGCGAAATCAGACGGCAAAGACTGGCTGGCCAAACTGGAAAATGACGAGAGAGAGAAGACCGGGATAAAGAATCTCAGGATCAAGTTCAATAAGGTGTTCGGGTATTATCTCGAAGTCACTAATTCCTACAAAGATCTGGTCCCGGAATACTATACACGGAAACAGACTCTTGCAAACGCAGAGCGCTATATCACTCCGGAGCTGAAAGAACTTGAAGATATGATACTGGGGGCAGAGGACAAGCTGTATGCGCTGGAGTATGAAATCTATACAGAGGTCAGGGAGAAGGCTGCATCTGAAGTAGAGCGCATCCAGCAGACGGCAAAGGCGGTAGCTGCACTTGACACATTCGCATCTCTTGCCCTTGTCGCAGAGCGGAGCAATTATGTGCGTCCCGGGATCAACGAGAAAGGCGTCATAGACATCAGAGAGGGCAGACATCCGGTCGTGGAACACATGATCCCCAATGAGATGTTCATATCCAACGATACATATCTGGATGACAAAAAGCACAGGATATCCATCATAACAGGACCGAATATGGCGGGCAAATCTACTTATATGCGGCAGACTGCACTGATTGCACTTATGGCGCAGGTCGGTTCATTCGTGCCTGCAAAGAGCGCTGATATCGGGCTGTCTGACAGGATATTCACGAGAGTCGGAGCGTCCGACGACCTGGCATCCGGCCAGAGTACTTTCATGGTAGAGATGACAGAGGTGGCAAACATCCTGAGAAATGCGACGTCAAAAAGCCTGCTGATCCTCGATGAGATCGGGCGCGGAACGAGCACGTTCGACGGACTTTCCATTGCCTGGGCAGTGGTGGAGTATATCAGTGACAGCCGCCTGCTGGGGGCAAAGACACTCTTTGCCACACATTATCATGAGCTGACGGAGCTTGAGGGCAAGATCGAAAATGTAAACAATTACTGCATCGCGGTCAAGGAAAAAGGGGATGATATTGTATTCCTTAGAAAGATCGTAAAAGGCGGAGCAGATAAAAGTTACGGTATCCAGGTGGCAAAGCTGGCGGGCGTCCCGGATCTGGTCATCGACCGGGCAAAGGAGATTGTCGAAGAACTGATTGAAGGAGATATCACAACAAGAGTCAGCGAGATCACTGTAAAGGACAAAAATTCAAAGAAAAAGCCAAAGACAAAAAAATATGATGAGGTCGATATCGCACAGATGTCGCTCTTTGACACAGTAAAAGACGATGATGTACTTGAAGAGCTGAAGAACCTGGACGTCAGCAACATGACGCCGGTTGACGCACTTAATGCGATCTATCGTCTGCAGAACAAGCTGAAGAACAGATGGTAGGAAAGGAAGGAGACAGTTATGCCGCATATACAGGTACTCGACCAGGTGACGATTGACAAGATCGCAGCAGGAGAAGTCATCGAGCGCCCCTCGTCGATCGTAAAAGAACTTGTGGAAAATTCAATCGATGCGCATGCTTCATCCGTTACAGTCGAGATAAAAGACGGCGGCATTTCTCTGATACGCATCATGGACGACGGGTGCGGTATACCCCATGATGAAGTAAGGAGCGCCTTTCTGCGACATTCCACGAGCAAGATTAAAAGCGCTGAGGATATCGCGCATATCAGTTCCCTGGGATTTCGCGGCGAAGCCCTTTCGAGCATTGCGGCAGTGACAAAGACGGAGGTGGTGACAAAGACGTCAGAGGAAGAACTTGGGACTCGCTATGTCATCGAAGGCGGAAAAGAGATATCCCTGGAGGAGGCAGCGGCTCCGCAGGGAACTACGTTTCTTGTGCGCCAGTTGTTCTACAATGTTCCCGCAAGAAGGAAATTCTTAAAGACTCCAATGACAGAAGCCGGCCATGTGCAGGATCTTCTTATGCGCCTGGCAATGTCCCATCCCGAGATCTCTTTCCGCTTTGTCAACAATGGACAGGAGAAGATGCGCACGTCCGGAAATGGAAAACTGAAAGATGTCATATACAGCATATACGGGCGCGATGTGGCGGCAAATCTTTTAGATCTCGACTATGAGAAAAGCGGGCTCAGAATCACAGGATATCTTGGAAGACCGGTCATTACGAGAGGAAACCGCAATTTTGAAAATTTCTTTGTGAACGGACGTTATGTAAAGAGCCCTATGATATCAAAGTCGCTGGAGGACGCTTACCGGGGGTTTACGATGCAGCATAAATTCCCGTTTGCTGTCCTGCATTTCCATGTAGACGGAGAAGAGATAGACGTCAACGTCCACCCGACGAAAATGGAACTAAGATTCCAGAAACAGCAGGAAGTCTATGACACAGTATTTGAAAGTGTGCACCGCCGTCTTCTTGAGCCGGAGCTGATCCAGAAAGCCGGGCTCCCGGATCCTGTGACGGATGAAGAGTCCAGGCAGGACAGCGCAGAGAAAGCGCCGAGTCCATTCCTGTTAAAACCGAAGAATTCAGCGCCTGTCCAGGACGCTCCTGTCCATGATGCTCCTGTCCGCGACGAAGATTATTTCATCCGGAAGATGCAGGAGAGAGTGACGGCGTATCATCAGAGAGCATCGTCTGCTGAAGTGCTGGACAAGAGCGGCGTCTACAGGCAGAAAGAGCAGGCAGACCGCATACGTGAGACTGTAAATTACGGTTCACGGGAAATCCGGCCAAAGATACAGGACGGGCTTCAGAACGAGAAAAAGACACAGCAGCTTGACCTTTTCGAAGAGAACTTCCTCAAACGGGAAATCCGGGCAGAGTATACGCTCATCGGTCAGGTCTTTGAGACGTACTGGCTTGTTCAGTATCAGGACAGTCTCTACATTATAGACCAGCATGCAGCGCATGAACGAGTGCTTTATGAGAGGACTCTGAAAGAGATGAAGGAGAGGACGTTTACATCGCAGTATTTAAGTCCGCCTGTCATCCTGTCGCTTTCCATGCAGGAATCGCGTCTCCTCGAGGAGAACATGGAACGGTTTGCCCGCATCGGATTTGAGATCGAACCTTTCGGCGGTGAAGAATATGCTGTGAGGGCAGTGCCGGATAATCTGTTCGGAATCGCGAAAAAGGAACTCCTGATGGAGATGATCGATGATCTCTCGGACGGGCTGACGACTTCGATGACGCCGGAACTGATCGATGAAAAGGTGGCTTCCATGTCGTGCAAGGCCGCGGTCAAAGGAAACAGCCGTCTGTCTGCACAGGAAGTCGACTCGCTGATCGGGGAACTCCTGACTTTGGATAATCCTTATCATTGTCCGCATGGACGTCCCACAATCATTGCTATGACAAAGAGAGAGCTTGAAAAGAAGTTTAAGAGGATCGTGTGATGACAAAAAAACCACTTATCATACTGGCAGGCCCCACTGCCGCCGGAAAGACGGCGCTCTCTGTCAGACTGGCTCAAATGGCAGGAGCAGAGATCATATCCGCTGACTCCATGCAGGTATACCGCGGCATGGATATCGGATCGGCCAAGATAACCGAAGAGGAGATGCAGGGGATCCCGCATTATCTCATAAACGTACTGGAACCGGAGGAGGAGTTTAATGTAGTCCGTTTTCAGCAGATGGCAAAGGCCGCGGTGGAAAAGATCTGTGAAAAAGGGAAGATTCCTCTTGTTGTGGGCGGTACCGGGTTCTATATCCAGGCGCTTCTCTATGATATTGATTTTACAGAGAACAACGGTGATGAGACATACAGACGCAGTCTGGAACGTGCGGCCCTGGAAAAAGGCGGAGGATATCTGCACCATATGCTCAAAGAGGCAGATCCCGGGGCAGCCGCGCAGATCCATCCGCACAATGTGAAACGGATCATACGTGCGCTCGAGTTTCATCAGCAGACAGGCAGGAAGATATCAGAGCATAATGAACAGGAAAGACAGAAGCAGTCCCTGTATGACCATGCATATTTTGTACTCACGGATGAACGGAGCCGTCTCTATGACCGGATCGACCGGAGAGTGGACCAGATGATGGAACAGGGACTCCTTAAGGAAGTGCGTTCTTTAAAGGAGCGCGGCGTGAAACGGAGTTCGACTGCCATGCAGGGACTTGGATATAAAGAACTCTACGGGTATCTTGAGGGAGAATATCCTCTTGAAGAGGCGGTCAGAATCATAAAGAGAGATACCCGGCATTTTGCAAAGCGGCAGCTTACATGGTTCAGGCGAGAGAAGGACGTCATATGGATAGACCGCTCTGCATCCGGACAGGACGAGGAAGTCCTCCTCGGGGAGATGCTCGGTCATCTGAGGGAAAAAGGACTGCTGGACAGTCAGAAGAAAATGTAAAGGCAGAGGAACGATACAGTATGAACAAAACAGATACACAGCAAATCTATGAACAGCTCGGCATTTCCGGGGAAGTCCGCGCGTACGGACAAAAGACAGAAGAACGCCTGAAGGAGCGCTTCCGCCGTTTTGACGAGACGGCAGAGTATAATCAGCTCAAAGTTCTTCGCGCAATGCAGGAGAACCGCGTCAGTGAAGGCTGTTTTAACTATGCCAGCGGATATGGCTACAACGATCTTGGCAGAGATACGCTGGAGGCAGTGTATGCGTCCACGTTTCATACAGAGGACGCCCTTGTCCGCCCCCAGATCACATGTGGGACACATGCACTCTCTCTGGCATTGTCGGCGAATCTGCGCCCGGGAGATGAGCTTCTCTCTCCTGCGGGAAAGCCTTATGATACACTCGAGGAAGTGATCGGCATCCGCCCGTCGAGAGGGTCGCTGGCAGAGTACGGAGTATCCTACCGTCAGGTGGAACTTTCAGAGGAAGGCCGCTTTGACTATCCGGCCATAGAAAGAGCATTGAACAAACGTACAAAACTGGTGACGATCCAGCGGTCAAAGGGCTATCAGACCCGCCCCAGCTACTCGGTGGAAGAGATCGGCGAGCTGATTGCATTTATCAAAGAGCGAAGGCCGGATGTGATCTGTATGGTTGACAACTGCTACGGTGAGTTTGTGGACCGGATCGAGCCAAGCGATGTGGGAGCTGATATGATCGTCGGTTCCCTGATCAAGAACCCGGGCGGAGGTCTGGCGCCGGTAGGCGGATATATCGCGGGGAAAAGAGAACTTGTTGAAAACTGTGCGTGCCGTCTGACGTCCCCGGGACTTGGAAAAGAAGTGGGCGCCTCGCTGGGAGTAATGCAGTCCTTTTATCAGGGATTTTTCCTGGCGCCTGTCGTCGTGTGCGGGGCTTTAAAAGGAGCAGTTTTTGCAGCCAATATCTATGAAAACCTGGGTTTTTCGGTCATACCGGATGGAGCGGAACCGCGCCACGATATCATCCAGGCAGTGACGCTCAATTCCCCGGAAGGCGTCATCGCGTTCTGCAAAGGCATCCAGGCCGCAGCTCCTGTAGACAGCTATGTCACTCCTGAACCGTGGGCGATGCCCGGATATGACAGCGATGTGATCATGGCGGCAGGAGCATTTGTGCAGGGGTCTTCTATCGAGCTGTCTGCGGACGGCCCGATCAAGCCGCCCTATGCTGTGTATTTCCAGGGAGGACTCACATGGATTCACGCGAAATTCGGCATTTTAAAATCTCTGCAGAGTCTGGTGGACGCCGGAGTCATAAGCGTGGATAAGATAAGGAGGAATCTATGAACACAGTCGCAGTGATAGGCGGGGGAGCGTCCGGGATGATGGCTGCTGTGACCGCCGCGTCGAACGGATCGCACGTCATCCTTCTGGAACAGAATGACAAAATCGGAAAGAAATTACTGTCAACCGGGAACGGGAGATGCAATTTTACAAACATCAATCAGGAGCCGGTTTTCTACCATTCAGAGAACCCGGAGTTTCCCTGGCAGGTAGTCGGGCATTTTAACGCCCAGAATATTATATCGTTCTTTCTCCAGATCGGCGTTTATTCAAAGAACAGAAACGGCTATATCTATCCGAACTCCGATCAGGCGAGGGCAGTGCTCGATGTGTTCCGAATGGAGATCGACAGGCTGGGAATCGAAGTGCGCACAGGTATCAGATGCAGGGAGATACGGCCGGTAAAGCAGGGATTTTCCATAACGACAGTCCATGGGACGATCCGTGCAGACCGTGTGATCCTCTGCACCGGGTCCAAGGCTGCTCCATCCACCGGTTCGGACGGCTCAGGTTACGGCCTGGCAAAAGATCTCGGACACCGGATCATACCGGTGCTTCCCGCCCTCGTGCAGCTCCGGTGCAGGGAGAACTTTTTCCGTAGGATTGCCGGAGTGCGGGCTCAGGGAACCGTATCTATATGGAGTGAAGACATGTGCATTGCAAGAGACACAGGAGAGATCCAGCTCACAGACTATGGCATCTCGGGAATACCGGTGTTCCAGGTGAGCCGCTATGCCTCGAAGCTCCTTTACGAGAAAAAGGAAGTGTATGCGTACCTTGACTTTATGCCTGATCTTACGAAAGAACAGATGTGCGCTTTTCTGAGGGCGCGGGCGTCGGCACGGCCTGATAAGAGTGGAGGGATGTTTTTGACCGGATTGTTTCATCAGAAGCTCTCCGACCTGTGGATCAGACTCGCAGGAGTGCCGGCAGACCGGAATGCAGGAGAACTCTCAGACGAAGATCTGGAAAAGCTGGCAGGTATGATAAAAGAATTTCGTGTCTGTGTAACTGCAGCGAATCCGTTTGAGAAAGCGCAGGTGTGCTGCGGCGGAGTCGATACCCGGGAAGTGGAGCCTGAGACGATGGAATCCCTGTATGTACCCGGGCTGTATTTTGCAGGAGAGCTCCTCGATGTGGACGGCATGTGCGGCGGCTATAACCTCACATTTGCCTGGGCCAGCGGATATACGGCCGGACTCGCAGCGTCCGGGGCTTTTGCGCCGCAGGATTCAAAGGACTGATAGAATGAGAAAGAGAAATACTCTGTGAAATAAGGAGATGACCCATGCTTCGCATTGACCAGTTGAAACTCCCTGTCGGCCATACAGAGGAGCAGTTGAAAAAAAAGCTCTTGCGGACGCTGCGTATCCGGAAAGAGGAGCTGATACAATATCACATAAGGAAACGGTCGCTGGACGCCAGAAAGAAGCCGGAGCTTTTTTACTCGTATTCCGTAGACCTTACTGTGCTTAACGAAAAACACGTCCTGAAACGGATGAAAGGCAAGGTGAGGCAGGTGTCTGAAACCGTCTACCGGACGCCGGAACACGGGAACGTAAAACTTCCGCACAGACCTGTGATCGTCGGGAGCGGTCCTGCCGGACTGTTCTGCGCCTATCTTCTGGCAAAAGAAGGATACCGTCCTCTTGTCATTGAGCGTGGAGCTCCGGTGCAGGAACGAATGAAAGATGTGGAACGTTTCTGGGAGACAGGCGCGCTCGATCCGGAGTCCAATGTCCAGTTCGGGGAGGGCGGTGCAGGTACTTTCTCGGACGGAAAGCTGAACACGCTGGTCAGGGACCCTGCCGGAAGGAACAGGTTCGTGCTTGAGACATTTGTGCGCTTCGGCGCACCGCCGGATATCCTGTGGGAGCAGAAACCACACATCGGGACAGACGTCCTCATACACGTAGTGGAGGCCATGCGGACTTCTGTCATCCACATGGGCGGGGAGTTCCGTTTCCACAGCCAGGTCACGGATATGATACCGGAAAGCAGGCTGCTTGTTGTAAATGGAAACGAGGAGATACGTACGGATGCCGCGGTGTTCGCCGTTGGGCACAGCGCCAGAGACACTTTTGATATGCTCTGCAGACGCGGACTGTCCATGACGGCGAAATCTTTTGCAGTGGGAGTGCGCATCGAGCACAGGCAGAGCCTCATTGACCGGAATATGTACGGAAGAGACGCTAAGGGAATCCTTCCGGCAGCTTCTTACAAACTGACGGAAAAACTGGAAAACGGCAGAGGAGTCTATACATTCTGCATGTGTCCCGGCGGATATGTGGTCAATGCATCTTCTGAAAAAGGATATCTTGCCGTAAACGGGATGAGTTACCGCGGACGGGACGGAGAGAACAGCAACAGCGCGGTGATTGTGACAGTGACGCCGGAAGACTACGGTTCAGACCATCCCCTTGCAGGGGTGCATTTCCAGCGTGAACTGGAAAAACGCGCCTGGGAAGCCGGGCAGGGCATGATCCCGGTCCAGAGATTTGAAGATTTCTGCCAAAACAGGCAGACGACCGGATTTGGCAGCATAAGACCGAACATGAAAGGACATTATATTCTCGGAGACGTCCGCAATATATTTGACAGGGAACTCTCCGAATCTCTGGAAAAAGGAATTTTGGCCATGGACCGCAAAATAAAGGGATTTGCAGATCCCGACGCCCTCCTTTCCGGGGTGGAAAGCCGAACCTCATCTCCTGTGAGAATCGTAAGAGGGGATGACATGAAGTCGTCAGTCTCCTGGCTGTATCCATGCGGCGAGGGGGCCGGATACGCGGGCGGCATCACATCAGCCGCCATGGACGGGATGAAAGTGGCGGAGACGATCATAAAGGAGTATGCGCCTTAGAGGTCTGTTCACAGAATTTTAATGTGTAATGCCTATACATGGATTTTAAATTGTGCTAAAATAAATCATTGTATTGTATCATCGCGCCGATCGGCAGACCATTTATGAAAGACAGCAATACGATCAAAGAAATGCATCAGGATGAGCGGCCTTACGAGAAATGTGAACGTTTTGGAGCGGAAAATCTCACAGATGCTGAACTGCTTGCCGTCATACTCAGGACAGGGACCCGGGGAGAAAATTCTCTGGAGCTGGCACGGCGGCTTCTGCATCCCTGCACGGACAAGACAAGCCTGACAGATATCCACCAGTGGAGCATCGAGCGGCTTATGAAAGTGCGCGGAATCGGGAGGGTGAAAGCGATTCAGATACGATGCCTGTGTGAATTGGCAAAACGGATGGCAAGAGAGTCAGCATCATCAGGTCTTGATTTCTCTTCTCCTCAGACGATCGCCCGGTATTATATGGAAGATATGCGCCACAGAGACCGTGAGGTGTTAAAGCTGATTCTCCTGGATACCCGTTCAAGACGGATCTCTGAGAACGATATTTCCACCGGGACAGTGGATATGGCGCTCATATCTCCGAGAGAACTGTTCATCGAGGCGCTTCAGAAAGGGGCATCTTATATCATCCTTATGCATAACCATCCGAGCGGCGATCCTGCGCCAAGCAGGGAAGATATAAGAATCACGAGAAGAGTGTTCGAGGCGGGACGGCTGATCGGTATCGGACTGCTGGACCACATCATCATAGGGGACAACTGTTTTACCAGCATGAGAGAGAAAGGGCTCTTTTTGTGACAGGGGGATGTATATGAAAATTATAAGCAATAAGGGGTGGACCAGATATGGCGGGGAATGTTTATGGACTTGATCTGGGTACGTATGAGATCAAGATTTTTGATAAAAAGAAAAACAGGATATGGTGGGAAAAAGACGCCATAGCCATGAAGAATAAAAAGTATATTTTTGCTGCGGGAAATAATGCATACAGTATGTATGAAAAAGCCCCCGAGGATATCCGTGTAGTCTTTCCCATGAAAAACGGCGTTATCGCACATTTCGACGATATGCAGTATCTGCTCGGAAGTCTCCTTGGAACGGACCGGCGGCCAGCCTGGGGCTCCCAGTATGTCATAGCAGTTCCCACAGATGTGACAGAGGTAGAGAAGAAAGCGTTCTACGATCTTGTCTTTCACTCTGAAGCAAAGGCAAAGTCTGTACGTATTGTTGAAAGAGGGCTGGCGGATGCGATCGGCTTTGGTATGGACGTCCTTAGTGAGAAAGGGCTTTTCGTCGCCAACTTCGGCGGCGGAACGACGGAACTGTCCGTCCTCTCACTTGGGGGTATGGTTATGAACCGTCTGCTTAAGACAGGCGGTGAGGATTTTGACCAGGCGATTACCGGTCTGGTGCGTCATACCCAGGATTTTCTGATCGGCACTCTTACGGCAGAGAGGCTGCGCCGGGAGTTCGGCGTGTTTGAGCAGAGCACCGGCAGTTCCATCCGTGTTTCCGGCAGAAATCTGGTCACAGGTGTCCCGGCTCAGGCAGAAATATCCATAAGTCTTGTGAGAGCAGCAATGAAAGATCCCCTTGAAGAGTGCGCTCATGCGATCCGTTCCATGCTCGAGAGGACGCCTCCGGATGTGCGCAGAGCGATCGAAGGAAAAGGCATATGCCTCACAGGAGGCATGGCCAACCTGAAAGGGCTTTCTACATACCTGCAGGAGAGTATCGGCCTGAGAGTAATGACGGTCAGCGAACCCCAGCTCTGCGCGGTAAGAGGGCTCCAGAAGATCATCCTTGACCGGGACTACTACAAGCGGCTCACGTATTCTATGTTGGATGAAGATTACAGGTGGTTAAGATAATGAAGAAAAAGAATCATACTTCTCATACAAACAGATATATACTGCTCGGACTTTCCGTCTTCTGTGCGCTCATGATGGTGCTCTCGTCATTCTCAGACGTGGCGGCGGGGCCGTTCAAAGTCATTGCAAATGTGACGGTGATTCCCCTCCAGCAGGGTATTAACCACATTGGCGGGTGGCTTGGAGATATGAAGGATAATTTCTCCACCCTCCAGCAGCTGCAGGACGAAAATGATAAGCTTCAGGAGCAGGTGGACGCACTGACAACTGAAAACAACTACCTCCAGGAAGAAAGCTACGAATATGAGCGGCTTCAGGAGCTTTATCAGCTTGATCAGAACTATGCGGAATATGAGAAGACTGCCGCTCATGTCATCGGCAAAGATCCCGGCAACTGGTTTAATACATTTACGATCGACAAGGGAAGTCTGGACGGGATTGCTGTTGACATGAATGTCCTGGCGGGAAGCGGCCTTGTCGGAATCGTCACGGAGGTGGGGCCGACCTGGGCAAAGGTCCGGTCTATCATCGATGACTCCACGAATGTGAGCGGCATGGTCCTCTCCACATCAGACACATGCATCGTGAGCGGGAACCTTTCTCTTATGAGCAGCGGACAGATTGCTTTTGACCAGATGGAGAATAATGACAATGTTGTTGCGGTCGGCGACCAGATCGTTACATCGTATATCAGTGATAAATATCTGCAGGGTATCCTTATCGGATCAATCAGTGAGATCAATGTTGACTCAAACAATCTGACCAGATCAGGTTATATCATACCTGCAGTTGATTTCAGAAACATTCAGGAAGTGCTCGTGATCACGACTACAAAGGCAGAACTGACCGGTGAAAACGAGACCGGCGAGTAAAGCGGTTACAGAAAGTATTATCAGAGGAGCTAGTCTTTTATGAAATCAGTTAAGATCAGGAGGATCGTGGTGACGGCAGTCATCGTGATTGTTGCATATCTTCTTCAGACCTCGGTCTTTCCCACGCTTGAGATAGCAGGGGTCAAACCGAATCTGATGTTGATTGTCACAGCTTCTTTCGGCTTCATGCGGGGACCGAGGGAGGGGATGTTCGTTGGATTTGCCTCGGGGCTTCTGACAGACACACAGTCCGGTGAAATGATCGGTTTTTATGCGCTTATCTATCTGGTGACAGGATATATAAACGGACTGTTTGAGCAGATATATTTTGACGAGGACATCAAACTTCCGTTGTTTCTGATTGCCGGGAGCGATCTTGTGTATGGTCTAGTTGCCTATACTTTAACGTTTCTGCTCAGGAGCGACTTTAATTTCCTGTATTATCTGAACCGTATCATCATTCCCGAAGCAATCTATACGATCGTGATCACGCTCATCATTTACCCGCTCCTCCTGTTTATCAACCACAAACTGGAGGCAGAGGAAAAAAGGAGTGCCAGCAAATTTGTTTAGAGAAATTATCGACAGATTAAAAGAAGCAATAGAATACATTATGAAATCCCGGCTCGTAGTGCTTATCCTCGTGTTCTGCATGACTTCGCTTGTCCTTATCGGACGGCTCTTTTACCTGCAGATCGTAAGAGGAGAGGACTATCTTGAAAATTACGAGCTTCAGATCAGAAGAACGAATGAGATCGCTGCCACGCGCGGAAATATCTACGACAGGAACGGTAATCTCATCGCTTACAATGAACTAGCATATTCCGTGACAATCGCAGATACTGTCTCTACGGATACCGGAGCTGATGAGAAGAACGAAATACTCAACAACATACTGGACAGTGTGCTTACGATTGTCGAGGCAAATGGAGACTCTGTGATCGATAATTTCGGGATCATACTGGATTCCTCGGGAACCTATCAGTTTGCCGAAACCAATGAGACGCTCAGGCTTCGCTTTGTGGCAGATGTCTATGGCAGATCCTATACTGACGACCTGCTTCCGGAAGAGAGAAATCAGACTGCGGCAGGGATCATGCACTATCTCTGTTCAGAAAGATACGGACTTGACGATTCGGATGCCGATCCGGCGTATATTCTGAAAATGGTCAATATGCGTTATGCTATGGGATTAAACAGTTACCAGCAGTATCTTTCCACAACGATCGCTTACGATGTAAGTGATGAGACTGTGGCAGCCATAATGGAGAATCAGGATTCACTGACAGGCGTCGACGTGGAAGAGACTTCCCTGCGCCGCTATCCGGATGGAGAATATTTTGCGTCAATCATAGGCTATACAGGGCAGATCTCGCAGGAAGAGTATGATGCTTTGAGCGACGAAGATAAAAAACGATATTCGCTCTCTGATATTGTCGGAAAGACCGGAATCGAGCAGACATATGACAGTATGCTCCAGGGTGAGAAAGGGGAAGCTACTTTCTATGTGGATAACCTCGGGAAAGTCACAGAAACTGTCAGTACAAAAGATCCGAAAGCGGGAAATGACGTATACCTTTCTATAGACAAAGATCTGCAGATCAGTGCATACAAACTTCTTGAGGAAAAAATAGCCGGTATCCTCCTGAGCAAGTTAACCAATATTCTGGAATACGATCCGGCTTCAGAAGAAGATGCCAGCGACATCATCATACCAGTAAGCGACGCGTATCACGCGTTTATTGCCAACGAAGTGATTGATATGGATCATTTTGGAACTGATGATGCCGGCACTGCGGAAAAAGCGGTATACTCTGTTTTTCAGCAGAGAAGAGAGTCCGTGCTCGGAGAGATTATGTCTCAGCTCAATGATCCCAATGCCCCTGCTTACCGGGAACTTCCAGATGATATGCAGGCGTATATGTCATATATCTACCGGGATCTTCTGACAAATACTGTAGGTATTCTTATGGCGGATGAGATTGACGAGACAGACGAGACATACACTGCATGGACGTCGGATGAGACGATCAATCTGTATACCTACCTGAACTATGCGATATCCCAGAACTGGGTTGATACAACAAGGCTTGGAAGCAGCACCTATTCAAGTTCAGAAGAGATCTATCAGGAGATTCTGGCATATCTTGAAGAATATTTGAAACAGGACAGCGATTTCGACAAACTTCTCTATGAATATCTTATAAAATCAGGGAGTATCACCGGTACGCAGATCTGTGCGATTGTGTATGAACAGGGCGTTCTTCCGATGGACGAGACAGTATACAGAGGTCTTTTGAACGGATCGGTAGATTCGTTCTCATGGCTGCGGAGCAAGATAGAATCTCTTGAAATTACCCCCGGGCAGCTTGCATTAGAACCATGTTCCGGCGGACTTGTTGTGACAGACCCAAATACCGGAGATGTGCTGGCATGTGTCTCTTATCCGGGATACGACAATAACAGACTGGCCAATACAATGGATTCGGCATATTATAATCAATTAAATACCGGGACTGCCCGGACATTTTACAACAGAGCCACACAGGAGAAGACCGCGCCCGGCTCTACTTATAAAATGGTTTCGGCCACAGCCGGACTTGAGGAGGGGATCGTGGACGGCGATACGATCATCTACTGCAACGGGGAATTTGATACGGTCACCCCCAGCCCAAGATGCTGGATTCATCCAAGCGGTCATGGCGGGCTCGATATTGTAGGAGCCATTGAAAATTCCTGCAACATCTTTTTCTATACGATCGGTTATGAGCTGGGACTTGATTCTGCCGGAAATTATGACAGCGGCCAGGGAATCGACCTTCTTGCCAAATATGCAAGAATGTATGGCCTCGGAGAGAAATCCGGCCTGGAGATTGATGAAGCCGAACCGGAGATATCGGATGAGTACTCTGTACAGTCCGCGATCGGGCAGGGAACAAGCAACTTCACAGTCAGCCAGCTCAACAGATATGTAACGGCAGTTGCAAACAAGGGTACGATCTACGATCTTACTCTGGTGGATAAGATCACAGATGCAGACGGAAATCTTCTCAGGGATAATGAAGCAGAGGTGACAGGAACGATGGATGATGTCAGCGCTTCTACCTGGGACATGCTCCATGAAGGCATGGAGCGGATGGTGAGCAGCCATGCCACATTTTCCGGGCTTAATTTCACTATGGCGGGAAAGACCGGTACTGCACAGCAGAATTCATTGCATCCTGACCATGCCCTGTTTGTTGGATATGCGCCTGCAGACTCTCCGGAGATAGCGATTGCGACCCGTATCACACACGGATATAATTCAGGTTATGCTTCAGAAATCGGAAGAGATGTGGCGAATATCTATTTCAACCCGGAACTCGCGGATGAACTGATTACCGGAAGGGCAGCTGATCTCGGAAGCGAGATGGCCGGAGACTGACAGTGGAGGTTGTGTATGGACAGGCTGGTAACGATAAGGAGCAGCCGCTATGGACTGGACATCGAATTAGATCCTGATGCAGATATGAGAGTGCTCCTTGAGAAGCTCGATGAAAAATTCAGAGAGACGTCACGCTTTTTTGAAAATGCAAAGATGGCGCTCAGCTTCAGCGGACGCAGGCTCAGCCGCCCGGAAGAAGACAGGATACTTGGGATTATACAGAAAAACACACAGATAGACGTCGTCTGCATCGTGGAACAGGAGGACGGCGGGACAGCTTACAGGAGTATTGTAGAACAGGCTGCCGCAGGCGCTTTTAAAGAGGAAGGCATGTTTTACAGAGGGACACTTGAGAGGAGACAGATACTGGAATCGGATTCGGATCTTGTGATACTCGGCGATGTGGAACCCGGAGCAAAAGTTTCTGCCGGGGGAAATATCGTGATCATGGGTTCCCTCTACGGATCTGCCCATGCGGGCTCAGGCGGGGACAAGAGCGCATTTATTGCCGCGCTCTTCCTGCAGCCGAAAGAACTTTGGATCGGTGACGTCGAGGCCAATCGTCATATCATCTGTCAGGAGAGCCTGAGCATAAAAGGGCCGAAGATTGCTGTGGTGGACGGAAACCGTATCTATCTGGATCCTCTTGTGGATTGACAGAAGTTATTATTAGGAGGAAAAACAGCATGGGAGAGGTTATAGTCATTACATCAGGAAAAGGCGGAGTCGGAAAGACGACGACAACAGCAAATATCGGAATCGGGCTGTCTGAGCTTGAGAAAAAAGTGATGGTCATAGATACGGATCTGGGACTTCGCAACCTGGACGTAGTCATGGGGCTTGAGAACAGGATCGTATATAACATCGTCGATGTGATCGAGGGGAACTGCCGCTTAAAGCAGGCGCTCATAAAGGACAAGAGATTTCCGGAACTTTATCTTCTCCCTTCTGCACAGACAAGAGACAAATCCAGCGTCTCACCGGAACAGATGAGAAAGCTGATCGATGATATACGGGAAGATTATGATTATATCCTGCTTGACTGTCCGGCAGGTATTGAACAGGGATTTCAGAATGCAATTGCAGGAGCTGACCGTTCGATCATCGTGACTACGCCTGAGGTGTCGGCGATCCGGGACGCTGACAGAATCATTGGTCTTCTGGAGATGTCCGGTATCCGCAGAAACGAGCTTATCATCAACCGGCTCAGGATCGATATGGTAAAACGCGGAGATATGATGTCTGTTGAGGATGTGACAGAAATACTTGCAGTAGATCTTCTGGGTGTTATCCCTGACGATGAGCAGGTCGTCATTGCAACAAATCAGGGTGAGCCGGTTGTAGGAGAGGAGAGCCTGGCGGGAAAGTCATACCTGAACATATGCCGCAGGCTCACAGGTGAGGAAATTCCGATGGAAGATTTTATGAAGCCTGATGGAATTCTTGAAAGGATATCCAGCCTCTTTCACAGAAATCAGGGGGTATAAAAATGAGTGTTTCTTCTGTCTCTATTGCCAAAGAAAGACTGCGGAATCTTCTCGTCTCTGACAGGATACAGTGTACACCGGATGCGGTTGAAAGACTGACCACGGATCTCTATCACACCGTTTCCAAATATATGGAGATCGAACAGGAGGATCTGGATATTAAGATTACACGAAATGATATACATATAAGATACATGGGAGAAAACAATTGAAATTTTTTCTGAAAAATATCAAATCACATTACAATATCAAAGACTATAAAATCAGTCTTGTCTTGACAGTTTTTGTATTGTCTGTTATCGGCATACTGATGGTCAGAAGCGCCCGTCCGGATCTCATGGACCGTCAGATCCTGGGCGTGATCCTGGGCGTTGCGGCCATGATTGTCACCTCTCTTATTGATTATAAATGGGTGCTCAATTTTTACTGGCCGATGTATTTTCTGAACCTGGTTCTCCTGGCTGCAGTGTGGATACCGGGTATCGGGCGTGCGGCAAACGGAGCGCAGCGCTGGCTGAATCTGGGATTTACCCAGCTCCAGCCTTCTGATCTGACTAAGATACTGATGATTCTGTTCTTTGCCAGATTCCTTTCAGACCGGGAGAGGGCGATTAATAGTCCAAAACTGATTATTCAGGCGATTGCGCTGATTCTTCCATCACTTGCGCTCATCTATGTGCAGCCAAATCTTTCCACTACGATATGTATTGCTGCGCTTTTTTGTGCGCTTCTGTTTCTCGCAGGTTTAAGCTACAAATTCGTGGGGACTGTTCTGGCTATCACAGTGCCCACGGTTGTCATCTTTCTTGCAGTTGCAGTGCAGCCCAATCAGCCGTTTCTGCGTGATTACCAGCAGGAGCGTATTCTGGCATGGCTGGAGCCTGAGAAGTATGCGGATGACGAGTCTTATCAGCAGCTTAATTCGGTCATGGCAATCGGTTCCGGACAGCTTTCCGGAAAAGGATATGACAATGATGAGACCACATCTGTCAAAAATGGAAATTTCGTTTCTGAACCCCAGACAGACTTTATTTTTGCAATAATCGGTGAAGAATTAGGATTTGTGGGTTGTTGTGTCGTTATATTTTTGCTATTATTAGTTGTAATAGAGTGTATTGTGGTTGGCTTGAAAGCGAAAGATACAGGGGGACGCATCATCTGCGGCGGTGTTGCCGCACTGATAGGGATACAGAGTTTTATCAATATCGGTGTGGCTACTTTGATCCTTCCAAATACAGGATTGTCGCTGCCCTTTGTAAGTTATGGACTGACTTCCGTTGTGTGCTTTTTTATGGGGATCGGTTTCGTACTGAATGTCGGTTTACAGCCTAACAAATATCAGTAAGGAGAGAGTGACGATTATGAATATCGGACTGATCGCACATGATGCGAAGAAGAAGCTGATGCAGAACTTTTGCATCGCATATCGCGGAATACTCAGCAAGCATGAGTTGTATGCTACGGAGACAACAGGGGTTCTGGTTGAAAGCGTGACGAACTTAAATATACACAAGTTTCTTGCAGGGCATCTTGGCGGAAAGCAGCAGCTCGGATCTCAGATTGAGCACAACAATATCGATCTTCTTATTTTTTTCAGAGATCCTCTTGCTCCGCGCCCTCATGAGCCTGATGTCAATGACATCGTAAAGCTCTGCGATATGTATAATATACCGATTGCGACAAATATTGCGACAGCGGAAGCGCTGATATTAGCATTGGACAGAGGAGATTTGGATTGGCGTGAGATATACAAGTAATGAAATGGAACAGAGGATCAGAAGGCGCAACAGGATACGGCACATCAGGCGGCAGAGACGGATTGCCGCTCTTCTCATTACTCTTGTAATTATAATCGGAGCCGGTGCGGCAGGCGGGGTACTCATAGCAGACCAGTTTCGGGATCATATCTCAGAATATGAAAGTGAAAATTATGATAAAGTCCTGTACCAGGGGGCTTTGTTTGCCTCCAGCCTATGTGTGACATCAGGGGAGATATCGCTGGCAGGGTATGAGCCTGACGGTGAACTGCACGCTGCAGGTCTGTTTGATCTGGAAAATCAGGAAGTCCTTTGCGGATATAAGTTATTTGACCGTGTGTATCCAGCCAGCACTACCAAGATCCTGACAGCATATGTCGCTCTGAAATACGGCAATATGGACGACGTAGTAACGATCAGCGCTAACGCTACAAATTTCAAATGGGACGAGGTGACAAGCGGACTGAAAACCGGGGATCAGGTGACAATGTATGATCTTGTCTGCGGACTTCTTCTGCATTCAGGGAATGACTGTGCGACAGCGATCGCAGAACATATTTCAGGCAGCACCGAAGATTTTGTAACTCTGATGAACCAGGAAGCAGCGGCGCTGGGAGCGACAGGCACACATTTTATGAATCCTCATGGGCTGCATAATGAAAATCATTACACAACGGCATATGATCTTTATCTGATCTTCAACGAATGTATCAAGAATGAGATATTTACAGAGATCATCTCCATGGATTCTTATGACGGGACACTGAAAGGAACAGACGGTAAAATACGCAAAGAAACATGGACTCCTACACAAGCATATGGGAGTGGTGAAGCAGAGGAACCGCAAGGGATACGCGTTCTAGGCGGAAAAACTGGAACAACCAAACTTGCCGGGAATTGTGTGATTCTGTACGATGAGGATCTGGAGGAGCATCCATATATTTCCGTAATCATGGGTGCGGACGGTCCTGAGATGCTGTATGAGCAGATGAACCGCCTCATGGATGCGGGAATCAACCAGTAAAAAGGAAAAGAAAAAAGCCTTTTCTTCCGGATACAACCGGAACTGAAAGGCTTTTTGTGATATTTTGGAGATCAGATGTGTTATATCTGCAGGTTCCTTTACTATTCCGACATTCCACGGATCCTGCCGAAGAAGCTGAGCAGATACAGTCCGCACAGGCCGACAAGAGTGTAAACGATTCTTGAGAGCCAGCTTAAGTTTCCAAATAAAAATGCGACAAGATCAAACCGGAAGATACCGATCAGCAGCCAGTTGACCGCTCCTATGATCACGATCGTCAGCGCTGTGTAATCAAACCATTTCATTATATTTCCTCCTTTACCGTGTCAATAATCTTATTATTTCCTTAATTGCTGGAAATATTCACTGAAAAATGATATACTTAACAAGTTATAGAAAATGGCAGAAAATCAGGAGGTGGACCGTAGTTTGGCATCCAAAAAGGATAAATCTGTCAATATCAGAAAATTTAAACGCAGGCGTGAAGTGAATCTCGGAATGATCCTGTTTGCTATTGTTTTTATATATCTTATTGTCACGGTTGTAATGTATTTCAGTAATGAGAATATTTCGGTATATGAAGTAAGAGAGGGAAGCATTGTCCGGGATAATTCTTATACAGGACTCATTATACGGCAGGAAACTGCGGTAAATGCAGAGGCAGACGGGTACATCAGCTATTATCAGAATGAGAACAGTAAAGTCAAAACAGGGATGAATGTCTACGCTTTATCCCGCCAGCCGTTGAATACAGAAGAAGCCGGAACCTCAGAGGAGAACCTTTCCAGTGTGGACGCTTCAGTACTCTCAGGCATTATCCTTCAGCTTCAGAGTTTTAATGAGAACTATAAAGCATCAGAATTTTCTTCTGTTTATACATTAAAAAATGAGATCAACACCTCTCTCCAGGACACATACAGTAAAACACGCACTCAGCACCTGGATGCAGTGATCGCGGCCAGCGGTCTTGACGTTACACCGTATGTGAGCAGCGCCGACGGCATCGTTGCTTTTTCTGTAGATGGATACGAAGGGCTGACGAAAGCTACTTTCACAGCCTCAGATTTTAACAACACAGAATATGAGAGCACTGTTCTGTCCGATCAGATGAAAGTAAATGCCGGAGATCCGGCATACAGACTAATTACAAGTGAAGACTGGTCGGTGATCGTACAGCTTGAACAGGAGACGGCGGAAAGCCTCCGGGCGGACAAAGTGGACAGCATCAGGGTGCGCGCAGATAAAGACAGCGAGACGATGTGGGCGGATTTTTCGGTGATAGAGAAAAACGGAGAATACTACGGATGCCTTGATCTTGATAATTCCATGATCCGCTATGCCGGGGAAAGATATCTGAACATCGAATTGATCCTTGAGGATGAGAGCGGCCTTAAGATCCCCAGATCTTCTGTAGTAGAAGAAAACTTCTACGTAGTACCTAAGGAGTACATAACAACCGGCGGGAACAGCTCAGACAGCGGAGTGCTTATCAGGGACAGTGACGGAAACACACAGTTTGCGGCTGCAGATATCTACGATATTTCCGAGGACGGTGAAGCATGCATCAGATGCAGCGCCCTGAGTAAAGGCGATATACTGGTAAAACCGGAATCCACAGAAACATACACAATTGGAAAAACAAAATCACTGCAGGGCGTTTACAATATCAACAGAGGGTATGCAGTATTCAAGAAAGTGAGCATCCTGTGTGAGAATGATGAGTATTATATCGTACAGGAAGGTGAGGATTACGGTCTGTACAATTACGATCACATAGTGCAGAATGGCTCCAGTGTGAACCCGGATGAAGTGGTATCCCAGTAGCAGAGCAGAAGAAAGGAGACATCACATGCTAAAGGAAAATCTGACAGAGACGGAAGCCCGGATACAGGCGGCATGTAAAAGAGCAGGCAGAGACAGGTCAGCAGTCACGCTCATCGCTGTGAGCAAGACAAAACCTATCTCAATGCTGAAAGAAGCATATGATCTTGGAGTACGTGTTTTCGGTGAAAATAAAGTACAGGAAATACGCGAAAAATACGAGGCGCTCCCCAAGGATATCGAATGGCATATGATCGGTCATCTTCAGACAAACAAAGTAAAATATATCATAGACAAAGTAAAGCTCATTCACTCCGTAGATTCCATGAGGCTTGCGGAGACAATTGAAAAGGAGGCGGAAAAACATAACAGGACAGCAGATATCCTTCTGGAAGTCAATGTGGCACAGGAGGCAAGCAAATTCGGCCTGAAGACAGATGAAGTCCTTCCATTTTATGAAGAAACCATGAAGTTTCCTCATGTGCGTGTCCGGGGGCTGATGACAATCGCTCCATTTGTTGAAAATCCTGAAAATAACCGCCCAATTTTTGCAGATTTACATAAATTATATGTTGACATAAAGGAAAAAAACATTGATAATGGTACTGTGAGCATACTTTCTATGGGGATGACCAATGATTACGAGGTGGCGGTCGAAGAAGGGGCTACAATGGTCCGGATCGGCACAGGTATTTTTGGTGCCAGAGATTACAGCAGACAGGGATAATTTTTCTGGTAAAGAGAGTATGAAAGAAAACAGTCGTGCATGTGGGTGACATGTACAAGATAGGAGTGTAAAGATGGGTGTATTTGATAAATTTCTGGATATCATGAAATTAAACGACGATGATTACGACGATGAATTTTATGATGACGACGAGTTCTATGATGACGACTATGAGGAAAAACCGCAGCGCCGTTCATTATTCGGAAAGAAAAATACAAAAGATAATAATTACGATGATTTTGATATGGAAGAGGACAAGAACTATCAGCCCTCTGTAAACAATAAAGTGACGCCAATGAGACATCCTGCCGCGAGAAAGAGCGGAAATATGGAGGTCTGTGTTGTAAAGCCTAATTCTGTTGACGATTCAAGAGAAATCACAGAGACTCTTCTGTCCGGCAGAACGGTTATTCTGAACCTGGAAGGAATGGATCTGGAAGTTGCCCAGAGGATCATCGATTTTATATCAGGCGCAACATTTGCGATCAGTGGAAATCTTCAGAAGATATCCAACTATATTTTTCTTGTGACACCTACAAATGTAGATATCTCAGGGGATCTGCAGGATCTTCTCGGCGGGTCCATGGAGACGCCGAGCGTGAGAGGGAGATATTAATCTGTCATGAAGAGGACAGATCATGATAAGGAAGACCAGAACCTGGAAAAGAGATTACTGGAGCTTTCACGTACTGCATACCAGCGTGATATCATAATGTTCTCGGATTTCCTTAATTTGAATGAACAGAACATCTTACATACGCTGCCAAAAGAAAAGTTGTCTACCAGAATCAGTTCTTTTGGCGGCTATGAGTCGGCAGAGCGTCAGATGGCGGCATTTATCCCTGAGGCTCTTTATTTGCGTTACGGAAAAAAAGAATTGTCTCCTGATGAGATCGGATATCCTTTTACAGCTCTTAAGATCGCTCCTCTGAACGCCAGATTTTCAGAAGAAATGAATCACAGAGATTATCTCGGCGCTGTCCTTAATCTGGGGATCGAACGCTCGAAAACCGGTGATATCGTCCGGGACGGCAAGGATGCGCTTCTCTTTGTGCACAGGAGCATGACAGAACTGATCAAAGATGAATTAAGGAGAGTGCGTCATACTTCCGTAACAGCAGAAGAAGTAAACTTATCAGATATACATTATACGCCCGGCTATGAGGAGATACGTGGCACAGTTGCATCTGTCAGGCTGGACAGCCTTCTCGCACTCGCTTTCTCACAGTCGAGAACAAAGCTCACAGTTCTGATTGAGAGCGCAAGAGTCTATGTAAACGGCCGTCTTGTGACAAATAACGGCTATCAGCCCCAGGAGGGGGACGTCATTTCTGTCAGAGGTATGGGAAAGTTCAGATTTGAGTCCGCTGCCGGACGAACAAAAAAGAACAGACTGGGCGTTATAATCAACAGATATGTCTAAAAATATTGTCAGGAAATGGATGCATAATGAGGAAAGATCAGGATCTCAGACAGAATGATAAAAACAATATAGATACGGGAAAACAAAGCAGTGCGGTTTCCGGACGGGAGCGGAAAGCCTCTGTCCGTATCTGGACAGTATCGGCTGTGGCTGTCATAGCAGCTCTTATTCTCGACCAATGGTCAAAGTATATGGCTGTACAGTACCTGAAAGGACAGCCCGCAAAAGTGCTCATAGACGGCGTGTTTGAGCTTCGTTATCTGGAGAACCGGGGGGCTGCGTTCGGCATGATGCAGAATATGCAGTATCTTTTTGTAATCGGAGCCATACTGATCTGTGCGGTCATTCTCTTCTTATATGGACGGATGCCGTTCACAGGGAAATATGTTCCTCTGCGCGTCTGCGCTGTGCTTTTGATCGCGGGTGCAGCCGGTAATATGATCGATCGGATCAGATTGGACTATGTGATTGATTTTTTCTATTTCAGACTGATTGATTTCCCGATCTTCAATGTGGCGGACTGCTATGTGGTGATTGCTGTCATAGTGTTTGCTTACCTGATATTATTTCATTATAAAGAGGAAGACGATTTTAGGTTCCTCAGCAGGAAGAAAGGATGATCTTCTCAGGATGGATATCATGACCGGGAATATAAATGAAACAATCAATATATGTGTGGAGCAGGGAGGGGAAAGGATCGACAGATTTCTGAGCAGAGATCTCGAAGACCTTTCCCGTTCTTATATCCAGAAATTGTTAAAGGACGGAAATATAGAGGTCAACGGAAAGCCTGTGAAAGCGAACTATAAGCTGAATACTCTGGATAAGATTGTTGTAAATATCCCTGAGCCGGAAGCGCCGGAGATCCTCCCTGAAGACATCCCGCTTGATGTTCTCTACGAAGACGACGATATCCTTATCGTAAACAAGCCGAAGGGAATGGTCGTGCATCCTGCCCCGGGGCATTATGAACATACTCTTGTCAATGCAGTCATGTACCACTGCAAAGACCGGCTGTCCGGCATAAACGGCATCCTCAGGCCAGGTATCGTCCACCGCATTGATATGGATACCACAGGCTCCCTCCTCGTGTGCAAAAACGACCGCGCTCATCAGATCCTTGCAGAGGAACTGAAAGCCCACTCTGTCACACGCAGGTATCACGCCATCGTATATGGAAGCCTCAAGGAGGATACAGGCACTGTAAACGCCCCCATTGGCCGTCATCCCACAGACCGGAAGAAAATGAGCACACGTTCGGCAAACGGCAGACCTGCCGTCACACACTACAAAGTGCTCGAGAGATTTGGGAACTACACATATATTGAGTGTGAACTTGAAACCGGACGCACACATCAGATACGTGTGCATATGGCATACATCGGACATCCGCTTCTCGGGGACAGCGTGTATGGTCCGGCAAAATGTCCCTTTAAACTGGAAGGACAGACGCTTCACGCAAAGATCCTCGGCATACGCCATCCGTCCACCGGAGAATATATGGAATTTGATGCGCCGCTTCCGGAGTATTTCAGGCAGCTTCTTGAGAACCTCCGAAGAAAAATTTAATTTTTCATTGTAATAGATGTGTATTTTCGTTATAATATTCATATAAAGAGTGATAAGAAAGCATTTTTTTATGCAAAATCACAATTTGTATGATGCAAAGGAGAGTGACTTACAATGAAAACAAATACGATCATCACCATAGGACGTGAATTCGGAAGTGCAGGAAGGGAGATCGGCTATAAAGTCGCCGAGGCTTTTGACATCAAATTGTATGACAAAGAGATGCTTGCCAGAGCTGCCAAGGAGAGCGGCATCTGTCAGGAAATCTTCGAGACACACGATGAGAAACCGACGAACAGTTTCCTCTATTCGCTCGTTATGGACACTTATTCCATGGGATATTCCGGAAATACCTATACAGATATGCCCATCAATCACAAAGTATTTCTCGCCCAGTTTGATGCTATAAAGAAGATTGCCGATGAGGGGCCGTGTATCCTTGTAGGACGCTGCGCAGACTATGCGCTTGAATCCTATAAAAATGTAGTCAGCGTGTTCATCCACGCAGACATGGATTCCAGAATCAGGCGAATTGCCCGGATCTATGATCTGACAGACGCAAAGGCAAAAGAGATGATTATCAAAACGGATAAAAAGCGGTCCAGCTATTACAATTATTATACAAACAAA
Source organism: Candidatus Mediterraneibacter pullistercoris (assembly GCA_019116885.1). Classification (GTDB taxonomy): domain Bacteria; phylum Bacillota; class Clostridia; order Lachnospirales; family Lachnospiraceae; genus Mediterraneibacter; species Mediterraneibacter pullistercoris. The sequence continues at coordinate 4,243 of DXAU01000047.1, read as the reverse complement.
AAATGGTCGGATGCAGAGAGCTATGAACTGTGTCTGACAAGTTCGGAACTGGGGATTGAAGGGACTGCAAAGACGATCATAGAGTATGTGCGGCTCAAGGAAAGCATAGCGAGAAATGACCGCCATCTCTGAGTTTAAGCGGCGGCAAAGTCCGAGAAAAGAGGACTCCCGGAAGATGGCGGAATGAACGCACAGTCTTCCGGGAGATATTTAATCTCTTTTTTTCTCTTTCGGACCACGTATCAGGCGGTCCGGCCATCCGGTTATCCTGCCGCTCAGGATCGCGTGAAACATACGCTCACGGGTTCCGGGATGGTCTCTGTTGAGCTGATGCAGAAGCTCTTTTGCATACTGCCGTTTTGTATGTCCGTCCACAGGACATGTACTTTTTACAACAGGCAGGTCATATTTATTCCGGAAACCGATCACATCCGCCTCATCGACAAACATAAGAGGACGTATCACGGTCAAATCCATGCGGTCAAGATATGTCCGGGGCGAAAAGGAATGAAAACGGCCTTCAAAAATAAGTGAGAGGAGCATGGTTTCTATGATATCATCCTTGTGATGAGCATATGCGACTTTATTGCAGCCCATCTCTTTGACTGCCTGATTAAGAGCTCCCTTGCGCATCTTTGCACAGAGCGAGCAGGGATTGCTTTCTTTTCGGACATTAAAGATGATATCATAGATATCAGAGCTTACGATCTTGTAGGGAATATCCATCTCCGCACACAGCCGGATGATCGGCGTCAGGTCGAAGTTATCGAACCCGAGGTCCACTGTAACTGCGCTGAGTTCAAACTTCTTCGGATAAAAGCGTTTTAGTCCGTGGAGTGCATATAAGAGGGTGAGACTGTCCTTACCGCCGGAGATGCCGACTGCAATATGGTCGCCATCGCTGATCATCTGGTATTCATCGACAGCTTTTCGCGCATAACTTAAAAGACGCTGTAACTGCATGATCTGTTGTTCCTTTCATTTGTATATAGTTATCAGTTTTTTGACACATCATTTTAATATTATACTGGTAAGATGATGTGATTACAAGTTTTATTTATCAGTGAAAAATCCAGAAGGATAAAGGGGACCTGAAACCAGTGGCAAGAACAACTAAGAAACAAGTCAGACTTCCTCAATTCCATGACAGGGCTGAGAGCATACAATCTCAGTTTATACAGGCGCTCCCGGTGATCGTCTATTTTCTTGCGATGTTTTATGCCGTGATTTTTCTGTTCGGTACGCAGTATACAATGGTAGTGTCTCTTGGAACGCTCGTTTTTCAGGTGAATTATAAAAAGAAGCACACGTTCTTTTCTCTGACATTGCTTTTGCTGCAGCAGCTTCTTCTTTGTATACTTGCATACATTGCTACATGGAATCTCATCCTTTCATTAATCCTGAATTTTGTCGTACCATTCTGGCTGATTTTTTCAAAAACTTCTCAGTTCAATCAACTGGGATACTTTTCCACTTTAATGACGTTTACTTTCCTGCAGCTTATGCCGGTAGACTGGCAGGGATTTATCATACAGTTCAAGGCTATGGGATTCTGCTATATCTGTCTGTTTCTTGTAATTATCTTATACCAGAAACTCGGGAAAAAGAAACCCGGTATCTGTACGGAACGACAGGTAATGTATCTTCTCGGATGCATTTTGGAAAAGTCATTGAACAACGGGGAGATTTCAGATGATCTGAAAGAACTCTTCAGGCTGCAGCGGCTTTTATATCAGGAAGCAGACCAGAAGAGAGGAAGAAAACATGTCGTCACATCCAAAGGGAAACTTCAGTATATGTTCGCGATCCTGATTCAGAGAACGACATATCTTATTTCCAACCAAAGCCAGGTAATCACACCAAAAGACGAAGATGCAGAAAAACTGGCGCTTAAGATGGCTGAGTATATGCAGGATGCAGGAGAGATCGATTTTCTGTCAGGCGACAGAGAGAAAACAAAGCTCCTGTGGAAAAAAGGCCGGGAACTTCTCCATGCTGCGGAAAAGAAACGTGATATTTTTCACAGACATGTGGCGAACTTTTTCCGTATGTTCCTGTTTATCCTTCACCAGGCAGATATCAGGGATGAGAAGATTTTAAATGAGAAATGGGAAGTGCCTGTGGAGCATCGATTCAGGGAGCGCGTTCTCTCGAGATTTCGCCCTGACACTTTTGAAATGCGTTTCGCCCTCCGCATGAGTGTAGTGCTCATGACTGGCATGGCCGTGAACCTTCTGTTTCCGGAAGAACATTCCTACTGGTTTGTAATGAATGCGTTCCTCCTGCTCCGGCCCATGTACGAGGACAGCAATTACCGCATGCGCACCCGGTTCATAGGCACTGCATCCGGCTGTCTTATCCTCGTGTTCCTCCTGCCTTTATGCCAGACTACAGCATCTCATCTGGCGGTTGCAGGAATTATGGTGGCATGTATGTACACGGCGACTCCGGGTACAGTAATACATGCTGTGTTTGTTACGATATTTGCACTTGTTATGACAACCCTTGCCATGGGCGAGACGACCGCCCTTTTTCTAAGGATGTTTTATGTGATCGCAGCAGTATTATTTGTGCTTATCGTGAACAGATTTTTCTTTCCGACAAGCATGGGGAGCCAGGTAAGGTATAATCTTCAGATGCTGTTCCATATGCATCACATGTATCTTCGCATACTCGAGGATTCCCTTACGAACTCTCTTGATTACTGGCGTATCTGTGATGCGCAGATACAGTATCATATGGTCCATACCCAGATAAGAAAAGATCTTCCTGAAGCAGAAAAAGACGAAAAGGACAGAGAGTACTTCTTCCGGATACTTGAGATCACATGGTGCATGGCGTCGGAAGTGCAGCAGATGCTCTTCCAGGTCAAACATAAAAAGAGAGATGCAAATGCAAGGCAGATCATGGAGAGATACATATATTATACGGACTATATCTTAAACCAGATCCAGGAGATGCTCCATCTGAAGAAAGAAAAGAAACTGAAGAACATCGAAGGAATGAAATATCAGCGGTATATTCCCGGAGAACCTGAGCTTTCATCCCTTATGGTCCAGTATGCAAGAAATCTCTCAAGACTGTATATCCTCGTACTGCGGCGTGTCAGGTGAGCCCCGGGGCAGTTACACTTCCCGGAGTTTTACTGCTCCGGCAGCCTTTCTCCGCCGGTTTTCATCGATGGCAGCATAGTGCTTTTTCGTTGTGTTGACATCTTTATGTCCGAGTACGTCGGCTACGAGATAGATATCCCCTGTCTCTCTGTAGAGCGCTGTACCGTAAGTGCTCCGGAGTTTATGAGGGGTGATCTTTTTATTTGGAGTGACTTCACGGGCATATTTTTTGACCATATTTTCGACGGCCTGAACACCCATACGCTTTTTCTGTGTTGAGAGAAAAAGGGCATTTTCATGGCCGGGAAGCGGGAGAGCAGTCTTTCTGGTTGTATAGATATAGGACTTAAGGGCATTTGCCACTTCATCACCAAAATAGACAATCATTTCATTTCCGCCTTTACGCGTGACTTTGATGCCGTTGTTCCTGAAATCTACATCCTGGATATCAAGGCCGACGCACTCAGACACACGGATTCCGGTTCCCAGGAGGAGTGTCAGGATAGCAAGATCACGGTTTTTCGTCTTTTCATAATATGCTTTTCGCTGGCCTGTCAGATCGTCGCCGCCGTGTTCCACATAATCAAGCAGTTTTGCCACTTCGTCAGTATCAAGCCGGACGATCGCTTTTTCATGAAGTTTCGGCATGTCGACCAACAGGACCGGATTCCTGGAGATCGCCTGTCTCTTGAAAAAATATCCGTAAAAACTTCTGAGCGCCGACATCTTTCTTGCAAGACCTCTTTCTGTGTTTGTAATCTGCCTGCTTTCATCGTTTTCGTAGACTTTGAGATATTCCTGGTATTCTTCAATATCTACAGGCTCCAGGCGCTCCAGATCCTGAAGCGTAAACTGATCGATTGTATAGTCTTTATATACAGGATTATTCTGCATCAGAAAATGAAAGAAAACACGGATGTCGTATGCATAGGATATCCGCGTTCTGGCAGATGTTGTGGGCTCGACAGCGCGGAAATAATCTTTTGCAAACGGAGGCAGTGTTTTTAAGATGGCTCTCAGCTTCAGCGTATTGTCTATCGATTTCTGCTCATGATATGTTTTGGTATTTAATGTATTTGTTTTCTCCATAATATAAAACCCCTTTATACATATTTATAACCCGTAAATAT
>DXAU01000046.1 GCA_019116885.1 Candidatus Mediterraneibacter pullistercoris | reverse complement strand
GTCGGCTCTGTGGATACAACGAACTCAGGGCGGATCTTGTCCTCATTGATGATGTACTGCCAGCACAGACCGTCGCAGTCCTCTTCCTGAACTGTTCCGACAACCATGATCTTGCATCCTTCCGGGATCAGATCCATGTCTTTCATGATCCTTGTGCCGTAAACTGCGGATACGATTCCGCCGCACTGGTCGGATACGCCGCGTCCGCCGATCTCTGTGTCATTTTCATATCCTTCGTATGGATCGAAGTCCCAGTTGTCGATGTTTCCAATCCCCACTGTGTCGATATGTGCATCGTAAGCGATGATCTTATCACCTGTTCCCATGTAGCCGATGACATTTCCCTGAGGATCGATAATAACCTCGTCGAAGTCCAGTTTCTTCATCTCAGCGGCGATGGTGTCGATGTGAGCTTTCTCATCGCAGCTCTCCCCCGGATTCTTCACGATAGCGCGAAGAAATGCGGTCATGTCTTTCTGATAGCCCTGTGCAGCTTCCTTGATTTTGTTGAAATCCATAGTTTCATTCTCCTTTCCTTGTGGCTGCCGTGTTTTATACGGCATAGTGGTACACCCTTGCGGTGTTTCCTTATTCGTGCCGTGCTTTATACGGCATAATGGTACACCCTTGCGGTGTTTCCTTATTTTATATGGGACAGATGTTTTATATGTCGTTCCCGCCCCAGACGATGGATTCGTATCTCTCGGGATCGGTGTCTCCTTCGGTAGAGAAGAGGAGGACTTTTGAGTTCTCATCCAGCCCGAGATGTTCTCTGAGCGGCTTATACTCATCCATTGTCATGATGCATGCCAGTGTGCCGAACGGTGCGGCTCCTGACTCGCCGGATGTTACCGGCTGGTCGCCTTTGACGGGAGCGGCCAGCATACGCATGCCTCTTGCAGCTACCCAGTCTGGTGAGGCGATAAATGTATCTACATGGTTTTTCAGAATATCCCAGGAGATTGTGTTCGGCTCTCCGCAGGCAAGACCTGCCATGATCGTAACCATGTCGCCGTCCACGATGCGGATGTTACCGTCCCCAGCGCATGCACCTTTGTACAGACATGCGGCAGCTTCGGCTTCCACAACGACTACTTTCGGCGGATTCTCAGGATAGCGGTTCGCGAAGTATCCCTGGACAGCTCCCGCAAGAGATCCCACGCCGGCTTGTATGAAGACATGTGTGGGGCGTTCACAGTCATAGTCGTGGAGCTGCTCGTCTGCTTCCATAGCCATTGTTCCGTATCCCTGCATAATCCATGACGGAATTTCCTCGTATCCGTCCCATGCGGTATCCTGTACCATGACGCCGTTCTCCGTCTTCTCAGCCATGGCGTTTGCCATGCGGACACATTCGTCATAGTTGTATTCCTCGATGGTTGCCTGCGCGCCCTCAGCGAGAATGTTGTTCAGCCTTGTCTGCGTGCTTCCTTTGGGCATAAGCACGACAGCTTTCTGTCCGAGTTTATTTGCAGCCCATGCGACGCCGCGTCCGTGATTGCCATCTGTGGCAGTGAAGAAAGTCGCCTGCCCGAACTCTTCTCTTAATTTCTCAGAAGTGAGCACATGATAGGGGAGTTCTGAGACATCTTTTCCTGTCTGCTTTGCTATGTAGCGCGCCATGGCAAATGAGCCGCCAAGCACTTTAAAAGCGTTGAGTCCAAAACGGTAGGACTCATCTTTTACATAGACTTCTCCAAGTCCCAGACGTGCTGCCATGTGATCCAGCTTTGCCAGCGGCGTGACGCTGTACTGAGGAAAACTCTCATGGAAAGCCCGTGCCTTTCTGACCTCATCCAATCCTATCACTTTCAGGTTGGAATCTTCCGTTTTCGGCATCTTGTTCACTGCCCATTTGATTGTGTCCATTGTGGAACCTCCTTAATATATGAAATGTTGTTGCTTACTATGTTGAACATGCGCCAGTTCGATTTCACCGCGATGCGGCTCATCTCACTGTATGGCGTCCGCCATATGCCGGAATCGTCATCATCTGCCGCTTGCAAGCCAGCTTGCGCGGCATATGTCCTGAACATGCGCCAGTTCGATTTCACCGCGATGCGGCTCATCTCACTGTATGGCGTCCGCCATATGCCGGAATCGTCATCATCTGCCGCTTACAAGCCAGCTTGCGCGGCAGATACTGCCGATTCGGGCGCATGTTCATACTTTTATGCATGTTCATCCTTTGTCCATGTAGCTGTAGAGCGTAAATTTTGATATCCCAAGAAGGGTGGAAACTTTGTCGCCGGATTTTGTGATAAGGAATGCCCCGGCATTGTTCAGATACTGTACCACAGCGACTTTGTCGTCTTTGTTCATCATAGCGACAGGTTTCCCTACCCGGGCGATCGCCTGCTCGATCAGAAGATCGAGAAGTTCGGTCACATTGTGGGTGATTCGCTGAGGCGTGGAACTGTCAGTTTCTGTATTGGTTTCCGGCTGTGTCTGGATCAGACCGCGTATGGAGTTCTCCGCTGCCAGAAGGGTGGTGATGTCATAATTCATGGAAAAGATATAAACGACTTTGTCATTTTCATCACGGATATAGAGTGTGCTGGACTTTAAGATCCTGCCGTCGTCTGTTCTTGTAAGATAAGCAAGTTTGTCTTTTATCTTTCCCGGATCGGATCTGAGCGTTTCCAGTACGATGCCTGAAGGCCCGTCGCCGGTATGCCGGTTGGAAACATGCCCGTTCTCAATGTAGACGATAGATTTCTCCAGTTCTTTCCTTGTCAGATCATGGATGACGACTTCACAGGAACTCCCGAACTGGGCGGCCAGTCCGTGTGCGAGCTGCTTTAGAAAATTGAGTGTCTGTTTCATTGCTTCACCTGCCTTTTGTGCGTTCCTGCGATAGCGGAAAATGTACGTCTTCTTTGTGTCTCTAAATTCATCATAGCATAAAAAAATACAGAGTCAATAGTTTTTCTAAAAAATTTTTAGGTACACTAAAAAATATTTAGAATTCATATTGCATTTATACAATATTAATGGTATTCTATAACCAGATACAGGGTTTGGTGTGCGAATTGCACAGTATTTTGCAAAAGCGCACCGGACAAAATATGTGTAAAATAAATAAAAGGAGAAGGTAACATGCTGGTTTTAGGGAATGGAAGAGTCATCACAAGAGATGCTGCCTGTCCGCTGATCGAAAACGGCGCGGTCGCCATCGACGGAACCACGATCTGCAAGGTGAGCAGCACTGAGGATATCAAAAATGCATATCCCGAAGCAGAGTACATCGACGCCAAAGGCGGCCTGATTATGCCCGGTTTTATTAATGTACATGAGCATATTTACAGTTCGTTTGCAAGAGGCCTTTCCATAAAAGGGTATGATCCGAAAGGATTTCTGGATATCCTGGACGGGCAGTGGTGGACGATCGACCGCAATCTTACACTGCACGATACATATTTAAGTGCGATGGCTACTTATATTGACTGTATCAGAAACGGTGTGACAACGATCTTTGACCATCACGCAAGTTTCGGTTCAATCAGAGGCTCTCTCTTTGAGATCGAGAAAGCAGCAAAAGAGACGGGCGTTCGCTCCTGCCTCTGCTACGAGATTTCTGACAGAGACGGAATGGATAAGGCAAAAGAGTCTGTCATGGAAAATGCCGAGTTCATCCGCCATGCGCTGAAAGATGACACAGGAATGATCGCCGGAATAATGGGTATGCACGCACAGTTTACGATCTCGGATGAGACTTTCGCACTTGCTGCTGCAAATAAGCCGGATGAAGTGGGATATCACATTCATGTAGCCGAGGGGATCGAAGACCTGCACCACTGTCTGAAGCATTACGGGAAACGGATCGTAGACCGGCTGATGGATCATGGCATCCTGGGAGAGAAGACACTCCTTGGACACTGTATTTACATTAACTCTCATGAAATGGATCTTATTAAAGAGACGGACACAATGGTCGTACACAACCCGGAGTCCAATATGGGCAATGCATGCGGATGCCCGCCGACTATGGAACTGGTACACAGAGGAATCCTTACCGGTCTTGGCACAGACGGGTACACTCATGACATGACGGAATCCTGGAAAGTTGCGAATATTCTGCATAAGCATCATCTCTGTGATCCGAATACGGCATGGGGAGAAGTTCCGCAGATGCTCTTCGAGAACAATGCGAAGATTGCGGGCAGGTATTTTGCACCGGAGCTCGGTGTCCTCAAAGAAGGCGCAGCGGGCGACGTAATCATCGTGGCATATGATCCGCTCACACCGCTTACTGCGGACAACATCAACAGCCATCTTCTGTTCGGTGTGACTGGACATGATGTAGTCACGACAGTGGCAAATGGGGAGATCCTGATGAAAGACCGGAAGCTGACGAAGATCGATGCAGCCAAAGTGATGGCCGACTGCAGACAGGCGGCGAAAGAACTGGCTGACAGGATTAACGGCTAAGGAGTGACAACTGCATAAGGAAGACAGATTTAAAAGGAAGGGCCCGGCAATGTATCTGCCGGGGGCAATACAGGGTGAATAAAAATGAATGATACAAAGCAGAAAAAGGACAATGCAGAATTATTTAAATGGGACGGAAACCCGTCGTTCGGGCAGGTGTTTCCGCTGGCGGCACAACACGTACTGGCAGCAGTCGTCGGGTGCGTGACGCCGGCCATCCTTGTGGCAAACGCGGCAAACAATGCAGGCGGAAATGTGGATATGGGTCTTCTGATTCAGGTATCCCTTGTATTTGCAGCATTATCTACGCTGCTGCAGTTATACGGACAGAAGATCAAACTGGGAAGCGGATTGCCGGTTATCATCGGCGTCAGTTTCGCATATGTTCCGACGATGACAGCCATCGCAGCACAGGCAAAAGATGTCAATACGATCTTCGGAGCAATGATCGTCGGCGGTGTGGTAGCGATCCTTGTAGGACTTTTTATCCGTCAGATCAGAAAGGTGTTTCCGCCTCTGGTCATCGGTACAGTCATCCTGGCCATCGGACTGTCGCTTTACAGCACGGCAGTCAACTATATGGCAGGAAACTCTTCTAATACATATGAAGTGATCGTAGAACAGCAGGGAAAAACAGAGGCTCTTGTATTCGGCTCATGGCAGAACTGGCTGGTGGCATTTATCACACTGGCGATCGTAGTTCTCCTGAACCATTATGGAAAAGGTCTGTTCAAACTGGCATCTATCCTGATCGGACTTATCTGCGGGTATGTAGTAGCTCTTTGCTTCGGCATGGTTGACTTCTCTGCGCTTTCTACAGCAGGATGGTTCCAGGTTCCGATGCCCCTTGCGTTCGGAATGGAATTTGACATATCGGCGATTCTGCCTCTGGCGATTCTGTTCCTCGTCAACTCGATTCAGGCCATGGGAGACTTCTCTGCCACCACGACCGGAGGTATGGACAGGCTTCCGACGGACGAAGAGCTAAACGGCGGAATTATCGGATACGGTGTCAGCAACATGGTAGGCGCCCTGTTTGGATGCCCGCCGACGGCGACATACAGCCAGAACGTAGGTATCGTAGGTTCTACGAGAGTTGTAGCCAGAAAAGTATTCTCTGTTGCGGCAGTGATCCTGCTCATCGCAGGGCTGATTCCGAAGTTCTCAGCGCTTCTACGTACGATTCCGCAGTGCGTACTCGGCGGTGCGGTTGCATCAGTGTTCGCATCGATTGCCATGACGGGTATCAAACTGCTTGTGTCTGAGAAACTGACTTACAGAAATACAACAGTTGCAGGACTGTCCATCGCCATCGGTATGGGCGTATCTTTAAGCGATGGCTGCTTAAATCAGATGACGGCGAGCATCCATGACGCTCTGAACATGAGCATGAGCCTCGAGAGCTTCCAGTCTATTATTAACAATACATTCGCAGCATCGCCGGTCGTACTGGCAACGATATTTGCTGTGATTCTGAACCTGATTCTGCCAAAGGACAAGCCGGACGGGCAGTAAAGAGAACGTATGCCGGAAACAGGCTGGCGGCCGACAGGTCTCCGGACCAGAATAACAGGAGGTAACGACAATGAGTGATATTATGAGACCGATGTCTTTTGAACAGCTTTTAAACTGGACATTGACAGAATATGAGAACAGAGGGACTGTGTTCGGGGAGCATCACCCCTATCATGCGGATTCAAAATATAACCGGACGATTTTTGAGAGACTGCTGGAGACGCCTGTCGGACCGGCGGCAGGTCCGCACACGCAGCTTGCGCAGAACATTGTGGCGGCCTATTATACAGGAAGCCGTTTCTTCGAGCTGAAGACTGTACAGGTCATGGACGGGGAAGAACTCTCCGCGTGTGTGAACAAACCCTGTATCAAAGCGGACGACGAGTGCTATAACTGCGAGTGGTCAACAGAACTCTATGTGCCTCAGGCAATGGAAGAATATATCAAGGCGTGGTTCCTGTGCAAAGTGATTGCCAAGGAATTTGATCTGGGAAGCATGGACGGGTTCCAGTTCAACATCAGCGTAGGGTATGATCTTGCCGGGATCAAATCCGAGAAGATCGACAACTTCTTAAATACGATGCAGCATGCGCAGGATTCGGATATTTTCAGATCCTGCAGGGAATACCTTCTCGAACATGCGGACCGGTTTGCGAAAGTGACAAAAGAAGATATCGAGAGCATTTCCGGCGATATCTGCAACTCTGTTACAATTTCCACGCTGCACGGATGTCCTCCTCAGGAGATTGAGCGCATCGCCATGTATCTGATTACAGAGAAAGGGTTCCATACATTTATCAAGTGCAATCCGACCCTGCTTGGATACGAATTTGCCAGGAAACTCATGGACGAGATGGGCTATGATTATGTGGCGTTTGGTGATTTCCACTTTAAGGATGATCTGCAGTATGAGGACGCAGTGCCCATGCTGACAAGACTGATGAGAGTCTGTCAGGAGAGAAATCTTGAGTTCGGCGTGAAGATTACAAATACCTTCCCTGTGGATGTGAAGCAGAACGAGCTTCCGAGCAAAGAGATGTATATGTCGGGCAAATCCCTGTATCCGCTATCCATCTCACTGGCGGCGAAGCTCACGGAAGAGTTTGACGGCAAACTCCGCATCTCCTACTCCGGCGGCGCAGATTATCATAATATCAAAGAAATCGTTGACGCGGGCATCTGGCCGGTGACCGTGGCGACGACACTGTTAAAGCCGGGCGGATATGACAGGATGACCCAGATAGCGGCGCTTCTGGAAAAGGAAAATGTCTCCTTTACAGGAGTAGATCCGAAAGCGGTGCGCAGGCTTGCAGATGATGCGAAGACCAATCCGCACCATGTAAAGGCGGTAAAACCGCTTCCGTCCAGAAAGATGAAGAAACAGGTGCCGCTCCTTGACTGTTTCGTGGCGCCATGTAAAGATGGATGTCCGATTCATCAGGATATCCCGGCATACTTAGAGCTTGTAAAAGCAGGAAAATACGAAGAGGCAATGCAAGTCATCACGGAGAAGAACCCGCTTCCGTTCATTACGGGAACGATCTGTGCACATCCGTGTATGAATAAATGTACCCGCAACTTCTACGAAGAGTCCGTCTACATCCGCGGCATGAAACTGATCGCGGCAGAGAACGGATATGATGCACTGGCAGACGGCCTCGCAGCTCCGGCCGTGACGAAGAGCGGAAAAGCGGCCGTGATCGGCGGTGGACCAACAGGAATGGCTGCGGCATATTTCCTGCGCAGGGCAGGCATGGAGACGACGCTGTTTGAGAAGACTGATGCTCTCGGCGGCGTGGTGCGCCACGTGATCCCCGGATTCCGTATCTCCGACAGCGCCATCGACAAAGATGCGGCGCTTCTTGAAAAAATGGGCGTGAATCTCTGCCTGAACACAGAGATCACGGATCTGGATATGCTGAAAAATGCAGGATACACAGCGGTCATCCTTGCAGTCGGCGCCTACGAGCCGGGCGTCCTGAAGCTGGAAAAAGGCGATCCGGTCAATGCACTTGAGTTCCTTGCGGACTTCAAGGCAAAAGACGGAGATCTTGATATCGGCAAAAATGTCGTCATCATCGGCGGCGGAAACACGGCGATGGATACGGCAAGAGCTGCGAAGCGCACGAAAGGCGTGGAGCATGCGTACCTTGTATACAGAAGGACAAAGCGCTATATGCCTGCCGACGAAGAAGAACTTGTCATGGCGATGGACGACGGCGTGGAGTTCATGGAACTGCTCTCCCCGGTGAAACTGGAAGACGGCAGACTCCTCTGTAAAGTAATGAAACTGGGCGACTACGACGCTTCCGGAAGAAGAGGCGTGGTGGAGACCGGAGAGGAGAAAGAGATCCCGGCAGATACCGTTATCGCAGCGGTAGGCGAGAGAGTGCCGACAGCATTTTATAAGTCCTGCGGCATCAATGTAAATGAGAGAGGGCGCGCCATCGTTAATGAAGAGACATGCGAGACAAGCCGGGCGGGCGTCTATCTTGCAGGAGACGGACTGGGCGGACCATCCACTGTAGTGGAGGGAATCAGCGATGCATTAAGAGCTGCACAGGCTGTCCTTGGTGAGACTCTGGTCAGAGACTTTGACCCGGAGACAGACGAAGATATAATCTATGGCAGAAAAGGCAATATCTCCGACAAAAAAGACAGCGGAGAGGAGAGTGGAAGATGTCTCGTATGCTCCGGAATCTGCGAGAACTGCGTCGAGGTATGTCCGAACAGGGCGAATCTCTCTATCCACGTGCCGGGCATGGAGAAGCACCAGATCATCCATGTGGACTACATGTGCAACGAGTGCGGCAACTGCAAGAGTTTCTGTCCGTATGACAGTGCTCCGTATCTTGATAAATTTACACTGTTCGCAGATGAGAAAGATATGGAAGACAGCAGGAACCAGGGATTTACAGTGCTGGACAAAGATCAGGTGAAATGTAAAGTGCGTTTCTTCGGCGAGACATATATCTGGACAAAAGGCGAGGAGACAAGGATACCGGACGGACTTCAGAAACTGATGGAGGCGGTCTGCAGAGAGTACGCATACATTTTACGATAACAGTCCAGCCGTCATAAGACAGGATTTCAGATTACGGAAAGAAGGGGTCAGCATGAAACTCTTATTTAAAGGAGGTACGGTCGTAAGCAGCGACGGCATGAAGAAACTTGACATACTGGTAAACGGGGAAAAGATCCTGGAAGTTGGAGAAGAGCTGGAGCTTGGAGACGCCCGGATCATTGACGTGAGGGGGAAACTGCTCTTTCCCGGATTTATCGATGCTCATACCCACATGGCTCTGGAAGTGAGCAATACGATCACAGCAGACAGGTTCGGGACAGGAACAAAGGCAGAACTTGCCGGCGGAACGACTTGTATCGTGGATTATGCCACACAGTACAGAGGAGAGAGCCTGAGACAGGCTCTTGACAACTGGCATAAGAAAGCGGACGGACAGTCCTCCTGTGACTATGCATTTCATCTGGCGCTGACTGACTGGAATGAGGAGATCAGCCGTGAGCTGGAGGAGATCGTACAGAAAGAGACGTGTTCTTTCAAACTGTACATGACCTATGATACAATGGTGGATGATGAGACGATGTATGCGATCCTTTCCCGGCTGAAAGAATTAGGCGGGATCGCCGGAGTACACTGTGAGAACAACGGCATCATCCAGGCGAGACTCAAAGAACTGGAGAAGTCAAAAGGGAAAAGGGCGGATGTGTCGGATTACCCGTGGACGCGTCCGAAAGAGGCGGAGGCCGAAGCGGTCGGGCGTCTCCTGAAGATTGCGAAATGCGTGGATACGCCGGTTATTGTGGTACATTTAAGTACTGCGGCGGGATACCGGGAGATCCTTAAGGCAAGGGAAGAAGGACAGACGGTTTATATCGAGACATGTCCTCAGTATCTTTTGATGGATGAAAGTAAATATTCACTTCCGGCGGAGGAGGCGAGGCATTATATGATCGCTCCGCCGCTTCGCAGGAAGAAAAATCAGGATATCCTATGGCAGGCGCTGAGCGAGGGGCGCATCCAGACAATTGCTACTGACCACTGCAGTTTTACAAAAGAGCAGAAGATGGCCGGGGCAAACGACTTCTCAAAGACGCCGTGCGGCATGCCGGGAGCTGAAGAACGTCCGGCGCTCATCTGGCAGTTTGGCGTAAACGAGGACAGGATTACAGCAGAGCAGATGTGTATCTATCTGGCGGAGAATCCGGCCAAACTCTATAAGCTGTATCCGCGGAAAGGAGCCCTCATGCCGGGAAGCGACGCAGATATTGTTGTGTGGAATCCCGATACCGAGTGGACGATGACAGCGGAGAGCCAGCAGTCTGCATGTGATTACTGTCCCATGGAAGGAACAAAGATCCGCGGAAGAGCGGAACAGGTGTACTTAAGGGGCAGACTGGCGGCAGAGAACGGAGAGATCCTTGAAGAAAACGACGGCGTGTATGTCCGTCATGGTGTAGAACAAGATGATTTATATTTACAATGAAGGAAGGCTGTGCGCGACAGACTCTTTACGACAGGCGCTGAAACTGGAGGACGAAGAACTCCGGGGACGGCGCCCGATCGTATCGGTGGTCGGTGCAGGCGGTAAGACCACGACCCTGCACCGGCTTGCCGATGAGTATGTGCGCGCAGATATCCCGGTGTTTGTGACAACCACGACACATATCATAAAAGAAGAAAGAGAGTGGTTCCTGTCCGGGTTTCCGGAAGAGGAGATAACAGAACAATTACAGAAAGCGGGACAGGTGTGGGCAGGAGAACCGGCGCCTAGCGGAAAACTAAGCATACTGCAGGATGCTGCAATCGAAAAAGTGTTAAGGTGGGGAATTCCATTACTCATTGAAGCAGACGGGGCAAAACGGATGCCTCTCAAAGTGCCCGCAGAGCATGAACCGGTCATACTGCCGGGCACGACACATGTGCTGTCCGTATACGGCCTGGACAGTGTGGGAAAGAAAATAAAAGATACTGTATTCCGCCCGGAACTGGCGGAGAAACTTTTAGATAAGAAAGAAACTGAATGTGTTACGGCGGAGGACATTGCCCTGCTTGCTGCATCAAGAGCTGCGGGGAGAAAAGGATGTCCTGAAGGTGCTTCGTACACAGTTGTTTTAAATAAAGCAGATGATGGGAGACTTAAGAAAACAGCGCTTGAGATCTGCCATATGCTGGAAGAAAAAGAGATCCGTCAGGTAATCGTAACAGGACGGACGGAGCCGGGATCAGGGGGAGGCAGGCAGAGGAAATGAAAGTATTGATCAGAGGCGCCGGAGATCTGGCGACAGGGATTGCATCCAGACTTTATGGCGCAGGACATCAGATCCTGATGACTGAGATAGAGATACCCCTTACCGTGCGCCGTACTGTGGCGCTCTCGAGAGCAGTCTATGAGGGGAGCGCACAGGTTGAAGAGATGACAGGAGTCCTTGCGAAAGATCAGACAGGTGCAGAAACGGCTATATCGGACGGCAATATTGCGGTTATGGTGGATGAAGAGGCATCCTGCCGCAGGTGGTTCCGTCCGGATGTGATTGTGGATGCAATTCTCGCGAAGAGAAATCTTGGGACAAGGATCACAGATGCGCCTTTTGTTATTGGGGTTGGCCCGGGATTTACAGCGGGCGCCGACTGCAACTGTGTGATCGAGACAAAGCGGGGACATACGCTCGGAAATATCATCCGGAGCGGACCCGCGATCCCCAATACCGGGGTCCCGGGAAATGTAGCCGGCTATACTGTCGAGCGGCTGATCCGCGCAGAAGCAGACGGAGCTCTGGAGCCAAAAGTGCAGATCGGAGATCATGTGGAAAAGGGAACAACTGTTGCTGTCACAGGCGGAGCGCCAGTGTACGCACAGATGACAGGCATTGTTCGGGGGATGCTTCAGGCAGGCGTGCGGGTGAGGAAAAATCTGAAGATCGGAGATATCGACGCCAGAGCGGAGGTTTCTCATTGCTATACGATCTCTGATAAAGCAAGAGCTGTCGGAGGCGGCGTGCTTGAAGCAGTCACAGGATTCGAGAGGATGAAAGATAAATTTGCCATTGTCATCCTTGCCGCGGGAGCTGGCACAAGATTCGGCGGAAACAAGCTGAACGCTCTTGTCAAGAATAAGCCGCTCTATGAACATACACTGGAGAAGATCCGGGCGTTCGGTGCCTTTCCGGCATATGTGGTCACTGGTTCGGAAGAGATCGCTCAGGAAGCCGAAAAGAACGGAATTACAACAGTATGGAACAGAGAGCCTGAGAGAGGTATTTCCCTTTCTCTTACGCTTGGACTTAAGAAAGCGATGGAGAACCGGCCCGGATTAAAAGGCGTGCTTTTCTCCGTATGCGATCAGCCGGGACTTGGCATATCCACTATGCAGCAGATCTTCCGCACGGCGTTTCAACATCCGGGCAGCATCGTATGCGCGGGAAACGGAGAGCGGACTGGTAATCCGGTGTGCTGGGATTCCTTATTTTTCCCTGAACTGCTCGCGCTCACGGGAGATGAAGGCGGAAGACAGATTATGAGAAGACACAGGGAAAAAGTAAGGATTGTACAGGCAGATCCTGAAGAATTAAAAGATATTGACAGACGGGAAGACTTAGTACATGAGAGGAGATGAGTGATATGGCGCAGGCGCGTAAAAAGAAAGTGGCGGTGGTACAGTGTCTGGGCGGATGTGCCAGGCAGGCGGCTCAGGCCACAGATACACAAACAGATGCGGCAGCAGACGGGAAACAGGAAAAGAGCGGGAATACCGGGAATACAGAGGCGAATTGCCAGCAGATGACCGGGACAGAGACGATATCGTGTCAGTGGGGCTGTCTGGGCGGCGGGAGCTGTGTGGAAGCCTGCCGCTTTCATGCAATCCATATCGGCACAGGCGGCGCTGCTGAGGTGGATCCGGAGAAATGCGTGGGGTGCGGATTGTGTGCGAAAGCCTGTCCCCGCAGCCTGATCCGGATCACCACTGAAGAATATAATATTTATCCGGCGTGTGTCAGTGAGGACACAGGAGCGCAGACGAGGAAGACCTGCGATACCGGGTGCATCGCCTGTGGAATCTGTGTCAGAAGCTGCCCTGTGGCTGCGATTGGCATTGAGAATAACCACGCGGTGATCGATGAGGAAAAGTGCATCGTCTGCGGCATGTGCGCGGTGAAATGTCCGCGTGGAGTGATCAGAGATTATAATGGGATCTTTACGATCCGGGAAGCGCAGGTGGGAACATGAAAGAGACTTACACTTTTATAGTAAATGGCGTGGAGAGGAGTACAGATGAGGACAAACCTCTTTTGAGGTATCTGCGGGATGATCTGCATCTTCATTCGGTGAAAGACGGGTGCAGCGAGGGCGCCTGTGGAACATGTACCATCATTGTGGACGGCAGGGCGGTGAAATCATGTGTCCTGACGACGAAGCGCGCCACAGGAAAAAATATCCTCACTACTGAGGGACTGACCGAAGAAGAGAAAGAAGCCTTTGTCTATTCGTTCGGTTCCAAAGGTTCTGTACAGTGCGGGTTTTGCATCCCGGGCATGGTTATGGCAGGGAAAGCGCTTATAGACAGAGTTCCGGATCCGACAGAGGAAGAGATTAAAGCTGCATTAAAAGGAAATATATGCCGATGTACCGGATACAAGAAGATCATCGAGGGCATCCAGCTTGCTGCTGCGATCCTGAGAGGCGACGCCCGGATAGAGACGGATCTGGAAAAAGGCGATGTGTATGGGGTAGGCCAGCATGCGTTCCGCCTTGACGTCCGGGAAAAAGTGCTCGGATATGGGGAGTACCCGGATGATGTTGAGATGGAGGGGATGGTCTATGCGTCCGCAGTCCGCTCTAAATATCCGCGGGCACGTATCCTTGATATCCATGCAGAGAAAGCAGAGGCCCTGCCGGGTGTTCTTGCCGTTCTGACAGCAGATGACGTCCCGAACAATAAGGTCGGACATCTTCAGCAGGACTGGGATGTGATGATCGCAAAAGGCAGTATCACAAGATGTGTGGGCGACGCTGTCTGTCTGGTAGTTGCCGAGACAAAGGAGATCCTTGAAAAAGCAAAAAAGCTCGTGAAGATCGATTATGAAGAGATGAGACCTGTCACTTCGATTGCAGAAGCAATGGCCGAAGATGCGCCGAAAGTACATTCAAAAGGGAATCTCTGCCAGAGCCGTCATGTGACGAGGGGCGATGCCAAGAAAGCGCTGGAGAACTCCAAATATGTCGTTACTCAGACGTACAGGACCCCGTTTACCGAGCATGCATTCCTGGAGCCGGAGTGTGCAGTGGCATATCCGTACAAGGACGGCGTCAAAGTGCTTTCCACAGATCAGGGCGTCTATGACACAAGAAAAGAAATTTCTATCATGCTCGGCTGGGCCCCGGAGAGAATTGTTGTGGAGAATAAACTGGTAGGCGGCGGTTTCGGCGGAAAAGAAGATGTATCTGTCCAGCACATCGCAGCGCTGGCGGCATTGAAGGTGAAACGTCCGGTGAAAGTGACATTTTCCAGGCAGGAATCGATTAACTTCCATCCGAAACGCCATGCCATGGAGGGGACATTTACCCTTGGATGTGATGAGAACGGCATCTTCACGGGACTGGACTGTGAGATTTATTTTGACACGGGGGCTTATGCCTCTCTGTGCGGTCCTGTCCTTGAAAGGGCATGCACCCACTCTGTAGGACCCTACTGTTACCAGAATACAGATATCCGTGGATTCGGATACTATACGAATAATCCGCCTGCGGGTGCATTCCGAGGATTCGGTGTGTGCCAGAGTGAGTTTGCCCTGGAGTCCAACATCAACCTGCTGGCGGAGAAGGTCGGGATCTCTCCGTGGGAGATCCGATACCGTAATGCCATTGAGCCGGGCAAGGTGCTGCCAAACGGGCAGATCGCGGACTGTTCCACAGCACTAAAAGAGACGCTTCTTGCAGTAAAGGATGCCTATGAGAGCAATCCAGGCAGGGCGGGAATCGCATGCGCCATGAAGAACGCCGGCGTGGGTGTGGGCCTGCCTGATAAAGGACGCGCGAAACTGATCGTTCATGACGGGAAAGTCGAACTGTACAGTGCGGCTTCCGACATCGGACAGGGATGTGCCACGGTATTCGTCCAGATGGTCTCTGAGACGACCGGGCTGGGAAAAGAGAAGATCATAAACAAGGGGGCCAATTCTGAAGTGGCAGCGGACTCTGGTACAACGTCCGGTTCCAGACAGACGCTCATCACGGGAGAGGCGGTCCGCATGGCTTCTGCGGATCTGAACGAAGATCTGAAGAAAGCAGGCGGCGACCTGTCGAAACTGGAAGGAAAAGAATACTTCGCAGAATTCTTCGATCCCACGGATAAGTTAGGAGCTGACGTGCCCAATCCGAAGAGCCATGTGGCATACGGATTCGCTACCCATGTAGTTATCCTCGATGATGACGGACGGGTGAAGGAAGTGTATGCGGCTCATGATTCAGGCAAAGTGGTGAATCCGATCTCCATACAGGGGCAGATCGAGGGCGGCGTGCTCATGGGACTTGGCTATGCGCTGACAGAGGATTTTCCGCTCAAAGACGGCGTGCCCCAGGCAAAATACGGTACGCTCGGTCTGATGCGCTCCACTCAGATTCCGGATATCCATGCCATCTATGTGGAGAAAGAAGAACTTCTTCCGTTTGCATACGGCGCGAAAGGAATTGGTGAGATCGCAACGATTCCGACAGCTCCGGCGGCACAGGGCGCATACTATGCGAGGGATCATGTGCTCCGGACAAAACTGCCGATGGAGGATACGTATTATTCAAAGAAGCAAAGAGCAGTGAAATAGAAAAAGAGAAAAGAGGGATGCCGGAAAAGGCGTTCCTCTTTTGGTTGAATATGAAAAATATGAACCGAGAGCTGTTTGACGTAAAAGCTGACAGAGGATACACAAAATGGTATAATGATCGAAAATATATGATAAGGGCGGTTTTCTAGCCGCTGAAAAGAAACAGAAAGGAGACAGCCGCATGAGAGCAGGAGCAGTAATTGCCGCCGCAGGTACACCGGGCGGTTTCCGGGCATATGACAAACTGGAAAATACAGACAGAAGCGCCATGTTGAGAAGGATGATCCATACGTTTCGCCGTGCGGGAGTGGAAGATGTGGCAGTGGTGACGGGAGACAGGGCAAAAGAAACGGAGAAAAGCCTTGCGAAACTCGGCGTGGTATTTCTCAGGTGCGGAGATTATGAGGCTGCGCAGATGATAGATCTTGCGGTGCAGGGATTTCAGTATCTGAGAAATTGTGAGCGGCTATTCTTCTGCCCGGCTGATGTGCCTCTTTTCGCGGAAGATACGCTTAAGAAGATGCTTTTACAGGATGCTCCCATAGTGATCCCGGTTCATGACGGCAGAAAGGGGCATCCGGTTCTGATCAATGCGTGTCTTACAGACAGTATTGCAGGATATCAGGGAGAGAGGGGATTAAAGGGCGCTCTTGACGCATCGGGCGCATCGATCGGATTTCTTCCGGTAGACGACGAGGGAGTTCTCGTGCGTGCCCGCAGGGAGGATAATTTTGAAGAGCTGGCGGCCACGGAGAAGCGGGCCGGAATCCACCCGAAACTCAAACTCCAGCTTATGCGAAATGAGGCTTTCTTCGGACCGGGTATGATGGTGCTCCTGAAACAGATCGATATGCTCGGAAATGTGCGCGAGGCGTGCGGGAAAGCAGGTATGTCTTACAGCAAGGGCTGGGCTCTGATACGGACCGCAGAGCAGGAACTCGGATGTCCGGTTGTGGAGCGGAGCCCTGGCGGGAAGAACGGTGGGATTGCGCAGGTGAGCCCGGCAGGTCTTAGTCTGATGAAACGGTATGAGTGTCTGGAACGGGAAGTAGCAGAGTTTGCCGAAAAGAAATACCGGGAGATTTTCGGGGAATAGCGATTGTTTTTTGAAAAATAATCGGTTATACTTATTCTGAAACGAAGAACAGGAGGATAAGAGTAAGTATGAAGAAAAAGGTTTTAGCAGCAATGCTCGCAGGAGCAATGATATTGGCAATGGCAGGATGCTCCGGCGGCACAGACAGCGGCAGTGACGATACGTCAGACTCCGGTAAAACAGCTTCCGGGAGCGGCAGTTCTGACGATGCGGCGGAAGAGACGGAAATCCAGGTATTTATCGCGGCAAGCCTTGACACAGTAATGAGAGAGCTTGCAGAAATGTATAATGAAGAGCATCCGGAGGTTACAATCACGTACAATGCCGACAGCTCAGGCACACTCCTTACCCAGATTCAGGAGGGGTATGAATGTGATATCTTCTTTTCTGCTGCACAGAAGCAGATGGATGATCTGGAAGCTGACGGACTGATGGTAGAGGGAACGAGAGCAGATGTTGTCAATAACCAGGTCGTAGTAGTAACTTTAAAAGACAGCGGAACAAAAGTGACCGGACTTGAGAATCTGAACGAAGCAGAGAGTATTGCTCTGGCAGGCGGAAGTGTGCCGGTGGGAAGATATACGAGACAGGCCCTTGTCAATCTCGGCACGCTTCCTGCAACAGACGATCCGGCTTCAATTACTACAGAGGAAGTATCCGAGGCGCTCGGCGGTGTCGAGATCAGCGAGCAGGACAATGTGAGCAAAGTGCTGACGGCAGTTGTGGAGGGGGCCTGCGAAGTTGGAACGACTTACTATTCAGATACATACGGGTACGAGGAGGAACTTAATATCCTGCAGACAGTAAGCTATGATCTGACAGGCGATGTGATCTATCCGATCGCACGCGTGGTAAATGAGGAAGCAGACGACGCTCAGACAGCAGCGGCAGAAGATTTTCTCGAGTTCATCCTCTCAGATGAGGCGAAAGCTGTATTTGATTCCTATTATTTCGATACAGATGTATAAGACAGAACACAGGAAAAACTTTTAAGGAGTAATTGCAGAAGTTATGGAAGAGATCACGCAGATATTAAAGGACCTGGACTGGAGTCCGCTTTACATATCGCTCAAAACCGGAGTGGTGGCGACATTTATTTCGTTTTTTCTCGGGATATTTGCCGCCCGCAAGGTGGTAAAGGCGACACCGGGAAAGAAAGCGGTCATTGACGGCATCCTTACGCTGCCAATGGTGCTGCCGCCCACAGTGGCTGGTTTCTTCCTCCTTCTCCTGTTCAGCAGACGGCGCCCTCTGGGAGAATTTTTATTTGATGAATTCGGCTTCAAGGTAGTTCAGACATGGCTGGGCTGTGTGATCGCGGCAACCGTGATCGCATTTCCGCTCATGTACAGAAACGCGCGCGCGGCCATGGAACAGATCGATATGAACCTTGTCTATGCGGGACGGACGCTTGGGATGTCAGATACAAAGATATTCTGGAAGATCATTGTGCCGACGGCAGGTCCGGGTATTGCATCCGGAACAATCCTTACATTTGCCAGGGCGCTGGGAGAGTATGGAGCCACATCTATGCTTGCCGGAAATATACCGGGCAAGACCGGCACGATCTCCCAAAAGATTGCCATGGTCATCCAGGACGGGGATTATCTCACAGCCGGAATCTGGGTAGCGATTGTTATGGTCATCGCATTTCTCGTTATTTTTCTGATGAATCTTATATCGGGAAACAGGATGAAACATATCGGGAGGTGGTAGACCATGGCAGTTACAGTAGAGATTCGGCGGAAACTTGACAATTTCCTGCTGGATATCAGTTTCCACAGTGATTCCCGACGCATCGGCATCCTTGGAGCCTCGGGCTGTGGAAAGAGCATGACGCTCAAGAGTATTGCCGGAATCGCACTCCCGGACGAGGGACGTATCAAGGTGGAGGGCAGAACGCTTTTTGACAAAGATCAGAAGATAAATCTGAAGCCTCAGAAGAGAAATGTGGGATATCTGTTTCAGAATTACGCCCTGTTTCCAACGATGACGGTGGAGAAGAATATTGCTGCCGGACTGAAAGGAAGTAAGCAGGAGAAAGAGGAGCGTGTCCGTGAGATGGCACGTAAGTTCCGCCTGCAGGGTCTGGAGAAACGACTCCCGGGCCAGCTCTCAGGCGGACAGCAGCAGAGAGTAGCGCTTGCGCGTATCATGGCGTATGAGCCGGACGTGATCCTTCTTGATGAGCCATTTTCCGCCCTTGATATGTATTTAAAGGATCAACTGCAAAGAGAACTCACGGAAATGCTTGCGGACTATGAGGGGACGGTCATCATGGTGTCTCACAACAGGGATGAGGTGTATCGGTTCAGTGAAGAACTGCTTGTCATTGACCAGGGAAAGGTTGCCGTTTCAGGGGAGACGAAAGAGATATTCCGTGATCCTGTGAGCCGGGAAGCTGCTCTTCTGACCGGATGCAAGAATTTCTCAAAAGCCCGCAGGATCGACGAGCACACAGTCGAGGCAGAGGACTGGGGCGTCATACTCACTACGGAGCGTAAGATACCTGAATACACGAAGTATATTGGATACCGCGCCCACGATTTTATTCCAGTCTGGAGCGGAAGCAGGGCGGAGACTCCAGACAGCATCGTGGAGAGCAGGCCGGGCATGCTGAAATTTGACCTGGAGAGCAGTGCAGAACTTCCATTTGAAAAGAATTATTATATAAGAGCAAAGACGACAGTATGCTGGTTTGTGCAGAGGGAAAAGGCGTACCAGCTGGAGGAAAGAGGAATGCCGGATCATTTGGCATTTGATGAAGAGAAGCTGTTATTCCTGAAATAAAAGCCTGTAAAATCATAGTTAAAATTGAAAAAACTGTATTTACAAAACCCCCTTTCTGTTATATAATTCCTTGGATTTTGTGTGACAGAAAGGGTATTTATTATGAAAGCAGTTCAGCATGATATGACATCCGGAAATCCTGTGAAGATCATACTCAGTTTCACGCTGCCTATTTTTATAGGAAACGTATTCCAACAGTTTTACAACATGGCGGACGCGGTGATTGTGGGGAAATTCGTTGGCACAAAAGCACTGGCAGCAGTGGGAAGTACAGGTACACTCATGTTTCTGATCTTCGGTTTTGTTGTCGGCATGACTGCGGGTTTTACTGTGCTGACAGCACAGAAGTTCGGAGCGGGAGATATGCATGCCATGCGCCGTACGGTAGCAGGCGCTTCTATCCTGTCGCTGATTGTTGGAGTGATACTCACAGTGTCATTTATGATACTTATGAAACCGTGGCTTATTGCGATGAATACTCCGCCAGATATATTTGCGGACGCATATGCATATATCATGATTATCAGCGGCGGTATTCTGGCTCAGATGCTGTATAATCTGCTGGCCAGCATTCTAAGAGCGCTGGGAAACAGCAAAGTACCTCTGTACTTTTTGATATTGTCTGCGTTCCTTAATATCGTACTGGATCTCCTGTTTATCATTGTATTTCATATGGGGGCTGCAGGGGCGGCTGTCGCGACTGTGATTTCCCAGGGGGTATCCGGTGTCCTGTGCCTGGTATATATCGTAAAGAAAGTCCCGGAACTCCGTATGACCCGGGAGGACTGGCGTCCTCCGGCCAGTCTTTTAAAGACTCAGATCAGAATCGGGATTCCGATGGCACTGCAGTATTCGATTACGGCTATTGGAACGATGATGGTGCAGTCTTCTCTGAATATCCTGGGATCGACTCTCGTAGCAGCGTACACTGCGGCAGGCAAGATCGAACAAGTTGTAACTCAGGCATATGGAGCATTAGGAACGACGATAGCTACCTATGGAGCCCAGAACATGGGTGCAGGTGATGTGCCCCGTATTCGTCAGGGGTTCAAGGCATGTACGATTATCGGGATTATCTATTCGTTTATCGCGGCAGCTATTGTGATGACAGTAGGAAAATATATGACCTATCTGTTCGTATCAGAAGACGTGGAGACTATCATGGATTCTGTGGATATCTATCTGAAATGTGTAGGAACGTTTTTCATCCCTCTGGCACTCGTGAATATTTACAGGAGTGGAATCCAGGGGCTTGGATACGGTCTGCTTCCAATGATGGCAGGTGTGGCCGAGCTGGTGGGAAGAGGCGTTGTCTCTGTGATCGCAGCCGGACAGAGGAGTTATCTGGGGGTATGTCTTGCAAGTCCTGTCGCATGGATACTCGCAGCGGTCCTTTTGGCTGGAATGTATTATTATATCGTGAAGATTGACTTCAAAAAAATATTCCCAGGCAGTAAGGCCGGGAATGATATATAAGAAAGTCTCAAATATTCTTTAGGCGAAGTCCAATGGCCATACGAACGGCTGCCCATACAGCCATTGTCTTCTTTGTTTTCATGATTTAATGATAACAGGGAAATGTGAATCCATTGTGACGAGATATGGAAGAAATCTTAAATAATATTAAAAGAAAATAAACTTACAAAAGAACAGTAAAAGAGCGTGACAAAAATGCCGGCCTACGTGATATGCATCATGCCCTGGGCGGCGCTGGTCCACCGCTCTTTTTCTGATTCATAGCGCTCTTTGAGCCAGTCCATTGCCTGATCCATACCCTCTTCGGAGAGGGGGAATGAGGCGCTTTGAATCTGCTCCGGAGCTGTCTGCTCAAAGCACCACGGTTCAGGATAAATATAAACTGTGAAAGTTGTACTGTTCTTGCCGTCATCACCTGAGAGAAGATAACGCATGCCGTGGTGGCTGCCGGAAAATGGTTCTTTTTTTAGTCCATTGAAGGGTACAAGTCTTTTATCGATCATAGCGTGCTAAAATCCTTTCTTTCTGCTACAGTCGGAAATGATATCAGATCTTATATCGGTCTGGTGCACACAGAAAAGGGCACCAGACCGTTGCTATTTTATTATATCACTGAGCCGCGGACGCTGCAAACTGTGTTGTAACGAGATCCTCATACGGTACACGTTCTTCCAGTTCGCCTGCGCTCTCCAGAATATCCTGGAGGAGCTCAAAACTGCTTTTCTCGAAGATCAGATTGCTTTTCCATGTATTCTGTTCATAATACCGGGTTACGATTGTGGTAATTGTCTCCAGATCTGTTTCCGGAAACTGCGGCTCTATGACAGCGGCAATCTCTTCCGGGGTGTGAGCCTGCACATAATCCATTCCTTTCTGCAGTGCGTTTGTGAATCCCTGGATGATCTCAGGATTCTCATCGATATAGCTTTGCTTGGCGCTGAAAGCTGTGTATGGAACATATCCGCTGTCCTCGCCAAGTGAAGCGACTACATAGCCTTTGCCTTCAGATTCAAGAGTTGTGGCACCTGGCTCAAACTCAACAGTGAAGTCTCCAAGCCCTTCGGCAAAAGCAGCGGCAGTTGAACCGAAATCTATGCTCTGGTCTATCTCCAGATCTGTCTCTGGATCGATGTCATTTTGTTTCAGGATATATTCAAATACCATTTCCGGCATTCCGCCTTTCCGGCCGCCAAGGACAAGACTGCCTTTTAAGTCTTCCCACTTGAAGTCGCTCATATCTTCCCTTGCTACAAGGAAGTTTCCTGCACGCTGGGTGAGCTGCGCGAAGTTGACGACATAGTCCGTAGCGCCCTCCGCGTAGGTGTAGATGGAGGCTTCAGATCCCATGAATCCAATGTCGGCTTCACCGGAGATAACGGCAGTCATTGTTTTATCTGCCCCGAATCCGCAGACGAGATCAAGGTCGATCCCTTCTTCTTCAAAATACCCTTCTTCGATCGCTACATACATTGGCGCATAGAAGATCGAGTGAGCGACTTCGTTTAATGTCACTTTAACCAGTTCAGGTTCTTCCGTCTGTTTTGTCGTACTGTCCTCAGCCGCGCCGTCTTCTGAGGCAGTATTCCCAGATGAAGATGCTCCGGCATCTGTTCCCTGCGCGCATCCGGCGAAAAGAGAGATCGACAGGACGGCAGCGGACAGGCATGCAAAAATACGCTTTTTCATAATTCCTCCGTGTTGATCAGGTCAATAAATTCCTAATACTATATGAAGAAAAATGAAAAAATGTGCACAAAACTGCCGCTGTCACCGATGTCTTTTCAGCTCCGGGTACAGCGGCCGTATATCTTATACATATGCAGAAAAAGTTTGTTCTGGATTAATCGTCATAGTCATCATCTGCATAGTCATCTTCAAACGCTTCATCGTAATCGTCATCATCCTCATATTCGCTGCCGCGGGATGTGATAGCTAATATAAGAGAAATGACGGCCAGCACCGCACTTGCGATGGCGGCAATGAGGAGCTGCAGATCGTCCCCCCTCTGGATAAAAGCAAACATGGCGCTTCCGAGATAAAAGACCATCGGGAGGAGAAATGCGAAGATAGTATCTTTTTGCAGCATGATGAAATACAGCAGCGCAGACACGAGCATGCAAAGCGCAAGCACGATAAATGTCGTACCGGAAGATATACTTCCTCCTTCCGTAGTGTCTGCCAGGCCCGTGATGAATCCTCTGTAAATAAAATATCCGAATCCGATCAGCGAGATTACTCCAAGGATAATGCGCATGGGACGGAATCTCGGCTCGTCATCGTAATATTCATCATCATCGTATTCTGATGATTCCGGTTCGTATTTCTTTGGAGAACTCTTGACAGGAGCACTGCGTCTGTCAGAGGAGGATTTTGCTGAAGAGGGCCTTTTGATCTCCCCGGTCTCGTCTTCAAGCTGTCTCTTTTTTCTCTTTACTGCAACCTTGTCTATAGAACCTGTCGCAAGCATGTCCTCGTAACTCTTTCGTGCGGCTTTCTCGCGTTTGCTGCGGACTCTTTCCGGCGGGATATTGCTGTAGCGCTTTTCCTCTTCCGGTTCGGAATTTTCCGGTCGGCGCTTTTTGACAGGTTTTTTTGCAGGAACGGCTGAGTCTGCATCAGGCCTCGGCCGGCGCTTTGGTGCAGCGCTTGTTTCATTTCCGGATGCTGTTTTTGCAGGAGCCTTTTTCCTTTGTACAGCAGTCTTTGCTGAGCCATCTGCTGCGGATTTATTGGATGCCGGAGCTTCCTGCTTCGGTGCAGGTCTGGCTGGCTGGGCCTCTTTTTTGGGCGCAGGTTTCTTCGCTGGCGCTGATTGTTTTACGGCCTCCTTTTTTGCCACAGCCTCTTTCTGTACGTTTTCCTCAGGCTGGGGTGCTTTTTTTGCAGCCGCTTTTTTCGCTCTCTGTTTGTCCAGATTCCATTGTTTCCGGCAGTCGCGGCAAATCGCATATTCATTAAAGATCGGATCACCGTTCTCAGTGGTACCAATCTGCTTATTTCGTAATTCGAGTTCTTTCCCACATATTGGACACTTCATCGTATATACTCCTCTCTTATGTTGACCAGAATTTACAACATCCCTATTATAACATCATGAGAGCCTGAGAACAACGAAAAAATGTAATATAGTCCCGAATTTTGTCGCCTTACGCCCTTTTTACATAAAATCATTAAAAGTATACCAAACCTTTTTGTGATACATCAGTCGTGACCGCTGTTCTTTTTATGAGAGGGCCGCGGCTCTTTTGGTGGAAGGAACGGGCAGACGTCATTGTATGATTCGATCTCTGCATCATCCTGCGGAAGAGAAGGGATCAGTCCTGTGAACTCAGTGGCGGACGCCGCGCTGGCAAGATAGTCGAAAGTATCAGCAGATGCCGGTGAATCCGCTTTTTTACTGCTCTTTGCATGTTCAGTTCTGTTCGTGTTTTTCAAATTGTTTCACCTCATTTCTATTTGCTTGTTTATTCTTCCCGGGAGAGAAAAATTGTATTCTGGTATAAATATGATATAATATTTCAGGTATAAAAAATGACCAGGCGGACAGGACGCCTGATAAGACGAGGTGGAAGATATGAAATTTATAGCAGATACACATGCCCATACACTGGCGAGCGGACATGCATACAGTACCATCAAGGAGATGGCGGCGGCAGCAAGAGAAAGAGGCTTGAAAGCGATTGCGCTCACGGAACATGCGCCCCAAATGCCGGGTACATGCGGGCTGTTTTATTTTCAGAATCTTGACGTAGTGCCAAGAGAGGCCTTCGGAGTGCGGCTGCTGATGGGCGCAGAGGTAAATATTATGGCTCCTGACGGGAGCATCGATCTTCCCGAGCAGACCTGCCGTGAACTTGACATTGTTGTGGCAAGCATCCATACACCCTGCTACGGCACGGATCACACTCCCGAAGAAAATATCAGGGCATACGTGGAGGCGATGAAAAAGCCGTATATCAATATTATCGGACATCCGGACGACGGAAGATTTCCTTTTGACTATGAGATTCTGGTAAAGACAGCGAAAGAGACGGGAACGCTGCTTGAAATCAATAATTCATCCATGCGCCCGGCCAGCAGCAGAGAGGGTACGCGTGAAAATATTCTGACGATGCTGGACCTGTGCAGGCAGTATGAAGTCCCGGTAACGACGGGAAGCGACGCGCATGTAGATGCGGATGCGGGCAATTTCTCCTATGTGGAGGAAGTATTTAAGTACTGCTCATTTCCAGAAGAGCTGGTAGTGACGACGGACATGGAAACACTGAAACCATATCTGAACTGTAAGCAGGAAATAAAGTAGTGGACTTTAAAAGTTTAATGTGCTAAAATATAACAGCGGTCTGAAACATGCGCTTTGCCAGTACAGCGCGGATTCGGACAGATTTATGCTACAGATCGAAAGGGAGATAAGGGTATCATGAGTAAGAAAATAAGGACAGAGGCGGTCGACTGCCTTTTTGAAGCTGTACTCAGCCTGAAAAATAAAGAAGAATGTTATATCTTCTTTGAAGATATCTGCACGATCAATGAACTGCTGTCGTTGTCGCAGCGATTTGAGGTGGCAAAAATGCTTCGGGAGCAGAAGACTTATCTTGAAATTGCAGAGAAAACAGGCGCTTCCACTGCAACTATCAGCAGGGTGAACCGTTCCCTTAATTATGGGAATGACGGGTACGATATGGTTTTCGAGCGCATCGATAAAGATACCGAAGAATAGAAAGCAGAAAGCCGGCCATATGTGAGAATGTATCCTGCGTGAAAAAGAGAACAGCCGCAGCCACACTCTGAAAAAGGGAAGTGGCACCGGCTGTTGTTTTTATTTCTTATCTGATTTTGCTTCTTCTGCCGTGAGTCCGTCGATGATCTTTTCTATCATCATCTTTTTCAGATATACGTCGAAGCTCAGGCTGCAGATAAAAGTGAACAGCTTAAGTTCGTCCTGGTCTTCGCCTGCAGGCAGGTCAGCGAAAGAGGACTGGGATTTTTCATAGGCTTCCATGACCGACGCTTTCATAGGCTCGATGCGGGCTTTCTCTATCTCGCATATTTCTTTATACAGTGCGGAGAGCTCTATAGCGCCGCCCTCTGAAAAATATTTCTCTCTGAGCGGTTTTAATACTGTCTCAATGTCCTTGATAGAGAGGATGCTCTTAAAATAATAGATCAGTATGAGCAGAAGCACATGTTCTTTGGAATATTTTTTCTTTACAGATGGGGGAAGCAGATTGTTTTTTGTGTAATTATTGATCATGGTCTTTGTCAGGACTTTATCCTCGTCATAGCGTTTGGTCGAGGAAAAATGATGGTCCATAAAGGTCGTGACCTGGTCCATATACAGATCGATATTCGGTATTTCTTCAGGTCTGATATAATCCACATGATCGAGACTTTCAAGTATGCTGTTTAAGATATCATTCGTGTCGATTTTCATAGTTTGTCACCTCGGTGACTTCATTATATAGTAACAAAAACCAGATGACAAGTGAAAAATAGCTTTCATTGACAGAATTATTCTGTCCATATTATAATGACGCACAGAGGAAAGACGAGCGCCTGCCGCAGGGCAGGTATTTAACATTGGAGAGATTGGAACGTGGAAAAAGAAAGTATGAGCATATATGATGCATTAAATGAACCTCAGAGAGAGGCGGTATATCACACAGAAGGACCTCTTCTGATTCTTGCCGGAGCTGGTTCGGGAAAAACGCGCGTGCTTACACACCGTATCGCATATCTGATAGAGGAACGGGGAGTCAGCGCATGGAATATCCTTGCAATTACATTTACAAACAAAGCGGCGGAAGAAATGCGTCAGAGAGTGGACGCTCTGGTGGGATTCGGTTCTGAGAGCATCTGGGTGAGCACATTTCATTCCATGTGTGCGCGCATCCTCCGCAGATATATCGACAGGCTTGGATATGACAGCCGCTTTACGATCTATGATACAGACGACCAGAAGACGCTCATGAAAGAAGTGTGCAGAAAGGTCAATATCGACACGAAGAAGTATAAAGAGAGGATGCTCCTGTCAGTGATCTCTTCGGCAAAAAATGAGATGATCCTGCCAGAGGAATTTGAACTGAATTCAGGCGGGGATTATGCTCAGCTTATGGTCGCAAAAGTATATCATGAGTATGAGGCGCAGCTAAAGGCAAATAACGCACTTGATTTTGATGATCTGCTTGTAAAGACCGTCCAGCTGCTTCAGACACAGCCGGATGTGCGGGAGTACTATCAGGAGAGATTCCGCTACATCATGGTGGACGAGTATCAGGACACGAACACTGTGCAGTTCAAACTGGTGAGCCTTCTGGCAGGTAAATACAGGAACCTCTGCGTGGTTGGTGACGACGATCAGTCGATCTATAAATTCAGGGGGGCAAATATCAGGAACATTCTGGATTTTGAAAAAGAGTATCCTGATGCCAGGGTAATACGGCTGGAGCAGAACTACAGGTCCACAAAGAATATCCTCAATGCTGCGAATGGCGTTATACATAATAATAAAGGAAGAAAAGACAAGACGCTGTGGACTGACAACTGCGAGGGGGAGAAAATCTGTCTGCGTCAGTTTGACACAGGGTATGACGAGGCGGATTTTATTACAGAGGACATCAGGAAAGAGGTCTTAAACGGCGCATCGTACAATGATAATGCGGTACTGTACAGAACCAATGCACAATCCCGTCTCCTTGAAGAGAAATTCGTTGCCATGAATATTCCCTATAAGATCATAGGCGGCATTAATTTCTATGCGCGCAGGGAGATCAAGGATATCCTGGCATATCTGAAAACAGTGGATAATGGACAGGATGATCTGGCAGTACGCAGGATCATCAATGTGCCCAAAAGGGGGATCGGGCTTACGACGATCAACCGTATTCAGGAGGCAGCGGAGGCGCGGGGAATAGGATTCTATGACGCGCTGCTAGCTCCGGAACTTATACCCGGCGTCGGGCGGAGCGCTGCGAAACTGGATTCTTTTGCAGCTATGATCGAATATTTCAAAGGCCAGTCAGAGCGGGAGAGTCTGACAGACCTGTTAAATGAAATCCTGGATATGACCGGATATGTCCAGAATATGGAAGCGGATGATCCAATCGATGCTGAAAGCCGTATAGAGAATATCAATGAGCTCCTCAACAAGGCCGCGTCCTATGAAGAGGACTGCGAGGACCGTGATGAAAAGGCGACTCTTAACGGATTTCTTGAAGAAGTGGCTCTCGTGGCAGACATCGACAGCCTGGAAGAAGACCAGGATCATGTAGTGCTCATGACGCTTCACAGTGCAAAGGGGCTTGAATTTCCGCATGTCTATCTGGCAGGAATGGAAGATGGGCTCTTCCCCAGTTACATGACAATTACAGGAGATGATCCGGAAGAACTTGAAGAGGAACGCCGTCTCTGCTATGTGGGGATTACACGGGCGGAACAGAAACTGACGCTGACTTGTGCGAGAAAACGAATGGTGCGTGGGGAAACACAGTATAACAGGATGTCAAGATTCATAAGTGAGATACCATCCGAACTTCTGGAAACGAGCGGGGCAAAAAGTACGTATCCAGGCACGGCATCAGGGGCTTTTAGCTCGGACAGCGCTTTTGCTGACAGAGGCGGGACATATGCGGACAGAGCAAAAAAAGGAACCGTTCAGGGAAAACGGCCTTTCTGTGAACTTACGAAAGGAAAACAGCTTGTCGCAGAGAAGTGCGATCAGCTCTCTTATCGTGTGGGGGACCGTGTCCGCCACGTAAAATTCGGAGAAGGGACTGTGCTTGACATCAAAGAAGGCGGACGGGATTTTGAAGTGATGGTGGAATTTGATACAGCCGGTGTAAGAAAAATGTTCGCAATGTTTGCAAGATTGGTGAAAATTTAAATAAATGAGTAGTAATCTGAAAACGTTAGTGTTATAATAATTAGAAAGTAAGCGCTGTCTCCTAAGACAGGGAAAGGACGTGTATTATGAGCAAAGTAGAAGAGCTTATCGCTGAATCAAAATTGAGTGAGCTTCTCCACAGGAATGAGAATGACAAACAGAAAAATACAGTGATCTGGGTACTGGCTATCATCGGGGCAGTAGCGGCAGTTGCGGCGATCGCATATGCTGTATATCGCTTCTTTACACCAGATTATCTGGAAGATTTTGAAGATGACTTCGATGATGATTTTGATGATTATTTCAGCGAGGACGATCAGGTATAAGATCGTCTGAGACGGAACATAACAGTCAACAAAATAGACAGGCAGGATGTAGGCAAAAACTGCACCCTGCCTCTTTTTCTGCGGTAAGAGCTTAAGAGCTAACATATATCACATATATATTGGAGAATTATATGAAAAAAGGTCAGATATTTGAAGGGATCATAGAGAGAGTGGATTTCCCCAACAAGGGACTTGTATATATTGCGGAAGAGGAGCGGTATGTCACGGTCAAGAATGGCATCCCGGGACAGAAAGTACGTTTTGTTATTCATAAATTTAAACGCGGCAATGCAGAGGGGCGCCTTCTAGAAGTGCTGGAAAAGTCTGCTCTTGAGACAAGAGAGCCTGTGTGCAGTATCTTTCCGGCGTGCGGGGGATGCATGTACCAGACGATGCCCTATGAAGAGCAGGTGAAGATGAAAGAAGGCCAGATCCGCCGGATCATGGATGAAGCGGTAAATGGGGAGTATGTGTTTGAAGGGGTGAAAGCCAGCCCGAAAGAATTCGGCTACCGCAACAAGATGGAATTTTCTTTTGGGGATGAATACAAGGACGGGCCTCTGTCTCTCGGACTTCATAAAAAAGGCAGCACGTATGATGTGCTGACTGCTTCAGACTGCCGTCTCGTTCATGAAGATATGAATAAGATTCTTATGTGCGTGCTGGAATATTTCACCAAGAGAAATGTGAGCTATTATAAAAAGATGCAGCACTGCGGATATCTGAGGCATCTCCTTTTAAGACGAGGCGACACGACAGGGGAGATACTGGTGAATCTTGTGACTACAACTCAGAGTGAGTACGACCTTGAGCCGCTGACACAAGAGCTTCTTTCACTTGACCTGGAAGGTGAGATCGTGGGTATCCTCCACATTCTCAATGATTCGCTGTCAGATGTGGTGAAGAGCGATGAGACAAGAAGATTATATGGGCGGACGTTCTTTTATGAGAGACTGCTCGGACTGGAGTTCAAGATAACGCCGTTTTCTTTTTTTCAGCCGAACACAAGAGGGGCAGAGGTGTTATATGAGACGGTGAGAGAATATATCGGAGATATCCAGGATATGACAGTGTTCGATCTCTTCAGCGGTACAGGGACGATCAGCCAGGTGCTTGCGCCTGTGGCAAAAAAAGTTGTAGGAGTGGAGATTGTCAGAGAGGCAGTAGAGGCTGCAAAAGAAAATGCCGCAAGGAACGGTATTTCCAACTGTAAATTCATAGCAGGCGATGTGTTTCAGGTGCTGGATGGGCTGGAAGAGAAACCAGATGTCATTGTACTCGATCCGCCGAGGGACGGGATACATCCCAAGGCTCTCCCAAAGATTCTGAGCTACGGGGTTGACCGGATTGTATATATTTCATGTAAGATGACAAGTCTGGTGAGAGATCTGGAGATGATACAGGCAGCAGGATATAAAGTGGAAAAAATGACGGCGGTGGATCAGTTCTGCGAGACGGTGCATGTGGAGACGTGCGTCTTGTTAGGTAGGAAGAAATCGACCGAAAATATTCTGTATGGATATGTGGACGTTGAAACGAAAGACACAGACTATTTAAAGACCATGAAAGGCTGTGCAAGTTACGCGCAGATTAAAGAG
This sequence comes from Candidatus Mediterraneibacter pullistercoris, assembly GCA_019116885.1. Lineage (GTDB taxonomy): Bacteria > Bacillota > Clostridia > Lachnospirales > Lachnospiraceae > Mediterraneibacter > Mediterraneibacter pullistercoris. The sequence goes on along the minus strand of DXAU01000046.1, from coordinate 17,049 downwards.
TGGATAGAAAAAGAGTACGGCTTAAAGGTATCTTCTTTGTATGTAGCACAGATAAAAGATAAACTGGGAATAGAAAAAAGAGAGAACTACAACAAGGGGGAGAAAAAGGCAAGAGTGCCGCATTGTCCGCCGGAAAAAGAAAAAGCAATCATGGCGGCATTTAAGCATTTTAAAATGATTTAAGTAGAACATACATTATACAGCTTTTTTTGTATTTCTCCCCCGGTACCACTTTTTGAAAAAAAGTGGTACCGGGGAAAATCCCTCATAAATCAAGGGATTTTGCCAATATGGCGCAAAGAAAATTATAATGGGTACCATTTTTTGTCAAGTAGTGGTACCAGTAAAATCCTTACCAGATAAGGGAAAAAAGAAAAAGTACCACCGGTACCACTTTTTTAGCTGAGATTATTTTAAGATTTTTTATGATATAAATTTAATTATCCTCACATATAAAATCAATGTATTTATTGAAAATACAGGGGATATTTATAAGATATATACAATATAAATATTCCCCACGCGTCGCCTTTTGTAGTAGGGCTTGTCGATGCTATAAAAGGCGTAATCTCTGAAAGCGGCACTTCTGCAAAAAAGGGGAATATTAAGAGAATGTTTAAAACAAATCAAATTAAATATTCCCTTTTGTTTCATTTTGTGCTATACTATCTATAAGGAAAGAGGTGATATAATGGCACGAAAAGAAGCAAATCTGGAAACAATCCTGATAGCACAGGATTTTTTACCGGAACACTGGAACTGGACGGCGCAAGAGAAAGCGTACCTCGGCGATGTGGCAGAGATGGGGAAAATTATTAAAGCACGATTAGAAGCTGACGGGTGTGTAGTCATTGAAATGTACGCTGTTAAGCACGATAAAGATGAGCAAAAGCTCTGGAATGAACAGAAGATGGTTTATGAAATAAAGTTTACTTCAAACCACGGGCATTTTGTTATTAAACTGAAAAAGGGAACAGGAAAAATCTTGTCAGCTATCGCCGCTCTTATTGGTCTTGAGCCGAATTTTATTGAAAAGCCGAAGCGTGGACGGTATGCCTATGACAACATGCTCTCTTATTTAATCCATATTAAGTATGATAAAAAGTATCAGTATCATGTGAGTGACGTTTATACGATAGCCGGGAAACCTTATACAGAATACTATGCCGAACGCCGTGAGGCGTGGCTTAGAGGACGGGCGGTTAAAAGCATTGCAGACGCGAGAGGACTTCTTGAACCGCTGAAATACAAGCTGGCAAAAGGGGAAATTACGATTGGAGAAATTATACAAAATGAAGAATACCGTGACGTTTACATATTATATGCGGATGCTTTGGAAAAAGTAGCAGAGAGGAAAAAACGCGTAGACATGATATTAAAAGATTATCCCGAATGGGAAAAAAGGTATGGGAAGTAATGTTGCTTCGTGTTCTGTTGCAAGGATCGCAGACAGTATTTTGGAAAATCTGATAGACTGTCTGAAAATCCGGCAATAGATCAGTAAGCAATCATTCCTTCCCCCATAATTATTCCCTGCCCGTGTGAGCAGGGGATTTTCTATCTTACTGCGTGGCACCGCAAGTGGAACAAATTTGACCGTCAGGTACCTGTTCCGTCCAGGCGTCTTTTGCCTTGACGCTGGTAGTTCCGGTCTGAACACGCTCGGTTCCAGTCTGAACCTGCTTTTCCAAAGAGGTGTAAGTGGAATCACAGACGTCCATACAGTGGTCGAGCATAGTTCCAACATCTTCGGACTGGAATCCGCATTTCTTGCACTGGTAGTAACCAACCCAAGTGTAAACAGGGCGGTCTTCGTAGACGGGACGCTCTTCGTAGACTGCGTCATGCGTTACAGTCTTGTAGTTGGTTGTCCAGCTGTGCTGGTGAGCAGGCTGCGTAGGAGCAGGCGTGGAAGTGGAGCCAGAGTTTCCCGTGGAAGGCTTGCTCGAAGAACTGGAGTTGCCGGAACTGGTGGACGGCTGGCTGGACTGAGAAGCACTGCTGTTAGAACCGCTGTTCTGGCTTTTGCTTGAAGAAGTTGTATTAGAAGCAGAACTGCCGGAAGTGCTATTGTTCGTTGCTTTTTTGCTGTCGGCTGTTTTGCTTGTTTCTTCCGTTTCGTCTTCCGTTTCGTCTTTCGTTTTGTCTGGTTTTTCGGATTCCTTTTCTTTTTCAGATTCTTCCTTTTTAGAATCGTCTTTCTTGTCTTTCGCAGAAGTAGTTATTTCTGTTTCTGTCTTTACTTTGGAACTACTTTCTGTTGTTTTGTCCTTTCCCCCGCAGGCAGTCAGCAGGCAAGCTGACAGGCATAGAGCGAAAAGTATACTGACTACTTTCTTCTTCATGGTATCATTCCTTTCCTATTGATGATTATAGTTGTTTTATATCGAAGAAGCAATAGATAATCAATCATATTATAGACAAATATTTGTTAATGTTCAAGCCCTCATTTGGAAACCATAATAAATATGAAAATGGTTTACAGAAAGGGGGGCGTGTCGTGATTTCCTATGCGCCACTTTGGGAAACAATGAAGAAACGCGGCGTAACCACATACGCCCTTATCAATAAGCATGGTGTCAGCCCTTATACGGTGACAATGCTGAAAAGGAATCAAAGCATTACCATGAACACGTTAGAAAAGCTATGCAATATACTTAATTGTACAGCAGATGATATTGTGAGGTTTGAAAAAGACTGATGCAGGGGCGCGAGTTCCTGCATCGGTCTTTTTTGGGGAAGTCAAGAGGGGGAACGTCTCTTGCAAAATATGGCGAAAAGAGTGAAACGGTCGCTGTATTTTGCTACAGCCATGCCGCATGGGATAACGTGACGGACTCCTGCTGAGATCTTTTGCAAAGAGAGATGAAGTCTACGGGGTTATGTGATTGAAAGATTGACAAATATTTAACAATCTATTATAATAAATACAGCATAGTTAGGACAGAAAGGGGTGTTTCCAACAGGCTATTTATCATTTGACGCAAGCGTGAAAATTCACTATTCCGGCAGATACACAAGCACAAAAACAGCCCAAACGGGGCATGGCGGTATTCGCGGTTATATCCGACATATTGACCGGGGAACTGACCGCAGAAACCACTGCGAGGTACAGCACAGAAACCAAAATATAAACCCAGACTTTACTTTAGAAAACGAATCCTATTTCAAAGCTAGAAACGGCGAATGGAGAAGGACAGCCTGTTCCGGCGATATGGCGCAAGCCGCGGAGCGGCGTATGAAATACGCCAGCGATCGCGGCGCGCGTATCGCCGGGAAAGGGCAAAATGATACGGTAATTGCCCGACCGCTTCTCATTCAGCTTGACAAAGAGACTATCAAAGAACATGAGGAAACTTGGATATGGGATATGATGGAGATAGTAGAAGAAACATTCGGGGCAGAAAATATCACAGGTTTTTCTGTCCACAGAGATGAAACAAATATCCATCTTCATATCATTTTCATTCCGTGCTATGAAACCCAAGATAAAAACGGAAAAAAATGTACCATTTCGCAGACAAAATTTTTTAAAAACCCAAAGCAGTTAGCCGCCATGCACCGGAAAATTCGCAAGCGGCTGTGTGAAAAAGGATATGATATTGAACAGGAAAACAAGCCTGTTGAGGAACAGCTTGCCGGATACTATGACAAAGCCGGACAGTGGCACCAACAGGGCTTAACACCGGAACAGCTTAAGCAACTTACAGACAGGGAATTATCATTAAGAATCGAGGAAATAAATATGCGGTTACGAAAAGACGAGTTGGACAGGCTCGAACAGGCGATGAAAGAAATGCAGACTGCCGCAAGGGAAAAGCAGACGCAGATTGACCGGGAACGCGAAACGCTGACCGTACAGCAGACCGCCCTTGAAAATGACCATGCGACTGTGCAGGCGCAGATACAGACACTTGTTGCTGAAAAGGTGGCGGTACAGCAGATGAAACAGGACGCGGAAAACATGCTGAAAAAGGCGAACGACACGGCAGAGGTATGCGGTCAGATTCTTGCTGAAGAAAAAAATTTGAACAAAGAATTTTTGAAATTTCTTGACCGCGAGGGAAAACGCACAAACAGACAGGTGCGTCAGTTTGTGGAATACCTGTATAAGAAATTTCAGAAAGAACGCCGGGAAAGCCTTTCAGACTGGCAGTTAGAAATGCTTCGGCTTCGGGCAGACCAGAAACAGAATGACACTGTAAACCCTGTGCCGGACATTATCAGTACGGAAGCTGACACAGCGGCATATGACTACTCTTTGTAAAACAAGATATTGAATCAGAACATGGGCGCGGAAGATCGCGCGGGATTTCGATTTAAGACATTCCGGCGCGGTCTACTGCGCCCTATATTTTTGTTCTTGTTTGTAACGATATTTTGAAGAAAAATGTTGATATATGAGGGAAAATAGAATACAATAGATACAGATACACGATAATTAATATTTATAAATTGATAGGTAGGAAAAAGAAATGGCGAACAAATTAAAGTGTTATCTGTATACAAGAGTTTCCACGGAAATGCAGGTTGACGGTTTTTCACTGGAAGCGCAAAAAGAGCGGTTAAAGAGTGAAGCGGCTCACAGAAATATGAAAGTGGTCGGCGAATATAGCGACGAGGGAAAGTCGGGGAAAAATATCAAAGGTCGCCCGGCGTTTCAAAAAATGTTAGAGGACATAAAAAGCAAGAAAGACAGTGTTGATTATGTTCTTGTTTTTAAACTGTCCAGATTTGGACGGAACACCGCTGACATATTAAATAGTCTGCAATATATGGAAGATTACGGAGTACATCTTTTATGCGTGGAAGATGGGATTGATTCAGCCGGGACGGCGGGAAAACTGATGATTTCTGTCCTTGCGGCAGTTGCGGAAATAGAGAGGGAAAACATCAAAGAACAGACAATGGCAGGGCGGCGGCAGAAAGCCCGTGACGGTCAGTGGAACGGCGGTTTTGCGCCATATGGATATAAACTTGTTCATAAAGAGGGAGAGCGCGGCGGAACGCTTGAGATTGAAGAAAAAGAAGCCGAACTGGTGCGGCTCATTTATGATAAATACTATAAAGATGATTTAGGGCTGAGCGGTGTCGCGAAATGGCTGAATGATAATCACTATACTAAGTCAATCCGGCAGAACGGAACGATAGAAAAAATCAGTGCCAGTTTCGTGAAAGGGATTCTTGATAATCCTGTTTACATGGGGAAAATTGCCTATGGTCGGCGAAAGACCGAAAAGATAGATGGATCACGAAATGAATTTCACGTTGTCCGGCAGGCTGATGAAGCTATAGAAATTTATGACGGTCTGCATGAGGCGATTATACCGGAAGATCTGTGGTATAAAGTCCATGCAAGGCGAAAACTTACCGGGGTAAAATACGAGAAGAAGCACAGTCTTGACCATGTGCATATTTTATCCGGTCTTGTCCATTGCCCTGTGTGCGGCAGTCAGATGTACGGCGTTGTAAACCGCAAAAAGAAAAAGGGCAGTAAAGATTTTTATGAAGATATTTGGTATTACCGGTGTAAAAATCATACAAAAGCAACGGGGCATGACTGCTCATATAAAAAGTATATCCGGCAGGACAGGCTCAATGCGGAAGTGATTGAATTGGTGAAATGGGTAATGAACCACGATGAATACAAAAAAATGATTGCACAGAAATCGGGAGACAGCGAAAGCACGACATTAGGCGAGGTGCTAAAAGAGGGGGAACGTTTACAGAAAGAGAAAACCAAAATTGAAAATAAGAAGAAAAAACTGTTGTCAAAAATTTCTGCAATGGATGCAGACGATGAAAATTATGATACTATGTATGATGAATTTATGGAAATCATTAAAAACTTTACTAAGGAAATTGCTGGAATAGATGCTGACATTATGCGTAATAAAGTAGCAGAAGAAAACGTACGGGAACAAACATTCAGCACAAAACAGTATTTAGCTATTATGGATATGATAGTAAATAATCTGGAAGAAATCCCGGACGCACAACTGAAAAGACTTATGCAACTTATGATAGACCGCGTAGATGTTTTTCCGGACGACAGCCACGGGTGCATTTTAAAGGCGGTACGCTTCAAAATTCCTCTGCGTGATATGGACACCGGAAAGCCGTTTGATACTTTTGAAATTACTGGCGTGACGGACGAGAACGGCAGACAAGTATTCCTACCTATAGAGGAACAGGACGAGACGGTCGCTCTGCTCACACGGAATGTTGTATAAATGTAATAAAAATGAGGAAAATACCACAAGATATGGTTTTTGGCGGGAACATATCTTTTGGCAGAACTAAGGGAAAATGCCCGGAAATAAGGGGAAACAGCGAAGATGGGGTGCAGACAAGCATCCCTTCTTCGCTATTCTAAAGGTGGATATTTTGGAAATATGTGTTTTTTATTTTAAAAAGACGGACTGTTTTGAACAGTCCGTCTGCTGGGTTAAATGAGATCATGCCATTCCCTTCGATGATAAAGGATGCGGAACACATGGACTTCATTTGCAGCTTCATCAACAAGAAAAAATGCAATGTAGTTCTCAATGAATAGTTTCCGCACACCAAGCTGTGCGTAGGGGGCTCCTGAGATCAGTGGACAACGGTATGGCATGGATGCAAGATTGGAGATTTCTTTTTTAATTTTTCCATACAGGCGTTTCGCCACATCTGGTGCTTTCAGTATCTCTGTAATGTAGACAAAGAGTTCGGCCAGATCCTGCTCCGCCAGGGAATCAATGATTACTTTATACATCAGATGGGAACCCGAACCTTTCTTCTAAATCCGCAAAGACATCAGACGCCGGTCTGCCATGTCCGGCTTTGGTTTCTTTCAATCCGGCATCCAGAAGATGACGCAGTTCTGCTTTACCGCAAAGCTGTTCGTATTGGGCGTTGGTCATAACTACAAGGTCGCCGGTTCCATTTTTTGTAATGAACACGGGTTCCTGATACTGATTGCAGAATTCAGAAATCTCATTATATTTGTTTCGCAGGTCACTGCTTGGACGAATCATTGGCATAAGAAACACCTCCTTAAAGTTCTATCAATATTATATCGTTATTTTGAGAAAATGACAACACACTGAAAAATTTTTGAAAAATCGAAAGGAGAGACAAGTGTATTCCTATGTGCGGATACTCGCTGAGATCATTGCATCCCTCCCACTCCATTTGCAGTGTTATGTGGGAAAGAGCAAGGAGAGGGTGTATGATTATCCGCTTTACCATATTCTTCGCGATGAGCCAAATCCAGAAATAGTGAGTTTCTTCTAAGAAAACGTCAGGATTTAGGAAATATTAAAAATCATATTTTCTTTTTTAACGATATTAGAGAGATCTCTGAAAATGCAGGCGAAGTAGAAAATTTAAAACCGCATATCACGATCCATAGAGGAATAGGAAGTTATACTTTTTGTGAGGAAAAACAGAGAACATATGCTGCTTTAACCAATATACTAGGAATTATACAGATTACAATTTATCATAAAGATCCGCAAAAGGTGTGGGAAAACACTGAGATTACAAATGGAAAGGGGCGTATAGAAGCTAAGAATCAGAAAATTCAAAGTGCTGTTGGGAATGAGCTGCCTGAGATGATGAAAACGTCAGAACGTGCTTCAAAGAAAATGAGTGATACACAACAAAAGAAAATTGTAGAACGGTTAAACCAAGCGGGAGAAGATTTGAAAAATTATCCTATATTTGCAGGGGCTTAATGCAGACGAAACAGATCGGAAATCCAATAAAAAGAAAGGGATCAGAGCAAAGGGAAAGTAATGATGAAAAATAGAAAATATCATTTTAGAGCGATATGCTGGGTGTTCATATGTACATTTATTTTAACAGGATGTGCAAACAATTATGGTGAACAAAAAAAGATTTCCATAGAAGACGGGAAAGAAGAACTGAGGGAAGAGAAAGAAGATTCCATCGAGGATATTGTAATAGAACCGGAAACCGTCTACATAGACTGGTCAGAATATTTTAATGGGCTGAATGGAACAGCAGTCGTATATGATGCTTCTGACAGGCAGTATACGATCTATAATCAAGAGCTTGCAGAAACCAGGAGACCGCCATGCTCTACATTTAAAATTATTTCTTCCCTGATTGCATTGGAAAATGGGATCATCATACCAGAGAATTCCACCAGGACATGGAGTGGGGAAATATTCTGGAACGAAGATTGGAATAAAGATATTGATTTTAGCGAAGCATTTCGTACTTCCTGTGTATGGTATTTCAGACAGGTCATAGATGATATTGGGAAAGATCTGATGCAAAAGGAATTGGATAAGCTCCAGTATGGCAATTGCGATATTTCTGATTGGGAGGGAAGATTAAATACAAACAATAACAACAGGGCTTTAACCGGCTTTTGGATTGAATCCTCTTTACTGATTTCCCCAAAAGAGCAGGTGGAGGTAATGGAGCGTATCTTTGGCAGCAACTCTGATTATTCAGAAGAAACTCAGAATGAATTAAAGCAGGTTATGCTGGTGCCGGAACAGGATGGAACTGACATTTCCATATATGGAAAAACAGGACTGGGAGTAGCCAATGATATTGTTGTTGATGCATGGTTCACAGGATTTGCGGAAAGTACAACGGGAAATATCTATTTTTGTGTGCGCCTTGGAACGACAGACGGTATGGATGTATCCAGCACGTTGGCAAAAGAAATAGCAATTGAAATTGTGTCGGATTATTGTCTGCAGTAACTTATCTTTTGAACGGGGAGAGGTGATGATCACCACTTCCCGTTTTTGCGGCCATGACAAAAGCGAATACGAAGGCAGGAAGTAGCAGAACAGCAAGACTGCCAGATGGTTTATGGGACTTGCAATAAAGTTTTTCCAGATAGTAAAGGACAGCGGAATATGATAAAATATAGCTGAAAATACAATCAGAAGCGAAAAACAGAATCCCAAAAAGAGGGGGAAAAGTATGAACTATACAGAAGCGGTCAGTCTTGCCAGATCAGGCGAACAAAGAGGATTCGGATATTTATACGCCAATACATACAAGAGCAAATATCTTCTGGCCTGCCAGTATATGAAAAATGAAGAAACAGCACAGGACGTTCTCCAGGAAGCATATTTAAAAGCATTTGCAAGTCTGGATAAGCTGAACGATCCGGAGAAGTTTCCGGCATGGCTGGGGACTATTGTGGCAAATACAGCGAAAAATATGCTGGCAAAGAAAAATCCGATGCTGTTTTCTGATCTTGCGGCAGATGATGAAAATGAAGCGTTTGAATATCAGATTGAGGATGAAAATACAGAGAACCAGCCGGAAATCTCCTATACGAGACAGGAGACGCAGGCACTTGTACATGAGCTTATCGACAGTCTTTCCGAGGAACAGAGGATGTGTATTCTGATGTTCCATATTGAGGACATCCCCATCAGTGAGATTGCGGCTGCAATGAACTGTTCTGAAAGTACTGTAAAATCCCGGTTGAATTACGGGAGAAAGAATCTGAGAATCAAAGCAGAAGAGCTGCAGAAGAAGGGCTATAAGCTGTATGGTATCGCACCGCTTCCACTGCTGGTGTATCTGCTTCGTTTGGAGGAAACATATCTTACAGCCGACGGCACGCTTGCGGCAGCAGGGGAGCTTATTGCAGACCGGCTGTTTTCTCACTCCCCCGGGACGGGAATGTCCGGAGAAGTTCAGAAAGCTGTGGCAGATGCGGCGCAGAAAACAGGAACAGGCGGAGCGCACACAGCGGCACATGGAGCGCATATAGCGGCAAAAACCGGATTTCTGCATACGGCTGCGGCAAAAGCTGCGGCGATTATTCTGGGTACCTGTGTTGCAGGCGGCGGAGTATTATATGGAGTGTCACAGTTAAACAGAGAAGAACCGGAGACAGAAGTAACACAGGAGGAGCCGGGAAGAGAGGGAAAGACGGAAAGCGCCCAGGAGCCGGTATCAGAAGAGCCTCAGGATGTCAAGACAATAGAGGAGATCTATGCCGATGTTCTCCGGTCTGTTGAAAACCAGGAACCCGGCTATGAATTTCCGGACGCGGGAGCGCAGCCATCCGGATATCAGTATTTTATCCATGATATGGATGGAGACGGAATCGAGGAACTGATTGTCGGAGCAGAATTTTCAACTGGTACGGCTGGACAATTTATCATGCAGGACTGCCGTGTATTTAGCTGCAGCGAAACAGAGACCGTATACGAGCTGAAAGTGATAGAAGGCAATGCGGCGGTCGAGAAGCTTTATATTCCGTCGGATGGAAATGGATTATACTGCCAGGAATTTTTAAGAGGAACCGGGCAGGTGAGTATTTACAGGCTTACGATCCAGAACGGCATACTTACAAGGGAAACGGAGCCGGAATATCAATTTACTTTTGGAGACGCCGCAATGGAAGAGTTTACCAGCAGCAATTCGGATGTGCAGTGGACGAGTATCACCAACACGCCATGATGCTGCGGGACAAAGTATGTTTCCGGGTATCATGTCAGAATGATTATACCGGGAAGAGATCCTGCCGGACTGCTTCCTGCTTATTGATGACAAACTGTTTCTTTTCATACCGGATGAGCCCGTCTTTTTGCATTTTTGAGAGTTCACTGCACATAGAACTTCTGTCAACACCAAGATAATCTGCCAGCTGCTGACGGCTGTATGGGATTTCAAAAGAACAGTCCCCCGCCTTTCTCGCACATTCTGAGAAGTAAGATAACAGGCGTCCCCGGATCGACTTGGGACTGGTGTGCAGGATGCGGGAGGAGAGCTGGAGGCTTTTTCCGGCGCATACAGTCAGGAGATTGCGGATAAATCTCATATTAAAACTGTCAGCCGTATCACAGGTCATCATCTTTCTCACGTTTAGGAACAGGATGTCCGTCTCCGCCGCTGCATATACAGAGACGGGCAGCGGCCTGTCCGGAATACAGGCGTATACCTCAGCGAAGACTGCTCCCGGCGGAGAATTTCCCAGGATACTGTTGTTGCCCCACATATCGCTGTACATAACGACAGCCATACCGGACAAAACAATGCCGATCCGATTCGTTGGCTCCCCTTCTCTTAGTATTACCTGCCCTTTTTTATAATTTTTTTCATCAGCTTCCAGGCTCTGAAGGAGGATCCTGGTCTCTTCTTCATCAAATCCCCGGAACAGCTCTGTATCCAACAGATTTATTTTCATTTCCGCTCCTTTGTTGTTGTGACAACAGAATCATATATGAAATTATAGTATACTCATTCCGAAAAATCAAACAGACTGAAAGGAGACATTATTTATGATACGAAAGATCATTCAGATTAACGAAGAGAAATGTGACGGGTGCGGAGCCTGTGTTACCGCCTGCCATGAAGGAGCCATCGGCATAGTCGAAGGGAAAGCCAGGCTTCTCAGAGACGATTACTGCGACGGCCTTGGGGATTGTCTGCCCACTTGTCCGAGAGGAGCGATCACCTTTGTAGAACGTGAGGCTGCCGATTACGACGAAAAGGCAGTCATGGCAAATAAGCAGAAGAAAATGAAAGAGTCAGGCATGACCCTGCATCATTCCGGCTGTCCCGGGCATCAGATGCAGCGCTTTGACCGGACGACAGATTCGTCTGTGCCTAACCGTGCAGAGCAAGAGACAGTTTCACAGCTTGGTCAATGGCCTTGCCAGATCAGGCTCGTCCCTGTAAATGCGCCATACTTTCAGGGGGCCAGACTGCTCATTGCCGCAGACTGTACAGCTTACGCCTATGCGAATCTGCACAGATTTATGAAAGGAAAGATTACTCTTATTGGCTGCCCGAAACTGGATGATACAGACTACAGCGAAAAACTGACCGAGATCATCCGAAATAATGATATCCGGGAGGTGACTGTCGTACGGATGGAAGTTCCCTGCTGCGGCGGGATTGAGGCAGCAGCGAAGAAAGCCCTGCAGGACAGTGGGAAATTCATCCCCTGGCAGGTCGTGACAATCTCCGTTGACGGAAAAATACTTGACTGATTATAACGATTCTTTTTTCTTAAAACATCAATTAGCATAGAATCTGTGGTATGATATGCTCAAAAGGAGGAGCATTATGTCTGGAGCAATCGTAACACTGAGAAAAGGTGCAGGCCGCTCTCTTAAGAAGGGCGGCCCGTGGATTTATGACAATGAAGTAGAAAGCATTATGGGAAGCTTTGAGGACGGAGATATTGTGAGTGTCCGTGATTTCGACGGATATCCTATGGGAAAAGGATTTATCAACCGGAATTCAAAACTGATCGTCCGCATGCTGACAAGAGACCGGGATGCAAAAATTGATGAGGTGTTTCTGCGCATGCGCGTGAGAAATGCATGGGAATACAGGAAGAAAGTGATGGATGATATATCGAGCTGCCGTGTGATCTTCGGCGAGGCGGATTTCCTGCCGGGCATCGTGGTGGACAAATTTGCAGATGTGCTGGTAGTGGAGTCTCTGGCGCTTGGCATCGATCGTTTTAAAGTAATGATCGTCGATATCTTAAAAGAGATAATGGAGCAGGACGGAATTCATATCAGAGGAGTCTATGAGCGGAGCGATGCGAAAGTGCGGGAACAGGAGGGCATGGAACGCCGCAAGGGATTTATCGGTGAGTCTTTTGATACAAAAGTAGAGATCGTGGAGAACGGCGTCCGTTACTATGTAGACGTAAAGGACGGACAGAAGACAGGTTTCTTTCTGGACCAGAAATATAACAGGCGGGCGGCGGCAAAGCTTTGTAAAGGAGCGCGTGTGCTGGACTGTTTCACACATACAGGATCATTTGCTCTCAATGCCGGAATGGCCGGAGCAGAGCATGTGACAGGGGTGGATGCCTCTGAAACCGGAATTATGCAGGCGAGGGAAAATGCGGAACTGAACGGGCTTGCGGACAGGGTGGACTTTATCTGTGAGGATGTCTTTGAACTGCTCCCGAGACTGGAAAAGCAGGGTGAAAAATACGACGTGGTTATCCTGGACCCACCTGCGTTTACCAAATCCAGAAGTTCGGTAAAGAAAGCGGTAAAAGGCTACCGGGAGATTAATCTGCGCGGGATGAAGCTGGTAAAGGACGGCGGGTATCTTGTCACATGTACCTGCTCTCATTTCATGGATCAGGAGCTCTTTACAAAGACGGTCGGACAGGCGGCGCAGAATGTTCATAAGAGACTGCGGCAGGCAGAATTCAGGACGCAGGCTCCGGATCATCCGATCCTGTGGGGTGCGGGAGACTCGTATTATCTGAAGTTTTACATTTTTCAGGTGTGTGAGGAGAAGTGAGAGGGAGAATTTTTGACATTTCTTTAGAACTCTGGCCCCATCTGAAAGCTGGATGTCCATGCGGCACAATATACGGCGGTTTACAACTTTGGTCTTTGAAAAATTCTGCCTTTGTGCTATTATGTCTATAACACATCGGAGAAAGGAGCTTACTATGTTTATAGAAGTTGATTTTGACAGTGATGAAGCTATCTATATTCAGCTCTGCAATCAGATCATTATGGGGATCGCCACCTCTGTGATACACGAGGGGGATTCGCTTCCGTCTGTACGACAGCTCGCGGACACGATCGGAGTGAACATGCACACAGTGAATAAAGCGTACAGCGTACTAAAGAGGGAGGGGTATATCAGTCTTGATAAGAGACGCGGCGCTGTGATATCCCTTGATGCAGACAAGATCGAGCAGCTCGAGGAGATGCGGCGCGAACTTAAGATTGTGCTCGCACGGGGGTGCTGCAAGAACATCTCACGCCAGGAAGTCCACGATTTGGTCGATGAGATATTTGACGATTACGAATAAAGACTCAGGAGGATTTTATGCATATATCATTCACAAAACAGGCGGAGAAGTCTGTTCGTTACGCTGCCAGGAAGGCGAGAGAGATGCATCATCCGTATATCGGTACGGAGCATCTGCTGCTGGGACTCAGGCAGGAATATTCGGGTGTGGCAGGCCAGGTCCTGGCACAGAACGGAGTGGAAGAAGAGAAAGTGCTCAGACTGATGGATGAACTTATCGTACCACAGGCCGGAGTGCTCACAGACCGCAGACCCGAAAGGAGTCCCCGGTATGAGGATATTCTGGAGAACAGCCAGAGGGAGGCGCATCGGCTGCACATGCCGGAAGTCGGCACAGAGCATCTGCTGTTGTCCATGATACGGGATGTGGACTGCGTGGCGACAAGGATACTGATCACGCTGAACATCAATCTGCAGAAAATATTCCAGGATATCATGAGCGCAGTGGGAGCTGATGCGAAAGAATATCAGGAAGAGATACAGGACGAAGGCAGGAACGCTCACTCTATGATCGATCAGTACTGTACGGACATGACGCAAAAGGCAGCAGAAGGAAAGCTTGATCCGGTTGTGGGCCGTGAGCAGGAGATGCATCGTCTCATGCAGGTATTAAGCCGCAGGACAAAAAATAATCCCTGCCTCGTGGGTGAACCGGGGGTGGGAAAGACCGCAGTCATCGAGGGGCTTGCTCAGAGGATCGCTTCCGGCGTTGTCCCTGAAAAGATGAAAGATAAGAAAATATATACTCTTGATCTGCCGGGACTGATTGCGGGATCAAAGTACCGGGGAGAGTTTGAGGAGCGGATGAAAGGACTCATAGCCGAAGTGGAATCAAGCGGAAACGTGATCCTGTTTCTGGATGAGATTCACACGATGATCGGCGCCGGCGGCGCTGAGGGAGCTATCGATGCATCCAGCATCCTCAAACCGTCTCTTGCCAGAGGAGAACTCCAGCTTATCGGAGCGACAACTATATCAGAATACCGTAAATACATTGAGAAAGATGCGGCGCTGGAACGGCGTTTTCAGCCGGTATCCGTGGAGGAGCCGACAAAGGAAGAGTGTCTTGACATTTTAAGGGGACTGAAAGGAAGATATGAGTCCCATCATAAAGTTTTGATAGAGGAGGAAGCCCTTACGGCCGCGGTACAGATGTCTTCACGTTACATCACAGACCGCAATCTGCCGGACAAAGCGATAGATGTACTGGATGAAGCCTGCTCAAAAGTAAGCCTTAAAGGCTACGCTGTTCCGGCAAACCTTACAGTTCTTGAGGACTCCTTAAAAGAAATCTCCCGGCAGAAAGAAGAGAGCATCCGCAGGGGGAACTTTACGGAAGCGTCTCTTCTTCAGAAAGAACAGGAGCAGGCGGAGGCAAAGCTTGCCGATGTCAAGAAGAGATTCCAGAGGAAAAGCGCTTCGCTCGGCCTTTCTGTCACAGAGGATGATATTGCGGAGGTGGTTTCCGCATGGACGAAAGTGCCGGTACAGAAGCTGGCAGAGAGCGATGCACAGCGGCTTCAGAAACTGGAGAGCGTCCTGCACAGACGGGTTGTGGGACAGGAGGAAGCAGTCAGCGCAGTGGCCAGAGCTGTAAAGAGAGGCCGTGTGGGACTTAAAGACCCGAAACGTCCGGTTGGATCATTTCTGTTCCTTGGCCCAACGGGAGTCGGAAAGACAGAGCTGTCCAAATCCCTGGCAGAAGCTCTCTTTGGCAGTGAGGAGTCTATGATACGTGTGGATATGTCGGAGTATATGGAGAAACATTCCGTTGCAAAGATGATTGGTTCTCCGCCGGGATATGTGGGACACGAGGAGGGCGGACAGCTTAGCGACCAGGTGAGGACCCACCCGTATTCGGTTGTCCTCTTTGATGAGATCGAGAAAGCGCATCCGGATGTGTTTAACATCCTTCTGCAGGTCCTGGACGATGGACATATCACCGATTCTCAGGGAAGGAAAGTGGATTTTTCCAACACTGTTATTATCATGACATCCAATGCCGGGGCCAAAGCGATCATTGAGCCGAAAAAGCTGGGATTCGCGGCGAAAGATGATCCGTCGGGTGACTATAAGCGCATGAAACAGAATGTAATGGATGAGGTGAAGATGATATTCCGTCCCGAGTTCCTGAACCGTATTGATGAGACGATCGTGTTCCATGCTCTTGATAAGTCTCATATGAAGAAGATTGTGACGCTGCTCTGCCGCGATCTGACGAAACGTCTGGAAGAGCAGATGAATATCCACCTGACTCTGAGGGAGTCGGCAAAGAATCTGATTGTCGAAAAAGGAACGGATGCAAAATACGGGGCAAGGCCGCTTCGCCGCGCACTCCAGACAGAACTGGAAGACAAACTTGCGGACGCATTTTTAAATGGCGAGATCAAGAGCGGAGATCACGTAGAGGCGGGAGCAGCCCAAAAAGCGATTCGGTTCATCGTAAAAGAGCCATAGGGCAGGACGAAGATTTTTATGTATCTTCTGGTAGAAAAAATAAGGACTTTATATTATAATAGCGATAGCAGTAATGCCGGAGGCGTTTTTAACTGAAATACTTAGGAGGAAAGATCAGATGGCAGCGGTAAAAGAATTGTTGCGGGCAGAAAGCAGCGGAGCGCTCAGTTTTGGCGATTATACTCTTGCGGTAAAGACAAAGAAAGACAATTATGAGTTTGAGGGAGACATCTATAAAGTAAAGACATTCTCAGAGATTACGAAGCTCGAGAAAAACGGGATGTTTGTTTATGAATCCGTGCCGGGCAGCGCGGTAGAGAACTTTAAAGAGACAGACACAGAAGTTACATTCTCAGTGTCGGCGCCGGGAGATGTACAGTTCACACTGGAACTGGAGCCGGAGAGCGAGTATGAAGTGTTTATCGATGATGTTTCAGCAGGAAAGATGAATACGAATCTGAGCGGAAAACTCAGTGTCAGCGTGGAGCTTTCACCGGACAAGAGCGCACAGGTAAAGGTCATCAGATGCTGATGTACAGGCAGAGAAAGACTGGGGTGGATGATACGTCCACCCTGTTTTTTGCGTGGGCGACGAGCCAAAGTCCGGGCTTCCCCGAGACCTTGGCGGCCGCTTACAATCCCGGAACGTGCCTTTTGGCACTTCCGGTGGTTGTATCAAGAAAACCACGCGATAGTCGCGTGGTTCCATGAAAGCTTTAGCGGTGTATTCAGAAATAAAAACTCCTAATGTGTATAATAAAAACGTGACCTGCCAGTTACGTAAATAAAAACACATTAGGA
>DXAU01000045.1 GCA_019116885.1 Candidatus Mediterraneibacter pullistercoris | reverse complement strand
ATCATTCGGTAGGTGAGGTTACCACAGGGATTGGGATATACCCGAAGATTGCTGCCGCGAGATCGTGGAGACACGATAAGATGGTCAGCAGGCTGTGTCGTGAAGGTGCAGCCTAATGCAATTGATATGCCCTGTGATACTAAAGCTTGAACGATGCTTCATGGTCATGTTTATTTTTTCATGGATTTATTATGACTCCGTCATTGTTCAGGCAGTGACGGAGTTTTCTGTTTGTAATTTTGCTCGTTCACACTAGCTACCAGCCAAAGGAGGTGAGGTTATGGACTCTGGCGCCAGTTGCCATTTATGCAGCTTAATGACAAAAAATAACATAAAGAGAGGTATTTATTATGAACAAAGATATTTTTGTAAAACTTCTCCAGCAGCGTCAGTACAAAGCTGTGAGGAGTATTCTGGATGTTATGAACGAAGTGGACATAGCCTCGCTGCTCTCGGAGCTGGATGACAAAGAACTTGCTCTGGCGTTCCGCCTGATCCCGAAGGACAAGGCGGCGGAAGTTTTCGCCAATATGGAAAGCGCCATGCAGACATATCTGGTCGAGATGTTTTCCGAAAAGGAGCTGAAAGAGCTCCTCGACGATCTGTATATGGACGATACTGTGGATCTTCTGGAGGAACTTCCTGCCAACCTGGTCAACCGCATCCTCGACACCGTCAGCCCGTCAGACAGGGCGCTTATTAATCAGCTCCTGAACTACCCGGAAGACAGCGCAGGGAGCATCATGACGACGGAATACGTAGATATCCGCGAGACAATGACTGTAGCACAGGCCATGGCGCACATCAAAGAGACAGGGATCCATAAGGAGACGATCTACACATGCTACGTCACTGACAAACGCCGGCTGATCGGCATCGTCAGCGCCAAGGACCTGATGACAACGGATGACGATGTTCTCATCAAAGATCTTATGGAGACTGAGATCATCTCTGTAAGTACGCATACAGACAAAGAAGAAGTCGCAAAACTTTTCACAAAATATGATTTTCTTGCTTTGCCTGTTCTCGACACAGACGAGCTTATGATCGGTATCGTCACTTTCGACGACGCCATGGACGTTATGGTAGAGGAGGCAACCGAGGATATCACAAAGATGGCCGCTATCAATCCAAGCGAGAAAACTTATTTTGAAACATCTGTATTTGCACACGCAAAGAACCGGATTCCATGGCTTCTGATCCTGATGTTCACTTCGATCATCACGGGAACGATTATTACAAAATACGAGAACGCATTTGCCGCGATCCCGCTTCTTGTATCATTTATTCCGATGCTGATGGACACAGGCGGAAACTGCGGTTCTCAGAGCTCCACTCTGATCATACGAGGACTGGCGCTGTCGCAGATCCGTTTTAAAGACATCTTCCGGGTAGTCTTTAAAGAGTTTCGCATCTCCCTGATCGTAGGAGCAGTACTCGCAGTAACGAACGGCATCCGCATTATGATCCAGTATCAGAACGCAGGACTTGCGTTCGTTATCGCACTGTCGCTGATCGGTACAGTCGTCATTGCAAAGCTGATCGGATGTATGCTGCCGCTGTTTGCAAGCAAGGTTCACCTTGATCCGGCAATCATGGCATCTCCTCTCATCACGACGCTGGTGGATATCTTCTCGATACTCATCTACTTTAACATTGCAACGATGCTTTTTAATTTGTAAGGAAGTAAGAACTTCCGGACCGTAACAGTAAACCATATATCATAAAAGGGAACTATAAGGTGACAGAATATGGAAAAATATATCCTTGAAACTTGTGTAGACTGTGTAGAATCAGCGCTTGCCGCAGAAGAAGGGGGAGCAAGCCGCATAGAGCTTTGCAGCGATCTGGTGATCGGCGGTGTGTCTCCGTCTCTCCCTCTCTTTAAACAGATCCGCAAATATACAGATCTTAAAGTGAGAGTGCTCCTGCGTCCGCGCTACGGTGACTACTGCTACAGCGGCTACGAATGTGATGAATTAAATGAAGAAATAGAAATTTTCCGGGAAGCAGGAGCTGACGGGGTTGTTGTCGGCATCCTCAACCCCGACGGAACCTTGAATACGGAACAGCTTTCACGCTTTAAAGAGACAGCCGGATCCATGGAGATTGCTCTCCACCGCGCGTTCGACGTATGCCTCGACCCGTTGCAGGCAATGGAGCAGGTCATTGAACTCGGGTATGACACGATCCTCACGAGTGGACAGAAACCGACCGCATGGCAGGGGCGGGATATGCTCAAAGAACTGCAGAAAAAAAGCAGAGGCAGGATCGAAATCCTCGCTGCAGGAGGGATCGGGCGTGATGCGATAGAGAAACTGATTCCCTATACCGGAATCTCCTCATACCATATGTCAGGCAAGATTGAAGCTGACAGTTCCATGACTTACCGCAAATCTGACATCAGCATGGGACTTCCCGAACGTGATGAATATAAATTAGTCAGAACAGACAGCCGTAAAGTAAAAGACGCTGTCAAATATCTGAACGGAATATTTGCGCAGGACTGCTGACAGAAATGACCAGAAGCCCCCTCACGGGAGCTTCTGGTGTTATTTCTATCTGTGTTCAGTTCAGCATCCTGCTGCTTTCTGGTCTTACCCGACTACCTGTATCCATCCTTCCGGAGCTTCAATCTGTCCCATCTGGATGCCTGTCAGTGTGTCATATAATTTCTGTGTGATCGGACCCATCTTCTCCATGCCGCTGGGCAGACAGATCTCCTCACCGTGATCTACGATCTTTCCTACCGGTGAAATCACGGCTGCCGTTCCGCACAGTCCGCACTCTGCGAACTCTTTCACTTCATCAAGATATACATCCCTCTCCTCTACTTCCAGGCCGAGATAATGTTCTGCCACATACATGATCGACCTTCTTGTGATGGACGGAAGGATCGTGTCTGAGTGCGGTGTCACGATCTTGTTATCCTTTGTCACGAATATGAAGTTTGCTCCGCCTGTCTCCTCAACTTTTGTCCTTGTAGCAGAGTCAAGATACATGTTTTCATCAAAGCCATTTGCATGAGCGGTTACGATCGCATGGAGGCTCATCGCATAGTTGAGGCCCGCTTTAATATGCCCTGTCCCATGCGGCGCCGCGCGGTCAAAGTCCGATACGCAGATCGTGATCGGCTTTGCTCCGCCCTTGAAATATGGCCCTACCGGAGTCACAAAAATCCTGAACTGGTACTCATCAGCCGGTTTTACACCAATGACAGGATTGCTGCCGAACATATACGGCCTGATGTACAGAGCCGCACCAGACCCATAAGGCGGCACATAGGCGGCATTTGCTTTTACCACCTGTTTCACAGCATCTACGAAACGATCTTCCGGGAACACAGGCATCTCCAGACGTTTTGCAGAATCCGCCATGCGCGAAGCGTTCAGATCCGGACGGAAAGTAACAATACGCCCGTCCTCTGTCGTATATGCTTTCAGTCCTTCAAATACGGTCTGAGCATACTGAAGAACTCCGGCACATTCATTCATTACGATATTCGCGTCATCAATCAAAGCACCTTCATCCCATTTACCGTCTTTATAATTCGACACATACCGCTTATCAGTCTGCATGTAGTTAAATCCCATATTTTCCCAGTCAAGATTCTTCTTCTCCATTGTGTTTCCTCCTCTGCTTGGAAAAGTCTGTCATTGCCCTATGGTGACCATTATAATACTGTGATTAATAAAAATCAAGAGTGCGCTCGGTTTTTGAGCAACAGTTCAGCAATTCATGTGTACAAGGGCAGAAACCATGCTCGCATAGTTTTGAACTTGTGCATATGAATTAGCTGAACTGTTACAACGCATTGCTGAACTATCGCTCCATCATGCTGATCGACTCGATCCCTACGCTTCCGCCTCTGACAACTTCGATGCTCTTAAATTCTTCTTTCATTAATTTTACTACAGCATCGTTCTTTGTCGCTGTCTGCACGAACTCCACAAGCACACTGTCCCGACCATAGTCGATCACTTTCGCCTTAAATGTCTCTGCGATCTGAAATACTTCCGCCTTATCTGCAGCAGAGCATTTGAAGACCTTTACGTAGAGTATCTCTTTCATCCTCACAAAAACATCTGTAAAGTCTATCACCTTGATAACTTCGATCATGCGGTTAAGCTGTTTCTTGATCTGCTCGAACGTCTCGTCATCACTGACTGTGGCAATGGTCATTCTCGATACGGTCGGATCTTCCGTCGTTCCCACTGTCAGGCTGTCCAGATTGTAACATTTTGCAGAAAATAATCCTGATATCTTGGAGAGCACGCCAACCTGGTTCTCGACATAAAGGGAAATCCATCTCTTTTTCATATTGCTGTCCATTCTCATGTGCTCCTTTCTAACAATCCATTATCATTTCTTTCAGTGTTCCGCCCGGCTGGATCATCGGATAGACCAGTTCTTCCGGATCTAGGATAAATTCAATCAATGTAGGCGCTTTTGTATTCTTCTTCGCCTCTTCAAATGCCGCTGCTATATCTTCTTTCCTTGTTACCCGGATTCCCTTTGCTCCATAACTTTCGGCCAGCTTCACGAAATCCGGTGTGTATTCCGGCAGATCTTCTCCCTCTGTCCTGCGGGACAGAGCGCCCGCGCGAAGATTCGTCATACCATAGCGCTTGCCATAGAAGAGTTTCTGCCACTGGCGCACCATGCCAAGGTATTCATTATTGAACACACAGAGGATAAGCGGAAGCTCCTCAAGTACTGCTGTGGCAAATTCCTGAATATTCATCTGCATACCGCCATCCCCTGAGACAGCGATGACTGTTTTATCAGGATTGCCCAATTTTGCCCCGATCGCAGCAGGGAATCCATACCCCATTGTCCCAAGACCGCCGGATGTGATGAGCTGCTTCTTCTCTGTAATCTCTACATACTGAGTAACAAACATCTGATGCTGTCCGACGTCTGTTGCAATGATCGCATCGTCAAACTGACGGTTCATCTCCTGTACGATATCCATCGAGGTCATCCGTCCGTAATCTCTCATTGTCAAAGGATGCTCCTTTTTCCATGCCTGGATCTGCTCCACCCATTTCTTCGTCTCGCACGGCTCCACATATTCATTCATCTTTGTCACCGCTTCGAGCGCATCTGCTACAATAGGCACGTGCACATGGATATTTCTGGAAATAGACGCCGTGTCAATATCAATATGGACGATCTGGGCTTTCGGGGCAAATGCATGGAGTTTTCCGGTAATGCGGTCATTGAACCTTGTTCCGATAGAGAACAGAAGGTCACACTCGCTCACTGCCATGTTTGCCGCATATTGCCCATGCATCCCCAGATTCCCGATATAAAGCGGGTGGTTTGTCGATACTGCTCCGCGTCCCATGATCGTTGTTACCACTGGTACATTTGTCTTATTGACAACTTCCGCAAACACTTGATTTGCACGGGCTATATTTATTCCGCCGCCCGCCAGAAAGAGCGGCCGTTTCGCCTTTTTAAGCATCTTAAGAGCACGCTTGAGCTGGCCCATATGAACACTCGTATTCGGTTTGTAACCGCGGATGTTCACCGTCTCCGGATATTCTGCACTGCCGAGCTCACCCATCACATCTTTCGGCAGATCGATGAGTACCGGTCCCGGACGTCCTGTCCTGGCGATATAGAACGCCTCTTTTATGATGCGTCCGAGATCTTCACGGTTTTTTACCGTCACACCATATTTGGTGATGCTTCGTGTAATGCCGACGATATCCACCTCCTGAAAAGCATCGTTTCCTATCAGATGCTTTGCCACCTGTCCGGTGAAACATACAAGGGGAACGCTGTCATAATTTGCCGTTGCAAGCCCTGTGACAAGATTAGTCGCACCCGGTCCGCTCGTGACCAGACATACGCCGACTTTCCCCGTCGTTCTGGCATATGCGTCTGCTTCGTGTACAAGCGCCTGCTCATGTCGGGGCAGAATGACTCTGATATCGTCCTGTTTGTACAGTTCATCGCTAATATCGATGGTACACGCCCCCGGATATCCGAATACCGTGTCCACTCCTTCTTCCTTTAATGCTCTTACCAATAATTTGTTGCCTGTAATCCGTCTCACTTTTCTGCCTCCTTTTCTTTTATCAATATAAAGGATTGTTTTGTTCTAAAAGAAAACCCTGAGCATCATATGCTCAGGGCGAATCTTTCATCCGTGTTACCACCTAAATTCAGAGAATATTCTCTGCACTCTGCCGGTACGGGAATCCTGCCGGTCAGCCGCTTTCATTGCTGCATGTCCGTCATCCTATACCGTTTCCCTGTAACGTGGGAAAAACGTTGGAGCCTACTTGCACATGGGCCGCGGCTCTGCGCCTGTACCAATTGACGGATCAGCGCTGTCCGGGCGTTCTTCCATGTACGTTCAGTCCACTGCTCGAGGGCTACTTCCATAATCTCTTCACGAAGATTTCCACCTGCCATCTTCTCTCTGCGCATCCGAAGACTATGTACTCCTCCCTGTCCCTGCATTTCTGATAAATAAAAATTTAAATTCATTATAGTGTGTATTATTATCTATGTCAATCACGTTTTCTTGATCCTTTTTAATTTCTATATTATTCGCTCGTATAAAAATTTTCTGGAACTTCTGAATCTCCATCCCCAAGCTGTTCCCCGTCTTCCGTGGATCCGAAAGGAGTATCAGCGTAAGCATCTCCATCGATGACAAGATCCCTGCCGTAGGATACAATGTGAGAGCTCCCGTCTTTCAGCTTGATATACAGAGTCCTTGTCAGCCCAACTGTAGACCGCTCTTCCTCGACATACTTTCCAGTACTACGGTTCACCAGTTTCACTACGTCAGGAATCTCATGATCCGAAAACTGTTTATATCGCTTCTCTTCGCTCGAAGGCATGACGATCATCTCGATCTTTTCCACATGGGCAGCATTAAGAGAACGTGCCCACTTCATCGATTCTCTGTTCGACGGATATTTCCAGTAAAGAAAATAAGCGATGACTGCAGCCAGCAGGAATACAACCGGAATAACAATATATTTTTTCTTCATCTTTCCTCTCTCCTCTCGTATCTGTCCTTTTATTTATTAGAGCAGATCCCGCAGGCATTTGTTGCATAGATGAATCATTTCTTTAGATATATTATTTCTTTTCCATCTCATTCTTCTCATAATCTTTCAGTGACGCCAGAGCTTTCGGCGCCAGAGGGATGAGTGCAATCATATTAAACACAGTCATGAGCCCTACGCCCAGATCCCCCAGTTCCCATACAAACTGATATGCAGCCAGGCCGCCCACAAAGAGCATGACAAGGGCCAGCACTTTGTAGAGCGTCTGGGAGATCCAGTTGTCTCCGAAGAGGTACGCTACGTTTGACCTGGCATAAAACAGGATGCCGAGAAACGTAGAGAAACTGAACAGCCACAGGATCACGGCGATAAAGATAATGCCGAACTCGCCTAAGTGGTACTGCATGGCTGTCTGGAGAAGATCCATCCCCTCGAGTCCTTTGGTCATGGATTTCGGGGTCAGCAGCATAATCATGGCAGAACAGCTGCAGATTACAAGAGTATCAATGAAAACGCCGAGCGCCTGCAGCAGACCTTCTTTTGCCGGATGGCTGATATCCGCCGCAGCAGCCGCACAGGGCGCAGAGCCTGATCCCGCCTCATTGGAAAAGAGTCCTCTCTTGGCCCCGTTCATGATGACAGCCCCGATTCCGCCGCCTACAACCTGGCGGAATCCAAACGCCTCAGCGAAGATCCGCTCAAATACAGCCGGAAGCTGCCCTGCATTTGTCACTATAATAAAGAGCGTGATAAAGAAGTAAAAAGCCGCCATGACCGGAACTATAATATCCAGAACTTTTACTGTCGCATTTTTCCTCAGCACGATGACCGCCGCGATCACGACAAGTACAATCGTGGAGTACAGAGGCGGTACGTCAAATGCGTTTTCAAAAGAAGAGGAGATCGAATTGCTGATTACCTGGCTGATGCCGCACCAGCAGATCAGACCGGATATGGCGAACAGAACTGCCAGTACAGATTTCTTCCTTCTGCTGTCTTTCTTGATGAACAGTGCGTGGATGTAATACGCCGGACCGCCCCGGTATCCGCCGTAGAGCGGGTCTTTTTCTTTATAGATTTGTGCAAGGGTCGCCTCGATAAAGGCAGTCGATGAACCGACAAGCGCGATCACCCACATCCAGAAGACCGCTCCTGCGCCGCCCGCAGAGATGGCCGCTACTACACCGACCAGGTTGCCCATACCAACGCGGCATGCAGTGGAAACGATCAGAGCCTGGACGCCGGAGATGCCTTCTCTCTCTTCCTCACTGATCTTTTTATTATTTTCCAGGGTCACTTTCACCATCTCTGGAAACAGCCGGAAAGGAAGGAACCTTGTCCGTACCGTAAAATATATCCCCGCCGGAACGAGGATGAGCACGAGCAGGGAAAGACCAAGAGAGCTTCCGCCCGGAAGGGGAATCGTGATCAGATCACCCCACAGTAAATTATAAACCGCATGAAATAATGCCATATCTTTATCCTTTCATTTCCGGCATTGCCCGAATCTGCCGGAGAATCATATTCACAGCCAAAACCTCATGGCAAAAAGATATACCGACAGGTAATACAGCACAAGTACGAGCGCGCCGCACACCACGCTGCGCCGTTTGCCCAGGCGGTTTCTGCCAAGCAGTATATCCGAGATCACAAAGCAGATGCCGCCTGCGGCAGGAATTGTCCCGCGGAACACATTGTCCATTGTATCCGCGCCCGCTGCCCATATGCGCATCCCTGCTGTCACAGCAAGTGCAGCCATCACTCCAAGGACGATGATATATGCGGCAAGAGGCCAGAACAGCTTCTTTTTTCTCAGAGGCTGGAAATACTTGTGAAGTGCGATACATGCCGCTGCTGTCAATACCGCAAAAACTATGACACCCCATGTAAAGAGCGCAGCGTCGATACGATACTCTCCATTTTCCGTCACATACAGCACAGTTTCACCGCTCAGGAGGAATCCTGCAGTCATACACACATGCCCCGCAGCAAAGCTCACTGCTCCCAGGATGAACTTACATTCCAGAAGTACATCTGCTGCCATGTAAAATACAACTGCTGCCAGCGTCCCGGCAAATCCTGCCGCAGAAATGCCGTCAAAACTTCCTTTTCCTGAACAGCACAGCATCAGGATACCCGGCACCGCCGTGGCAAGCACTTTGCAGAGAAGCGCTCTTTTCCTTTCTGTCTTCTTTTTACAAAAATAGTAAGTTCCAAGAGCCGTCATAAGAATGACGCCGAGAATTCCTGCCATGATTGTCATTTTCCTTTATTTCTGATCAGTCCGATCAGGGAATAGATAAGAAGCGCTGTGATATTCGCCATAACTACGCTCGCCCCTGCCGGAGTCGCCCATACATAAGAAACCGTGATGCCGGCTGCCAGGCACACGACAGAGATTACCGCAGAATTGATGATAACGCTCCTGAACGTCTTGCACACGCGCATGGAAGTAAGCGCCGGAAAGATGATGAGACTCGAGATAAGCAGAGCTCCCATCATGCGCATGCCGAGCACAATAGTTACGGCCGTCAGCACTGCGATCAGAGTGTTGTAAAGGTCGGCTTTCACGCCGGTGGCCTGCGCGAACGTCTCATCAAATGTAATCGCGAATATCTTATGGTAAAAGAATACAAATAGTACCAGAACAATCACTGCCATGACAACACTTAGAAGTACATCTTCTTCACTCATTGCAAGGATGCTTCCGAACATATAGTTATACACATCTGTATTCATCCCTGTTGTCATGGAGATCACCATAACGCCGATCGCCAGTGAGCTCGTAGAGATAAGTGCGATAGCCGCATCTCCTTTAATCCTGCTGTTTCCTCTGATGCGCAGGAGAAGCACAGCAGCCGCTATCACGACCGGGATCGCTGCCGCCAGGGGAGCCATATTGAGGGATGCCGCGATCGCCAGAGCGCCGAATCCCACGTGGGAAAGGCCGTCCCCGATCATGGAATACCGCTTCAGCACAAGGCTTACGCCCAGAAGCGCAGAACACAGTGCAACAAGGGCACCCACAGTGAAGGCGCGCACCATGAAAGGGTAAGAGAGCATCTCAAAGATCATTTCCATCATGCGCACCTCCCAAAAATTTCCTGCCGATCTGACTGTTACGATAATCCTCTGTCGTCCCAAAAAAGAGCGCCGTCTCCTGCAGGTGCAGAATGTGCGTTGCATCTGCCACTGCGCTCTCGATATCGTGGGAGACCATTACCACGGCAATGCCCGAATCCCTGTTGATCCTGCGGATAAGCTGATAGAATTCTCCGGTTACGATCGGATCAAGACCAGTCACCGGTTCATCGAGCAGAAGCAGGCTTTTTGTCGCGCACAGCGCCCGCGCCAGGAGCACCCTCTGCTTCTGGCCGCCCGACAGATCCCTGAAACACTGCCGTTCCAGATCCCGTATCCCGAGAAGCGACATTTTATCAAGCGCTTCTTTCTTATCCTGCGAAGTATAGAAAGGACGTATCCCCCTGCTGTTGAGTCTTCCCGAGAGCACAACTTCGTAAACACTTGCGGGAAAATCCTTCTGCGTATCATTCTGCTGCGGAAGATATCCTATCTCATTCTGTCTCAGGCCGTCCCCGAAAGCAATACGGCCCTCCTCCACGCTTTTAAGGCCGAGCAGACTCTTGATAAGGGTACTCTTTCCCGATCCATTCTCTCCGACAACACACAGATAGTCGCCTTTTTCTATTATAAAATTCAGATCTTTTACCACTGTCTGTCCTTCGTAGCCGATAGAAACATTTTCACATTTTATCAGGGGCATCAGTTCAGGACCTCCTTCAATGTCTCAACATTTTTCTGCATCATGGAAAGATATGTCTCTCCGTTTTCAAAATCGTCTGCTGACAGATTATGGCAGCTATAGAATACTTTTACTTCTGTCCCTGTAGCCTCGGCAATGGCATTTGCAATATCGTCATTGCTCAGCTCCATTTTAAGCACTGCGGGAACTTTTTCTTCCCTGACCTTTTCGATCAGAAACACCATGGTGGCTGCACTCGGCTCTGTATCTCCGGCACATCCGGGAAATGCCGCATAATAGTCAAGCCCGTATTCATCCGCAAAATACCGGAACGGAAAACGGTCTCCAAAGATCATGATATCCCGCTTGGCGTCACTGACAACTTCCCGGAACCGGCTGTCCAGCTCCTTTAGTTCCTCCTGATAGGAAAGCGCGTTTTCCTCATACAGAGCGCTTCTGGACGGATCGACCTGCGAGAGCACATCCTTAATTCTTTCTACGATCAGAGATGCATTGACCGGGGACGTCCACACATGTTCATCGATCTCATGGACGGACTCCTCCGCATGTTCATCGTGAGCATCTTCGGCATGTGCATCCTCATCATGAGACGCTTCACTGTGGCTGTGTCCGGCACTGCCTTTCATCCCCTCGACTTCTTCCTCCTCTACCGTTTCCACGCAGTCGGCAAGGCGCAGCGTCATCATATCTGACTCCGGTACAGCGCTTAAGATATCCTCCACCCAGACATCATTCTCTCCGCCTGTGTAGATAAACACGTCACAGTTCTGTATCGCAATAATATCCTGGGGTGTCGGTTCATAGGAGTGCGTCTCCTCCCCGGGTTTTAAAAGCATCTTCAGATCCACCGTTTCCCCCGCGATCTCACGCACAAAATCATAGGGCGGAAAGATCGTCGTTACTACGCTGATCCTGCCGTCCTCTGACAGATGTTCCGATGATTCTGTGTCCCCCTGCACTCTGCCTGTTCCTGCACACCCGGCCGCAATGATTGCAGCGCTGACGCCAAGGAGCGCAGCGGCAAACGCACTGCGACGCCGCTTTCCGGTGCGTTTCCCTGCTGATTCTCTGCGCTTTCTACCTGCGCTCATATTTTGTAAAACAGAATTCCAGATCAAAACAGGTCTGCTCCTCGCTTTCTTCAGTCAGCACCCACTCGTCCATCTCATCCAGGTTTGGAAAAAAAGTATCCGCCTGAAACGCACGGTCGATCTTAGTTACATATACGGTATCACAGTAGGGCAGCATCATTCGGTAGACGCTCTCCCCGCCAATCACATAGATGTCATCTGTGTTGTATTTCTTCAATTCCTCTGCAAGTTCTTCCTCCCCATGAACAACAACAGCATCTTTCACCTCATAGTCCGGATTCCTGGTCAGGACGATATTGGTCCTGTCCTTCAGAGGCTTCCCGTTCGGAAAACTCTCCAGAGTCTTACGGCCCAGGACGACCACTTTCCCTGTGGTTGTCTGACGGAAAAACTTCATATCAGAGGGAATTCTCACAAGAAGCCGGTTATGATATCCGATCCCCCAGTTTTTGTCTGCGGATAATATCGCTTTCATATATTCTTCACCTTTCTGAATCTGCTATACAGCCCGGTGCTCACACAGCAATCGGAATGTTTTTAATCTGAGGATGTGTCTGGTAATTATCCAGTCTCACATCATCCGGAGTAAAGTCGTAAAAGTCCCTGATCTCCGGATTCAGCCAGAATACCGGTGCCGGATATGGTTCTCTTGAGATCAGTTCCTCGATCATCGGGATATGACGGTCGTAAATATGCGCGTCAGCAATAACATGTACCAGTTCGCCTGCTTTCATGCCGCACACCTGGGCCAGCATGTATATCAGCACCGCATACTGGCACACATTCCAGTTATTTGCCGCCAGCACATCCTGGGATCTCTGATTGAGTATCCCGTTCAGAGTAAGGACATCGCTGTCTTTTTCTTTTGTAACATTGAACGTCATACTGTACGCGCATGGATACAGGTGCATCTCATGGAGATCCTGATGGACGTAAATATTTGTCATGATACGGCGGCTGTACGGATTATTCTTAAGATCGTAGATCACACGGTCCGTCTGATCCATCATGCCCTCTTTATACTGATGCTTCACTCCCATCTGATACCCGTATGCCTTGCCGATGGAGCCGGTCTCGTCCGCCCAGCTGTCCCATATATGGCTTTTCAGTTCGTGTACGTTGTTAGACTTTTTCTGCCAGATCCACAGCATCTCGTCCACACAGCTTTTGATCGCCGTGCGGCGCAGTGTCAGCGCCGGAAACTCTTTCGAGAGATCATAACGGCTGACAACCCCGAATCTCTTGATCGTATAGGCAGAAGTTCCGTCTTCCCACACAGGGCGCACTTTCTCTCCCTCAGTGCTTGTCCCGTTATCGATGATATCCCGGCACATATCGATAAAAACTTTGTCTGCGTAACTCATGTTCTCCTCCTTATCACGGATCTGCTATGTTATACAGCAGTTTTGCCAGATTCTTCCTCAATGCGTCAGCTTCACGCTTTGTCATGCCCCGGGTGAGCTCCTTGTCGAGTTTTCTCCGGTCAATGTCCATCCTGCGCTGGATATCATATGCTTTTTCCGTGAGATAGATGTTCTTCTTTCTCTTATCATTTGCGTTAGGGACGCAGAGAATATATCCCTTTTCGTCCAGCCGCTTCAGGATGCCTGTGACTGTCGGATTCTTCAGGTTCAGATTTTTCTCTACATCTCTCTGGCTCACTTCTTCTTTGCTGGTATGAAAAAGGTAATCAAGCACCGCACATTGAGACGACGTGATGCCGATCTTCTTTAATCTCTCGTTCAGATCTTTCTCATATACATTATTGATCTGTTTTATCAGAAACCCGATAGGCTGACTTCTCTTCTCCATCTGCAATCCCCATACTGTATGGCCATCTCACCCGGCCGCGTTTTGAATCAGCATTTTTCCAATATTCACAGTATAGCATAGCAGTACACCGTACTGCAATCACATTCATATTGAAAACAGATATCATTTTCTCAATAATTCCAGTTCTGCCGCCAATGGATATCAGGTAAAAAGAAACAGACACCTGAGTTTCTTCTGGAATCTCAGGTGTCTGTTTAAGAGCGACAGACGGGGCTCGAACCCGCGACCCCGACCTTGGCAAGGTCGTACTCTACCAACTGAGCCACTGTCGCATTTTGTGTGTTCCGCTGACCGGAACAATAAATACTATACTACACACATCTTGAAATGTCAACAACTTTTTTTCATTTCTTGTTTACTGCTTTGTAGGATTACAATACATGTGTTACAACTGAATATTTAAAAAGCGAGGATAGACTCTCTTTGTGTTATATTTGAATCACCACAAAACAAAAATACATAAAGGAGCTTCCTCGCATGGCAAGTATAACACA
>DXAU01000044.1 GCA_019116885.1 Candidatus Mediterraneibacter pullistercoris | reverse complement strand
AAAACTTACGAAATACGTAAGTTTTGAGATTTCCAATTCAGGGAAGGAGATGAGTAAGAAACGAAACTACCAAGAACTATATATGCAATTCAGCATAATAAAACCAAGCGTATCTACGTAGGGAGTTCGGCAGATGTGGAAAATCGTTATTGGAATCATGTCTACCGTTTAAGAAATCATCAGCACAGCATAGAGGATATGCAAAGAGACTATGATGATTTTGGAGAAGACTATTCTTTGTATCTTCTGGATGAAATCAAAGTTTTCTCTGAAAGACGAAAAGAATATGAATGGATGACTAAGTTGAAGTCTTATATACGCGGAAGAGGATACAACTATAAAGACAAGGCAGTAATCCCAAGAGAAAAATTACCATTAAAATCCGGTATACCAACATTTTAGAGAGAGGAGAACAGATGCAGGAATTACAGATTTTCAAAAACGAAGAGTTCGGAGAAGTCCGAACAGTAACTATCGACAATGAGCCGTGGTTTGTAGGGAAGGACGTTGCAGAAGCATTAGGATATTCGAAGGCAAGAAATGCAATATCAGCGCACGTATCAGATGAAGATAAAAAGGATGCCCCGATTCAGGGCGCCCTTGGAGGAATACAGAGTATGACCATCATAAATGAGTCTGGTCTGTACGCTCTTATCTTCGGAAGCAAGCTCGAATCTGCGAAAAGATTCAAACACTGGGTAACGTCCGAAGTCCTACCGACAATTCGAAAGACCGGCGGATATCAGATGCAGACTCCACAGGGAAAAGAACTTCTGGCTCTGGCGGTTCTGGAAGCGCAGAAAACCATCGAAGAGCAGACAGCGCAAATCGAAGAAATGAAACCCCATGCGGTACTTGGACAGGCAATTACTACAGCGAATACGTCAATCCTTGTGGGTGACCTTGCAAAAATTCTCAAGCAGAACGGTATTGAGATCGGCGCAAAACGTCTCTTCCAGTGGATGCGTGAGAATGGTTACCTGATTAAACGTAAAGGTACAGACTGGAACTTGCCGACACAGAGAAGTATGGAGATGGAGCTGTTTGAGATCAAGGAATCTGTCCATATTGATGGGAATGGATGCAATAAGATTACACGTACTCCAAAAGTCACCGGAAAAGGGCAGGAATATTTTATCAATAAATTTTTTGAGGGAGTGGCATGAAAAACGAAATTATCATCAGAAAAGCCAGGAGGCTTGAAAGCATGTTAGCTACACACTACTCGTTTTGCGTAGATACCTGTGGAGAGGATGATGAAGCAAATACAAAACCTGCGGAAGAAGCTCTGGCGCTTTCGAGAGATATCTTGGCTTATTTGGAAGCAACGATGTAAGAGTGACTACTTCGGAGTATCTATCGAGTACTTCCTTGAGTAGGGTAACACAATGGGTGTCCAAAAAGCTGGACAGAAAGGAGAGAGAATGAGGCGTAAAAGAGAAAGAGAAATACTCCATAATTACATGGAAGTATTAGCTCGCAACTATGAAAATATGGAGCCCAACATAATGTCAGACTCCATTTGCGAGATTTACAAAACCTTAAATCGACCCTCTGACCGGGTTGTACCGTGGCTTATCATTTCTGCAATTGTGTATTCTTTCGTATGCATCACGGTACTTTTCGTAAATCTCTTCCGGCGTAAGGCTTGATAAGTCCTGATTCTGAACATACAGCAGTGCCAGTGCTTGTGTTTCAGAAGCCGGAAATGTATTTAGCAATACTTTGTCAGACACAGAAATCACCCCCTTTCATGGGTGATTATAACACGAAAGGAGAGAAGATGAACTATCCAAAACAGATCATGAACCGTAAGGAACTGATCGAACAGATGGGGTTCCCAGAGGCGTTCCTGATGCGGGCGTTTGCCACGCCGGGACAGACGTTCGCATGGAGGCAGAACCCGGCAAACCGGACAAGCCCGATCCTGTTTGATACAGCAGGGTTTGAGGAGTGGAGGGTTAAAGATTGCCAGATGCAGGAGAAGGCACGAAAGATGCGAATGACAGTAGCGTAGGAAGGAGGACAAGCATGAAAGAATTAAATGTGCTCCCGATCGGTCATCCGTTCCCGGTCGTGATAGAAGCGCCGGAAGAGGTATGTCCAAAAAAGACGGAGTCCCGGCCGATCAGGGAAAAGAGAGACCAGACGATACGGAGATTGTACATAACCATAGCCGCGCTGGTGGCGTTGTGCATGATCCAGTGGGTAGCAATCTATCTGATGCTGCCAAGCGTATTTTGAGAGGAGGTGGGGAAATGCAAAAGGAAAGATTAGACGTGACCACGAGAAAAGAACAAGCGTCAATACTTAGCAACACTATTGTTGAGTGTATGATATCAAATTCAATGACATTGGAAAATCTTGATGAAGCATGCGTGCTTGTAAAAGAAGTGTTTAGAAAGGATGCAATGTTAAAAGGGCCGACTAAAGCCGACCCCAAGTTTTAGCCTTTATGACATTCGTAACAACAGTGATAGCATCCATCAAAACTTCTATAAGGATATTTGGTCTCAGCGTCTTTTATGGCAGAAGAGCAGTCTGAGTGATATCCGATGTAAGTTCTGTTAGATGGAGAGGGAAGGGAAGCGCAGTTGCTGGTATGTACTTCATGTCTTCCATGTTCATCAACGGTGTTGTTGAAATAGTAATGCTCCATAACAAGTGCTCCTTTCTTATGTACTCGGCACACCACAAGACCTGTTCCAAACCTGTACGTAAATTATAGGAGATATCTGAAAGTAATACAAGGGGGTGAATGAGCATGAAACTTGGCAAAGCAAAGTTAAAAAGGATCCTGTCAGAAGATACCGGAATACCCGTCAGAGACATTACGATCTACGGGCGGTATGACAATTACGGAAACAAGGAGCGGCTGACGATCGGCGGCCATACAATCACTGCGATGAACGGCAGGGTACAGATCTGCGAGCCGGTATTCCGGGGAGAGACCGTGACGTATCGGACAAGGGAAATAAAAGGAGCGCCCATAATGAGGCGGCAACCTCAAAGGCGCTCTGATAAATAACCAATTATATTTTAACAGATTTCGGAGGAAATGCAATGAAAATCAGCATTATTAGATATGACGCGCTTTTAAAAGCGGAAGCGCAGAAAGAGACATTAAAAAGAGAACTTCTGTCTCGCGTCAAAGATGGGACAGACTGGATAAGCTTTGATGCACTGAAAACCATTTTCGATCTGTGGGATGAAATTCCGGAAGTAAATCGCCCGGATGATAAAGATGTATAACTACCGGTGTGACAATTGCGGATCCTATCTGGATCCCGGGGAGCGGTGCACCTGCCACAGCACGCATGAAAAGAATCTGCAGATGGTGGACGAGCTGCTTACCGAGGATCAGGACGGGCAGATGACATTAAGAGAAACAATGAAAAGACAATACAGGAATTATATGGAGGTAGAGCATGGCAACATTATACGAGATTGAGCAGGCAATCATGGACTGCGTAGACTTGGAGACAGGAGAGATCATAGATATTGAGAAGCTGGATCAGTTACAGATGGACAGAGACGTTAAGATCGAGAATACAGCCCTGTTTATCAAAAATCTGCTTTCTGACGCAGACCAGATCAGAGAGGAAGAAAAGAAACTGGCAGACCGCCGCAGAGTGTGCGAGAACAAGGCGAAGAGCCTGAAAGAGTATCTGTCTGGCTATCTGGCAGGAGAGAAATTTAAGACTCCAAGAGTTGCAATATCATATCGTAAATCAGAATCAGTCAATGTTTCGGATATCTGGAAGATACCGGAGGAGTATCTGAAACGCAAAGATCCTGAACCGGATAAAACAGCGATAAAGGCAGCGATTAAATCCGGACAGATTGTTGATGGCGCAGAAATCGTAGTAAATCAGAATATACAGATCAAGTAGGTGAGCCAGCATGAAGCCATTTAGAACATTGAGAGCGGATGAAATCGACTGCCGTATAGCTACGGTGAAACAATCCGGAATCACTCTTCTGCTGTATAAAGACGCTCGGTGCGATATGAATATCCTTGATGAGACTGTCGGTCCGCTGAATTGGCAAAGGTCACACAGCAGAGAAAATGCTAACTGCACAGTAAGTATCTGGGATGACGAACGTAAACAGTGGGTATCAAAAGAGGATACCGGCACTGAGAGCTTCACAGAGAAAGAAAAAGGACTTGCATCTGACAGTTTCAAGAGAGCGTGCTTTAACTGGGGGATTGGAAGAGAACTGTATACAGCACCGTTTATATTTGTGAAATCCGGAGACTGTAAAGTGGAATCAAAACGTAGCGGATCTGGATATACCTGCAATGATCGCTTTTATGTTAGCGACATTGGATACGATGATAATAGGGTAATCAATCGTCTGCAGATCCGGCATCAAAAAAGCAACATAGTT
The DNA here is from genome assembly GCA_019116885.1 of Candidatus Mediterraneibacter pullistercoris. Classification (GTDB taxonomy): domain Bacteria; phylum Bacillota; class Clostridia; order Lachnospirales; family Lachnospiraceae; genus Mediterraneibacter; species Mediterraneibacter pullistercoris. Next base: position 1,001 of record DXAU01000044.1, on the reverse strand, counting down.
GTTTTTGATCTCGTGAAAAAAGAAAACGAAGAGACAGAAGAACAATCTCCTATTGATGAATTGAAAAAGAAGTGTGAGTCACGCAATATTGATCTTAATGAATGGGCGAAACAGTGGGGGAAGAACAAGAATGTAAATAATCTCACCGACTCAGAGATTGATAGTATGCTGGTATGGATTCGCGACAATTTCGGTGATGCATGATGAAGTTTACAGGAAAGCTGAAAGAACCAATCATTGATTACATAACCGGACGCCTGACAATCCTATTTGAGCCGTGTGAGGACTTCCGACAGGCCTATGAAGAATTGAAAGGCTGCGATAAGCTGAGCCTTGAAATCAAGAAATATAGGCGGAAGAGAAGCCTTGATGCAAACGCCTATTACTGGGTACTGATTGGGAAATTGGCAAAAGTATTGCATCTGTCAAATCCGGAATTACACAATATGATGCTTTGTAAGTACGGACAGCCGGAGCTATTCGATGGAAAGACAGTATATACGACTATTCCAGACACTGAATCATCAGAGAAAAAAGTGGCGAACGCTATGGATTATCACTTGAAGCCGACTTCGCAGGTTCGTGAAGGAAATGACGGAGTTATGTATCGAACCTATAAGCTCCTTCGTGGATCCAGTACATATAACAGCGAAGAAATGGCCCGGCTGATTGATGGCCTGATCGGATGCTGCAAGGATGCTGGAATTCCAGACGCAGAGATTGCCACGCCGGATGAGAAACGCCTGCTGAAAGAAAGGTATGGTGTGGAGTTATGAAACGGCTGAAAAGCGTATTCACAGATGATATGGAACATTGTTATTTTACAGGACTTCCTGAACCACATATACATCACATCTTTTACGGATCACGTCGGAAGATATCGGAGCGATATGGGTTTGTGATACCGCTTGTGCCGTATCTTCATGTCAATGCAAAAGGCAGCGTACATGAGAGCCCGAACCACGGGATTGATCTTCAGCTAAAGCAGAAAGCACAACGGT
>DXAU01000043.1 GCA_019116885.1 Candidatus Mediterraneibacter pullistercoris | reverse complement strand
TTCCCTCTTCTGCAAGTTTTCCCAGAACTGTATCAAGAAGAGCGCATGCCATGTAGTAAACATTTCCATCAGCGGCTTTTACTTTGGCATAGTCCTCTTTCGGGTGCATACAGAGCGCCAGGTTAGACGGCAGTGTCCACGGTGTGGTCGTCCATGCAAGGATGTATGCATCCTCATCTTTTACCTTAAAACGCACGATAGCCGAGCGCTCTTTCACATCCTTGTATCCCTGTGCCACTTCCTGCGCAGACAGCGGCGTACCGCATCTCGGACAGTAGGGAACAATCTTAAATCCCTTGTAGAGCAGGTCTTTCTCCCAGATCTGTTTCAGGGCCCACCACTCGGACTCGATAAAACTGTTGTGGTAGGTTACATAGGGGTGCTCCATGTCAGCCCAGAATCCGACTGTGCCGGAGAAGTCCTCCCACATTCCTTTATACTTCCATACGCTTTCTTTACATTTGTCGATAAACGGCTCAAGACCATACGCTTCGATCTGCTCCTTGCCGTCGAGGCCGAGCGCTTTCTCCACCTCAAGCTCTACCGGAAGGCCATGGGTATCCCATCCGGCTTTTCTCGGAACCATGTATCCTTTCATAGTGCGGTAGCGGGGGATCATATCCTTGATGACACGGGTAAGCACATGTCCAATATGAGGTTTGCCGTTTGCAGTCGGCGGACCGTCATAGAAAATATAATCCGGGCATCCCTCGCGCTCCTCGATGCTCTTCTCAAAAATGTTATGATCATCCCAGAACTTCTCAACTTCTTTCTCTCTTCCGACAAAATTCATATCTGTGGGAACTTTCTTATACATGCTGATTTTCCTTTCTTTCATGGCCCGTGTGTCATCCTATATCCATTGCGGGCGCGCTCTCGCTCGGGACGCAACGCAACGGTACATAAGGCTGCAAAGGACGCAGCCCAAATACCGGCGTTACTCTACGGCCCTTAATGGATATAGGATGACATCGGGCCGTGCCAGAACGGGGCTTTGAATCAAAATCGGGAGAAAAAAGGCTCCCGTCCTGTAAAAGGACGAAAGCCATCTCTCGTTTTAACCACCTGTTACAACATACTTGAACTTCTCATGCCTGCATACGTCTGTCTGCTTTCTTTGGCATTTCCGTTCGCATATGGTATCCTGTAACGCGGGATCCGCGTCAGCCCTTACTTTTCTTCATGCTGTCACGTATCTTCAGTCTGCTTTGGGGGCTGCGGCTCAGGAGTGATATTCGGAAATACTCTACTTATGCCGGGCTCGCACTGCTCCCGGCTCGCTGGGATGTTCGGATAAGACCTACTGTCTCCGTCATAGCCTTTGCTGTTCCTATTCATTTAAGGCTAATTATATAAAGAATCATCGGATTCGTCAAGGTTTTTCGTAAACACGGCCTGCCGGCGGAATCACATTTCTGAGAGCGGACAGAAGAAAGTACAGCCCATTTACAGCCAGCACATATAAAAGGAGCCGCACTCGGTAATTCATGCTGTTCACACTGTTGAGATAACAGAACGTCGGCAGCATGTACTTTATTGTCATAACCCCGTTGAAAGAGGCAAATACAGGCGTCAGAGCAGCCGAGATCAAAAGGACCAGCGGGATGCAGGTTCCGAATACTGCCATATTCCGGATGATTCTCGAGAGGATGCTGCTAAATCCCGTCACGGCAAAGACCAGCAGGATCATCAGCAGGAGTTCCTCTCCCCATGCAGTAAATGTGCCGGAAAAGAAAAGCGCCAGATATGCAGCCGCTCCGCCCGCAGCGGTTCCGGACAGGATGGACAGCCATTCATAGACAGGTCTGTACCCGTATCTCGCCCACTCAAATCTGCCCTCTTTCCTGTCCTGCAGCAGATAGAGCGAGGACGCAAGCCCGGTCAGCAGGACAAACAGGGATAAGAGTCCCCGCAGCGGAGATGTCAGATAGCTGATGTTGTCCAGATCTGCCGGCGTTTCCTCCCCGATATATGCAAACTGAAAAATAGACTCATCCACGTGCATCTGTTCATAAAGCGCTTCAACAGATCTGCGGACTGCGTCTTCACTCATACCGGAGAAGTCGTCCTGTTCCAGTGTAAACTGCTCTGATATCATCTCAGAAATATGGGGGTACAAAACACTGTATAATTGCTCCCTGGCAAGCTGCAGCTGAATATTGTCCCTGTTGGTGACCACCCGGATCAGATGTCCGTCATAGGGGAAACCGCTCTTGTCCCCGGCAGCATATTCGCGCAAAAGCTCCGTCAGGCCGGCAGGGAGCAGATATCCCGCATCTGCCTCTGACTCCCCGACCGCACGGCGCAGCTCTTCCTCTGAGCTGTACGGTTCATATTTCACTACGCCGTCAATCGCTGTCAGATCATCGATGATCCTCTCTCCCAACATGTCCGTGGAAGGTTCGGCATATACAGCGATACGCAGAATATGTGCGTCTGCGTCTGCAAGAAGCATTGTCCCTGCCGTCAGCAGGGGCGCCAGCAGCAGTATCGCCAGAAAGGAGGGTTTCACGAACAGTCTTTTGCTAAGGAGCGCATACCATATCATCAGTTTTTTTGCCATATTAAACGCCTCACATTCCCTGAGATTTCACCTGCGGTCATCCGGAAATCCTGCGTCTGCGTATCAGACATGCGCAGGCGACAAACAAAACGATCCAGACAACTGAAAGCAGGACGGGCAGTCCGCTGCTCCTGCCAAGCAGAACATCCTGCATATATTCCATCAAGATCCCTGTAGGAAGCACCGATGCAGCTCTCTGAATTTCTTCCGGAAAGAAAGACAGAGGATAGAAGCAGCCGGAAATATATCCCAGTCCGATCACACACAGAAACGTAAGTATCATTCCGCTGATCAGGCTTCTGGCGCACTGGAAAAGGAAATACAGCAGCGCCCCGGCCGCAGGGAGCAGAAGGCTGAAAGAGATAACAAGCCGTACCAGGTACATACCGGACGCCCCCTCCAGTTCCGGAATCAGGTTATCTTCCCCTGTAAAAAACAACAGAAAGGCCGACGCCATAACAACGTAGTTCAGAAAGAGCAGAAAGCAGCAGGAAACATATTCCGCAAGCACCTGCTGTACCGCGCCCGTTCCACGCACCGCGAGCATCCGGTGCAGAGAATAGTCTCCGCGGATGAACAGACTTCCGCCTGACGCTCCCAGAAAAAGAGAGAACATCAGAAGCGCAGCACAGACATAATAGCCCTGTACAGAAATGACCGGAGAGGAGTCCGGGGTATCGATATCATAGAGTTCTGCCCTTGGAAGGACATACTGAAAATAGCGCATGTTCATATCATAAATATCTGACCAGAGATCCCCGTCAGCTCCCTGCTGTTCGGAAAAGCTGCGAAAAGCATAAATACCGGACTGTGTCTCCGTCAACAGGATGGAAACACAGTCTGCCAGCTCCCGAGCCAGAAGCACTCCTATGCCGTACTGGGAAGTTCCGGCTACATAAGTAACTTTCGCATTTTCTCCATATACCACAGACTCTATGAAGTTGTCCGGTATCCGCAGATATCCGTATATCTCCTGCCTTTCCAGCGCGTCCACAGCATCCTCTTCACTCATTTCGATTAACGTGCAGGTGAACCGTGAAGAGTCCATTGCCCGGAGCAGGTCAATGCCAAGTCCCAAGTAAGAATCGTCGGTATCACCTACAAGAGCCAGCGTAATCTTCTGGTTCTCTTCACTCTCTGAAGCGGATACTGTCTGCAAATATGCGAGAAGACCAAGCGCTCCCGCCAATATCAGAGCAGTGAGCAGAATCGCGGGAAAAGCTCTGCACACTCTTTTGATCTGCATGGATAAATACTTCATATCCGCCTCCTAGAGCTGTCCGGCCAGATGGTGATAGTCTCCGTCATACTCATATGGGACCAGACGCCCCTCTTTCAATATATAAAGGACGTCGCAGAGAGGAAGTTCCTGGATATCATGGGTAGTCAAAATGACGATGCCGCCGTTCTCTTTAAATACCCGAAGATAATTTGCAATTCTCTCCTTGCATATCAAATCCAGCGCTGCCGATGGTTCATCAAGCAGGAGGATTCTTGGATGATGCGCCGCCGCACATCCGATGCTCAGCCTTTTTTTCATACCGCCGGACATGTGGGACACAGGAACTTTGAGAAAATCAGAAATCCCAAGTATGGCCAGCAGCCCGCTCTCAAGCTCTTTCCTGATTTCACGGCTGCCGGAATACCACAGCCTGAGATTATCCATAGCATTGAGTTCCTCAATCAGAGGAGTTCCCTGAGGAACATATCCCACGCATGCCGCGTGCCGTTTTCTGTCTTTAAACAAGTCTGTACCATCATGAAAAAATTCTCCGCTGCCCCTGGGAAGTGTCCCGGCCAGCAGAGAAAGCATTGTAGACTTTCCTGATCCATTTTGTCCAAGGATGCCGACGCACATTCCGTCTTCCACCCGGAGCGATATACTGCTGAGTATCTGCTTTTTCCCAAAACATCTGGACAGATCATTTATCTGTATCATTTGCCGCCTCCTGTGCCCCGTTTCAGAATCCCGGCACCGGAAAGCGCCGGAATCTGAAACGAATTGTTCCTGATCTCTCTTTTTACAGGATCATTAATAATAAGCATACACGTCGAACAGCATATCCAGGAATTCATTGCTTCTCATTCTCTCTTCCAGGGCATACAAGTCCATGGATTCACTGTAAGCCGCCATATCCGCTTCATTCATGACGTTGTATATTTCAGTACTGTCGGGAAGAGATGGTGTATAATCAGACTCTTCGCTGGTTTCCACATTCAGTGTCGCAACAGGAACGTCATTGCTCAGCACAGAAAATGATTCTGTAAGAGAACCTTCATAGGATCCGATCGTTATCTCAAGGGCCAGTCCTGCCAGAGACGGATCTGTGTCCGTTGACAATTTAAATGTTCCGTTCAGGAAGCCATCCTCCGCTGATTTGATATTATAATCGCTCATCTCGATTTCCGCTACGGTCTGTCCATCCGTCTCCAGAGTAAAAGTCCCGTCGGCAATCCCGTTTCTTTCTACACCTCCGCCTGCGATCTGAATATAACTTCCATATGCATCCTCTTTGTCACCGAAAACAAATTCAAAGCCGTATATTCCGTTGTTTCTCGCGATTTTATAACCGAACAGCGGCATTGTCATTGCCCCATCTGAGATGGTCACATTTCTTCCGATGATCTCGCCGGAAGAATCGACCCACACTTCCATCTTCAGTTCCGCTGTCTTAAAAGAATCATCCGACGCCACTTCATCTGTCAGCTGTTTCAGGTTATTTTTAAATTCCTCATAGGAATATCCGCTGCTGTACTCATCTGTGTAATATCCGCCATACTGATAGCTTTCCGTAAAGGTTATATAATCTCCCCAGTAATTGATACACTCTTCCAGCGCTTCATCTTCCTGCATGGCAGTCAGCATCTCTGTCAGCATATCCTGAAACTGAGTTCCCCCCACGGATACGTCAAAAACTACCGCCTCCTGTTCCACGCTGTCTGCGGAGATAACCGTGTCTTTTCTCTCTACATCAACTGCATAGTCAAGAAAGATATCCGTGTATGTGCTGATGATAGCTGCAAGATCCGCATTGTCCGGCGACGATGCGGTCAGGCTGCCGATAGCATTGCCGCCCATACTGTCAAAAGTTTCCGAATCTATCATCAGATATCCTTGGGAAAGCTCTGGTACTTGAATATACATCTTCCGGTTCTCCTGATCGACCACAGCATTGGCGCTTACAAGATTCTCACCGTCCGAAGTGTACAGGCCGAGAGATGCCCCGCTGAGATCCCCTTCTTCCCCGGACTGCATCCTGATCTCCAGGTCATTCAGGCCATCGGCTGCCGATTGTTCGGGATAACCAGTGATGCCAAGCATGGCCAGTCCGGCTTCTTCAATCTGAATATCCATGATCAGACTGTCCACAGAATGATCCCCATCCTTTTCAAGGTCTGCCACGCACTGCTCTATGTATGTCTGTTCCACAAACCTGTAATGATCCCCGGGACTTGAAAACTTTGACTGAAAAAAGTACGTCCCCCTTATTGCAAACGCGCCGATACCCACAACGCCCACTGCTGCGGCTACAGCTACAGGGATAATCACTTTCTTCCTTCCGCCCCTGCTCTTCTTTGGCCATACGGGCGCCTGCTGCGTATTTCCCTGCCACGGGGCACCCTGAGACATATCTCCCTGAGGTATCCTTTCCTGCTGTGCCGCATCCTGCTGTGTCGCATCCTGAAATGTTTCCTGCTGCGGAGAACTCACAGGCGCGCCGCAGCGTGGGCAGAATTTCGCATCTTCTCCCATCTGTGTACCACAATTCCTGCAAAACATCTTTTTCCCTCCTCTGTTGATTCTCCCTTTCTATCTGACATAAAACAGATCAGCGAGTACTTTATTTTCTCCATTATAATATAAAAGAAGGCTGTCCACAAGGACAGCCTGAAAACTCTATTTTCCACTCACAGCTTTTTCACGAACAGAGCGCGTATCGCATTGAGTACCGCAATGATCATGACACCAACATCGGCAAAGATGGCCAGCCACATATTCGCAATGCCGACTGCTCCAAGTATAAGACAGATCAGTTTGATCCCAATGGCAAACCATATATTTTCATAGACGATCCGCAGACATTTCCTGGAGATCCTGATTGCTTTGGATATCTTCACCGGATCGTCGTCCATAAGTACGATATCCGCCGCCTCGATCGCCGCGTCTGATCCCATCGCTCCCATTGCAATGCCGATGTCAGCCCGCGAGAGCACCGGAGCATCGTTAATTCCGTCTCCTACAAATGCGACTTTGGATTTCTCCGGAGCTGCTTCCAGCAGTTCTTCCACCCTGGATACTTTATCTGCCGGAAGAAGCTCCGCATAGAATTCATCGATGCCAAGGTCAGCGGCCACGCGGGCGGCGACTTTCTCCGAATCTCCGGTAAGCATGACCGTTCTCTCCACTCCTGCTGCCTTGAGCGCCTGTACCGCCTCTTTTGCATGAGGTTTCTCGATATCGGATATCACGATATGGCCTGCATACTCTCCATTGACTGCCATGTGAATGATCGTTCCCGCATGATGGCAGCCGATCCATTTTACTCCCATCATTTCCATCAGTTTCGCGTTGCCTGCTGCCACAGGAGTACCGTCTACTTTGGCCATTACGCCTTTTCCGCTGACCTCCTGTATCTCCGTCACGCGGCTTCTGTCGGGTTCTTTCCCATAAGCGTTCTGCAGGCTCCTGCTGATCGGATGGGAAGACGCGCTCTCTGCCAGTGCCGCATACTCCAGAAGTTTCTCCTGTTCCATCTCGTTGTGGTGGACTGCATTTACCTCAAACACGCCCTGGGTAAGTGTTCCTGTCTTATCAAATACAACGTATTTTGTCTGGGAGAGCGTCTCGAGATAGTTCGACCCTTTGACCAGCACTCCTGCATTGCTGGCGCCGCCGATCCCTGCAAAGAAACTTAACGGGATGCTGATAACCAGCGCGCATGGACAGCTTATGACGAGAAAGGTCAGCGCACGATAGACCCAGGTTCCCCACTCCGGGGAAATCCCCATGCCGAACATGCGCACGAGCGGAGGCAGGATTGCAAGCGCAATAGCGCTGTACACAACGGCCGGCGTATAAATCCTTGCAAACTTTGTGATAAACGCTTCCGACTTCGACTTTCTGGAACTTGCGTTCTCAACCAGATCAAGGATTCTGGAAACAGTGGAATCTCCGAATTCCTTTGTTGTCCGCACCCTGAGCAGTCCGGTCATGTTGATGCATCCGCTGATGATCTCGTCTCCCTCTTTCGCATCTCTTGGCAGGCTCTCTCCTGTCAGAGCGCTCGTATTGAGCGTAGAGTTTCCCTCTGTAATAATGCCGTCGATCGGGACTTTCTCTCCCGGCTGAACGACGATTACTGATCCCGCCTCTACTTCGTCAGGGTCAACCTGTTCCAGTTTTCCGTCTTTTTCTATATTTGCATAATCCGGCCGGATATCCATAAGCTCGCTGATATTCCTGCGGCTTTTGCCTACCGCATAACTCTGGAACCACTCGCCGATCTGGTAGAAGAGCATAACAGCAATCGCTTCTGTATAATCTCCGTCTTCATAGATTGCGATAGCCATGGCGCCGATCGTCGCCACAGACATCAGCAGGCTCTCGTCAAAAGGCTGGCGGTTTCTGATCCCTTTGTACGCTTTGATAAGTATGTCATATCCAATGACCAGATATGGTATCAGATAACATACAAACCGCAAGGTCCCTGTAACCGGCAGGAAATTAAATCCGATAAGCAGCGCCGCTGAGACAAGTATTCGTATCAGCATTTTTTTCTGTTTCTTGTTCATGGTCCACTCCCTCTTTTCCCAGCATGATCTGTTTTCGAGATTTTCTTCCTACTGTGCCATCACAGGAATATCTCGCAGTCATCCTCGACTTTCTTACAGTTTTTAAGCACTTCCTGCATGACTGCTTTTACATCCTGGCCTTCCTCAAATTCCACATTCATCTTAAGCGTCATAAAATTCACGACAGCATCTTTCACTCCCGGGGTATCTTTCGCAGCCTGTTCCATCTTGTTTGCACAGTTCGCACAGTCAACATCAATCTTATAAGTTTTTTTCATTTTCTGTTACTCCTTTTTCTTATATATTAATTAAACGATTATTTAATTGTTGACTATAATGTACTTCGTATTTTATAATAAGTCAAGAAGAAAACTGAGAGTTTTCCCGTTTGGGCGAAAAAAATTTCTAAATGGAGCAAAGAGGAGCAGAAAATATGGGACGGCAAACCATACCACATGACCATGGGCAAAATGAAGAAAAGATCAGAGCTTATCTCCCTCGTGAAAAGGAGATAGCAGGCGTGTCCGAAGCAATGAAGCAGCTCGGAGATCCAAGCCGTCTGCGCATCTTCTGGCTTCTGTGCCACTGCGAGGAATGTGTGCTCAATATCGCTTCTATCGTCAATATGAGCAGTCCGGCAGTCTCCCATCATCTGAGGCTGTTAAAAAGCAGCGGTCTCATAGTAAGCCGCCGTGAAGGAAAAGAAATGTATTATAAGACAGCAGATACGGAGCTGGCGCAGATGCTCCACCATATGATCGAGAAACTTGGAAAGATCACATGCCCTCAGAAGGATGTATGACTGGTCTTATACCCAAAAAAGGAGAATATCTGATGCATGATTCGTACCTCATAAGAGAAACACTTACTGACGCCGTACAGGGCAGGCACGTATATATCCGCCATCCATTAACTGAAAGCACCGCAGAAAGGCAGATATCTGGTGCAGGAATCCCTGATACGGCAAAACTCCTTACCGAAACTTATGAGCTGTACCCTGGTATAGAACTTTCTTATCACTATTATCTAGCGGACAAATTTCACATCTGCCACCGCCATGGAATATCTGTTCTGTCTATTGATCACTGCCGCGCCGGGCGTATCGGGTGGGAAATGAGAGGCGGTCTCAGCCTCTATTTCGGAAACGGCGATCTCTCTTTCCACCTCACAGATAAATGTTCCGATTCTGAGATCACGCTGCCGCTCGGATACTATGAAGGATTCTCCCTCTCTCTGGATACGGAACTGCTGAAAGACAATATGCCTGGACTTCTGAAAAACCCAGTTGAAGATGTAACAGCTATCTGCAGGAAATTCTGCGGCAGCGCAGAGGCTGCCGCCCTGACTCCCGGCAGCCGTATCGAACACATCTGCTCTGAAATATACGATCTGCCGGAGCAGATAAAGTTATCCTGCCTGAAGCTGAAATGTCAGGAGCTCCTCCTCTTTCTCTCCGTGGAAGACCCTGTCTCAAAAAGATTCGATCCGCACTATTCCCGGCAGGTAGAAATCATACGTCAGATCCACAATCAGATGACAGAGCACCCGGAACAGAGATATACCATCGACGATCTGGCAAAGCAGTATCTGATAAATACATCTGCCCTTAAGAGCATCTTCCGGTCTGTTTACGGCATGCCCATCGCATCATATATGAAGCAGTACCGGATCACACAGGCGGCGCACATGCTCCGTCAGACTGACCTGACCATAGCCGAAGCCGCACGCAGCGTCGGATATGAAAGTCAGAGCAAATTCACGGCAGCATTTAAAGACGTCATGAAAATGCTGCCTACGGATTACCGCAGACAGCGCTTATGACTTGCTTATGACTTCTTTATCCGTTTATGATGTTTTTTCATTCCCCTGCGTTTTCTGACTTTTACTGCCCTGCGCCTGGAGTAACTGACCACTGCGATGACCACAAGCAGGAGTACTACTCCCACAGCCGCCAGTGTCCACCTGCTGAAAGGCAGGATGCCGTCCTCTGAGCTGTTCTGTCCATCATCTACAAGGCGGAGCCTCGTCGTATATCCTGTGGCTTCCTCGATGTATTCCGGCGTTAATGTAACCGGTACAGATCCTACCTCCTGTCCGCCATAAGAGAACATGATATCGCCGGATGCTTTTTTCTCATCTTCCACTGTTATCTCATATTCCAGATCAGATACCCCGATTCCGTTTGGCACTACGATGTATGGCTCGGCATCCACATAGGACTTCACCTCTTCCGGTTTCTCCTGCTCTATAAGAGACAGGCTGGAAAAGTTCTCAAACGCATAATCCAGTATCGCTCTTGTATCTTCATATACATCCCCGTCATCCTGCAGCACGACCGCAACAAGCTGGAGTTTTCCATTATCCGCCGTTGTCACGAGCGTTGATCTCGCCTCATCTGTATAACCGGTCTTTCCGCCGGTACAGTACTGGTAATAATTGCTGTTGTCAGGCATGAGCATCTTATGGTGCTGCTGGAATGTCCTTGTCTCATTTACAAGATTCGTAGTTCCGATCGTATAGTTCAGTGTCTGCGCAATTATCTGGAAATCTTTATGCTGATATAATTCAGCAGTGATCAGAGCCATGTCCTGTGCTGTCGTGTAATGATTCTTATCGGGAAGACCGTTCGCATTCGTCCAGTGAGAACCCGCGCATCCCAGCTCGGCGCTCCGGTCGTTCATTTCCTGGATAAAGGTATCATAGCCGCCGCCCATCTCTTTCCCGACGTTTTCTGCAATAGCATAAGACACCTCGTTTGCCGATGCCAGGAGCATGGCATACATGGCGTCGTTCAAACTCAGGATCTCTCCTGGTTTCATCCCAATACTGGCATAATCGGATCTCAGTATGTCAATACTCTCCTGGGAAAAGACGATCTCATCGTCCAGACTTGCATTTTCAAACGTCACAAGTGCGGTAAGCAGCTTCGTGATACTGGCAGGATAATGAGGTTTGTCTATCTTTTTTTCATAGAGGACAGCCTTGCTGTTCATATCCATCACGATAGCTGAATTGGCATAGACTTTGGGTCCCTGAGGCCATCCCTCGATTGTATTTGTCTCAGGGACTGTATCATAGGATGCTTTCTTCTGTCTCTCAAGCTCTGAATTTTCAGCATTTTGTTCTGCTGTCGCCCCGGCTTCATCTCCTGCCTGTGTCTCCTCTGCAGCCGGTTCGGCGCATACCGTCGCCACAGGCATAAGTATTATAACCGCCGTCAAAAGCGCTGCGGCCGCACGTTTTAATACTGTCTCCATCTCATTCCTCCAGTAATGATGCAGATTATGCATGTGGAATATCTGTATGTTCACTAATCTCACGGCTGATCGTACACAGATCATCTGTGGAAAGGCCGTGGATATCCTCATGCCCTGTGACACGCGCAAACATTTTCAGTTCCTCCAATGAGACATTGAGGAAATTTGCAACCCTTGCTGCCGCAGCATCTTCGTGAAGGCGTTCTCTCAGATCTTCTTCCTGTGTTGCAATGCCCATGGGACACATCCCCGTACCGCATATCTTATACTGCTGACATGCCATAGCAATAAGGGCTGAGGAAGCTACTGCTACTGCGTCTGCACCCATAGCAATTGCCTTTGCAAAATCTGACGATACTCTGAGTCCCCCTGTAATGATAAGGCTGATATCAGATCCTATGCTGTCCAGATATTTTCGTGCCCGGTGCAGTGCATAGATCGTTGGCACACTAGACGAATCCCGGAGCATTTTCGGCGAAGATCCGGTCGCACCTCCGCGGCCGTCTATTGTAATAAAATCCGGTTCTGCATACGCGCAGAAAGCCAGATCTCGCTCTATCCTTCCTGCCGCTATTTTTACCCCTACAGGCCGTCCATCTGAAGCGTATCTAAGCTGGCTGATAAGATTTTTCAGGTCATCTTTTGTATTGATTCCAGGAAATCTTGAAGGTGCAATGATATCCTTTCCCATTGGTTTATTTCTCACTTCACTGATCTCGTGCGTTACTTTCTCTCCGGGGAGATGTCCGCCCATGCCGGGCTTTGTTCCCTGTCCTATCTTAATTTCAACAGCATCTGAATTTCTCAGATTTTCTGGTGTCACACTATAGAGATTGCCGACATACTCGAATATGTACTTATCCGCTGCCTGCATCTCTTCCGGAAGTATTCCGCCCTCGCCTGAGCACATGGCACTATGCGCCATGGCAGAACCTTTTGCCAGAGATATCTTAGCTTCTCTCGAAAGGGCTCCAAACGACATGTGAGAGATATATACGGGATTTTCCAGGATCAATGGTTTCTTTGCATGCTTTCCTATCACTGTCGTCGTCTTTACTTCGGCGTGTTCGTCCAGCGGCATAGGGTCGAGCTGTGCTCCAAGTATCAGTATATCATCCCATGATGGCATGTGCAGCTCCGTTCCCATAGACGCTGAAATACTTTTTCCTGTTACCGCCATTTCATGTATTTCTTTCATGTATCTGCAGGAGTCATCTTTCCGGACAAATTCTTTCGGATAATCAAGTTTCAGTTCCTTTTCTCTTCTGATCTCTGTTCCATGATCTTCCCTGTATACTGTAAACTTGTCCGCTGCCTGATGACAGACCGGACATTCTTTCAGGTCTGAAAAAGGCGCTCCTTCCTGTTCCTCGTCGTAAATATAACCGCATATACTGCATCTGTACTTTGTCATATTATTTTCTCCTTTCGTTTCAAAAGTATTCAGGGTTCTCATATACAGGCATTTGCAGACACATACTCTTTTTATACAGCATTTGTCTTCTGACTTTCTTTCTTGACAGATCCATTATACCAATCTGCGGATATCTTTACCATATTAATCTGAAAAGAAAATTTATAATTCTGATAATTCTATATTGCTTTACATACAGATTCTTCCGAAAAAAGAAACGCCGAAAACCTTGAAAAATCAATGTTTTCGGCGGGGTTTTTGGCGTCGCTAAGAGGATTTGAACCTCCGACCTACCGCTTAGGAGGCGGTCGCTCTATCCAGCTGAGCTATAGCGACATTTAAAAAATCTATTAAATTGTACTTGTTATCTTAATTCTTGTCAATCGCCATTTTATAAAAAATGCGATTGATTCTTTTCGCAGCGGCTGTACCGATGCGCAGATAATAATATATCACTTTTTTTAGGAATTCTCAACTGTTTTTACATTTTTTCTGGCACAGATCCGCAGAAACGTCAGAAGTTGATATATCCCTGCAGCCATATTGTTCCCTTAAATCTGCGCCCGATTTCCGGTTCACCCATTACGGAATCAAAGGGAACACATACATCGAACTGCATTTCGTTTACATCTAACTTCATCTGGTATAGTTCCGCGCCGGTCAGGATATTCTTTCTCCGCCGTACCGCAAGGATCTCTCCCATAATAGAATACAGGTCACACTCTATGCCATACGGCATAAAATATGTATCTACAATGGAAAAAACATCTTCATTTGCCAGTCTTCTCGATACTTGAGAATAGATATCAATGTCGCCGAGGGTCAGAGTCTCAATTGCTGTCTGATCTCCATTTCTGGCAGCATTTATAAGCATCTTGCGGTTGTCTGACGCCTCCTTCTCATCCTTGAGCTGACGTTCGTCTTTGACAACAGGAAGGAGTACTGTACCTGACAGGGACAGCCCTGACAATGTTACCGAAGTCGTGATTTCAGATGCGAATCCGGCCTGTCTTTCTTTCATGTATTCTATCCCGTTCTGGAGGGTGAATATCAGGCTTATCCCTATCCTTGAGTCCTCACACATCCCCACGTACTGTTCCTTTTCGATCTTTCGCTCCACTGCGATCTCGGAATATGTGCTGATCCCGCTCCCCTGAAAATACGGGAAATAATAATCAGGTTGAAATACCTCATTTTCATCCAGTGCTCCGCAGAGTGATATTCCCATACATTGACCATAATCTTTTCTTATCTCACAGAAATCTTCGCCGGGGCTGTAAGATACTATCGTCTGCTGCGTAAATCTCTCTCTGACATCTTCCAGTATATTCATGAGGTCTTCTCTTGTCCGGATATTATCAAATCCGATCGCTTTCAAATATTGATGCATTTGTTTTTTCTCTACCTTAGATATTTACGTCTTATTTTCATCTCATTTCCCAGGAACGATCTTCTCGTTTCCGCCCATGTAATGTCTGAGTACTTCAGGAATCCGGACGGATCCGTCCTCCTGAAGATTATTTTCCAGAAATGCTATCAGCATCCTTGGCGGCGCAACTACCGTATTATTCAGCGTATGTGCAAAGTAATTGCCTTTTTCTCCTTTTATGCGGATCCCAAGCCTCCTTGCCTGAGCATCTCCCAGATTAGAGCAGCTTCCAACTTCAAAATATTTTTTCTGACGCGGGGACCATGCCTCCACATCGACAGATTTAACCTTCAGATCTGCGAGATCTCCTGAACAACATTCCAGTGTCCGCACAGGAATATCCATAGACCGGAATAAATCCACAGTATTCTTCCACAGCTTCTCGTACCACAGCATACTTTCTTCCGGCCTGCATACTACGATCATCTCCTGTTTCTCAAACTGATGGATTCTGTATACGCCTCTTTCTTCTATCCCGTGAGCTCCCTTTTCTTTACGGAAACACGGCGAATAGCTCGTAAGTGTCTGAGGAAGTTCCTCTTCTGAGAGCTGGGTATTGATAAATTTACCGATCATAGAGTGCTCACTCGTACCGATAAGATAAAGATCTTCCCCTTCGATCTTGTACATCATTGCGTCCATCTCTGCAAAGCTCATGACTCCTGTCACAACATTGCTTCTGATCATAAACGGCGGCACACAGTATGTGAATCCCCGTCCGATCATAAAATCTCTTGCATATGAGATCACTGCCGAGTGAAGCCGGGCGATATCTCCCATGAGATAATAAAATCCATTTCCCGCTACTTTCCTCGCGCTGTCCAGGTCGATTCCATGAAATGATTCCATGATATCCGTATGATACGGTATCTCGAAATCAGGTACGACTGGTTCGCCAAAACGTTCAAGTTCGACGTTTTCACTGTCATCTTTTCCAATCGGGACTGAAGAATCAATGATATTTGGTATCGTCATCATGATCTTTCTGATCTTTTCTTCTACTTCTTTTTCTTCCAATGATAATTCTTCAATTCTTCCGGAGCTTGCAGCGACTTGCTTTTTCAATAATTCTGCCTCTTCCAGTTTCTTCTGGGCCATCATTGCTCCGATCTGTTTTGACGCTTTATTTTTTTCTGCGCGCAAAGCCTCAACTTCCTGCTTGATCTCTCTGTTTCTCTGGTCCAGTTCGATCACTTCATCCACCAGCGGGAGCTTTTCATCCTGAAATTTGTTTTTGATATTCTGTTTTACAATCTCCGGGTTCATTCTCAGAAATTTAATGTCTAACATATTCTTATCCTCTCATTCTTTATCTACTTTTTCATGTCTTTGATATCGTATTCTTCCTGATATATTGTCTTTTCCAGACACTGCTGTTCTTCTTCGGAAAGTTCGATATAACTCTCGCCTTTCACGATCTCTTTGATGTATGTGTAGCATCCTTCTCTGCTGTGCATCGCATTAAATATCCATCCGTTGTCATTTGCATCCAGCATTGCAAGTGCAAAACTAAGATTTCCTCCCATTTCATGAAATGCGTCATACTTTACAATTCCCGCTTTCTGATAATGGCCTTCCATTTTTTTTAAGATCTTTTTTATCTCTTCTCCATTTCCTTTTACAGTTTCAGACAATTCTTCAAGTTCTTCAAATTTCTTAAAAATAGTCTTTTCAAGATTTTTTCCATTTCTGCCTCT
>DXAU01000042.1 GCA_019116885.1 Candidatus Mediterraneibacter pullistercoris | reverse complement strand
GTAAGAAATTGGAATGCACAAGTTTGATTGACATAGATAGCTATAGGAAAGGCGCTTTTCAGCGGCCGAATAGCCCCCCAAAAGATATGGTCATACACAGATCAAGCCCCATAGGTTCACATTGTGAACCTATGGGGCTTCTTTGATTTCCGGGCTTTTTGAGAGGCGCAGACCGGATTTGAACCGGTGAATCAGGGTGTTGCAGACCCACGCCTTACCACTTGGCTACTGCGCCTTGCTGTGAGCACCTTGCAGATACCCACTGTTTATTATATTGCTGCACTCAAAAAATTATACCAGAGTTCCCCATATTCGTCAAGCAAAACAAGGTTCTGTCCATGGGCCGCTCTTCCGTATCTTGGCTGGCTAAAGGGGCGGACACGAAGCACTGAATCATGCTCTTTTCTGTACGCCCCTTTCCAGTCATCTATCTGAAATATCCTGTGGGATATATCATCTGATATAATTTTTTACTCCAGATTTTATGGTCTTTCCTCGCTCCAGCTCAGGATTTCCCCTGAGTTCGCGTCGATCTCAAACTCATACTCCATCTGGTTATAAATAATATTTCCGTCGTATTTCTGTCTGCCGTCATCATAGTCCAGCTCAAGGCGGATATCATTCTCTGTCGCGCCCGGTACTTGTGCAAGCGCTGTCGCCGCCGCTTCTTCGCGGCTTACCGCTACGTTTGCGGAACCCTGTCCGTTCTGCATTGCTGCTCTTCCGGAATTTTCCACATCAGAATTGAATATCTGTCCGTCAGACGCCTGAATCTCATAATTATATTCTGTCTGCCCTACATCAAAACGAATATCGTAAACTTTTCTTCCGTCATCTCTGTCTTCTGATACCTGAAGTCTTGTTATATCTGCTTCGCTGACTCCCGCCGCGTCAAGCGCCGTTTTCAGAGCCGCGTCCTGCCCGATATCCCCTTGTCCTGCGGCCGTATTGTTCTGTACTGTAGTATCAGCCGTATTCTGTCCCGCCGCGTTCTGCCCGCCTGTTGTATTCTGCGTCTGTGCCGGTACACTCTGTCCTTTTTCTGTCTCTGTATTCTGCGTTTCCATATTCTGTGTTGCGGCACCTGTCCGGCCTGTATTTGTGAGCTGGCCGCCCGCATCACTGCACCCCGTAAATACTCCTGCCGCCATAACTGTAATGATTGCTGCTATAATTAATTTCTTCATTTTTCTTCCCCTTTCTTGTGGTTCGTTTTGTATTGGTTTTGTTTTGTTGATATCACTATATACAAGAAAGATTAAAGAAAAATTAAAGTATATTATTTTTTTGATTTTTTTCTCCGACAGGAAGCCGGAATGTAAATACGCTGCCTTTTCCCTCTTCGCTTTTCACAGAAACATTGCCGCCGTGGGCTTCTGCAATCCATCTCACCATAGAAAGCCCAAGTCCCGCATGACTGATCTCTGTCCGTGCAGAATCCGCTTGATAGAAACGTTCCCAGATATGCGGCAGAGCATCAGCCGCTATCCCGCATCCTTCGTCGCTTACGCTTCCGACAATGTCATCTCCATCCTGCCTGAGCGTAACTCCGACTGTTCCGTTTTCCGGACTATAGCGCGTCGCATTAGACAGCAGATTCACGAGCATCCTTATATAAAATGTTTCGTCCACATATGCATGGATGCCGGGTGATATCTGTGTTTCTACACAAATCCCGTTTTCTTCTGTCTCCACAAGCATCTGCTGCTCTTCCGCGATCATCTCTGTGAGTTCGCTTACGTCTATCCATTCCCGGTTCAAAGGCTGTCTTCCCTGATCTGCACGGGACAGGAATAAAAGCTGGGAGATCATATCTGCCATTCCTTTCGCCTTTCTCTGGATCAGGGTGATCTGAGCCTTTTGTTCCTCAGTCACAGACTCATCTTCCAGCATCGCGTCGCACTGGGCCAGTATCACGCTTACAGGCGTCCTGAGTTCATGTGACGCATCGGATGTAAACTGCTGCTCCCGCCGGAACGCCACCTCCAGTTCATCCAGCATTTCGTCAAACGTCCTCCCCAGAACATAGATTTCATCCCACTCTTTTCCGTGTCTTTCCGCTGTGTCTGCAAATCCTACGCGTCTCGTAAGATCGGTATCCGCCCGTATCTGTCTGACAGTATGTGTGATCTTCCGAACCGGGGCCAGAGTGCTCCTTGTAAAGCGGTACCCTATCACAGCAGTTGCCAGCACCATCAGGGGGAGCAGAATAAGTGCAAAGCGTACTGTGACTGTAAAACTTTCTTCTGCATCTGTGATCGATGTGATTCCTCTGATATACACTGTCTCGCTGTCGGAAATCTGATATGACATGTCGTACACATACCATTCTTTATTCCCGTCACGGATCGTCCGCAGTTCTCCGTCTGCCAGCTCCGGCCGCTGGTTAAAACCGTACGGCACCCTGCCGTACATAAAATACATATCGCTGTCATACAGGGACAAATATACGTCCCGCGCCACAGAGTAAAAGTCCGAATCTATCTGTATTTCGCCGTTTCGCAGGTTAATGTTCTCCACACTTTCCTGCACTCTGTACTCCAGTCTCGACTGTGTAGAGGACAGAACTTCTCTGCTGCTCAGCGAAAACAGGATCGCCAGGGCCGCGCATGTCAAAAGCGCCATGAAAAACGTATATAATAATGTAAGTTTTAGTTTTAATGAAATCTTCTTCATAATCCTGTCTGAAAATGTATGCAGATGTTACGCAGCCGACCTGCACTTCGTCCTATATTATGTTTCTGCCCGGAGCACATACCCCGCTCCCCGCACTGTATGGATCAGTTTCTGTTCATGCCCGTCATCAATCTTCTTGCGCAGATATCTGATATAGACGTCGATCACATTGGACCCTCCTGCATAGTCAAAGTTCCACAGGTGCTGCTCCAGCCTGTCTCTTGAAAGTACGATCCCTTCATTCTGCACCATATACCGGAGCAGGGCGAATTCTTTGCCTGAAAGTTTGATATCCTCTCCGCCCCGTTTCACCTGCTGAGTATCCATATGTACCTCAAGGTCGGCGACTTTATAGCATGTCTTCGGCGTCTCGGCCGGTTTTCGCAGGAGCACGCGTATCCGCGCCAGCAGTTCTTCAAAAGCAAACGGCTTTACCAGATAGTCGTTCGCTCCGGCGTCGAGTCCTGCTACCCGGTCCTCGATGCTGTCCTTTGCCGTCAGAAGTATCACCGGCGTGCTGTCATTTCTGCGGCGCATCTTTTTGAGCACGCCCAGCCCGTCCAATACCGGCATCATGATATCCAGCACCACTGCATCATACTCTGCGCTCTCGAGATATTCCAGCGTTTCCTGTCCGTCATAACAGGAGTCCACACTGTAGTGCTCCGCTTTCAGCCTGTTTGTTATGATCTGATTCAGATCTTTCTCATCTTCTGCTATCAATATTCTCATGCGATCAGCTCCTTTACGAGTTCCAGTATACGCAAGCCGCCGAAAAAAGTAAAGGTACGCGACAGCAATTTTTCTCAGGATGCAGCCGTTCAGACCGCGCCGTCCGCAGATTCGCAGTCCGGAATATTGTCTGTCTGCTCCTCCATACTGCCGTCGACAATCTTAAACTTGCCAACAAGGTTTTTCAGTGTGTTTGCCTGGTCGGAAAGCTCTCCACTGGCCGTCGCGCTTTCCTCTGCAGTGGCAGAATTTGCGTACACCACTCCAGATATTTTATCAAGTTCCTGTTTAACCTGACTGATTGCCTGTATCTGTTCGGCAGACGATCCTGCAATATCAGCGATTGAATTTATGATGCCGCCTGCATATTCCGCCGTTTCTTTTAAAACATTTGCAGTATCTGTAACAAGGACACTTCCGTTTTCCACTGCTTTGATGGATTTCTGGATCATTTCCTGTGTAGTCTTTGACGCTTCCGCCGACTTCTCGGCCAGGCTTCTTACTTCGTCCGCCACAACCGCAAAGCCTTTTCCGGCAGTTCCCGCACGGGCAGCTTCCACTGCCGCGTTCAGAGCAAGGATATTCGTCTGAAATGCGATGTCGTCGATGGCTTTAATAATGGTCTGAATCCCTGTGGAGTTTTGCTTGATTTCTTCCATTGCAGAAACTAGCCGGCTCATTTTTTCTCCGCTTTCATTAAGTTTCTCGCCCGTTGTTTCGCAGCGTCTGTTAGCCTCCTCTGAACGCTCGGAATTCAGATTGATCTTTCCTGAAATTTCCTGCACTGTTGAAGAAAGCTCTTTCACAGAACTGGTTTGCTCTTCAGCTCCCTGGCTGAGTATCTGTGATGCCATAGACATCTGATCTGCTCCGACAGTAACCTGGTTCGCGGCAGTGTCAATCTCTCTGAACGCTTCACTGATGTTCCCGGCCATTTGCCGGCTGGCCTCCAGTAAAATACTGTATTCGCCCACATAGGCTTCTGGAACTTCCGACCTGACACTAAAGTCGCCAGAAACAAAGGCTTTCATAATCTTGCTCTGGTCGCCCAAAACTACCTTCAACCCGTTTCTGATCTCCCTGATATCCCCGGCAAGCCGGCCTAATTCGTCCCTGCTCTCATACCGTATCTTTGTTTCTGAAATACAGCCTTCCTTAATCATTCGCAGATTGCCGCTTAATTCCTGGACCGGCCTGATTACGATAGAAGAGATACAGACAAACAGTGCCAGTATCAGCACAAGGATTGCAATAACTCCGGCGGCCCCGTTGACGGTTTTCATCTGCTGCAGACTGGCAGAATACTCCGCATACGGCAGACCGACCGCGATAATCATATCCTCATACTGGGCTGTACATGCCAGATACCGTTCACCATCTATGCTGAGCCAGTCTGCTTTCCCATTTTGGGCCAATCCGGAAAGGGCCGAAGCATCTTCTCCGACTTTAGAAGCATCACTGTGGGCGATATATACACCGTTTTGTATGATACCGGCAAAACCCGTCTCCCCGGCTTTCATAGTTTCAATCTGGTTTTGTAAAGAGCGGACAGTTCTTAACTCTTCTTGCACCGATTCTACTGTCATTTCCATTTGATTCTGATAGATGCTTCTAATCTCCCGCTGTACAAAAAAATATGAGATGCCGCCTATAGCCATAATGGTACATATAAAAATCACTGTAAGCGGCATCAAAATTTTCGTTCGTAGTTTCATTTTTTCTTCCCCTTTCCTCAGCTTCTATTCACACTTGTATGCAAAGTGTAATCAACGTCCAATTCGTCCATCCTGGACAAACAAAAGGCAAAAGGCGCGTCACACCCACGGAAAATCCGCAGATGCGGCGCGCTCTTTCCTTTTACAGTTAAGTTTTTAAACATCAAATTTTCAGCTTTTCTCATCCCAATATTAAGATAACCTGAATAAAGTAAAAAGGCAACATATTTTGGAAATATTTGTAATTTTTTTTATTATTCACTATTTTTTCTAAAAAATATGTCGTCAGACAGGAAAACCACTGACATTCTTTTTCTCTCAACCGCTTTGCCTTGACAAGGCGAAGCATAGATTATATTCTGAAAATATCGATACTGAAGTATCTTGTACTTCCGTAATTTCAGCATATGTAAAGGAGTGACCCGGCATCATGGACCATACGATTTCTAAAAAGCTCTCCCGTTTTCTGGAGCAAAGCCCCTCCTGTTTCCACGCTGCAGAGAATATGAAACATTCCCTGTTGGAGAAAGATTTTGAGCAACTGCATGAAAACCAGAAATGGCAGATCACAGCAGGAGGAAGATATTTCGTCACCCGCAGCGATTCCTCTCTCATCGCATTTACAATTCCCGAGCATGCATTTTCCGGCATGCGTATTATGGCAAGCCACAGTGATTCTCCCACGTTCAAGATCAAAGAGAATCCTGAACTGGAGACAGACGGACACTATATCCGTCTCAATGTGGAACGCTACGGCGGTATGCTCTGCGCCCCCTGGTTCGACCGCCCGCTCTCCGTGGCCGGGCGTGTGATCGTAAAAGCTCCGTCTTCCGGAACATTTGTGACAAAACTGGTGAATGTGGACCGCGACCTCGTTCTTATCCCGAATCTTGCCATCCACATGAACCGAGAGGCAAACAACGGCTGCAAATACAATGTGCAGAAAGACATGCTGCCCCTGTATGGCGATCTGGCTGCAAAGGACACGTTTATGAAGACTGTTGCAGACGCCGCTCAGGTAGAGGAAGCGGATATCCTTGGACACGACCTCTTCCTGTATAACAGAGAAAAGGCAAGTATCTGGGGCGCGTCCGGGGAGTTCATCTCCTGCGGCAGACTGGATGACCTCCAGTGCGCATTTGCTTCTCTTGAAGGATTCCTTGCAGGAGACAAGAAGAAATACCTGGCTGTCCACTGTGTCCTTGACAGCGAAGAAGTCGGAAGCGGTACAAAGCAGGGCGCAGCCTCCACTTTCCTGTACGATACCCTGACGCGGATCTACGATCACCTGGGCCTTACCCGCGAGGACTATCTCATCCATCTGGCGGACAGCCTGATGATCTCCGCTGACAATGCACACGCCGTCCACCCGAACTATACAGACAAGGCAGACCCGTCGAACCGCCCTTACATAAACGGCGGTATCGTCATCAAGTTCAATGCCAGCCAGAAGTACTGCACAGACGGAGTGTCAGCCGCCATGTTCAGGGATATGTGCCGGACTGCCGATATCCCTCTCCAGACTTTTGTCAACCGCTCCGACATGGCAGGAGGCTCCACGCTTGGAAATATATCCAACACACAGGTTGCTTTGAATACTGTTGATATCGGTCTTCCGCAGCTTGCTATGCACTCGCCGTATGAGACGGCAGGGGTAAAAGACACAGGATATCTCATTCGGGCAGCACAGGAGTTCTTCCGGTAAAGGCGGAACACTTTCATTATGGAGGATCATACTATGGAACTTAACATAGGCATTATAGGGACGAATTTTATCAGCGATGATTTCTGCGGCGCTGCCGGGAAAGTGCCAGGCGCCGTGATCAAGGCCGTTTATTCCAGAAAACAGGAGACAGGTGATGCATTTGCCGCACGCCACTCTGTCCCCGAAGTATTTACAGATTATGAAGAATTTCTTGCGTCTGATATCGACGCAGTCTATGTGGCATCCCCTAACTCAGTCCACTGCGAACAGACGATAAAAGCTCTGGAGCATAAGAAACACGTTCTCTGTGAAAAAGTCATGGCAGTAAACGAGGAACAGGTTCGTTCCATGATCGACTGCGCCCACAGAAACCATGTGGTCCTGCTTGAGGCAATGCGCCCGGATTTCGATCCGGCGTTTGATATCGTGGAGCAGAATCTTCCCCGTCTCGGAAAACTCCGCCGGGTTTCTTTTGAGTTCTGCCAGTATTCAAGCCGCTACGATGATTTCCGCCAGGGTACGATACAGAACGCATTTGATCCAAAACTCGGAAATGCGGCAGTTATGGACATAGGCGTATATTGCATCCATTCCCTGATCCGTTTCTTTGGCATGCCGGAAAGCGTCCGCGCAATCTCCACAAAACTCCATAACGGTTTCGACGGGAGCGGCGTCGTCCTGATGAACTATAAAGACATGATCGCAGAGGCCGTCTACTCCAAGATCTCCGTATCTGTAAACCCGAGTGTCCTGCAGGGTGAAGACGGTTCTCTTCTCATCGATTATATCAGCCGGCCGGAACAGATCGAACTCCGCCTCAGAAAAGGCTCCAGAGATGCGCTCTTGGGCGGCAGCCGGGAAATGCTGCCATTTACGCCCGTCAGCAATAATATGATCTATGAGATCGACACGTTTCTGAAGCTGATTGAAAAAAATGAAATCTGTCACAAGTACCTTTCGTATTCGCTTGATACGATCCGCGTCATTGATGAAGTAAGACGGCAGACCGGGACTGCATTTTAGATACCGCGGCGGTGTTCGCCTTTGTATATCACCGCCTAATCCAGTTTTTTCACATACGTTCCCTCTTCTTTTGCAAACCCCATCGCCTGTAAGTAGGATTCATGCGGGCCGGGAATTCCTGCAAAGGTCAGTTTCCGGATTCCCTGCTCTTTGAGCCTGGAATACAGGTAAGTTCCGACCGAGCAGTCCCGGTATGCCGGAGTGGAATAATCCAGTATTACTTCCAGTTCTCCGTCAGAGCGCCGGTTTCCCAGCAGGATTCCCGCCGGGGACGCATTATGACAGACCACATAGGCGGCGCTGCAGTCCTTCACCGATACCGGGTCAAATTGCGGGAAGTGTTTATGGATATCTGACGCATAAGTTCTCATCAGGTAACCAAGCAGGGATTCTTCCGGATTCCCTGCAATAAAATCATAGGCTCTCTCTGCTTTCCGGATACGCATCAGATAGTAAATGTTGATCAAAACGAGACAGATATTCATGATTGCTGTCGGATACGCATGAATCACCAGCGAATAAACAGTACAGGTCAGCCCGCCGGCCGCATTGATAATCCGCAGTTTCACCACAGAAGTCATCAAAAACGATACCAGCACCAGGGCAGACCCGAAATATCCGACCAGCTCCACGATCATATTGCTGTTCACGCTTCCCCCTCCTTCTAATATCCGCTGCCTGCATCCGGGCTGTTTTTCATGATTTTCACCAGTCTGCTTGTTCCAAGACGCTCAGCGCCCAGGCGGATAAACTCTTCTGCATCATCAAAGGATGAGATGCCGCCTGCCGCTTTTACTTTGACGCCGCTGCCCACATGAGTCCTCATCAGCTCCACATCCGCAAAAGTCGCCCCCGAGGTGGAGAATCCAGTAGACGTCTTAATGTATTCTGCTCCGGCTTTTGTGACGATCTCGCACATCCGGATCTTCTCCTCTTCGGTCAGAAGACAGGTCTCAATAATCACTTTCAGAATCTTTCCACCGCATGCCTCATGGATCTGACGGATTTCATCCTCGATCTCTGCATATTTTCTGTCTTTAAGATGTCCGATATTTATGACCATATCGATCTCGGATGCTCCGTTTTCAATGGCGTCTTTTGTCTCAAAGACCTTAACTCTGGTTGTGCTGTACCCGTTCGGGAATCCAATCACAGTGCAGATCGGAAGTTTTCCATTCACATAGTCCGCCGCCTGCTTCACATAGGAGGCCGGGATACAGGCAGACGCAGTCTCGTATTTCATAGCGTCGTCCAGGATCTGGCGTATCTCCTCCCAGGATGCGCTCTGGGTAAGCAGCGTGTGGTCTACATGTTTCAAAATTTCTTTCTTTTCCATCTTAAATCCCTTTCCATTTTGTTTCCAGCTTCTTTTGGCATCTGTTTACATCGTTTCAATGATCCTGGTCACCAGACGTTTGAAGTCTTTGGAAACGCGGTCTGCTGTTTCCTGCACTTCTTTGTGGTCGAGTTTTTCTTTACTGATGCCGGCTGCCAGATTGGTAATGCAGGAAATACCGCCGATTTCCATGCCCATGTGGCGCGCAGCCATCGCCTCGCAGGCCGTGCTCATTCCCACGGCGTCCCCGCCCCAGATTTTACACATCCGCACTTCAGCCGGCGTCTCGTAATTCGGTCCGGTAAGCTGTACGTAAACGCCTTCTTTCAGATTGATGCCGCACTCGGATGCAGCGTCCCGGATCACTTTCCTGAGACGGATGCTGTAAACTTCACTCATATCCGGGAACCGCGGCCCAAGCTCCTCCAGATTGGGGCCGATCAGCGGGCTTGGCACGCCTGAGGCGATATGATCGGTCAGCATCATAAAGTCGCCCGGGCGGAAGTTCTCATTGATTCCGCCGGCCGCATTGGTCAGGAGCAGTTTCTTTGCCCCTAAAAGACCCATCAGCCGGGTTGGCAGCACTACGTCAGCCATTGGATATCCTTCATAATAATGTACCCGCCCCTGCATAATGACAACCGGTGTTTCTCCTACGTACCCGAATACAAAGCGACCCTTATGTCCTTTCACTGTAGATACCGGAAAGCCTTCGATCTCGGAGTAATCCACTGTCGTCTCTATTTGAATTCCATCTGCATAATCTCCGAGTCCGCTGCCTAGAATCAGTGCTGTTTCCGGTTTGAAACCGGTCACTTTACGAATACTTTCCAGGCAGGTCTGTAGTTTCTTTTCCATCTTTCACATCCACTCCTTCTATAAATCCTCTGCCAGAATCCCGGAAATCATCTCTTCCATCTGGCGGTATTGTTCGTAGTTGATCATAATATAACCTTGCCGTGTCGTAATCATCCCGTTTTCTTTGAATTTCTTAATGGAACGGCTGATAGTCTTTACACAAAGGCCTGTAAAATCTGACAGTTCCTGACGGTCACCTTTCATCTTCAGGACTCCGGCCTCAGCATATTTGCGGTACCGTTTCATCAGAAGAAAGGCGACCCGGTCTGTTCCCTGCAGAAACAGAAGCATCCGGCTGTCCCTGGCCTGTTCAAGAAGATACTCTCCCATCAGTCTGCTCTCCTGCTGGAGAGCGACGATATCCATATCCAGCCATTTCTTAAATCCTTCTTTAGGGATCTTGAGCACAGTACATTCCGTCACTGTCTGGAGAGTCGTCTGGTACTTGTCAAGGTTGATGATCACTTCCATCCCGCCGAAGGCATAGACCTTATTAAATACCGTAAAGTCATAGTTGATGCCGTAAATCCTGTAATCAGTGGCCTTAATCAGCCCTTTTCCAATGAAGAAGATCATGTCCGCAGGCTCTCCCTCCTGGACAAAAATCGTCCCCTTTTCCAGCTCTTCCACCACAAAAGTATCCATCAGCCACATCGGCGCTGTCCGGAAATACTGTTCAAACTGTTCTCTTCTTTCTTTTTCGATCTCATTCAAGAACGGCAGAATCTTTGCCAGATGCTTGTTCTTCATTTCTTATCACCTATCGCCCTTTTTTACATCTTTCATCGCTGTCCCTTGTCGTAAGGAATTCCTTCTGCTTTTGGCGCTTTGGAATTCTTGGAGAACAGGGCCAGAACCACAAGGGAAATAATGTACGGAAGCATGTTATAAACAGCGCTTGGGATATTGAGCGCTTCCAGGATGTCGAATCCGGAGTACACGTTAGACAGTGACCGGAACAGTCCGAACAGAAGAGCTGCCAGACCGATCAGCTTCGGCTCCCACTGCCCGAAGATCATAACTGCAAGAGCGAGGAAACCGAATCCTGCCACGCCATTTTCAAACTTCCATTCGCTGACTCCCGCCGTGATGTAAACGATTCCGCCAAGCCCGCCAAAGACGCCGGAAATCAGAACGCCTGCATAGCGCATTTTATACACGTTGATTCCTACAGAGTCCGCTGCCTGGGGATGTTCACCGCACGCACGGAGTCTGAGTCCGAAACGGGTCTTATAAAGAACCACGTGTGCGGCAATGAGCAGGATGACCGCCAGGATCATGAACCAGCTCACCTCAAAGTTTCCGATTTTAAATGCCGAAAATGCTTTTCTCTGATCGATATACTGGATCGAGGAGGAAACATTGTTCACGTCTTCTCCCATGTTGATTGCCTTCACAAATACAGTAGCCGCCGCTGTTCCAAGCAGGTTCATGGCGGTGCCGACCAGCGTCTGGTCCGCCTTGAAGTTGATCGCTGATACCGCAAGCAGAAGGGAATAGATCATGCCAAAGAGAATACTTCCAATGACAACCACCGCAATCATCAGCGCCGCCGGAAGATCTCCCATGTACTTCATCACCAGCGCTCCGCCAAGGGCTCCCATGACCATAGTGCCTTCCAGTCCCAGGTTAATCACACCGCTTCGTTCAGAAAAGCATCCGCCAAGGGCCACAAGCATCAGTACCGATGCATAGATCAGTGTATATTGTAATAATAGTGCCATATCTTTTTCCTCCTCTCCTATTTCTTCGCTTTTCTGTTCATGCAGTATTTAAAGAATAATACAAAACCGCAGAAGTAGATGATAATCGCTGAGATCAGGTCGGAAATCTGAGCACTGTATACCATCTTGTCCACATAGGAGCCGCCGCTTGTGATGTGCTGGATAAAAAATGCGGAAAAAATACTTCCGATCGGGTTCAGCCCGCCGAGGAAAGCTGCCGCGATTCCATTGAATCCCATGGTCGGAACTGCCGTCTGTGCGCAGGACCACTGTTCGATTCCACTCAGATAGAGGAAAGCCGCTCCGAGTCCAGAAAGGCATCCTGCAATGACCATCGTAAGGATCATGTTTCTCTTTTCTTTCATACCAGCATACTTTGCAGCATTTCGATTCAGTCCGGTTGCTTTTAATTCGTATCCGAGCTTTGTCTTGCTCATCACCAGCCATACCAGAATGGCAATGATAACCGCAAGAGGGATCGCAATCGTTACATACCGGTTGTTCGAGAACAGCCGGTCCAGACCAAAACTTGGGATCAAAGCTCCCGGGCTGTTCGTCTTAAGGGCCATTGTATATGTTGTACTGGATTCTTTTACATTAGTCAGAAGCATGTTCACGCTGTAAAGGCTGATCCAGTTCAGCATGATTCCGGCAATAACTTCGTTGACGTTTAAGTAGGCTTTTAAGATTCCCGCAATTCCTCCAAGTATTCCTCCGCCGATCATAGCCGCTATCATGCAGACATACCACGGCATCTGATGTGCCAGCGCCAGGTAGAGTGCAAGTCCTGCTCCCACAGCATACTGTCCGGAAGCTCCGATATTAAAGAGCCCTACCTTATATGCAAAGAGTATGGACAGGGTACACATCAGGAGGGGCGCTGTCTTGACAAGCGTGCTTCCGAAATATTCCAGCGCAACTTCCGGTCTTGGAAAATAAAGGAAATTCTTCAGGATTGAAGTCATCGCATCCCAGGCTCCGCCCGGATTAATGAACAAAAGCACGATATATCCTACCAGCAGTCCGAGGATGATACAGATCAGAGATGCAATGACAGTCTGCACGCCGCCGATCTCCAGGAACCGTTTCTTTTCTTTTTTCGTATTCATATGTTACACCTCCTGTTTCTTGGCGCCGGTCATATAAAGACCAAGTTCTTCTACTGTCACTTCGTCCGGTTTGAATTCTCCGACGATTCTTCCTTCGTACATAACCAGAATCCTGTCCGGGACATCCATAACTTCGTCCAGTTCCAGGCTCACCAGAAGTACTGCTTTTCCGGCATCCCTCTGCTCGATGAGCTGTTTATGGATAAATTCAATGGCTCCGATATCGACTCCTCTCGTCGGCTGTACCGCGATCAGAAAATCCGGATTCTTATCAATCTCTCTGGCAATAATCGCTTTCTGCTGATTTCCGCCTGACATGGAGCGGACCATGGTGGAAGATCCCTGTCCGGAGCGGATATCGTACTTTTCAATCAGCCGGTCCGAATATTCCCGGATCTCTTTTCTCTTTAAAAATCCAAACTGACTGGTGAACTGCGGCTCAAAATATCTCTGAAGCACCATATTGTCTTCCAGTAAGTAGTCCAGGATCAGCCCATGCTTGTGCCTGTCCTCCGGAATGTGGCTCATCCCTGAAACAGACCGTTCCCGGATTGACGCTTTCGTGATATCCTTGCCATTCATGCTGATGCTTCCGCTCTTTAACGGTTCCAGCCCGGAAAGGCCGTATACCAGCTCAGTCTGTCCGTTTCCATCGATTCCTGTGATACAGACGATTTCACCTTTTCTCACCTGGAAACTGACGTCCTGCACCGCGTCTTTCTTGTTCTGCCCTGCAACAGTCAGGTGTTTCGCATCCAGTACCACATCGCCTGGCTCCGCTGGCTTTTTCTCCACCTTGAACGACACATTTCTGCCCACCATCATAGCAGAAAGTTTTTCCGGAGTTGTCTCCTTTGTCTCTACAGTCCCGATGTATTTTCCTTTTCTCAGAACAGTGCAGCGGTCGGACACTTCCATAATTTCATTGAGCTTGTGAGAAATAAAAAGGATGCTCTTTCCCTCCTTTGCAAGCCCTTTCATAATCTGCATCAGTTCTTCAATCTCCTGTACAGTCAGCACTGCCGTCGGCTCGTCAAAGATCAGGATTTCATTGTCCCGGTACAGCATTTTCAGGATTTCCGTTCTCTGCTGCATCCCGACTGTAATATTTTCCACAACAGCATCCGGTTCGATCTGCAGGTGATACCGGTTTGACAGCTCCATCACCTTTTTCCTTGCTTCGTCTTTTTTCAGAAAACCGCCCTGAACCGGCTCTGAGCCGAGTATGATATTGTCCAGTACGGAAAAACATTCTACCAGTTTGAAGTGCTGGTGCACCATTCCGATCCCCAGAGCGTTGGCATCATTCGGATTTTTGATCTCCACTTTCTTCCCGTCTTTGCGGATTTCTCCCTCCTCTGCCTGATACAGCCCGAACAAAACGCTCATCAGCGTTGATTTTCCCGCTCCGTTTTCTCCCAGAAGCGCGTGAATCTCACCTTTTTTCAGTTGAAGGGTAATGTCATCGTTTGCCACAATACCAGGGAATTTTTTGGTAATGTGTAGCATTTCAACTGCATATTCTCCCATTTTCGTTTCCTCCTTTCCGCATTTCTCCTACATGATCGATCCTTGTCTTTCATTTACCTTAACAGAAACTTCCGGCAGCTTTTCGATCGAATTATCGATTGTGATTTCCCCGTCGTAAATCTTCCGAACCAGTTCATGATAATCGTCTACTGTAAAATTTTCGTTCCACTGTGTCGTTTCTTCCGGAAGTCCTACATAATTAACGCTCGTGTCTGTTCCTGACACCAGTCCGAGATTTTCGATCTTGCCCACATGCTCGTCCCATGTATCCGTCACGATGATAGAGTCAAGCATAGCTTTTACAGTCGCTCCCAGTCCTTTCATTGCCGACGTTACTGTCATGCCCTCGCCATAGGCGTCAATAACCGGAGACTGGTCGCTGTCCACACCGATCATTTTGCCGCCCACCTTCGCAGCCGCCTCCGCCGCAGAGGTAAAGATACCGCCGCCGCAGGCAAATACAATTTCCGTGCCCTGGCTGTACCACGTATCCATTACCGCCGTAACCTCTGTGGAGCCATAGAACTGTCCGCCGTATGCGTACTCGACTTCTATCTGATCCACGATGCCAAGCTCCTCGGCTGCGTCATTAATTCCCTGCACATATCCGAATCCAAAGCGCATAACTGCCGGCACAGCCTGTCCGCCGAGGAAACCGAGTTTCCGGTATCCAAGTTTTACCGCAGCGTATCCCGCCATATATCCCGGGATTTCCTCCTGGTAAACTGCGCAGTATGTGTTCTTTGTGTTATAATAATCCGACGCCTCATAAGCATCCGGATTGTCATAGTACTTACTTCCAACTGCTGCCGCAATAATATCTCCCGCTGTCATATCCAGTGCAATGAATTTGACATCCGGGTATTTGTAAGTAACTTCCACCAGAGCCGGTGCAAAAATATACCCTGGCATGACAATCACATTGTAGCCTTCCGCCACGGCCACATCGATCATTGCGATCCGGGCATAATCCGTGTCGCCGTCCGGCTTTTTGTAGGTAAATGGAATGTCATTTTCCGTGCAGTACTCAAGACATGCTTCATAGGTTGTCTGGTTGAAAGACTGGTCCGTGATGTCACCGCTGTCCGTGATCATGGCTACCCGGTAGTCTGAGCTGCTGTCTGCCTTGGCTGATTCTGAAGGTCCGCATCCGGCCGCAGAGACCATGATGCAGAATACCAGAACCAGGGCAGCAAAGTTTTTCATTCTTTTCATCTCTTCTTTTCCTCCTTCTGTAGAATGATATTTATTTTAAATAGGACAATAATGAGGTTCCAATCGTCTCTTCCGGCATGGATAATCCGAAATTATCGGCAATCGTAGCGCCGATTACAGCAAAAGTATCCTGCTCAGGCAGCATCCCGTTTCCTTCCATGGATCTGGAATACGCCAGAAACGGTACTTTCTCTCTCGTGTGGTCTGTCCCCGTATAAGTCGGATCATTTCCATGATCCGCTGTAATGATCAGCAGATCGTCCTCTCTAAGCTTTTCCAGCAGGACTGAAAGTTTTTCGTCAAACATTTCCAGCTCTTTCGCATAGCCTTCCGGGTTTCTTCTATGCCCCCACTTTGCGTCAAAGTCCACCAGATTGACAAAACACAGTCCCTGAAAATCCTGATCCGCAAGCTCTATGGTCTGTTCCATCCCGTGTACGGAAGATTTGGATTTGTGCGCTGCCGTGATGCCTTCCCCGTCAAAGATATCTTTGATCTTTCCAACTGAAATCACGTCCAGGTCGTTGTCCTTTAATACATTCAGCACTGTCCTCACCGGAGGCTTCAGCGCATAATCATGTCTGTTGCTCGTCCGCTCAAATTCTCCTTTCCGTTTCCCAATATACGGTCTTGCGATGACTCTTCCGACCCTCCACTCTTCTTTCATAGTCAGCTCTCTTGCAATCTCGCAGCAGCGGTACAGCTCCTGCAGGTCGAACGTCTCCTCATTTCCGCATATCTGCAGCACTGAGTCTGCCGATGTGTATACTATCATATGCCCGGTCGCGATCTCTTCTTCTCCAAGCTCATCTATAATTTCCGTTCCGCTGGCACTCTTATTTCCGATGACCTTATGTCCGGTCCGCTTTTCCAGTTCCTCGATCAATTCCTTTGGGAATCCATGTTCCGTAAATGTCTTAAAAGGCTTTTTTGTCTCCACTCCCATGATCTCCCAGTGCCCTGTCATGGTGTCTTTCCCGTTGCTCCGCTCCCGGAGGGCCGCCTGATAACCAAGTGGGTGATCTTCAGCCGGAACCTGGCGAAGTTTTGTCAGATTCGCTATCCCCAGCTTCTGGAGCGCCGGAATCCGGAAAGTTTCCACGGATTCTGAAATATGTCCAAGCGTATTGACGCCCGTATCTCCAAATTTTTCCCCGTCCGGCATGACGCCGATCCCAAGGGAATCAATCACAATCACAAATACACGTTTTGCCTGTTTCATGTTACTCCTGCCTTTCTTCCAGATTGCCGGGTCCAAAGCCCTGCGGTATCAGATCTCTCAGTTTATAAATCTTATAATCGTCTTTTCCCCTTGCCAGTATAATCTGGAATTCATCTGGACGGCAGAACTCCATCATTACCTGTCTGCACACTCCGCAAGGAGGCGTATAGTCTGCCAGCTTTCCTTCCGGTCCGCCCACAATACAGATCGCTTCAAATTCCCGGACGCCTTCGCTGACAGCCTTAAAAAACGCCGTCCGCTCGGCACAGTTGGTCGGCGTGTACGCCGCGTTTTCAATATTGCATCCTGTATAGATCTGTCCGTTTTTCGCAAGCAGAGCCGCTCCGACTTTAAAGTGCGAATATGGTGTATATGAGAAAGAAAGCTGGGAAACCGCTGTTTCGATCAGTTCCAAAATCTGTGTTTCCGTCATTGTGCCGCCTCCTTTACTTCCCTGCTTTTTTGTCTGCGGCGATCAGCTTTTTGATCGCTCCTACTGCTACCCGGATCGCCATATCCGTATCGTGTACCACCGGATTTTCCAGTCCTTCTTTTTCTCGTTCCTGGTTTGCCACAACAAGGAAGCAGGAGCCTGCACGGACTCTTAAATGGCTTGCTACAACAAAGAGGGCTGCCGACTCCATCTCAGAGGCAAGGCATCCAAGGCGCTTCCATGCCTCCCACTTATTCTGGAGTTCATAGCTGACCGGCATCCGCTCCGGAGAGTGCTGTCCATAGAAAGAATCCTTACACTGAACCACGCCGACATGATATGTTTTCCCCATGTCCCCGGCCGATTCTGTCAGCGCATTGGTGACGCGTATGTCCGCTACTGCAGGAAATTCCAGCGGGGCATATTCCCGGCTTGTTCCTTCCATACGGATCGCCCCGTTTGCGATCACCACGTCTCCGCTCTTGACATCCAGCTGCATGCCGCCGCAGGTTCCGATCCGGATA
This sequence comes from Candidatus Mediterraneibacter pullistercoris, assembly GCA_019116885.1. GTDB lineage: Bacteria > Bacillota > Clostridia > Lachnospirales > Lachnospiraceae > Mediterraneibacter > Mediterraneibacter pullistercoris. The sequence continues at coordinate 1,675 of DXAU01000042.1, read as the reverse complement.
AACGTATCCGCCCCGGACATCACCAGTTCTTCCATGGCAATGGACGCAGACGGCCCGCCGATTCCCGTTGAGGTCACGCTCACCTTCACACCGTCCAGATATCCAGTGTATGTCACATACTCTCTGTTGTCTGCCACCAGCACCGGATTGTCAAAATATTTGGCGATCTTTTCACATCGCTTTGGATCACCAGGAAGAATCACATAGCGTCCGACGTCACCTTCCCCCACCTGAAGGTGGTATTGCTTACTCGCATCTTCTGAATAATTCATGATTATACCTCACTTTCCCTTTTCTGTAAGATGGTCATCCAGCTTTCTTTTTGCGCAGATTACCGGAATACTGTCCCTGTCTCGTTCGTTCTATTTGCATCTTAACCGAAAATTTCCACCCCAAAAAGGACTCGAGTCCCTCTTTGTTTATTTACGTGAATATACACAATTTTAATATCATCTTTTTGTCTGTTTTGCACAAACAAATCCTGTCCAATTACAATCCACCACAGTAAAAAAGAAGGATTCCGTGGAATATTTCAGAAATAATTGTGGTTTTTCAATCTGGGGACATAGCTCTAATACTACTGGCCACACGCAGGATTACTTGCTGCCCGTAAACGGGGCTCTCGGATCGATCTTCTTTCTTTTTGTCAAAAAATGCTTTGCTTTGATATTTTTGAATACACCGCTCAAACGGCCATAGAACCACACGACAGTTGCGTGGTTTTCCTGATACAAAAAACGCCTGAATACCCACATAAACTCTGGGGTTTCAGGCTGCATTTTTATTTAGTCGCAAGGCATTTTGCCGTTTTAACTATATTTATTTAATTTTCATACAAATCCACACCTGTCTCTACTTCCATTACATCATTTATTCCGATTTACTAATTTTCGATTGCCAAAATGCAGCTGCAAGTTTATTACTAAGGGCTTTACCAAATCAAAAAAAATCGCCACAGAAAACACCATTATCATTATAATATATACAAACCAAAATACTTCGGAATCCAATATAGCTAAAAGATATCCTAATGATGTTAAAATATAACCAAACGCATATGTATCATTTGAAAATTTGGTAAAATATTTAATCCATTCTCTATTCTTTTCTGCATCTTTCTTCACACTGCTTTCTACCACTTGCATTATTACTAACATAATCAATACTAACATATAAGCAATTACTGCAGCCACATGAGTTCCTTCTACATTATTTACATATAAAATCGGCATCAAAACCAGCGTGGTCAAAATATAAGTTACATAACTCAACGCATTAGAAGCAGGATTTATTAACTCGTTATAAATATGATTTATCTGGTTTTTACCTAATTGATGCTGAGCTTCTAAAATTTGTTCTTCAGAATATTTACAATTCTTACCACACTCATTGGCTTGTTGAAGAGATTTCAATACACTCTCCTCTCGTAATTTTTGTTGTACAATTTCTTTATACTGCATTTTATGCCACCTCATTCACTGCTTGGTTACAATTTTCTGTATTTAATAATAGAAAAATCCTAGTTTCTAAGCACAACAAGCAATCCTACAGATTATCTGACATATAAAGTAAATCATGCCCCCTTATACTACTCAAACTTCTCAGCGGATAGTATGAAATGGGTACTTTTCTCTATTTTTTTAAAGATTCCAAAATTCTATTTACAACCCTTTTT
>DXAU01000041.1 GCA_019116885.1 Candidatus Mediterraneibacter pullistercoris | reverse complement strand
GGCAGCTTCAGGTCTATAACCGCAGGGACTACAATCAGTTTCCTATGAGACCTCTGGGATGGAAATCCCCACAAACTGTCCTGAAGGAATTTGTTGAGGATGGTGTAACATATGTTTGACAAACCTACATTAATACCAGCGCACCAGCGGCAGCTCGTTGTTGATCCCCTTTGTCATAAGAATCTGATGGAGATCGATAATTCCATTCATAGTCCTTCATGATTTGTTTCACACTTTTTCATATTTATTTCCACCTGACTGGAAATTATATTCCATTTATCTCAAAAAAATTCAAATCTTTTGAAAGACTTTCTCATCCGGACAGATTGTGATATACTCTCTCATAACGCAGATAACAGAAAGGAAACAAAAACCATGGCTTTTGACGGAATTGTCGTGGCAGACCTTGTCCACGAATTCAGGAATGAACTGCTCAACGCCCGCCTTGCAAAGATCGTTCAGCCGGAACCTGACGAGCTTCTGCTCACACTCAAGACATCTGACGGGCAGAAACGTCTGCTTATCAGCGCGGACGCTTCCCTCCCTCTCATCTATCTGACAGATGAGAATAAGCCTGCACCGATGACTGCGCCGAACTTCTGCATGCTCCTGAGAAAACATATCGGCGGAGGGCGGATCACCGATATCCGGCAGCCAAAGCTCGAACGCATCATCCGTTTCACCGTCGAGCATCTGGATGAAATGGGCGATCTGTGCCGCAAGGAACTTATCGTGGAGATCATGGGAAAGCACAGCAACATTATCTTCTGCACGGAGGACGGAAAGATCATCGACAGCATCAAACATGTCCCTGCACAGATGAGTTCCGTGCGCGAAGTCCTTCCCGGACGGGAATATTTTATCCCGGACACAATGAACAAGACGGACCCTCTCACTGTGGATGCAGAAACCTTTAAAGGTCTTCTCCGGGAAAAGCCTCTGCCTGTGTCAAAGGCGGTCTACACCAGCTTTACCGGGATCAGCCCGGTCACAGCGGAGGAGATCTGCTCTCTGGCCGGTCTGGATTCATCCATTCCGGCAAAGGAATATCCGGATGACATTCTGCTCCACCTCCACACACAGTTTGCGATCTATCTTTCTGCTGTAAAGGAGGGACGGTTCTCTCCTGCCATCTACTATGAAGGAAACGAGCCGAAAGAATTTTCCGCACTGCCGCTCACACATTTTGTCCGGTATGAACGCAGAGAGTATGGTTCCATGTCCGAAGTCCTGCGGACCTACTACTCCACACGAAGCCGGATCACACGAATCCGCCAGAAATCCTCGGATCTGCGGCATATCGTCCAGACTGCGCTGGAGCGGAACCGGAAGAAATACGACCTGCAGCTCCGTCAGTTAAACGATACAAAAGACCGCGAGAAGTACAAGGTCTACGGCGAACTGATTCACACATACGGTTACAATGCAGAAGAAGGCGCCAAAAAATTAGAAGCCCTGAACTACTATACAAATGAAATGATCTCCATTCCCCTCGATCCTGCAAAAACGCCCCGGGAAAATGCCCAGCGCTATTTCGCAAAGTACAACAAGCAGAAGCGCACGTTCGAGGCGCTCTCTGAACTGATCCGGGAGACAAAGGACGATATCACTTACCTGGAATCCATACAGACCGCACTGGACATCGCTCTTACTGAGGATGATCTGGCCGGAATCAGGGAAGAACTTGTAAACACCGGATACATCAAACGGCGGTTTACAAAGAAAAAGGTTAAGATCAAAAATACGCCGCTCCACTATATCTCGAGCGACGGCTACCATATGTATGTGGGAAAGAACAATCTCCAGAATGACGAGCTCACTTTCTCCTTTGCATCGGGAAGCGACTGGTGGTTCCACGCGAAACAGGCCCCAGGTTCCCATGTGATCGTAAAAGCGAACGGTGAGGAACTTCCGGATACAACCTTTGAAGAAGCCGGAAGGCTTGCCGCCTACTACTCAAGCATGAGAGGCAGCGAGAAAGTTGAGATTGACTACGTAGAAAAAAAGCATGTCAAGAAACCAAAAGGAGCGAAACCGGGATTTGTCGTGTATTACACGAACTACTCTCTGGTGATAGACAGCGATATCAGCAAAATACGGGAAGCTGCCGATTAAGGCAGCCTCCCGTATTCTTCTTAAACGCGCTCCTGTCCCATCAGATAATCGACAAACTGCTGCGCTGTCCTCCCTGAGAGACCGCCATGGGAGAGTTCCCACTTATTTGCCTCCAACAGAAGCTCTTCTTCCGGCATGCCGATGCCGCCGCGCCGCGCAAGGACACGCACGATATCCTGGAATTCTTTCTTGTCAGGTGAACCAAAATAGATGGTCACGCCAAAACGGGCAACAAGGGATAATTTCTCCTGGACCGTATCGTTTGTGTGCAGTTCTTCATCCCGGTCTGCCTTATCCCTGAACGTCTCGCGGATAAGATGCCTCCGGTTCGATGTCGCATAGATCAGCACATTTTCCGGCTTTCTCTCAAGTCCGCCCTCGATGACTGCTTTTAAGTATTTATACTCGGTCTCAAATTCCTCAAAAGAAAGATCATCCATGTAAATGATAAATTTATAGTTCCGGTTTTTCACCTGCGCGATCACATCGTTCAAATCTTTAAACTGATGTTTGTACACCTCGATCATACGGAGCCCCTGGTCATAGTACTGGTTCAGAACCGCCTTGATGGATGAGGATTTTCCTGTTCCTGCATCTCCAAAAAGCAGGCAGTTGTTCGCCCGCCGTCCTTTCACAAATGCCTCCGTATTATCGATCAGCTTCTTCTTGGCGATCTCATATCCTACCAGATCATCGAGATGCACATGTGCGATATTCGTGACCGGCACGATCTTCATATCGTTTCCTTCCGGATGCTCGATGCGGAACGCCTTGTGAAGCCCCAGCTTTCCGACTCCGAATTCTTTGTAGAACTGTGTCATCTTCTGCCTGAACTCTTCCACATCCGATACATTCCCAAGAGCTGATGCGAGCGTGCAGATCCGGTCCCTGATCCTGCGGTTGAATACCTTCCCTGCCCTGCTCCCATTCGTATAGTCCATAAGCGTCCGGATGCATCCTGCAGAAAGTCTCTGTTCAAGTCCGCTGAAATCATAGTCGAACAGTTCCTTAAAGATCTCAAAGTCATGGAGCGCGATCTCGTTGATACTTCCCTCAGTCTCTCCCACGATCTCACAGGAAGTACTGTAGGCATTCTCATCATTTACAAGCAGAAACGTCAGATAAGTATGCCACAGGTTTCCCTCGAAACCATGGCTCACAGAAAGTTCCAGAAGTTTATTGACACACTCAAAGAGAAGGGTTCTCAGATCTTCTGTCTGATAGAACTCATTTTCATAATTTTCGATGAGAAATGTCATATCTGTCAGGATTTGACCATAGTCCATGTTTTTATAAAGCATCAGTTCATTTGTACGCATGTATATCCTCCCTGTTCTTCCGGCTTAATAGTTTCCCAGGATTTTGAGATTCTGAGACTCTTCTCTTAATCCCCTGATCGCGTTTTTGACTGCCGGTTCTTCCAGATTGCCCTCAAAATCCACAAAAAAGCAGTACTCCCACGGCCTTCCTTTTACCGGCCGGGATTCGATCTTGGTCATGTTCAGATCATTGTAGATAAAATGCGACAAAATCCCGTAGAGCGATCCGCTCTGATGCGGCAGTTCAAACCGTATGCTGATCTTGGACGCATCTTTTAAAAATACTTTCTGATTCGTAACAACAATAAAACGGGTGGAATTATCCGCATCATCATTGATTCCGTCCACAAGGACAGACAGGCCGTGCGCTTCTGCCGCGTAGGAGCTGCACACCGCTGCCTGGGAGATCTCTTTTTCCTCAAGTACTTTCTTTGCTGCAATCGCTGTGTTTACTACGCTGATTCTCTGCCAGTCCGGGTGTTCGTCAAGAAAACTGCTTGTCTGCATGAGCGCCTCTGTCTTGGAGTACACGGTCTTTATGTCACTGAGCTTTGCCCCGGGAAGCCCGGAAAGCGTGTGCACGACCGGCAGGATGGTTTCCGCCACAATATAATTTTCAAATTCATCGAGGAGATCATACATCTCGATCACCGGCCCTGCCGTAGAATTTTCAATCGGAAGCACCGCATAGTCTGCAGCGCCTTCTTCAATGGCTTCCATTGCTTCACGGAATGTTCTCACATGAAAACTGTTGACTCCGTCTCCAAAGAACTGCATCATTGCAGCCTGCCCGTATGCGCCTTCTGTTCCCTGAAACACAACGCGCGCGCTTTTTCTGTCCAGGCCGTCAATACGGATAAATGGCAGCCGCCCCAGCGCTCCCGCCTCGACAAGCTGGCGGTACTGGAGCTTCCGGCTCATGGACATGAGCTGCTGGTACAGTTCCTGTATTCCTTTCTTGTTAAAATCACCGGACACCTTTGATGCAACATCCGATAGTTTCTCTTTCTCCCTCTGCCTGTCAAACACTTTGCGTCCCGCTTTTACTTTATATTCGCCGACTTCACCGCAAATCTCCATCCGCTGTTCATAAAGCGCCGCGATCTGATCGTCTATTTTATCCAGTTTATCTCTGAGTACTTCCAGTGATTCCATCTCTTTACTCCTTTTCGATTTCCTTTCACATCATCCGGGCAGCAATCATCCTGTTCCCGGCATCTGCGTGAACTGTAAACCAGTATAGTACATTTCTTTCACAAAATCTACTTTCCGGTTGAAAATCACCTTGATTTATTATATTATTATGTGGAGAATTTAGGGAGGTACACAAATGAACACTGCTCTGTTATTGATTCTATTGTTTCTCTGGCATCTTATTCCCCTTCCTGGAAAGACACTCAGATCACCCGCTGTATCGCAATTGAAGATACTTCTCTTCTCACCGAAATCGCGGAAACCATACCCCGGAATTCAATAAGAGAACAACTGTTGGAGAACTGTTCCAATACAGATAATAAAGGAGGACACTTATGAGACATTTGATGAGCCCATTGGATCTTACTGTAGGAGAACTCGAAGAGCTTCTGGATCTTGCACAGGATATCGAGGCAGACCCTGGGAAATACGCGCACGCATGCGATGGAAAAAAGCTCGCCACACTGTTCTATGAACCGAGTACAAGAACGCGTTTAAGCCATGAGGCTGCTATGCTGAATCTTGGGGGGAGCGTCCTTGGCTTCTCTTCTGCAGATTCCAGTTCCGCCTCGAAAGGCGAAAGCGTTTCCGATACGATACGCACGGTCTCCTGCTATGCAGACATCTGTGCGATGAGACATCCGAAAGAAGGCGCTCCCATGGTTGCCTGCCAGCACTCCTCGATCCCGGTAATCAACGCCGGGGACGGCGGACATCAGCATCCCACCCAGACTCTGACCGACCTGCTTACAATCCGGAGTCTGAAAGGACGGCTCAATCATCTTACCATCGGGCTGTGCGGCGATCTGAAGTTCGGGCGTACCGTACACTCGCTGATCAATGCGCTCGTAAGATATGAAGGGATACGTTTCATACTGATCTCACCGGAAGAACTAAGGCTTCCCGAATACATCCGCCATGACGTGCTGGACCGCAACAGCGTTGAATATGAAGAAGTCGTCCGTCTTGAGGACGCCATGCCGAATCTCGACATTCTCTACATGACGCGTGTTCAGAAAGAACGCTTCTTCAATGAGGAAGACTATGTGCGCATGAAAGATTTCTATATACTTGACAAGGCGAAGATGAAACTTGCTCCGGAGGATATGTATGTGCTCCATCCTCTCCCAAGGGTAAATGAGATTTCCGTTGAAGTGGACAGCGACCCGCGCGCAGCATATTTCCGTCAGGTGCAGTACGGCGTATATGTGCGGATGGCGCTTATACTGACACTGCTCGACATCCATATAGACTGAGCGCATATGCGTCATTCATTTAGGGCAGGCGCTGATCGTGAATAAATCAAGGAAAGGAAAAGATTATGGTAAAAAGTACACTGAACGTAGGAAGCATCTCTGAAGGTTTTGTTCTTGACCACATCGAAGCAGGCAGGAGCATGGATATCTATAAATACCTGCACCTCGATAAGCTGGACTGCTGTGTAGCCATCATCAAAAATGCAAAGAGCAATAAGATGGGGAAAAAGGACATCATCAAGATCGAATGTCCGATCGACTTTATGGACCTGGATATCCTGGGATTTATCGACCATAACATCACGATTAATATCATTGAGGATGAAAAGATCGTCGAGAAGAAACAACTGAAACTCCCGAAAGAAATCCGGAATGTCATCCGGTGCAAAAATCCGAGATGCATCACATCCATCGAACAGGAGCTCGATCATATATTCGTGCTCACCGACGAAGAAAATCAGATCTACCGGTGCAAATACTGCGAAGAGAAATACCGCAGAAGAAATTAGGGACAGGCTGCAAGGGAAGAGAGCTTTATCAGCACTCTTCCCTTATTTTATAGATCAGTCTCTCTGTGTCCGCCCACCCGAGGCACGGATCTGTAATCGACTTGCCGTACACTCTGTTCTCATCGATTTTCTGGCATCCCTCTTCGAGATAGCTCTCGATCATGACTCCCTTGACCAGCTTTTTCAGTTCCGGATTATAATTTCTGCTGTGCAGCACTTCGCTCACAATGCGGATCTGCTCCCGGAACTCTTTGTTGGAATTGGAGTGGTTTGCATCCACGATGGCAGCCGGATTTTTCAGGTCTCTTTGCTGGTAGGCGTCGAGAAGTCTCACCAGATCCTCATAATGGTAGTTGGGGATGCAGGTGCCGTATTTGTCCACGCCGCCTCTTAATATCACATGAGCAAGATCGTTGCCGTCTGTTGTCACATCCATCCCTCGATAGATAAATGTGTGGGAACTCTGCGCGGCGACAACGGAATTGAGCATCACAGAAAAATCCCCGCTGGTGGGATTTTTCATTCCCACAGGGATATCCATGCCGCTGGCTGTCAGGCGGTGCTGCTGGTTTTCCACCGACCGGGCGCCGATCGCCTCGTAGGAAAGGATATCGTCGAGATAGCTTCTGTTCTCCGGATAGAGCATTTCATCCGCCGCGGTAAGACCGCTCTCCCCGATTGCCCGGATATGCATTTTCCGGATCGCAATAATCCCGGCCAGAAGATCCGGAGCCTGGTCCGGTTCCGGCTGATGGAGCATGCCCTTATATCCTTCACCCGTTGTACGCGGCTTATTTGTATAGATCCTTGGAATAATCATGAGCCTGTCAGAGACTTTCTCATTCACTTCTGCCAGGCGGTTCACATACTCACAGACAGACTCTTCGTTGTCTGCTGAACAGGGACCTACGATCACAACAAATTTATCCGATCTTCCTGTAAAGATGTCCCGGATCTCCCGGTCCCTTTTTTCTTTTATTTTCCTGATGTTATCCGAGAGCGGATATTCTGCTTTCAGATCTGCCGGAAGGGGCAGACCTGCATTTATCTTCATTCCCATTTCTTCATCTCCTGAATCGTAAAAATCAGTGCACGCAGAAACAAAAAATGTGCCAAGCAAGACGATAAGCCGGGTTATGTCGTCGGACGATCATCTGTCTAGGCACAGCGTCGCCGCTGTGCTCGAGCGACCTACCTGAAACGTGACGGGCAGCCACATAGTTTCTATCCGGTCTTGCTTCGGATGGGGTTTACATGTGCCCCTGCTGTTACCAG
>DXAU01000040.1 GCA_019116885.1 Candidatus Mediterraneibacter pullistercoris | reverse complement strand
GGCAGCTTCAGGTCTATAACCGCAGGGACTACAATCAGTTTCCTATGAGACCTCTGGGATGGAAATCCCCACAAACTGTCCTGAAGGAATTTGTTGAGGATGGTGTAACATATGTTTGACAAACCTACATTTTTATATAAACCTCTGCCGGATCACCTGATGCACAAGTTCACTGTTCGTCTTTGACCTGGAGAACATCGTCAGAAGATTATCTGCCGCTTCTTCTGCTTTCATGCCGTTTAGTGCTCTGCGCATGATGTAGACTGCTTCCTGCTCTTCCTTATTAAGAAGAAGATCCTCACGTCTCGTTCCGGACTTCGCGATGTCGATCGCCGGAAATACTCTTCTTTCCTGCAGTCTCCGGTCAAGGATCAGTTCCATGTTGCCTGTTCCCTTGAACTCCTCATAGACGACGTCGTCCATCTTACTCCCTGTGTCCACAAGCGCAGTAGCGAGTATCGTAAGGCTTCCTCCCTCTCTCATGTTGCGGGCTGCACCAAAGAAACGCTTCGGACTGTACAGTGCCGCAGGATCAAGTCCGCCTGAGAGCGTCCTGCCGGACGGGGGAACGATCAGGTTGTATGCGCGGGAGAGCCTCGTGATACTGTCAAGCAGTATCATCACGTCCTGTCCATGCTCTACGAGGCGCTTTGCTCTTGATATCACCATCTCGGACACTCTCTTGTGATGCTCCGGCAGCTCGTCAAATGTAGAGTGGATCACTTCCACATTCGGTCCGGAAATCGCCTCTTTGATATCTGTCACTTCTTCCGGGCGTTCATCGATCAGTAAAATCAGAAGATGCATATGCGGCTCCGTTCTCTGGACGGAAAGCGCAACTTCTTTTAGAAGCGTCGTCTTGCCTGCTTTAGGCGGAGATACGATCATTCCCCTCTGGCCTTTTCCGATCGGAGAGATCAGATCCATGATCCTCATGGCAGTGCTGCTTCCGGGTGTCTCCAGGCGTATCCTCTGATTCGGGAAGACCGGAGTGAGATCCTCAAAGTTCTTTCTCTTCACCGCCTCAGACGGCCTCATCCCATTGATCGTGGATACATAGAGAAGCGCGCTGAATTTCTCGCTCTGCGTCTTGACTCTTGTATTCCCGGTCAGAATGTCGCCTGTCCGAAGACCGAATCTTCTGATCTGGGCAGGAGAGACATACACGTCGTTCTCACCCGGCAGATAATTGTCGCTCCGGATGAACCCAAATCCGTCCTGCATCACTTCCAGGATTCCGTTGGCGGTATTGCCGCTGTCAAGCTGTTCGATATCGGTCTCAGCTTTTTTCTCCTTCATCTCTTCCCGCACTTCTTCTTTTGCTTCAGTTGCCGCTTCCTGCTGTTCTTCCTGCTGATCCAGTGCAATCATCGCGTCGATCAGATCACTTTTTTTTAATCCTGAAACGCCCCTCATCTTCCTGGCTTTCGCAAGTTCCCTCAATGTGGCGAGCGGTAATGATTCGTACTTTTCTCTCGTCATGTCCCTTTCCTTTCCTGATAATATGATTTATTTTAGGATAATTTTAGGATCAATAAATGTGCCTGTTTATTAGCGTTCCATCTAAAAAATATTTCGGGAATTGTAGTCTGAAATGACTTAAAAACGATAAACTGCATCAAATATGCAACTATTATACATTTCATCGCAGACCTTGTCAAGTCGAGGGCAAAGTGATATGATAAATAACGGTAACTGATACTATTTATAACTTGATTCAGTGAGGTACGTGATATGGAAAACAAGAAAGAACTCGCTCTTAAAAAGCATGAAGAATGGAACGGAAAACTCGAGACAACGGCAAAGGCGCATGTGAACACAAGAGAAGATCTTGCCATCGCCTACACTCCGGGCGTTGCTGAGCCCTGCAAAGTGATTGCAGAAGATCCTGAAGCAGCTTACAAGTACACGATCAAGTCCAACACGATCGCCGTCATATCGGACGGAAGCGCTGTCCTCGGACTCGGAAACATCGGCGCCCTTGCAGCTATGCCCGTCATGGAAGGCAAAGCTGTGCTCTTCAAAGAATTCGGCGGGGTCAACGCAGTGCCTATCTGCCTCGACACACAGGATACGGAAGAGATCATAAAGACTATCGTCAACATTGCTCCGGCTTTCGGCGGCATTAATCTTGAGGACATCTCCGCTCCCCGGTGCTTTGAGATCGAGACCCGGTTAAAAGAACTTCTCGACATCCCGGTATTCCATGACGATCAGCACGGTACTGCTGTCGTAGTCCTTGCCGGCATCATCAATGCGCTCAAAGTCACGGGCAAGAAAAAGGAAGAATGCCGTATCGTGATGAACGGAGCAGGCAGCGCCGGCATCGCTATCACAAAACTGCTTCTGAGATATGGATTTAAACACATCACGATCTGCGACAGCAAAGGCATCATCTCCAAGACACTGCCGAATCTTACTCCGGTAAAACAGGAGATTGCGGAGGTGACGAACCTTGAACACAAGACCGGAAACCTTGCAGACGCGCTCGTAGGGACCGACATCTTTATAGGTGTATCCGCTCCCGGTGTTGTAACAGAGGAGATGGTCGCTTCCATGAACAAAGACGCCATCATCTTCGCACTGTCCAATCCGGTGCCGGAGATCATGCCTGATCTCGCAAAATCCGCAGGCGCGCGGGTGATCGGAACCGGACGTTCTGATTTCCCGAACCAGGTCAACAATGTGGTGGCATTTCCGGGTATCTTCAAAGGCGCGCTTGAAGGACGCGCAAGACAGATCACAGAGGAGATGAAGATCGCGGCCGCTGAAACGATTGCCGGTATCATCTCTGATGATGAACTGAACGAAGACAATATCCTTCCCCAGCCTTTTGATCCGCGTGTTGCCGAAGAAGTAAGCAAAGCGATCAAAAAGCTGATCTGAGCATGGACAGAAGATACTATTCTCTGGACTCTCATTTAAAAGAAACGTTTGGTGAAAAAGTCTATAAGATCACTCTGAACGGCGGTATGACCTGTCCCAACCGGGACGGTCATATCGGCACCGGCGGATGCATCTTCTGCAGCGCCAACGGCTCAGGTGATTTCGCGGGCAGCCCTGATCTCTCTGTCACTGAACAGCTTGCCGGGGGTAAAAGGCTGCTTCGCTCCAAACGCCCGATACAGTCATATATCGCATATTTTCAGGCTTTCACAAATACTTATGCACCTGCCGCCTATCTGGAGAAGATATTTACAGAAGCGATCTCTGATCCTGATGTAAAAGTACTCTCTGTCGCCACCAGACCCGACTGTCTTGGCAGAGATGTGATCGAACTTCTGAGCCGCCTTAACAGGATCAAGCCCGTATGGGTGGAACTCGGGCTTCAGACGATCCATCCGCAGACTGTCCGCATGATACGGCGCGGATATGATACCGGGGTCTTCAGCCAGGCTGTAAGAGATCTCCGGGCCGCCGGCATTGACGTGATCGTCCACGTTATTCTGTATCTCCCGGGTGAAACACCGGAGATGATGCTCGAAACTATAGACTATCTGAACCGCTGCGATATCCAGGGTATCAAACTCCAGCTCCTCCATGTACTGGAAGGAACAGATCTGGCGCATCTCTACAGAAGCGCGCCTTTTCATCTGCCTGATCTTGAAGAGTATATCCATATGCTCGGGCAGTGTATCCTGCGTCTCCGGCCCGACATCGTTATCCACCGGCTGACCGGGGACGGGCCGAAAGATCTTCTGATCGCACCCCTGTGGACAAGCGCAAAACGCACTGTGCTGAATCGTCTGCATCAATACCTGAAACAAAATAATATCTGGCAGGGAAAGGAATATCATGGCTGAATCATTCACCCTCTATAAACTGATCATACTGTATATGCTGGATAAAGTTGATTTTCCTCTCACAACTTCACAGATTTCTGAATTTGTACTGGATAAGGGATACACAACTTATTTTAAGCTGCAGGAGACGCTCTCAGAGCTTGCCGTTTCCGGTCTCATACGCCCTGAGACGGCACATAACCGCACGCTGTATCACCTGACGGAAATCGGCGCTGAGACGATCCTCTATTTCAACAAAAAGATCTCTTACGCCATAAGGAAAGATATCGATGATTTCCTCCGGGAAAAACAATATGATCTCAAGGAAGAGGTTGCAGTAAAAGCAAATTTTTATCTGAACACAAACAGCGAATATGAAGTGCGCTGCCAGATTGTAGAAAACGGCTCCAGCCTCATCGATCTGAAACTGACTGTGCCAACCGAAAAAGAAGCTGAAGCCATTGCAAACCGCTGGTACTCAAAGAGTCAGGAGGTCTACGCTCTTCTATTGTCGAATCTTCTTTAGATATTCGCTGATCTGTACCTCATAGCCGAGCACGCCGGGTTCATAGAATCTGGCGTCTTTTATTTCATCCGGCAGATACTGCTGTTTCACATAATGGCCGGGATAGTCATGTGCGTACTTGTATCCCGTCCCCCGCCCGAGCTTCTCCGCCCCTCTGTAATGCGCGTCCCTCAGGTGCGGCGGCACGCTCGTCCGGTATCTCTGAACCGCCTCGTTAGCGGCATATATGGCATTGCATGCCGAGTTGCTCTTCGGTGCGCACGCAATATATGTCACTGCCTGGGACAGGATAATCTGAGACTCGGGCATACCGACGCGCTCTACTGCCTGTGCCGCCGAGACTGCCACGGTGAGCGCCATGGGATCTGCATTGCCCACGTCCTCCGAAGCGCAGATCATGATGCGTCTCGCGATGAACCGGACATCTTCTCCTGCATAGAGCATCTTGGCCAGGTAATATACCGCAGCATCCGGGTCTGATCCCCTCATACTCTTTATAAAGGCAGAGATGATATCATAGTGGCTGTCTCCCCGCTTGTCATAGTTCACGACCCTCTTCTGGATACATTCAGACACTACCTCTTCCGTAATATGGATGAATCCGTCCCCGCTCCGCTCTGTCGTCAGAACCCCAAGTTCCAGAGCATTGAGCGCATTTCTCGCATCTCCGCCTGCCATATCTGAGAGAAATTCCAGCGCTTCCTCGTCGAGGTGGATATGGAAGCTCCCCATGCCTTTCTTCGTGTCTGACGCCGCTCTGACAAGAAGTTCCCGTATATCTTCTTTTTCCAGTGGTTTGAGTTCAAATATGGTTGATCTGGAGATAAGAGCGCCGTTCACTTCAAAATAAGGATTCTCCGTCGTCGCTCCGATCAGTATCACAGTTCCGTCTTCTACAAATGGAAGAAGATAGTCCTGCTGTCCTTTGTTGAACCTGTGTATCTCATCGATAAAAAGGATAGTTTTCCGCCCGTACATCCCTCTTAAGTCTTTCGCCTCTCTGACTGCCTCTTCCATGTCTTTTTTCCCCGCCACAGTGGCGTTGATCTGCCTGAACTGAGCGCTCGTCGTGTTAGCGATCACTTTCGCAAGAGTCGTCTTTCCTGTCCCCGGCGGTCCGTAAAATATGACCGAGCTCAGTTTATCGGCTTTTATCGCACGGTAGAGGAGCTTGTCCTTTCCGACGATATGCTGCTGCCCGACCACCTCATCGAGAGTCTCAGGCCTCATCCTTGAGGCCAGGGGCGCTTCCTTTTCCTTGTCTGTCTCTCTCATATAATCAAACAGATCCATTTTCCGTCTTCCTTTCCGCTCCAGATTTCCTGGCATGCTTATGTTTACTCACAGCCGGCGAGTTCCCGGATCACCTCTCCTGCGATCAGTAGGCCTGCTACCGGCGGCACGAAAGATATGCTTCCGGGTACCGCCCGTCTCTTTCCTGTATCTTCCCCCGTCATGCGTCCGGCTGTATCCACAGGCTTCTCGCTGGAGTACAGCACTTTCAGATGTGTGATCCCTCTCTTTTTCAATTCCTTTCTCATCACCCGGCACAGAGGGCACACACTCGTATCAGCGAGATCCGCGATCGTAAACTGTTCCGCGTGGAGTTTGTTTCCCGTACCCATGCTGCTGATCATGCTGATCCCCCTCTGTACTGCTCTCTCTGCGACAGCTATCTTGGCACTGACAGTGTCCACGGCGTCAACGATATAGTCAACATCCGGTTCCGCATCCAGTATCTCGTCAACATTGTCCGGAAGCACAAAAGTTTCATATGTCTTAACAGCGATGCCGGGATCAATATCTCTTATACGTTCCGCCATCACCTCTGTCTTGAGACGGCCCACCGTACTGTGGTACGCTACAGACTGGCGGTTGATATTTGTAATGGATACGGTATCGTTATCTATAAGAATCAGTTTCCCGATCCCACTTCTCGCAAGGGCTTCGATGCAGTGGGAGCCCACGCCGCCCACACCGAATACCATAACGGATGCTTTTCTGAGTCTCTCCACTTTTTCATGACCGATCAAAAGCTCCGTCCTCGAATATTCATTTACTGTTTTTTGCTCTTCTGTACTCAGAAGGACTCACTCCTTTCTGTTTGCGAAATGCTTTTGAAAAATAAAGGTTGTTCTCGAACCCGACCGAATATGCAATCGCCGAGACGGAGAGATCCGTCTCCCGCAGGAGATGACACGCCTGCCTGATCCGGTATCCGGTCAGATAATCTTTCGGCGATTTCCTCATATAGTGCTGGAAGGACCGGAAGAGATGACTCCTGCTGATCCCCACGTAACAGGCGATATCTTCTACAGTAACCGGATAGGAATAGTTTGTTTCAATGTACGTCATCGCCTTTTCAACATACATCACATGCGGGTCTTTCTCCGGTTCGGTATGCCCGGCATAATGTATAAACACAGCCAGAAGGCTGTAGAGCTTTCCCGTCATCGCAACTGTGGACTCATAGGTGTTCCCTTTGAGCTGATAGATCTCCTCCAGTCCTCTGCGTATCTCCTCCGCCGGTATCTTTCCTTTTAAGATATACGGCGTCTCTCTGCTGAATTCAGTGCTCCGTATGATAGACGCGGCATCCGTTCCCATGAAACCGGCCCAGCAGTACTCCCAGGGCTCGTCCCTGTCTGCCTGATACTGTAATTCTGTTCCCGGAAACAGGATAAATGTGTCACCTTTCTCAAGATGCACCGTCACCTTTCCCATAGTATAGCGCCCGCCTCCTGAAAGGATGTGATGGATGCAGTAATGATCTCTGACGCCCGGTCCCCACTGGTATTCCGGCTCACACTTCTGGTAACCCACATTATAGACGGACAGTGAGTTGAGAAAATCTTCCCCTATCTTATATGAATATTTGTATGAATCAGACATGATCCTTACCTCTCTCTTCCCGTTCTCTGTCCTTTCGTAAACGGGAACAAAATCATTATAATATTTTCCCCTGTATCCTCGCAACATTTTTACATAAAATTGCACGTAATTTTTATAGACGCCCCACGGTCTGTCATATATACTGGAGACAGAATACATACCGTGATTCATATTTCATTTTAAAATTTAGGAGGAGAATCAGATGAAACAGAAATTATTTGACAAATTTGCAGAGCTTTTCGGAAATTCCGACGGTGCGCATTTCTACTTCTCACCGGGCCGCGTCAACCTGATCGGCGAGCACACGGATTACAACGGCGGACATGTCTTTCCCTGTGCTCTCACCATGGGAACCTATGGAGCTGCCAGAAAGAGAGATGACCGGATCATACACTTTTATTCCATGAACCTGGATAAATTCGGGGTTGTTGAGGTTTCTCTTGATGATCTTACATACAGTCAGGAATACAACTGGGCAAACTATCCCCTCGGAGTAGTCTGGACTTTTGCAGGAAAAGGATATAAGCTTGACAGCGGATTCGACATGGTCATCTGGGGAAATATACCGAACGGAGCCGGACTCTCCTCTTCTGCTTCCCTTGAGGTACTCACGGGAGTGATCCTTACAGACCTGTTTGGCATCACCGATCTGAGCATGACAGACCTTGCCCTTATCGGCCAGTACTCAGAGAACAATTTCAACGGATGCAACTGCGGTATCATGGATCAATTCACAGTTGCCATGGGCAAAAAGGACAATGCTATCTTCCTGGATACAAATACGATGAAATACGAGTATGCTCCGATTAAACTCGATGACGCCAAGATTATTATCACTAACAGCAAAGTAAAGCACAGCCTCGTGGATTCTGCTTACAACGACAGGCGTCAGGAGTGCACAGATGCGCTCGCGGCTCTCAAGACCAAACTGGATATCGGAGCGCTTGGTGATCTTACCCCTGAACAATTTGAAGCTGCTAAGGATATCATCACTGATCCGGTACAGTTAAAACGTGCAAAACATGCTGTGTATGAGAATCAGCGCACAATTGATGCCGTGGCTGCTTTAAAAGACGGCAATATCACAAAATTCGGAGAGCTGATGAACCAGTCCCACATCTCTCTTAGAGACGACTATGAAGTCTCCTGCGAAGAGATTGACATCCTTGTCGATCTTGCCTGGAAGATCCCGGGCGTTATCGGCTCCCGCATCACAGGCGGCGGCTTTGGCGGATGCACAGTCAGTATCGTAAAGAATGAGGCTGTTGACACATTTATCGAGAGTATCGGAAAGGCATACAAAGAAAAGGTTGGCCACGAAGCTGAATTCTACACTGTGGATATCGGCGACGGCGCTTCCAGGCTGGACTGATATCAGGGGCATATTTCAACATATTTTACTCAGACCAATACGCCGGTGCCGGTCATTGCGCACCGGCGATGCTCTGCCGAAAGGAGATTTATCATGTTATATGAATCAATCAAAAAGCTGGTGCAGTACGGTATCAGCACCGGGCTGACGCCTGAGAGTGAAAGAATCTACACGACCAATCTTCTGCTCGACCTTATGAAAGAAGACGACTATGAGGACGTCTCCTGTGATCTTGATAATATCGTTCTCGAGGATGTGTTAAAAGATCTTCTTGACGAGGCCGTAAAGCGCGGCATCATTGAAGACAGCGTCACATACCGCGATCTCTTTGACACAAAGCTCATGAACTGCCTTGTGCCAAGGCCATCGCAGATACAGGAGAAATTCTGGAAGAAATATGATGTCTCACCGGAGACTGCCACCCAGTACTACTATAAACTCAGCCAGGACAGCGACTATATCCGCCGCTACCGCATCGAACGCGATCGGAAATGGACAGTGGAAACACAGTATGGCACGCTCGATATCACGATCAATCTCTCCAAGCCGGAGAAAGACCCGAAAGCAATTGCGGCTGCAGGCGCCGCGAAATCTTCCGCGTATCCGAAATGCCAGTTGTGCATGGAAAACGAAGGCTATGCCGGACGCGTCAATCATCCGGCGCGTGAGAACCACCGCATCATCCCGATTACAATCCAGGGGAAGAAATGGGGATTCCAATATTCCCCATATGTATATTACAACGAGCACTGCATTGTATTTAACGGCGAGCACACCCCGATGAAGATCGACCGCAATGCATTTGCGAAACTTTTTGACTTCATCAAACTGTTTCCGCACTATTTCCTCGGCTCCAACGCAGATCTTCCCATTGTCGGCGGTTCTATCTTAAGCCACGATCATTTCCAGGGCGGACACTACACATTCGCCATGGCGAAAGCTCCGGTCATCGAAAACTTCACCGTTTCCGGATTTGAGGACGTGGAAGCAGGCATTGTAAAATGGCCGCTCTCCGTTATCCGTCTGCGCGGAAAAGACACAGAACGCATCATCGGTCTTGCGGATCATATTCTCGGCAAATGGCGCTCCTACACAGACGAGGAAGCCTTTATCTTCTCTGAGACAGACGGTACGCCCCACAATACGATCACCCCGATCGCACGCATGAGGGACGGACTGTATGAACTCGACCTGACTCTGAGAAATAATATCACCACAGAGGAGCACCCGCTCGGTGTATATCATCCGCATGCAAAGCTGCACCACATCAAAAAAGAAAATATCGGTCTGATCGAGGTCATGGGACTGGCAGTCCTTCCCGCCCGCTTAAAAGGCGAGATGGAGCTTCTCAAAGAATATATCCTCGAAGGCAAAGACCTCCGGAGTAACGAGCAGATCGCGAAACATGCAGACTGGGCTGACGAGTTCCTGCCGTCCTATGCAGATATCAACGAAGACAATATCATGCACATCCTTGAACAGGAAGTCGGTAAAGTCTTCTGTCAGGTGCTTGAGGATGCAGGCGTATATAAATGCACGGAAGAAGGGCTGAAATCATTCCGCCGCTTTATCAACATATTATAATAAGCATGTACTGCAAAAAACAGCCGGAACACAAACGCCACTTGTGTTCCGGCAAATTATTTTTTCTCCGTCACTTACTTTTTGGAGTCGAGATATGTCTTTCTCCCCTCTTCATAGAGGTTATTCCCCTCGCTGTCGATAATGACAACAAGCGGCATGTCCTCTACATAAAGTTTTCTGAGAGCCTCTGCTCCAAGGTCTTCATATGCGATGAGTTCAGCTTTCTTGATGCATTTTGCAAGCAGCGCTCCTGCCCCTCCAATCGCGCCAAAGTACACACCGCTGTATTTCTTCATGGCATCTACCACTTCCGGAAGACGTGCGCCTTTCCCTATCATGCCGCGTGCTCCAACTGACATCATCGTCGGTGCGTATGCGTCCATACGTCCGCTCGTTGTCGGACCTGCGCTTCCGATAACCTGTCCCGGTTTCGCCGGAGTCGGTCCTACATAGTAGATCGTCGCGTCTTTCGGATCGAACGGGATATTCTCTCCTTTTGCAAGCGCCTCGCACATTCTCTTGTGTCCGGCGTCGCGGGATGTATAAATCGTTCCTGTAAGGAGCACCTGGTCTCCTGCATGGAGTGTCTTAGCAAGTTCTTCTGTGAGTGGTAATGTAATCTTTCTTGTCATTTATATCACCTCCGATTTGTGGCGTGTCACATGACAGTTGATATTGACTGCACAGGGCATCCCTGCGATATGTGTCGGCAGAGTCTCGATGTTGAGGCCGATCGCTGTCGTCTTGCCGCCGAATCCCTGTGGCCCGATTCCCAGTTCGTTTACTTTCTCAAGCATCTCTTTCTCAAGATCAGCATAGAACGGATCCGGATTAGAAGAATCAAGCGGTCTCATGAGTGCTTTCTTCGCCAGAAGCGCGCACTTGTCAAATGTACCGCCGATGCCGACGCCCACTACCATAGGAGGACATGGGTTCGGGCCTGCCGTCTCGACAGCCTCAAGAATGAAATCCTTGATACCATCAAGACCTGCAGAAGGCTTGAACATGCGAATCTGGCTCATGTTCTCACTGCCGAATCCTTTCGGTCCTACCGTAATCTTAATCTGATCGCCCGGCACGATCTCCGTGTAGAGCATAGCCGGTGTATTGTCGCCTGTATTTCCGCGGCGCACCGGATCTTTCACAACAGATTTTCTCAGATATCCGTTTGTATATCCGCGGCGCACACCCTCGTCGACAGCCTCTCTTAAATCGCCGCCCACAAGATGTACGTCCTGCCCTATCTCAAGGAATACGCATGCCATACCGGTATCCTGACAGATCGGCACATTCTCGCTGTCTGCGATCTCAAAGTTCTCGATGATATTGTCCAGAACGCCCTGGGCGATCTCTCCGTCCTCACATGCCCGGCAGTCACGGATCGCACATTTTACATCTCCTGGGAGATGATTGTTTGCATCGATGCAAAGTCTCTCGATCACATCGGTGAGTGTACTTACATTGATTTCACGCATGGAAGTCAACTCCTTTCCTAATATTATGTTCCTTGATCTGTACCGGCTGCGGATCTCTGTTATGGATGACCCGCAGCACAGTCTGTCTAACAATTACTGATAAAGCTGTTTTTGCTGAATTAAGTATTACAGGAAAATGCCGATAAACTGGCATGCCAGTACGACAAACACGAGCGCTACCGGGTATGTAGCCGCATAGGCAGATGCCACGTCGTCTGTTCCCGTCACACGGATCAGTGTTCCAAGCGCCGGTGTACTTGTCATGCCGCCGCAGATAGAACCAAGTGTGTTGAACAGACTTAACTTCATTATCTTTGTTGCCACAAAGTATCCGATAATCATCGGAATGAGCGTGATGAGCGCTCCGTAGATAAAAAGCACAAGCCCCTGTTCTTTGAGGATCTCAATGAACCCGGCGCCAGCCTCTACTCCTGCTCCAATGAGGAACAGTGCCAGACCAAACTCTCTTAAACACTCAAGCACAGATTTTTCCACATGGAAACTGATCTTTCCTGCATGTCCGAAATGTCCGAGGATCAGGCCGGCGATTAGTGGGCCGCCGGATGTTCCCAGCGAGAACTCTGCCCCGCCCGGAAGCGGAATCACGATCTTCGCAAGGACAATTCCAAGAGCAATAGCAAGCGCGAATGCGAAGAATCCCATTTCGTCCACAACGAAAAGTTTCTCTTTCTTCTTCAGCGCGTCATCTCCTACGTTCTGAGCTGCCTCGAATTTGGCACGCTCTGCCGCCATATCTGTCTTCAGGAATTTCGGTATGAGCTGCACGAAGAGCACAACTCCGACAACACCAAACGGATATGCAATACCGTATCCGACAGAAGCATTTGCCGATCCTGTTGCATCGATCGCCGCTGCAAGTCCCGGTGTGCTCGTAAGAGCTCCAGACATCATACCAACGCTGATGTCGGACGGCACGCCCGCTATCTCAATAATCGCCACCGTCGTCAGCGCTCCCGACGCGATAATGATAAGCCCCAGCAGAATGTAGGATTTTGCATTGATCTTAAAGTTGCGGAAAAACTTCGGCCCTGCGATAAAGCCTACAGACGTCACGAAACAGATCAGTCCGAGCTCACGCACAAGATCCGGCACCTCAAATCCGAAGTGTCCGAACACGAGAGCGACAAGCAGTACGCCTGCCGTTCCCAGCTCTACACCCCGTATCTTGATGCTGCCCACAAGATAGCCGATAAAAGCGACAAGGAATACGACCATCAGCGTATTACCGAGCACACTTTCCTGAAACCAATTTACTATAAACATCTTCTCTCCCTTTCCTATCTCTCATGTCTTGCATACTTCGGAAGAAGGAGCGGAGATACATCGCCTGTGTCAAGTCCTGCCTCTTTTAATTCCTCAGCATACGCCTGGATGTGATCCAGATTCATCGTTCCCAGTTCTACATTCTTGGCTTTTGCTGCCGCAGCCTTACCTGCGTTGCGTCCAAATACGATGATGTCAAGAAGTGAGTTGCCCATCAGACGGTTTCTTCCGTGGATTCCGCCGACTGCTTCTCCTGCTACAAGCAGGTTATCGATTACTTTTGTAAATCCGTCTCCGCCGATCTCAAGTCCGCCGTTCTGATAGTGAAGCGTCGGATAAATGAGGATCGGAAGTTTTCTCATATCGATATCATAATTCATGTACATACGGAGCATAGCCGGAATACGTTTCTCAATTGTTCCCGGTCCGCCAATCTCCTCGATCATCGGTGTATCAAGCCAAACGCCGCTTCCGAGCGGTGTTGTCACGCCTTTTCCGCGTGCTGTACACTCGCGGATGATCGATGCCGCAGCCACGTCACGTGTCTCCAGCGGATGCATGAACGCTTCACCGTCCACGTTTACAAGCTGTGCGCCCACAGAACGTACTTTCTCTGTCACCAGGGCTCCGAAGATCTGTGACGGATAAGCAACACCTGTCGGGTGATACTGGATCGTATCCTGGTACAGAAGCGGCGCTCCCATACGGTATCCCAGGATCAGGCCGTCCGCCGTCGCTCCGTAGTGATTTGATGTAGGGAATCCCTGATAGTGCATACGTCCTGCACCGCCTGTCGCGATAATGACGGTTTTCGCGCGTGCCACCAGATAATCTTCTGTCTCCAGATTCTGAAGAACAGCGCCTGCAACCTGTCCCCTGTCGTCTCTGAGCAGCTCTACCGCTACGGTAAACTCAGCGACCGGGATCTGGCGGTTTAATACTTCATCGCGTAGTGTACGCATGATCTCTGCTCCGGAGTAGTCCTTGCAGGCATGCATTCTCTTTCTTGACGTTCCGCCGCCGTGTGTTGTAATCATTCTGCCGTCTTTGTCCTTATCGAACATAACGCCCAGCTCATTGAGCCATTTGATCGCATCCGGCGCTTCCATTACAAGGCGTCTTAAGAGCTCCGGTCTTGCGGCAAAATGTCCGCCTCCGAACGCATCCAGATAGTGCTGTACCGGAGAATCGTTCTCCTTGTCAGCCGCCTGGATACCGCCCTCCGCCATCATCGTGTTGGCATCGCCGATACGCAGTTTTGTCACCATCATGACATTTGCTCCCGCCTCGTGAGCTTCTATCGCTGCAGATGATCCTGCACCGCCGCCTCCGATGACAAGCACGTCCACGTCATAATCCACTTTGTTAATGTCGATCTTCTCTGTGAGCAGACGGCTGTTGGAGTGGAGCAGATGTACCAGCTCCTCCGGCGCTTTCTGCCCTTTGTTCGGGCCTACCTTGATCTCTGCAAATGCCTCTTCCCTGTAATCAGGATGGAACTCTTTCAGAAGGGCATCTTTCTCGTCCGCTGTCATACGTCTCAGCTCTTTGCCCAGACGTTCTTCTCTGGTGGCCTCCACTTTTTTCACGGATTCCATCATTTCCGGTGTAAACATGATCTTCCCTCCTTATTTCTCGATCTCTCTGTTATTGTAAAGCTCCTGCATCTCTGTGATTGGCTTCTGCATGATCTGCTCGATCAGCTCGTCGTAGTCCCCGTGATGAATCTCTTCCACACGGTTTGTCAGATGCTTTGACTCAGGTGCAATGTATTTTCCGGTAAGTCTTCTTGCAAGGACTCCTACCATCGGGTGGGAGATCTCAGCCGGACATCTCACAGAGCAGCATCCGCAGCCGATACAGTCAAAAGATTCTTCCGCACATTTCTCGAACTCTCCGCGCTGTGCGTACGCGATGTACTGCATAACATTGAGATCCTGCGTGCAGGCCTTTGTGCAGGCATTGCAGCCGATGCAGCTGTAGATCTCCGGATACAGATCCATCATGATCCTCTGTTCCGGTTTAATGTCTTCAATGTCATATGTTCTCTTATCTGTCGGGAAGAACGGTACAGTTGCCACATACATGCCCTCTTCCACCTGCGTCTGACAGGCAAGGCATGTCTTTAACTCATTCTTGCCTTTGATCCTGTAGATCGTTGCACAGGCTCCGCAGAAGCCGTGGCGGCAGCCGCATCCTCTTTTCAGTGTATATCCCGCATATTCCATAGCTGTCATGATCGTCAGGTCAGCCGGCACACTGTATTTCTTACCGAAAAAATATACATTTACCATATTTTCCATGATATTTCTTCCTTTCCCTAGTATTCATTCGGCATCTCATCGATT